>DATBKU010000100.1:0-53429 GCA_036555725.1 Streptosporangiaceae bacterium | reverse complement strand
GAGCTCGCAAGAAAGGCAGAAGACACGGGCGCCATGGAGGTTCGAAGCAATAATGGCGGCGTGCTGTGGGAAGTCTACGAAGAGAGGAAGTAGGAACAATGGCAGCAGGTGACACCCAGATCACGATCGTGGGCAATCTGGTTGAGGACCCCAGCCTCCGATTCACCCCGAGCGGGCAGGCGGTCGCGAACTTCCGTATCGCGTCCACGCCGCGCTACCTGGACAAGCAGACGAACGAGTGGAAGGACGGCGACACTCTCTTCCTCACCGTGAACGTCTGGCGGCAGGCGGCCGAGAATGTCGCTGAGAGCCTTCAGCGCGGCATGCGGGTCATCGTCCAGGGGCGGCTCAAGCAGCGCTCCTATGAGACGCGTGAGGGCGAGAAGCGCACCGTCTACGAGATCGAGGCCGACGAGGTCGGGCCCTCGCTGCGCAATGCCACCGCCAAGGTCGTCAAGACCCAGCGGCAGGGCGGCGGAGGCGGCTTCGGCGGTCCGGGCGGCGGCTCCGGCGGGGGCGGGTACGGCGGAGGCGGCGGCGCCCCGGCCGACGACCCCTGGGCCACCGGCGGTTCCGCAGGCGGCGGCGGCGGCGGGGGCGGCTACTCCGACGACCCGCCGTTCTAGTCCACAACGAAAGTCAGGAACACACATCGACCATCCCCGCGTGAGCGGGGCTCTGTACCGAGGAGCACCACGATGGCCAAGCCACCTATACGCAAGCCGAAGAAGAAGGTTTGCCTGTTCTGCCAGGAGAAGATCTCCTACGTCGACTACAAGGACACCGCGCTGCTGCGCAAGTTCATCTCCGACCGCGGCAAGATCCGCGCCCGTCGGGTGACCGGTAACTGCACGCAGCATCAGCGCGACGTCGCGACCGCGATCAAGAACGCTCGCGAGATGGCGCTACTGCCCTACACGAGTACTGCGAGGTAGTCGATGAAGCTCATCCTCACCCAGCAGGTCACCGGCCTGGGCGAGCCCGGCGACGTCATCGACGTCAAGGACGGCTATGGGCGCAACTATCTGATTCCGCGCGGTTTCGCGATGAGGTGGACCCGCGGCGCCGAGCGGCAGATCGAGTCGATCAAGAAGGCTCGGTCCGCGCGCGAGATCGCCAGCGTCGACCACGCCAGGGAAGTCGCCGAGCGGCTCGGCACCCTCAAGGTCACGCTGGCTACGCGGGCCGGCGACAGCGGTCGCCTTTTCGGCTCGGTGACCGCGGGCGACATCGCCGCGGCGGTCAAGCGGTCTGGCGGCCCCGAGCTCGACAAGCGCCGTATCGAGGTCAGCAGCCCGATCAAGACGCTCGGCTCGCACCGGGTCTCGGTGCGCCTGCACCCCGAGGTCAACGCCGACATCGACATCGAGGTCGTCGGGGACTGATCGCCCCGCCTACCTGGGCGGCCACGCCGAAGGCCGGACCCGTTGACGGGTCCGGCCTTCGGCATTTCTTGGTTCCACGTGAAACACCGGCCGCGCCTTTGGAAGCCGCCGTCTGACACGCCATGATCACCGCCGGTTGACGCGCGGATGATCTGACATTCCTTGGTCATCCGCGACTCTCTCGCTACCTTCCGTAAATCGTGGCCTGTGAGAGGGGGGTTTCATGGATGCCAAGGTGAGCCGCCGGGCGGTGCTGGGCGGAGCGATCGGCGGCGGATTGCTCGCCGCGCTCCCGGCGACCCCCTGTCGGCGCCCGTTCGGCCGAGTGCCCCGGCAACGCCTTGTACGCCCGGTTGCCCGCCCTGCGCCGGGCCGTCGCCGTCCGCCTCGACGCCTTGACCGGTCCCCACCGCCACGTCAACCCTGGCTGATCGCCGGGGCCGGGAGACGAGGGCGCCGATACCAAGGCCGGCCAGGCTGGAGTGTGCTCGAATCGTTGGACCGCGGTTACCCGTCCGCCCGATGATTCGTACAGGATGGCCATGGTTCCGAGGCGGTTGGAGGAGGCGGCGGCTATGGCGGACGAGCGATCCACACCGGCTCCGCCCAGCCTGCTGGCCTGGGCCTCGCTGATCTGCGGCATCATCTGGGTGCTGGGCATCGGCAGCGTGCTCGCCGTCGTCTGCGGGCATCTGGCGCTGTACCGGGTACGGCGCACCGGGCAGCGGGGCCGCTGGATGGCATTGGTCGGCCTGCTGCTCGGCTACATCGGAATCGTGGTGACCGCCGTACTCCTGCTGGGCGGCGGCATCTCGGTGCAGGGCGAGCCGATCGGGTGAACCGGGCTTAGCTTTCGGTCCGCGTGTAACGCGTACGGCTGCGCGCGATCTCCGGATCGAGGCCCTCGACCAGGGACCAGATGCCGGCCACCCGCTCGACCAGGCGCTCCGGAGGCAGCCCGGCGAGCCCCTCGGCCGCGAGGTCGTCGAGCGCCTCGGTCAGCCGCGCCAGTCGCTCACCCTTTGTGGAACACATGTTCGAAGCCTAGCGGAACCGGGTAGGGCATGGGTCGTGTTTCCCAGAATCACTCAGGCATCAGCGGATGGCACCCGTAACAAGCCAGGCATCAGTACGGGCCCGCAGCCCGAGGGTGGCCAGGCGCGCCGCCATCCAAACGCCGATGGCCAGCCACAGCGCGACCAGGCCGCCGCCCTCTACGTACACCAGCCAGGCGACCGGCAGGAACGCCGACATGGTGAGCACCCCGGCGATCGCCAGGTAGCGCATGTCGCCCGCGCCGATGAGCACGCCGTCCAGCACGAAGACGACCCCGGCCGCCGGCTGCAGCAGCGCCACGACGATCAACGTGGACAGCAGCAACGCCCGTACGGCGGGGTCGTTGGTGAACAGGGCGGGCAGCAGCGGGCGCGCGAGCAGCACCAGCAGGCCGAACAGCACTCCGCTCGCGACGCCCCACTGCACCATGCGCCGGGTCGCACCGCGCGCACCGGCCACGTCGGCCGCGCCCAGATACCGCCCGGTGATCGCCTGCCCGGCGATCGCGATCGCGTCGAGGGCGAACGCGAGCAGCGTCCACACCTGGAAGCCGACCTGGTACGCGGCGATCTCCGCATCGCCCATCCGGGTCGCGACGGCGGTACCGACGATGAGCACGACCCGCAGCGTGGCCGTACGAATCAGCAGGTTGAAGCTCGCGGTCGCCGAGGCCCGCAGCCCGGCGGCGTCCGGCCGCACGGGAGCGTGCCGGCGTCGTGCGCCGCGCAGCACCGCGGCGATATAGACCGCGGCGCCCGAGGTCTGCGCGAGCACCGTGCCCCACGCCGAGCCGGCGATGCCCAACCCGAGGCCGAGGACGAACAGCGCGTTGAGTGCGAGGTTGAGCGTGAAGGCGCCCACGGAGACGTACAGCGGGGTCTTGGTGTCCTGCAGGCCGCGCAGCACACCGGTGCCGGCCAGCATGACGAGCATCCCGGGGATGCCGAACAGGCTGATCCGCAGGTACGTCTCGGCCTGCGGCGCAACCGCGGCGGAGGCGCCGAACGCGTCGACGACCCACGGCGTGATCGGCCAGCCGACGACGACGAGCACCGCTCCGATCGCGATCGCCAGCCAGATGCCGTCGATGCCCTGCCGGATCGCCTGCCGCAGGTTGCCCGCCCCCACCTGGCGCGCCACCGCGGCGGTCGTGCCGTACGCCAAGAAGACGCAGAGGTTGACGAGCGTGCTCAGTGCCTGCCCGGCGACGCCCAGGCCGCCGAGCGGCGCCGTGCCGAGGTGTCCGACGATCGCGGAGTCGGCCAGCAGGAAGAGCGGCTCGGCGACCAGCGCGCCGAACGCGGGCACGGCGAGACGCAGAATCTCCCGGTCGTGCGGGTCGCGGATCGGCACGGTCACAGGTCCCCACGATATCAAGGGGTAATGACCATAACCATGTTACGAACATTACAGACCACAACAGGCCGTGACTTTCATTTCCCCACAGCGGTGGATGAAGTCTTCGCAGGTAAACGGCATTGCCATGGCTCTGTGGACAGGGTTATCCCCAGGATGTCCCCAGCTCGTACACACGTCGTACGGCGTGTTGCACAGTCCGTCCACAAAGCCGTCCACAACTCGCTTTGCGACCTCGGCACGGCACCCGGAAAATGTCAGATCCGAGGCGTACACAAGAGATGAACGTTGGCTCGCGGGATCACTGATGCGGCAGGGGGTGGGCAGTGTGAGCGGAGCGAACGATTCGACACAGCGAGCCTGCTCACGCGCCGACGAGCCGCCAGGCGAGGAGGGAGCCGCGTGAGCGTCGCGGAGCTGCCCCCGCAGGATCCGGGGTTCGAGCGGGCGCCACCGCACGACATGACCGCTGAGCAGTGCGTCCTCGGCGGCATGCTGCTGTCGCAGGACGCCATCGCCGAGGTCATCGAGACGCTCCGCTCGCAGGACTTCTACCGGCCCGCCCACCAGATCATCTACGACGCGATCCTCGACCTGTTCGGCCGGGGCGAGCCGTCAGACGCCGTCACCATCTCGGCGGAGCTCACCAAACGCGGCGAGATCGCCCGGGTCGGCGGCGCCCCTTACCTGCACACGCTGATCTCCTCGGTGCCGACGGCGGCTAACGCCGGCTACTACGCCAAGATCGTCCACGAGCAGTCCGTGCTGCGAAAGCTGGTCGAGGTCGGCACCCGCATCACCCAGCGCGGCTACGCCGCCGACGGCGCCGACGCCGACGCCATCCTCGACTGGGCCGAGGCCGAGGTGCTGTCCATCGCCGAGAAGCGCACCGGCGAGGACTACCTCCCGCTCAGCGAGATCATGCCGGGCGCCCTCGACGAGATCGAGGCGATCGGCAGCCGCGGCGGCCAGATGGTCGGCGTCCCCACCGGCTTCCAAGACCTCGACGCCCTCACCAACGGCCTCCACCCCGGTCAAATGATCATCATTGCTGCAAGGCCCGCTGTTGGGAAGGCTTGCAGCCTTGATACGCCGCTCGCCACGCCCACGGGATGGACCACGATGGGCGAAGTCGCCGTCGGCGACTATCTCATCGGCGCCGACGGAAAGCCAACCTGTGTCGTCGCGGCCACCGAGGTGATGACCGGACGTCCCTGCTACGAGGTCGAGTTCTCCGACGGCGAAGTCATCGTCGCGGACGCCGAGCACCAATGGCGAACGACCACCCTCGAGTCGAACCACCACGCCGTACGTACCACAGCAGAGATCGCCGCGAGCCTGCGGCACGGCGAAGACGATGTGCCGAATCACGCGATCGAGGGGCCCGAGGCTCGCGTGCGTTACGTCGTCGATGTCCGGCCGGTCGAGAGTGTGCCGGTTCGGTGCGTGCAGGTGGACAACGAAGACCAGATGTATCTCGCTGGACGGTCGTGCATCCCCACGCACAACTCGACGCTGGCGTTGGATTTGGCGCGGGCGGCGGCGGTGAAGCATGGGATGACCGCGGCGTTCTTCAGCCTGGAGATGAGCCGTAACGAAATCACCATGCGGCTGTTGTCGGCCGAGGCGCGGGTGGCGCTGCACGCGATGCGGTCGGGCACGATGAACGACGACGACTGGACCCGGCTGGCCCGCCGCATGAGTGAGGTCTCCGAGGCGCCGCTGTTCATCGACGACTCACCGAACATGTCCATGATGGAAATCCGGGCCAAATGCCGTCGGCTCAAGCAGCAGCACGATCTGCGCATGGTCGTCATCGACTATCTGCAGCTGATGACGTCCGGCAAGCGGGTGGAAAGCCGCCAGGTAGAGGTTTCGGAATTCTCGCGTTCGCTCAAGCTGCTCGCCAAAGAACTCGGCGTGCCGGTCATCGCGCTCTCTCAGCTCAACCGCGGCCCGGAACAGCGCACCGACAAGAAACCCATGGTTTCCGATCTGCGCGAATCAGGCAGCATAGAACAAGATGCCGACGTTGTCATACTTTTGCACCGCGAAGACGCCTATGAGAAGGAGTCGCCGCGAGCCGGCGAGGCCGACCTCATCGTGGCAAAGCACAGAAATGGCCCAACGGCTACCGTCACGGTAGCGTTTCAGGGCCACTACAGCCGCTTTGTCGACATGGCCCAGTAAGGCCGCCCCAGACCTTGCGTGGCCTTTTGCCCGAGCTGTTACGGCGAGGCGGAAAGGAGAGCGCGTATCAGGGGGAGAGGAAGTCGACGATGGCGGGGGCGGTGGCGTCGGGGTTGATGGCGTGGCCTTCACCGGAGAGGGTGCGAAGCCGTCCGTTGGGGAGGGCCGCCGCGACCGCCTCGGCTGCGGTCCGTAGGAACGGCACGGTTTGCTCGCTGCAGACCACGAGCGTCGGCGTTTCGAGGGAGGCGAGCAGGTCGGTGGGCAACGACAGGTCGCCGATGATCGCCGCCTCGTAGGCGAGCGTGTGCGCGATCGCCTCCAGACCGGGGCGGAACGGAGCGTCGCGCAGCTGCACGACCAGCTCCTCGGGCATGCCGATCACCTTCGTCTGGTAGTACTCGACGGCGTCGCCGCGACGGTCCGCGGCGACGAGCGCGGTGACCTGTTCGGCCACGTCGCCGGGCAGGGGCGGGCGGTTGTCGTTCACGGTGAAGGGCGGCTCGTAGAGCACGAGGTTGGTGATCTTCAGTCCGCTCGCCGCCGCCATGAGCGACAAGTTTCCGCCCGACGAATAGCCGAACAACGACGCCGCTCCGCCGGCCGCGGCGATCAGCGCGTCGAGGTCTTCGATCTCGCGGTCGACGGAGTACGGCGCGGTGTCGCCGCTGTCGCCCCGTCCCCGGCGATCGGGGTTCAACACGGTGAAGTCCTCCGCGAGCGCCCGGGCGAGCGGCTCGGTCGCCGAGCGGTCGTTGAAGGCGCCGCCGAGCATGACGATCGGTGGCCCATCGCCGAACCGGTCGTACGCCAGGACGGTTCCATCCGCTGACAGTGCGGTCATCATCGGGCAGTCTCCTCGCAGTGGTTCACGGTCTGGAGTGTTGACCCTGCGCCCGACCCGAACGCATCGGTGTCGGCAGGCCGGATTCGTCCACACCCTGTGAATCAATCACCCGAAGGGCGCGTCGCGATCGGCTAGGTCCTAGAAAATGTAATGAAGAAAGCCGGTAATTCCGCGTACGTTCTCCTCATGAACGAGCCGGGCGAGCGGGTTGTCGACGTCGAGGGGCCGCCGTCCGTATCGGAGAAGCGGGTCACCTGGGTGGAGCTGTTCTTCGACCTCGTCTTCGTGTTCGCGATCACGCAGGTGTCGGGGCTGCTGCACCAAGATCACACCTGGGCGGGGATCGGCCGGGCGCTGGTGGTCTTCGTGCCGATCTATTGGGCCTGGATCGGTACGTCCGTCCACGCCAACACCCACGACGTCGACAACCCGCTCGACCGGCTCGGCATCTTCGCGGTCGGCCTGTGCGCGCTGTTCATGGCGCTGGCCACCCCGTTCGCGTACGGCGACCGGGGTGTCCTGTTCGGCGCGTCCTATTACGGGGCCCGGCTCATCCTGGCGTTCCTGATCTTCCGGGGTCCGGGGGTCTCGCTCAGCCCTTTCAGCGTGGCGGTGGTGGTTTCCGGGCCGCTGCTGCTCATCGGCGGGTTTCTGGACGGACCGGCCCGGGTGACGCTGTGGGCGATGGCCGCGATCACCGACCTGTCCACGCCCCGGCTGCTGCGCCGCAGGTTGATCGGGTTGCGGTTCAACTCGTCGCACATGCCGGAGCGGTTCGGGCTGCTCGTGCTGATCGCGCTGGGCGAGTCCATCGTGGCGACCGGCCTGCCCACCGCCTCGGCCGACCATCTGACCGCGGGGCAGCTCGGCGCGGTGACCGCGGCGTTCGTGCTGGCCTGCGGCCTGTGGTGGGTGTACTTCCACTTCGCCCGCAGCGCGATCCAGCACGCCCTCGCGACCGCGGCCGTGCAGACCGATGTCGTACGGCAGGTCCTGTCGTACGGGCACCTGTCGTTCATCGCCGGAGTGATCGCGTTCGCCGGCGGGCTGGCCGAGGTGGTGGCGCACCCGGGGGCGCATCTGCACATCGACACCGCCGCACTGCTGTTCGGCGGCTGCGCGCTCTACCTGGCGACCTTCGGCTACACCCGCTGGCGCATGTTCCGGCTGTGGTCCACCTGGCGGCTGTCGGCGGCCGGGGTCGTGCTCATCCTGTTGCCGTTCGCGCCGTACGTCCCGGCCCTCGCCGCCGTGTCCGGGATCGCCGCGGTGGTCGTGGCGCTCAACGTGCTGGAGTTCGAGCTGGTCCGGCGTCGCGGCGAGCTGTGACCGGCGGCGTCGCTCGCCGGAACACCCACTCCAGCCGCGGCTCGATCACCCCTTGCAGCGCCCACTGCACGGGCCTGCTCGCGAGCGCCAGGCTGAGCGCTGAACATGTACGGCGCCGCGGGGTGAGCGCCATGGGGTAACACGCGGCGAACTCCAATAGCGCCCCGGCAACAGCCCGCCGTGCCCGGCGTCCTCAGTCGGTGCAGGTCTGGGTGGGGACGGACTTCGTGGCGGTACGGCCGTGCTGCGCGACGGGTGCGATTTCGTTCGCGGTGAGGGCGTATCCGATGTCCGGGGCGTCGAGCGCGGCCGCGAAGACCAAGCCATACGCGCTGCCATCGGCGGCGATCAGCGGCCCGCCGGCCATCCCCGGCTCGACGCGGGCGTGCACCGTGTAGACCTCCCGCGTCACCTGGGTGGTGTGGTAGAGGTCCAACCCGGTAGCCCGGTGCCGCGATTCGATCCGTCCGGGCACCTTCCACAGCGGCGGACGGCCGCGCCCGAACCCGGCCACGACGACGCGATCGCCCGAGCGCGCGGTGGCGGCGAACCGCAACCCGGGGGCCGGCAGGCCGGGGACGAAGAGCACCGCGACATCGCGTCGCGGATCGTACTCGACCACCCGGGCGCGGTAGGCCGGTCCGCCCAGGGTCCGTACGTCCACACTGCGTGTGCCGGCGAGACCGTGTGCCGCGGTGATGACCCGTTCTCGGGAGTAGACGAAGCCGGTACCCTTCAGCGTGCGGGCGCACCCCGGCGCGGCGGCGGTAATTTGTACCACGCTCTGTTTGGCCGCCACCTGCGGTGAGATCGACGGATACGTCGCAGGCGACAGTGTGTCCCGATCGCCTCGCCGGCCGAGATCCGCCTGGGATCCGATCGCGGCAGCGGCGCCGGCGCAGGCGAGGACGGCGGCGACGCCCGCGACCCGGCGGCGCCGGCGGACCGTCCGGCCGCGGCGCTCCGCGACGGCGGCCAGGTCGTGCGGCACCGGCGCCGACCGGCCGTGCTCGGTCAGTGCGGCCCGTAGGTCATCCTCTGTGAAGGTCACTCTCGATCTCCCTCTCGTACGGGCAGTACGGCTCGATCGACCCGGAGTTTGGCCAAGGCCCGGCTGATCTGGCTGCGCACGGTGCCGGTCGGGCGGCCGAGGATGTCGGCGATCCGGGCGTAGTCGAGGTCGGCGTAGTAGCGCAGGACGATGGCGGCCCGCTCCTGCTCCTTCAGCCTGCCGAGGGCGTCCCACAGGACGTCCCGATCCTCGATCGCCGTCGTAGCGGGCGCCGCCTGCTCCGGAAGCCGTGCGGTCGGCACCTCGCCCCGCCAGCGGCGTCGCCACCAGGAGGCGTGCGTGTTGGCCAGAATTCGGTAGACGTACGGGTCGGGATCGTCGCCGATGCGGTGCCACGCCAGCCACGCCTTGGTCAGCGCCGTCTGGACGAGATCCTCGGCCATGGCCCAGTCGCCGCACAGCAGATACGCCGTCCGCATCAGCCGCGCCGATCGGTCTCCGACATAGGTCGCGAACTCCGGCCGGTCCACAATCCGCTCTCCTCAGCAAGTGACCCTGTCCCTGACTACTACCGCCGAGGCCCCGCCCCGCGTTGCCGCGTCCGGATACGACCTTCGCCGGGCCACGCGCCGGTACGCCAGGGTGGCTCGGGGTGGCTCGGGTGGGCTCGGACTGGCTCGAGGTCAGGCGCTCAGGTCGCGTTCCAGGGGAGTACGGAACTTGGGGACGAAGCGGGCCGGGCCGAGCCAGGCGCCGAGGCGCTCGGCCACGACGGTGACATCCTTGGCGCGGTCGCCGATGTCTTCCAGCAGGCGCACGGCGATCTCACCGTCCGGGCGCTGGGCCCAGCCGCCGACGATGCGGCCGTCGCACCAGACCGTCGGGCCGATGTTGCCGGATCGGTCGAACAGGGCCGCGCGATGGTCGCCGAGATACCAGTCGCGCTCGGTCCAGCCCATGGGCGTGGGGTCGAGCGCGGGCAGCAGCGCGACCCACGGCTCCGGCGCGGCGACCGGCTCCACCTCCTCGGCGAGGACGTAGCCGGTCAGGCCGGCGAGATCGACCTCGACGGCCCCGATCTTGGCGAGCGCGCGTTTCACCTCCCCGAACGTGAGACCGGTCCACCATTTGATGTCGGCGGCCGTGCCGGGCCCGTACGCCGCCAGCCAGCGGCCGACCAGCTCGGCCTGCGCGGCGTCGGCGGACCAGGTGTCCAGGCCGTCGGGCAGCCACGCCTCGGCGGGGGCCCATCGATACTGGGTGCTCAGCCACGTGCCGCGCGGCCGGCCGCGGACGATCCGGCCCTCGGCCGCAAGGATGGGCAGCAGCCGCCCGGCCACGCTGACCTGGGCTTCGTATTTCTTGCCCGGGGCCACGACGAACTGCTCGCGCAGCCGGGGCTCGGCGGCGGACAGCTCGACCGACAGCGCCTCGCCGCGCTCCCGCAGCGCTTGGACGGCCGACTCGCCGACGTCGGTGAGCCACCCGGCCACGTCACTCGTGCCGACTCCGGCCTCGGTCAGGAACTGTACGAGCTTGCGCCGCTCGCGGGCCGCGATCGCGTCGGTGCAGGCGGCCTGGACGATCGGCGCGAGCTCGACGGGGAGCACGAACACGGTGCGCCGCATGCCGAGGATCCGGATCAGCGCTCGCTCGTCGTACAGCGCGGCGTCGATCGCGTCCATGGCCGGCGCGCGCATGCGGGCCGCGGCGGACAGGTAGACGGACGCCGCGTCGGTGCCGTGCAGCGCCACCACGCCCTGGGCGGCCTCGACCGCGCCGTCGCCCGGCGCCGCCAGCAGGTGTCGGATGCCCAGCCGGGCCCGTCGCTCGGCTACGCCGATCCGTCTCATGCTCAGCAACGTACCGATCCGGACCGACATCCCGTTGCACAAAGGCGACGCGGTTCCGGCGGCGCCGGGCCGCTTGGCCGAACCCGCCGGCCGGTTGAGGGCGGCGTACGGCTAGCGATGACGGCCGCGGGGTTTGAGCGGGGTCGTCGGCATGGCCGGCGCGGGCAGTGGGTCGCCGTTGTACCCCTGCACGGTGCCGAACCGGCGCCCGGCCATCCAGTCCTCGCGGGCCTGCACGACCTCGTCGTGGCTGCGGCCGACCAGGTTCCACCACATGATGATGCGCTCCTCGAACGGCTCGCCGCCCAGGAGCAGGACTTGTCCGGCCTGACCGGCGTCGGCGCGCATCGTGAGCTCGGCCCGTCCGGTGCCGAGATACAGCAGCGGCCCTGGGTCCAGGGCCACCCCGTCGACCTCCGCCGTCCCGGACAGACCGAGCGTGGCGTACTCGAAGTCATGCCGGAGCGGCAGCCGTACGACCGCACCCGGCGCGAGGGCGATGTCGGCGGCGACGAGCGGGGTGTAGAGCCGGGCGGGCGAGGTGGCACCGTCGATCTCGCCCATCAGCACGGTCACGCTCGCGCCGGCTTCGGTCCACCTCGGCAGGTCCGGGTGATGGGTGAAGTCCGGCTCGACGTCGCGCTCGACGTCGGGCAGCGCCACCCACAGCTGGACGCCGTGCAGGACCGGCGGGCGTTCGCGCGGCGACTCCTCGGAGTGCGATATGCCCCGGCCCGCCGTCATCAGGTTGAGCTGCCCCGGGCGAACCAGCTGTTCGTTGCCGAGACTGTCCCGGTGCAGGACGTCGCCCTCGATCAGCCAGCTCACGGTCTGCAGCCCGGTGTGCGGATGTGGCGGTACGCGCATCCCGGGCCCGTCGACGATGTCCTCGGGGCCGTAGTGGTCGGCGAAGCACCACGCGCCCACCATGCGCCGGTCGCGGTGCGGCAGCGTCCGGCGCACGAGGGTGCCGCGCGGACCGCCGAGCACGACCTCGCGGCCCGGCAACAGTGTCCGCTCGGGTTCGGTGGCGACCGCGAGTCGTCCGTCGCAGACCGACTCGGCCGGATGCAGGTCCAGGTTGCTCACGTGGCTCCCCCTGGCGGCTCGTCGTTACGCCCACGACATGGACTGTAATCCGGCGCCCACGTGGCCCCGGCTTCCGAGTGTCAGGCGATGGGGGCCGGGTCCGGCAGGCGGACGAGGCTGGTATTCCGTACGCGCTCGAAGATCACCGAGGTGCGGAAGCCGGTGATCTCGCGGCGGGCGGTGAGCCGGTCGAGCAGGAAGGCGTGCAGGTGGTCGAGATCCTGGACGGCGACGTGCACGACGAAGTCGTCGCCGCCCGACAGCACGAACACGCTCAGCACCTCGGGAAACTGGCTGACCGAGCTCTTGAACGTCTCGATGACCGTACGGCTGAGCGGACGGACCTGCACGGCGACGAGCGCCTGCAGGCTGCGGTTGAGGGCGCCCAGATCGATCTCGGCATGGTAGCCGCGAATCACCCCGCGCCTGGTCAGTGAGCGGACCCGTTCCAGACACGTCGACGGCGCGATCCCGAGCGTACGGGCGAGCTCCCGGTTGGACAGCCGCGCATCCGTCTGCAGAAGCCGGATGATCCCCGAATCAAGTTCGTCCATGACCGGAATTGTCGCACTATTTCCGTACGAACGTTCGATCACAACGCCGCGAGACCGTACGTATGCCTACCTTCAGGGCACATCGGTTGGCCACTTGGAGGAGCGGCGGATGTCGGGGATGACAGGGGCTACCGTGCACCGGCTCGGCATTACGCAGGGGACGGCGTTGTACGTCGGGGGCATCCTCGGCCCGGGGGTGCTCGCGCTGCCCGGCCTCGCGGCCGCGGCGGCCGGGCCGGCGTCCGTCGTCGCCTGGGTCGGGCTGGTGGCGCTCAGCGTGCCCGTCGCCTTCACCTTCGCCGCGCTCGGCGGCCGCTTCCCCGACGGCGGCGGGGTGGCCGGCTTCACGGCGCGGGCGTTCGGGCCTCGCCTCGCGGCAGCGGTCGGCTGGTGGTTCTACTTCATCGTCCCGATCGGAGTCGTCGCCGCGGCGCTGATCGGTGGTGAGTACGTCACCGCCGCCCTCGGCATGGGTCATTCGACGACGCTGGTCACCGCGGCCGCACTGCTAATCGTGGCGTTCGCGGCGAACCACGTCGGCCTGCGGCTGTCCGGACCGTTGCAGCTGGTGCTCGCCGCGCTCCTCGCCGCGCTGTTGGTGACGGCGGTGCTGGCGGCCGCCCCGTCAGTACGGGCCGATCGGTTCGCGCCCTTCGTTCCGTACGGCTGGGGTGGCGTGGGGCACGCGGTCAGCCTGCTGTTTTTCGCCTTCGTCGGCTGGGAGGCGGGCACTCATCTGTCGGCCGACTTCGCCGACCCGCGCCGCCAGCTGCCGCGAGTGTCGGCGCTGGCGCTGATCATCGTCGGGACGCTCTACACCGGCCTCGCCGTCACCACTGTCGGCGTGCTCGGCCGCGGCGCGGCCTCGTCCCCGGTACCGCTCGCCCTGCTGCTCCAGCATGGAATCGGCCGGTCGGCCAACGCGGTGACGGCGGTGGCCGCGCTGTTCCTGACCTTCGGCGCGATCAACACGTACATCGCTAGCGCGGCCCGGCTGGGCGCGGCGCTCGCCCGCGACGGCGCGCTACCGCGGCCGCTGGCGGCCGGCGATGCGCCGGGCGCGGTGCCCCGCCGCAGCCTTGCCCTGCTCGGCGCCCTGACTTGCGCGATGATGGTGGCGACCGTCGTCTCCCGGATCGATCTCGACGTCCTGCTTCGGGCCACCGGCGCCTGCCTGGCCGCCGTCATGGTGGTCGGGACGGCGGCCGCGGTGCGGTTGCTGCGCGGCGGCGCGGCACGCGCTACGGCGGTGGTCGCGACCGTGTTCACGGGCGTGGTGCTGGCCCTGTGCGGCGCCTTCGTACTGCTGCCCGCCGGGCTCGCGGTGGCGGCCATGCTGCGCGCCGGAGCTCGTGCCGACGATTCCGCATCCGCGGGCGCGGAATCGGTTACCTGCCCGATGCCGTTCAGAGGTCCATGACGGCCAGGACGTACCGGCACGGCACGTCACCATCGTTGACGTAGGAGTGCCGCCGGTCGCCGGCGAAGACCGCCGCGCTGCCCGCTTCGACGATGTGGCTGCGACCCTCGACGGTGAGCGTCAGGGCACCCTCCAGGACGTACACGACCTCGCGAGTGCCGGCGATGTGCGGGTCGCTGTCGTGCGGCTCCCCGGGGCGCAGCTCCCACGTCCACAGCTCGACGGACGGTCGCGGATCGCTGCCCGCGAGCAGGGTGCCGCTGCCGCCCGACGGGCCGTGCCAGAGCACGACGTGCCGTTCGGGCGGGAACAGCCGTACCGGCGGCTCCTCTTCGACCTGCACCAGCCGGGTCAGCGCCACGCCGAGCGCCTCCGAGATCCGGATCAGGGTGGCCAGGCTGGGGTTGCCCCGGCCCTGCTCGAGCGCGACGAGGACGCCCTTGCTGACGCCGGCGCGGCCGGCGAGCTGGTCGAGGCTCCAGCCGTGCGCGGACCGCAGGGCCCGCACGGTGTGGGCGACGGCCTCGCCCACGCCGTGCGGCTTGGTGCCTGGAGTAGCGGCCGGCTCGGACTCGCCCACGCCATCGTCTCCTTTGCCCCAGAGGGCGGTCGATTTAATGTACTCGATGTTGCATTATGATGACCGATGGAAGAGGTGAGTGCATGCTCGACAGCATTGTGGTCGATGACTCGGTCCGGGCGCTGCGTCCGGACTTCGCCGTACTGCTCGTGACGGCCGAGAGCCTCGGCAACGGCCCGAGCGACGCCGGCTCGGTGGATCGGCTGGCGGCGGCCGCCCGGCATGCCGCCACCCCTGACGAAGACGACCACGTCCAGGCCTGGCGGGAGGCCTACCGCGCCTTCGGCGCCAAGCCGAAGCGCACCAGGCCGTCCGTCGACGCGCTGCTCAAGCGGGCCGACGCGGTGCCCGCCATCAACCTGGTCGTCGACGCGTACAACGCCGTCAGCATCGAGCACGTCCTTCCGATCGGCGGCGAGGACAGCGACGCGTACCGAGGTCCGGCCCGGCTGATCAGGGCGGTGGGCGACGAGCCGTTCGACACCGTCGCGGGCGGCGAAGAGATCGTCGATCACCCCGAGCCGGGCGAGGTGGTCTGGCGCGACGACGTCGGCGTGACCTGCCGCCGCTGGAACTGGCGACAGTGCGTGCGCACGCGCATCACCGAGGCGACCAAGAACGCGCTGTTCATCCTCGAGCGGCTGGAGCCCTATCCCCTCGACCGGCTGACCGCCGCCGGCGACGATCTGGCCGTACGGCTGCGCGCGTTCTCGCCGGACGTACGGATCGAGACGCGACTGGTCGGGCCGTCGTCATGACGTTGATCATGCTGTCGCTCGGCTCGGCCGTGGTATACGGCACGGCCGACTTCTTCGGCGGGGCCGCCTCGCGCCGCGTTCCGGCTCGCTCGGTGCTGCTGATCAGCCTGCCGGTCGGGCTACTGGTGCTCATCGCCGCCGCGCTCGCGGTCGGCCAGGCGCCCACGGCGGAGGGCCTCGCGTGGGGCCTGGCCGCGGGTCTGGCCGGCGGATCCGGCCTCATCGTCTTCTACAACGCGCTGGCCCGTGGACCGATGAGCGTAGTGGCGCCGGTGGCCGCGCTGATCTCGGCGCTGCTGCCGGTGGCGGTCGGGCTGCTGCAGGGCGACCGGCTGGCCCCGTCCGTACTGATCGGCGTACTGGTCTGCCTGACCGCCATCTGCCTCGTCAGCATGGACGGCACCACCGTACGGCCGCGTTCGGTGCGCGGGCCGGTGCTGGCCGTGATCTCGGGGTTTGGGTTCGGCGTCTTCTTCATCCTGGTGCGCGAGGCGGGCCGGCATGGCAGCGGTGCGCTGTGGGCGCTCGCCGCGTCACGAACCGCGGGCCTGCTCGTTGTGCTCACCGTTGTGCTGGTCGGCTGGGCATTGCTGCGCCGGGCCGCCCGCTTCGGCAAGGCCCGATCATTCCCGATAAAGAAAGCCGGGGCCGACAATTCCGATCTCGAGAGTTCCATTGGTGAGACTTCCAGCGCGGAGGTTTCCCGAGCCGTTCTTTCAGAAACCGAAGTTTCCGCGACCGCGACCATTCGGGTGGGGGAACGCATAAAGCGGCCCATTGGACTCGGCCTCGCCGTCGACCGGGCGACGCTGGTGATCGCGATCGGCGCCGGCAGCCTCGACTCCCTGGCCAATGTGCTCTACCTGTTCGCGACCCGAACCGGCATGCTCAGCCTCGCGGCCGTGCTGGTCTCGCTGTACCCGGCCATCACGGTCCTGCTCGCCCGCGTCGTCTACAGCGAGCGGTTGCGGACCGTCCAGCGGCTCGGCGTGCTCCTCGCGCTGGCCGGGGTGGCGCTGGTCACCGCCGGCTGACCGTGGCAGTACGAAGCCCAGGCGGGCGGCGCGCAGGGCGACGAAGGTCTCGACGAGCACCCAGCCCAGCAACAGCACGAGCGGCACCTGCCACCCGTCGGTCGCGTCGTGCAACAGGCGGAATACCAGCGGCCCCGCGCCGGCCAGCAGGTAGCCGAGGGTCTGGGCCATCCCGGACAACCGGGCCGCGACGCCGGGGGTCGGCGAGCGCAGCGTGATGATCGTGAACGCGAGCGGGAAGGCGCTGCCCACGCCGAGGCCGAGGAGCACCACCCAGAACCAACCCGCACCCGGAACGAGCAGCAGCCCGCCGAGGGCCAGCGCGAGGACCGACATCACCGCCACAACGAGGGCGCGCTGGTCGTCCACCCGCGCGGCGAGCATCGGCATGACCAGACCGGTCGGGATGCCGAGCAGCATCATCGTCGAGAGCATCGCCCCCGCGGTCCCGGCCGAGTAGCCGCTGTCGTGCATGATCGCCGGTAGCCACGACAGAAGCACGTAGAACATCAGCGACTGCATCCCCATGAACCCGGTGACGAACCAGGCCAGCCGGCTGCGCGCCAGCGAGCCGTCCGCGACTTGGGGCGTCACCGCACCGGCCGGGCTCTCCTTCCCGAGCCGCCGGACGATGATGAGGAGTGCCCACACGGCCACCGCGATGACGGCGGGGATCGCCCAGACCGACAGGGACGTCTGCCAGCCCGCCGCGTGGTCCAGCGGCACGGCCAGCCCGGACGCGAGCGCGGCGCCGGACGACATGACCATCATCGCCAGGCCCGTCAGCAGACCGATCCGATGCGGGAAGCGGTGCTTGATGACGTACGGCATCAGCACGTTGCCGATCGCGATGCCCGCACCGGCCAGCGCCGTGCCGCCGAACAGGGCGGCCGGCGTCGGCACCAGCCGCAGCACGATGCCGCCGGTGATCAGGGCGAGCGCGCCCGTGAGCGCCATCTCCGGCCCGTACCTGCGGGCCAGCGACGGCGCGACGGCGGCGAAGACGCCGAGGCAGAGGACCGGCAGTGTGGTGAGCACGCCCATCGCGGCGCCGTTCAGGCCGAGCTGGTGCTGGATATCGGTGAGGACGGGAGAGACGCTGCTGATCGCGGCCCGCAGGTTGACGGCGAGCAGCAGCAGCGCGACGAGGGTCCAGGCGGTGGTGGCCCGGCTAAGTCGCAGGCTCTCGGAGGACATATCACCTTTCAGCGGGATATCTCGGGTGGTTCGTTGGCGCTTTCGGGCGGCTTGTCGGGTGCTTTCGGGGGGCCGGATCGCCGGTCGGGGCCTACGGGTTCGGGGTCAGCCGTTGGCGGAGATGATCTGCTCGAGACAGGCGTGGGTGGCGCGCTCGGCGGCCTCCGCGTCTCGGGCCTCGATCGCCGCGGCGATCGGGCCGTGCGGCACGTCTGTGTTGCCGGCGGGATCCCCGACGGCACTGATGCTGGCGCGCAGCGCGTCGCTGAAATCGAGGTAGAGGTCGATCAGTACGGTGTTGTGCGTGGCGGCCACCACGGCCGTATGAAAGGCCAGGTCGGCCTCGACGAACGTGTCCGCCGACCCGCTGCGCCAGGCGGCATTGCGCCGCTCGAGTGCGGCCTCGATCGCCGCCACGTCGGAGTCGGTTCGGCGCTCCGCGGCCAGCCGGGCCGCCGCGACCTCCAAGGCCTGTCGCACCTCGAAGATCTCGAGCACCTCGGCGTCGCGAAGACGCCGCTGGACGGCCCCGGACATCTCGCTGGTCGCCCGTACGTAGGTGCCGTCACCTTGCCTGCACTCCAGCAGACCGGCGTGCTGTAGGGCCCGGACGGCCTCGCGGACCGTGTTGCGGCCCACGCCGAGGCTCTCCGCCAGGGTCGGCTCCGGAGGAATCTTCTGCCCCACGGCCCAGGCGCCGGCGGCGATCTGCTCCCTGAGCTGGTCAATCACTTGATCGACGAGCGACGCACGCCGGGCTACACGCAGAGTCAAGATTCCCCCAATCAGCCGGTCATCCTATGTCTTCATCGTACGACAACCAGGCGAGCACCAATTCACAACGCCGCGGCTGGGGGGCAGCGTTCAACGCCGGAGGGCGCGCCCTCGACCGCCCCGCGGTGCGGGACGGTCAGCGGCTGGCGAGGGCGACGGTGATGCTGCGGGCGGCGGGGTACAGCCCGGCGGCCTCGAGCGCCCGGCGGTAAGCGAGCGCCGCTCCGGCCTCGTCACCGGCGGACTCGAGCAGGTCGCCGAGCTCCCGCGACGCCTGCGCGACCGGGCGGCTCGGGGTGACCTGCTCAAGCCGGATGGTCGCGACCCGGAGCACTTCGCGCGCCCTCGTACGGTCGTCGTGGGCGAGCCGCGCCTGGGCGAGCACGAGCCGGGCACGTACGGCCTCGAGGGCGGCGGCGTCTCCGCCGTACGACTGCTCCTCGGCCTCGAGATCGTGCAGCACGCTCTCGAGGGCGGCCACCGCGGTGTCGACATCGCCGGCCATGACGTGGGCCCGCGCGGTCTCGATCACGCAGTCCACCGCCTCGATGCCGTCAAGCGACGGTGCGGCCGCGCCGAGCAGCTCCAGCGCCTCCCGGGCCGGATCGTCCTGCGGGCCCGTCCCGAACGAGGGCACGCCGCGCAGCAGGGCGCGCGCGGCCGCGGCCCGCAGCCGGGCCCACGCCCGCAACCCGGCGCCCTCGCTCTGCACGGCGAGCGCCTGGTCGGCGAGGTAGAGCGCGTCGCCTGCGGCGCCGAGCTCGAGCGCGCGCACGCTGGCCAGCCGGTACGACTCCGTCAGCGCGGCATCCGGCGTCGTGACCACCGGCGTGCCGTCGCTGAGGATGGCCCGGCCGAGATCGTGCGCCCGTGCCACGTCACCCCGGTCGATGTAGGCCAGTAGCAGCACCCGGGACAGCTCGGTGCGCTCGGCGCCGACTGTGAGACCGAGCTCGCTCAGCCGGTCGAGCGCTCGCTCGCCCAGCGCGATCGCCTGCCCGAGATCGCCGACGCCGTGATAACACCTGGTCAGCGCCACAAACGACGGCAGCGAGCTGGCGCGCCCGGTGTCGCGTTCCATGGCCTCGCGGATCTCTTCGAAGGCGAGAATGGCCTCCTCGGTACGGCCGAGCTCCTCGAGCGTGCGAGCCCGTCCCCACTTGGCGCGCGCGGTCAGGGTCGGGCTGTCGCTGCGCGCGACGACATCGTCGAAGCCCTTGAGCGCGACTTCGAGATCACCGGTGAGCAGGGAGAGATCGGCGTACCGGCCGCGTACCTCCAAGTGGGTGCGCTGCTCCGGCTCGATGCCGTCGGAGAGGTACTCCGCCGTGCAGCCGAGCCGTTCGGCGAGCAGCCGGAGGACGGCCGGTGTGGGGGTTCGTTTACCCGACTCGATCAATGAGATGTAGCTGTCAGACAGATCGTGACCAGCGAGTTGCGCCTGCGACAGACGTTTGGTCAGCCGAAGGTTACGGACGCGATCTCCAACGTTGCCTGGACCCGGCATGGGAACTCACTTAGCAGAAGAAAAACAGGCGGCCTCGGTGACGACATGATTGCACGCTTATCGTTGGCGCACATCGAGAGTAACTGACCAACTTGGGAAAATTCGGGGGAGTGGCGTGCGCTTTGGTGCCCCTACGGCACGTGTGGACGCCGCGGCCCCTCCTTTTCCACTGCGATCTGCTCCAGGCTCTCGTTCAGCTCTTGAACCTGAACCCGGAGCTTGTCCATGCGCTCGTTCAACTTCGTTAGCTTCAACGGGTCAGTCTCACTCTTCAAGACGACTGAGACGACCTGGATCTCCTTCATCCGCCGGTCCAGCTCCGCCTGGAGCTTCTCTTCCTCGGTG
The DNA here is from genome assembly GCA_036555725.1 of Streptosporangiaceae bacterium. Lineage (GTDB taxonomy): Bacteria > Actinomycetota > Actinomycetes > Streptosporangiales > Streptosporangiaceae > CALAED01. The sequence goes on along the minus strand of DATBKU010000100.1, from coordinate 33,143 downwards.
GGGGGCGGCTTCGGCGGGAAGATCATGTCGCAGACTTCGAGATAGAGCTGCTCAGGGTAGGGGAGGTAATTGACGGTCCGCAGAGCCTGATCTTGACCGGCGGACTCGAGGACGAACTGCCCGTACCCGAGCAGGCGGCCGTTGATCGACCGCTCGAAGCTCATGTCGGTGACCTTCGCCAGCGGCATCATCGCCACCTTGTGCGTGATGATGCCGGAGGTGAGCAGCATCCGTTGGTTGGTGATGACGAAATACTCCACCGACCATTCGGCGACCTTCCAGACGAACCACGCCAGCAGGCCGAGCCATATCCACCAGATCCAGCTGACCAGTGCTCCGGCCTGATCGGCCACGGTGTTGCTCAGAACTCCCGCGATGATGAGCCCGGCCAGCACCAGAAGGACCGGAACCATCAGTACGGCGGGGTGCTTGCGCACCATGATGCGCTGGGTCTCGTGCGGGAGGAGGTAACGATTGACCGACGCCGGCGCGGAGTCGCCGGGCGTCACCAGCCTCATGCGAGTGCGTTCACGAATCGGGCGAGCGAGTCCGCCGCCGAGGCGAGTCCACCGGCTGCACTGTGCACCACCTGAGCCGCGCCCTCAGGTGATTTCACCACGTAGAACAGCACGAAGGCCACGCCCGCGTACATGGCGTACTTCTTTGCCACACGGCCTCCCGAGACATCGACCCGCTGACCCAGGCTGCTCTCTAGAGTAGCGGTTACCGTACGGAAGTGATTCTTACCTGATGGGGCCAGAGTGTCGCCCTACGGCGGCGTTCGGCAGCGACAAGGGCCAGGACTTCCAGGTGCTTACGGTCAATCCGTTTGACCAGGTCGGCCGGGGCCGCGCCCGTGACCTCCAGGGCTCCGTACCGGGCGGCCGTCACGCACCGCGTGACCGTTTGCGCCGGGTGCACCTCGGCGAACTCCGCGACCAGCTGATCGGTGATCTCCTCGTAGCCGGACAGGTCGGCTGACATGGCCATGGCGCTCCTCGATGGCTCAGGATCCCGCCGGCCAACGCTCCGTTAATTGATCACTACCCCATGTGATCGACCCTGAACATCGAGGAGTCTGAGTCACACCACGCCGTACAGCCGATCTCCGGCATCGCCGAGGCCGGGCACGATGAAGCCGTGCTCGTTGAGGTGAGAGTCGATGGCGCCGGTGACCACCCGGATCGGGACCTGCGTGGTGGCGAACTCCTGCTCCATCCGCTTGATGCCCTCGGGCGCCGCCAGCAGGCATAGCGCGGTGATGTCGTTGGCGCCCCGGTCGAGCAGCAGCTGCACGGCCGCGGTCAGCGTGCCGCCGGTCGCCAGCATCGGATCGACGACATAGCACTGCCGTCCGGACAGGTCCTCCGGCAGGCGCGTGGCGTATGTCTGCGCCCGCAGCGTGCCCTCGTCGCGCACCATGCCGAGAAACCCGACCTCGGCGGTCGGGAGCAGGCGGGTCATCCCCTCGAGCATGCCGAGCCCGGCCCGCAGGATCGGTACGACCAGCGGCGCCGGGCGGTCCAGCTTCACGCCCTCGGCCGGTGCGAGTGGAGTCTGTACGGTGATCGCCGTGACGCGGACGTCGCGGGTGGCTTCGTACGCGAGCAGCGTGACCAATTCGTCGGCCAACCGGCGGAACGTAGGCGAATCGGTGCGCTCGTCCCGCAACGCCGTGAGCTTATGCGCGACCAGCGGGTGATCGGCGACGAGAGTCTCCATGGCGATCACGGTAGCCCAGGCCCAAATAGGACGGAATGGAAGACCTCGGCCCGGGAAAGGACCTTGACATGGAGGAGCTGAGCGAAGAGGAGGCACGGGATCGGCTTCGTCGCCGCGCGATCTTCCTACGTGAGTTGGCGGAGGCGAAAGAGCTGCGCCGGAGGGTGACTCCGCGCCGAGCGCGCCGCGAGCGGATCCGCGCCTTGCTGCGGCAGCGGACATTCCGGATCCACTGAGGTCCGTCGGCCTGGCTCCGGACCGCGCCGCTGTACGGGCGCCTGGCCGAAACGGGGTGCCTGGCCATGACGGGGTGCCTGGCCGGAACGGGCCGCCCGCCGGCGCGCCGGAGGGTGTCTTTACGCGTGCGGTACGCGCCGGCGCGCGGCATCTGCCACTATTCCCAGGCAGATACCGCGCCGGTGGAGAGACGATGACGGACTTTGACGCGACGGACTTCGCCGTCGTGGTGTATCGCGAGGACGACCGCTGGGAGGCGGATGTCCTCCCGGTCGCGTTGACCGAAGACCTGGCGGGGTTGATTCACGCGTTGCGGCAGCAGCCGAGCATCGGCGGCACCATCGGACTCGTCTCCGTCGGCGACGATTTCTTTGTGGCCATCCGCGTCCTGGGCGACGAGGTGATGGTGTTTCTCTCCGACTTGACCGCGGCGCTCGACTGGCCGCTGGCCCGGCAGGTTCTCGACTACCTCGACATCGCCATCCCCGACGAGGACGAAGATCTGCAGATGGTGCTGCCCGCCGGGGACATGTCGATCTTCGCCGATCTCGGCATCGACGAGATGGAGCTGGGCGCGCTGTCCGGCGACCTCGATCTTTATCCGGACGAGGTGCTGATGAGCATCGCGGGGCGCCTTGGGTTCGGGACGCCCTTTGAGCGTGCGGTGGACACAATCGCCTGACCGGCCACAATGGATGTGTGCCGTATTTCGCCGCCGTCTTCGCCCGCACCGAGGCCGGCTGGGTGGGAGCCGACGCCGACCTCAGCGAGACGCTGAACCTGGACGACATCGCCGACCTGATGCGCGAGACCGCCGTCGAGGCATTCGGCGATCTTGTCGTGCTGCTCGTGGAGGAAGACGACACCTGGTTCGGCGTCATCCGGCTGGACGGTGATGACGACCCCCGTGTGTTCCTGTCCGACCCCGAAGCCTGCCGCAAGAGCCGGATCGCCGCCCCGCTCACCGAAACCCTCGGCGAGCTGCCCGACGACGAGCCCGCCGGCGAGGCCACGTTGCTCGCCGACCTCGGCACCGACGCCGACCGGCTCGTCGAGCTCAGCGAGCGGGCCCTGCCCGGCGACGCGCTCACGGTCGTCGCGGAGCGGGCCGGATTCGTCGACGAGTTCGACCAATTGCGTTGATCTCCTTCGAAGACGCCATGCGACTCGCGCTGGCCGAGGCCGCCGGCGCCGACGACGACGTCCCGGTGGGCGCCGTCGTACTGGACTCCACGGGCGACGTCATCGGCACCGGTCGCAACGAGCGCGAACGCACCGGCGACCCCACCGCCCACGCCGAGATGCTGGCACTGCGCGCGGCGGCGGTACGAATGCGCACCTGGCGGCTGACCGGCTGCACCCTCGTCGTCACCCTGGAACCCTGCACGATGTGCGCGGGCGCCGCCGTACTCGCCCGGGTCGACCGCCTCGTGTACGGAGCCATCGATCCCAAGGCGGGTGCGGTCGGCTCTCTCTGGGACGTCGTCCGAGACCGCAGGCTCAACCACCGGCCCGAAGTGATCGCCTCGGTCCTCGCCGACGAGTGTGCCGCCCTGCTCACCGAGTTCTTCGCGCGGCGCCGGGTCAGGTAGGCTTCCTTGCGGTGGAGTCGCCTAGTGGCCGAGGGCGCACGCCTCGAAAGCGTGTGATGGGGCAACTCATCCGTGGGTTCAAATCCCACCTCCACCGCTCTTCCAATCGAGCCGCTGACCTGGGCCAACCGACGATCAGCCGGTAATGGATGTGCCCATCTGGCACAGGGGCCAGGCGCCGGACAACGAGCCGTGCCGGTCAAGAGTTGTTGCCGGCAGAAACATCCAGCGGAATAAAGCCTCTCCCACGCCGCAGCCGAGGGCACACCGCAATGCATGTGCCGAGCGGGGCCACCTTGTACGCACACGGCTGCCGCTCACTCTGCTCCCCTTGCCTTCAGCGTGTTATGGAAGCCTGCATAGAAAGGCCGGCCATGGAAATCGAGATCACAACGGTCGAGACGATCAGATCCACCGCTTGGATTCCCACCCTGCCGTGACCGTCCGGATACCCAGGCCACCAGTTGAGGAGGCGGTGTGAATGGAGGTTGAGATCGACCTCATCGAGGCGATTAAATCCACCGGCTGGATTACACCCCTGCCGTGACGCGTCCGGTGCAGGATTTGCGGGAGGGGCATCAAAAAGTGCCTCCGCTTCTTTGGTCTCCGGCAGGACGGCATCCTCGACCTGATTGAGCAATACGTCAAGGTCAGCCCGTTTCTCCGGCCGCCGCGGATCCGCCACGTCATCCGCTCCCCGGTGTTACCCGGCATCGCTGCCCAGCGCCAAAACCGCCGCCCGCCCGATGGGAGTCCACTGTGCGCTCCTGCGACGTGGCACGTCCAGCCCGACAGAGTTCGGGAGTTCACTAGTCTTCGGGCATGGCTGAACGTGCGTTTCCCGTCGTCTTTGCGGTCCGTGTGAGCGAGTGCGCCGGCTTCTACGAGGGGCTGGGATTCGTACGGCATTTTCAGCTACCGCCCGAGGGCGAGCCGGGGTATGTCGGCCTGCGACGCGGGGCCGCCGAGCTCGCCGTCGTCTCCGCCGACTGGCCGCGCCAGCAGTACGGCCTGGAGGCGGGTGAGCGGCCGCGCTTTGAGATGTTCGTGTACGTGGACGAGCTCGACGGCACCGTCGAGACGCTCCGCGCGGGTGGCACCCGGGTGCTGCGCGAACCGGCCGACATGCCCTGGGGCGAACGCCTGGCCTACGTGACCGATCCGGCCGGCAACCCGGTCGCCTTGGCCCAGGGCCCTCGCTGATCGTCAACGGGTCGGTTCTGCGGCGGAATAGGGCGGGGTGGCCGGCGGTTCAACTGTATGCAAACGCATAGAGTTGACTGGATCAGCGCACGGCAGCGTACGGTGCGGCGAGCGCGAAGGAGGCGTGACATGCAGATCGGGGTGTTCTCGGTCAGCGACATCACCCGGGACCCGGTTTCGGGAGAGACCCCGAGCGAGGCGGAGCGGATCGACGCGGTCGTACGGATCGCGCAGAAGACCGAGGAAGTGGGGCTGGACGTGTTCGCCATCGGTGAGCACCACAACCCGCCGTTCTTCTCGTCCTCGCCGACGACGCTGCTGTCCTACATCGCGGCGACCACCAAGCGGCTGATCGTGACCACGGCGACCACGCTGATCACGACGAACGACCCAGTGCGCATCGCCGAGGAGTACGCGGTGTTGCAGCACCTGTCGAAGGGCCGGATCGACCTGATGCTCGGGCGTGGCAACACGGCCCCGGTGTATCCGTGGTTCGGCAAGGACATCCGCGAGGGCCTGCCGCTGGCGCTGGAGAACTACAACCTGCTGCACCGGCTGTGGCGGGAGGACGTGGTCGACTGGGAGGGGAAGTACCGCACTCCGCTGCAGGGCTTCACCTCGATCCCGCGGCCGTTGGACGACGTACCGCCCTTTGTGTGGCACGGCTCGATCCGTACTCCCGAGATCGCCGAGCAGGCCGCCTACTACGGCGACGGCTTCTTCGCCAACAACATCTTCTGGCCGAAGGAGCACTACATGCGGCTGATCCGGTTCTACCGGCAGCGCTACGCCCACTACGGCCACGGCACCGAGAAGCAGGCGATCGTCGGCCTGGGCGGCCAGGCGTACATCGCCCGGAGGTCGCAGGACGCCATCCGGGAGTTCCGGCCGTACTTCAACGAGGCGCCGGTGTACGGGCACGGCCCGTCGATGGAGGAGTTCATGCGGATGACGCCGTTGTCCGTGGGCAGCCCGCAGGAGGTCATCGACAAGACGCTGACCTTCCGCGAGCACTTCGGCGACTACCAGCGCCAGCTGTTCTTGATCGACCACGCCGGCCTGCCGGTGAAGACCGTACTTAACCAACTCGACCTGCTCGGCGAGGAGGTCGTGCCCACCCTGCGCAAGGAATTGGCCGCCAAGCGCGACCCGGACGTCCCCGACGCGCCCACCCACGCCGGTCTGGTCAAGGCGAAGTACGGCGACACGCCGCCCCGCCAGCCACGCCCGAACGCCAACCGTGGCGACAACGTGACGGGCTCCACCCCGTACCAGGACACCGACCCGGCCCTGCGGGCCGACTACCCGAGCGTGTGATGCCCGCCCGGACCCGGCCGGCCAACGACGCCTGGGAGGCCCTGCTGTCCGCGCACGCCCGGCTGATGAAGCAGTTCGCGGCGGAGGACATCTGGCGGGACCTGTCCATGCGGGAGTACGACGTGCTCTACACGCTGTCCAAGTGCCGCGAACCGCTGCGCATCGGCGAGTTGCACCGGCACGTACTGCTCAGCCAGCCGGCGTTGTCCCGCATGGTGGAACGGCTGGTGGAGCGCGGATTCGTCGAGCGGTGCCCGGACCTGTCCGACGGGCGCGGCGTCCGCCTGTCGCTCACCGCCGCCGGCCTGGACAAGCAGCGGCAGATCGGGCGGCGCCATGCCCGCTCCGTCGCGAGCGCGCTCACCGCCGAGTTGACCGCGGACGAGCTGCGGCAACTGGCGACGATCGGCTGGAAGCTGGCCCACCCGCAGGTCGCTCCAGGCCCATCAAGGAACGACGGCGCATCGAGGAACGACGAGAAGGAGACCTCACCCAAATGAGCAACGAGCCGTACAGGGTCGTCGTGGTCACGGCCGGCACCAGCGATCCCTCCTCGACGCGGATGCTGGCCGACCGGATCGCGCAGCGCGTCGCCGACCTGGCGGGCGAGCGCGGAAACCAGGTGACCACTTTGGTCATCGACCTGCGCGAGCTCGCCACGGAGATCACCACCGCGATGGTCTCCCAGCTGATCGGGCCGAAGCTGCAGAAGGCGATCGCCGCTCTCGGCGACGCGGACGGCATCATCGCCAGTACCCCGGTCTACAAGGCCGGCGCCAGTGGCCTGTTCACCTCTTTCTTCCAGGTCCTCGACAACGACCTGCTGATCGCCAAGCCGGTCGTGCTCGCCGCCACCGCCGGTACGGCCCGGCACGCCCTCGTCATCGACGAGCAACTGCGGTCGCTGTTCGCTTATCTGCGGACCACCGTCGTGCCGACCTCGCTGTTCGCCGCCCCCGAGGACTGGAGCGACCCGGCCCTGAACAAGCGCATCGACCGGGGCGCGATCGAACTCGTCCTGCTCATGGAGAGCGGCTTCGCGCGACAGGTCAAGAACGAGTCCTGGCGCAACTACCAGCATGAGTACGGCAGCGCCGGCGGTACCGAGGTGTCCATCGACCTCGACTCCGACCTCATGCGCCTGGCCACCGGCGGATCCGCCGGCTGAAATGCCGCAGGCCCCAGACCGCCGACCGGCCGGGGGAGGGTAATTCGGCCCTGTCACGGCTGGCGTGACCGGCGTGAACGGCAAGAGGGGGCGCGGCCGACCCCGGCACCCGGACGTGCGGAGCCAGTCGATCCTGTACTTCCAGGTCGACGACATCGACGCCGCCTATGACGAGCTGAGCTCGCGCGGCGTCGAGTTCACCCACGCGCCGCACATGATCCACCGGCACGAGTCCGGAACGGAGGAATGGATGGCGTTCTTCACCGACCCGGACGGTCAGCCCCTCGCGATCATGGCCCAGTTGCGGCCGGTGACGACCTAGGCTGCGGGCCACGTCATACGACGGCGCCGAGCTCCCGCTGTGCGGTTCGCGGGGACACTATTCGTTCGCCGGTGCAAAGGGCACAATCGCAGCAGATCGGCCTCATGGCCGTGGGGAAGGGGCCTGGGCGCGGTTCAGTCGGCGCGGCGCGTTCAGCGCATTGGTGATGCTCTCGAGCCCACGGCTGACGCCGAGCCCCACCAGAATCAGCGAGCCGACGAGCACGGTCGGCGCCCACCTCGACTCGCTGTGGATGATGAACAGGTTGTACGAGGTCACCACGACCATCACGCCGAGCGCGGTGCCGGCGACCCCGGCCCGCCGGCCGAAGACGCTGACCCCGCCGAGCAGTACGGCGGCGAGCCCGATAGTCGTCAGGAACTCGCCGGACGTCGGCTCGGCGATCCGGAAGCGCATGAGCTGGGCGATGCCGCCCAGGCCGGCCAGGAGGCTCGAGCCCGTGATGCCGACCACGGCGCCGACGCTCGGCCGCAGCCCGCCCCATCGGCCGGGCTCGCCGGCCCTCCGGGTGGCGCTGAGCGCGTTGCGTACGCCGGGCACGAGCCAGAGCAGTCCGCCGCCGAGCGATGCGACGACGAACAGGCTGAACCACAGCGCGGTCGAGTAGTCATCGGTGAGGTTTCCCCTGATCGGGATGGAGCCGGTGAGCGCGATCAGCATCATGTCGACGATGAGGGCGGCGCCGAGGGTCACCGCCCAGGCCGGCACCGACAGCGCCCCCACCAGCAGACCGATCACGGCGCCGATGACGATCGCGACGATGACCGCCACGGCCATCGCCGTCGCCTCCGACCACTTCTGCTCGTTCATCAGATCGGCGCTGAGGCCGCCGGTGAAGGCGGCGATCGACCCGACCGCGAGGTTGGGGGTGCCCGTCCGCAGCGACAGTGCGAGGCCGACCGCCACGAGGCCGACGTAGCCGGCCTGGGCCAGCACGTTGCTGAAGGCCTTGCTCGGCTCGGTGCTGAGGATCGTGACCGCGAGCGCGATGGCGACGACGGCGAGGATGCCCTCCCACACCAGGTGCACGGCGAGGCGGTCGCGCCCACCGGCCGCTGGGCTCCGGTCGGACGGCCCTGCCGCCTGGACAGGGGTGGGCGGCGGCGGCATCGCCACCTGCCCCGCCTGGGGGCCGTACGGCTGGTACGTCCACGGCGGTGGCGGGCCGGCCGGCAACGGCGGGCCGGGTGGTGGAGCGGCCGGTGGGGCCGGGCCCCCCGCCGATGTGCCGATATTTTCGGCTTGAGCGTAGCGCGGCACCGCCCGGCCACCCGTCGGAACGTGCCGACGGGCAGCCGGGCGGCGTAGGGATGGGGTTAGGTGGTGATCTTGCCGGTGCCGGCGCCCGCCGTGACGGCGGACTTCACCTGGTTCGCGGTGGTGAGCGTGTAGGAGTACGGGATGCTCGCGACGCCGCCCGCGGTCAGGATCGGCCCGGAGTTCACCGTGACGTTGTTCGAGGCCACGATGTTGCCGGGGTCGGAGTCGCCCTCACCAAGATGGGTGGGGTCGCTGATGTTCTCGAAGTGGTTGCCCTCCACCCGTACGCCGGCGTTCTCCGTCGACGCGATGGCGTAGTTGTAGTGATCGGGACCGCCGCCGAACGTGTAGTAGTTGTTGAACACGTGTACCGGGTTGCCGAACCGTACCCGCGGGTTCCGTTCGTAGCAATTGCGGAACTCGTTGTGGTGGTACGTCACGCGCAGGTGCCCGGTGTCCTCGGAGGCGTTGCTGTCGCTGTGCCCGACGAGCGAGCACTTGTAGTGGTCGTGCAGGATGTTCCACGACACCGTGACGAAGTCGGCCGCGTGCGTGATGTCGAGCAGCCCGTCGTAGAAGTCGATGTCATGGTCCAGGTCGCTGGACAGGTCGTTGTGGTCGAGCCACAGGTTCGTCGAGTGGTCGATGTGGATCGCGTCGCCGTTGCCGTTCCCGGCCAGCACCTTCGAGATCCTCATGTTCCGCACGATCACGTTGTGGACGTCGCGGATGTTGAAGCCGCAGCCGGTCAGCCCGGAACCGGAGCCGACGCCGAGGATCGTCTTGTCGGAGGCCACCCGTACGTCGGCGGAGCAGCTGAAGTTGCCGTTGACCCGGATGATCTGCCGCCCGGTCACCGCGACGGCCGCATTCAGCTGGTCGAGCGAGGTCACGGTCACGGTCGCGCCGCCGGCGCCGCCGGTGGTCCCGCCGTTCTGGGTGGCCCAGCCGACCAGGCTGTTGTCGGCCGGAGGCGGCGTTGGGTTAGTGGGTGTCGGGGTCGGCGTCGTCGGGGTGGGGGTCGGGCCCGGGGAACCGCCGGCCGTCGTGAACGTCCACTGCTTGGTGGCCACGCTGTCGCAGGAGTTGGTCTGCACCAGCGCGCCCGCTGCCGTGGAGTTGTCCTTGATGTTCGCGCACTTGCCGCCGTTGGCGTTGACGACCCGGTAGTTGCTGCCGCTTGCCGTCGGCGCCCAGGTCTGGGTCGCCGCGCCACTACAGGCCTGCTGCTCGATGGCCTTGCCCGCGTCCGCCGCCGCGTTCCGGACCCCAACGCACAGCCCGCTCGAGACCGATCTGATCGTGAACCCGCCGCTCACCGCGGTCAGCGTCCACCGCTGGCCGGTTCCGCCGTTGCAGCCGGACTGCTGCAGTTGAACCCCGGCCGCCGTACTGGAGCCGGGCAGGGTCAGGCACAGCCCGCTGCCCGCGTTGGTCAGGGTGTACGTACCGGCGCCCACGGCCGCGCCCGCCGGAGGGACGAGCAACCAGGCCACGAGCGCGGCCGCCGCCACGACGGCCGTCGCGACGCCGGTCGCGATGCGCCGGGTCTTCCTACTCATGGGGTCACGCATGAGGACTCCACCTCGCCTGTGTCATCAGTCCTGCCAGGGAGGCTGGAAAGCGCTTTCTGAACAGCCTTCTGACAATGAAGCCCAACTGCTCGCGCGAGTCAATGTTTGGCCGTGCGACGCGCGAGTTTTCACGACCGGCATTCCGGGCGCGGGACCATAGCCCCAGCTAGCGGCCTCGTACGGCGGAATGCTCCACAGACTCCGGAACGCCCGCTTTTCACGGCGTGCAGTGGCCGCGATCTAGGGTCTCAGCACTCGGCGGGCGCGACGGCGGTGGTCTCGGCGGCGACCCGCCTGGTCCGGCGCCGGGCGATGACGAGGGTCACGCCGGCCGCGGAGACCGCCATGCCGACGGCGATGCTGACGGTGACGTTCTGCCCGAGGAGTGGTACGGCGAGCAGGGCCGTCACCGGCGGGACGAGGTAGAGCAGGCTGGTCGCCGCCCCGCCCGAGCGCCGCCGCAGCAGGATGAACAGCAAGATGAGGGCGACGATCGAGTTGACGATGGCCATCCAGGCGAGGGAGCCGAGGGCCGCGGCCGTCAGCGGCAGGTGCAGCCCGCCGTGTACGGCGGCCAGCGGGAAGGAGCTGGCCGCGGCACCGCCGAGCTGTACCGTGGTGCCCGTCCGCAGGTCGACCGAGTGGCCGAACCGCTTCTGGTAGAGCGTTCCGGCGGTCAGCCCGCCCAGCGCGAGGCCGGTGAGCGCATAGCCGACGAGCTGACCGCCGCCGGAGAGCCGTTCGCTCACCGAGATGAGGACGCCGAGCAGACCGAGGGCGAGACCGACCCACTGGCGACCGGACAGCCGTTCGGCGAACAGCGGGACGGCGAGCCCGGCCACGATCAACGGACACACGCTGAGCATGAGCGACGACAGCCCGGCCGGCACTCCGTGCCCGAGGCCGAGGTAGACGCCGCCGAGCTGAACCGTCTGCAACAGCACCCCGGTGACGAGCAGGTGCCCATAGACGCGGGGCTGTGAGGGCCACGGCGCGCGGGTGACGAGCGCGACGACGCCCAGCACGACGAAGGCGACCAGGAACCGCCAGGCCACCAGGGCCAGCGACGCGCCGCTGCGCGCGCCGATGGTGCCGGCGATGAACCCGCTGCTCCAGATCGGGACGAACACCACCGGAAGGAGGGCCGCCCCAATACGGCCCGCCGTCCACCGGCGTACGGCCTGGTTCGTCCCGGAGCCGGCGGCTCGAACCCGCGACGTGCCCACGGCCCTCCTCGGACGAAACCATACGTACCGCTAGCTCGAACGATCACGGCCCCGGCATTCATCCCGGCGGGCGGGTCTACTCACGCTTCCCCTCGTGAACGGCACGACGAGGTACGAGGTACGACGCCTACGGACCCCTACGTCAGCAGGCCGAGTTGGTCTGGGTAAGCAGGCCGAGCCGCCACGGTAGCTGCGAGTAGTCGCCGCTCGCCGCCGGGTCCATGCCCTGGTAGAGGTACTGCAGGTGGCAGGGGTCGATCGTCAGGGTCTGATCTATGCCGTCGCGGATCATCTCGCCATGGCTGATGTCCTGCGTCCAGGCGCCGTCCGGGAAGGTGACGTTGGTGGCCCGGGCGAACGGATTGGCCTCGGTGTTGGCCAAGGGCGTCCAGTCACCGTCGATGCCGTCGGCCGTCCAGGACCGGAAGTACCGGCGGCCGTCGGAGCCGATGGCCTCGACGAGCAGGAGGTACGTGTTCGTGCCCTTGATCTTGTAGATGTTGCTGGCCTCGAACAGGTTGAACCGGTTGGGGTCGGCCAGCACGATCACCGTCTTGGCGAAGCCGTTCGGGAAGTCCTTCACCCTGGTCTGCGAGCGGTACAGATGCCCGTTGTCGTCAGAGGAGAACAGGTAGCAGTTGATCTTGTCGCAGACCACCCAGAAGTCGACCCAGAAGCCGTTCCCGATGTTGTCGGCGATGATCTGCGGCATGGCGTCCTGGAAGTTCTTGGTCGCCGACCAGGTCTGCGGCTTGCTCGGGTCGCGGGTGGTCGAGTAGGACGGCAGCCCGGTCTGGTAGACGAGGTACCACCGCTTCTGCGGCGCGAAGTAGAACACTTGCGGGGCCGCGCGATAGCCGGTGCCGATGCCCGGGTTCTGATCCAGGAAGTACTGCGGGGCCGCCGCGGCCTGCGACCAGTCGGCGAAGTTGAAGTAGACCAGGCTCCAGTTGCCCGCCGTGTTGGCCGTCGTGGCGTACACGTGCCACCGGTTGTGCCAGCGCACGACCGACGGGTCCTTGATCGACACGATCGGGTGGCTCGCGTCCGGCTTGGGGCTGACCAGCACTCCGCTGGAGCTCCACGCGAAGCTCGTTGGGAGTGCGGTCTTGACCGTGCGGCCCGCGGCCGTACCGGCGGATGCGGCGAGGGTGGCGCCGAGGGCCAGTGCGCACGCCGCGGCAACGAGTCGGCGAGGGGATCGTTTCATGGCAGGCCTCCTGGACCGTCCGTACAGACCGTACGGAGTTCTTCGGCAGGAGCGCCCTCACCCTACGGCAAAACCGTGGACGCCGTACAGGCGATCTCTCCGTCCATAGCGTCGGCGCCAGGTCGGGTCCGGTGACCCGCGAGGCCTCGGCAGCGGGACCGGACCCGGATGCCCGGCGTGCGGTGAAGGTTTCAGCAGATCCCCCAATCCTTGGTGAGGTCGAGCTCCTCCCGGGGCTGGTTGAGGCTGTACCAGTTGCCGGAGTCGTCGCGGAAGATCGCCTCGACGCCGTACGGGCGCTCCTGCGGCTCCTGGAGGAACGTGACGCCGCGGGCGGACAGCTCGCGGTAGGCGGCGTGGCAGTCGTCAGTCGTGAAGGCGCCGGCGCCCAGCACGCCCTTGGCGATCAGGGCCTTGAGCTGCTCGGCCGACTCCGGGTCGAGCGATGGCGGCCCCGGCACCATCAGCGTCAGGCGCAGCTCGGGCTGGTCCTTCGCACCGACGGTTACCCAGCGCATGCCGCCCTCGCCGAGCGTCGTGTCGTCCCGCAGCTCGAGGCCGAGCCTCTCGGTGAAGAACTCCTTCGCCGAGTCCTGGTCGAGCACCCAGACGGTGGCGAGCGCGAGTCCGTTGATCATTTTCCCTCCCGCAGACATACGATGTGTTCTCGCTGCTCACGCTAGGAGGCGGGGAAGCCGTGCGGCTTCTCGAAAGTTGCTAACGAGCCGAGTCCGGCCGGAAGCCGCCCGCCCAGAAGAGGACGAAACAGCCGGGGATGGCGGACGTGGCGTTCGTCTTGACCCGGTCGCGGAACTCGGAAGGCGTCATGCCGACCTGCTGCTTGAACCGCGTGCAGAACGTGCCGAGGCTGGTGAAGCCCACGATCATGCAGATCTCCGTCACCGTGAGGTTCGCCGAGCGCAGCAGCTCCTGGGCGCGCTCGATGCGCCGCCGGCTGAGGTAATGCCCGGGCGTCTCGCCGTACGCCTCCCGGAACAGCCGTACGAAGTGGTAGCGCGAGTAGCCCGCCGCGGCCGCGACGGCGCCCAGATCGAGCGGCTCGGCCCAGTCGCGGTCCATGGCGTCCTTCGCCAGCCGCAGCCGCGCCAGCAGCCTGGTGTCGGGCGGCGAGGCGGTTCGCGTGCTCACGACCGCTACCTGGAGTCGAGCTCGAGTACGCGGGCGTGCAGCACGAGCCGCTGGTGCAGGGCCGCCCGCAACGCCCGGTGCAGGCCGTCCTCCAGGTAGAACTCGCCCTGCCAGTGCACGACGTGCGGAAACAGGTCGCCGTAGAACGTGGAGTCCTTTGCCAGCAGCGACTGCAGGTCGAGCTCGCGCTTGGTGGTGATCAACTGGTCGAGGCGGAGCTGGCGCGGCGGAATCTGCGCCCAGTCGCGGGACCCGAGCCCATGATCAGGGTACGGACGGCCCTCGCCCACCGACTTGAAGATCACACTTCGAGTCTACGGCGACCCCTGACCGTGAGTGGCGTATTGCCTCAACCGGCCATGCTCCAGGGCTGCCCGGTGATGCGCTCGTACACCTCGAAATAGCGGGCGCGGACGGCCTCGACGACGTCCGGCGGGATCGGCGGGCCGGGCGGGGTGCGGTCCCAGTCAAGGGTGGCGGACCAGTCCCGGAGGTACTGCTTGTCGAGCGAGTGCTGCGGCCGCCCCGGCTCCCACTCGTCGGCGGGCCAGAACCGGGAGGAGTCCGGTGTGAGCACCTCGTCGGCCAGCACGAGCGTCCCGTCCGGCGCGCGCCCGAACTCCAGTTTCGTGTCAGCGATGATGACGCCCCGCTCGGCCGCCATCGCCGCCCCGCGGCGATAAACCTCCAGCGTGGCGGCCCGCAGCCGTACGGCCGCATCGCCCCCGATCTGGGCGACCACATCCTCGTACGTGATGAACTCGTCATGCCCGACCGTGGCCTTGGTCGTCGGCGTGAAGACCGGCTCGGGCAGCCGCGACCCCTCAGCGAGACCCGGCGGCAGGGGCACCCCGGACACCGTGCCGTTCTTCTCGTACTCCTGCAGCCCGAGCCCCGCCAGATACCCACGGGCGATGAACTCCACCGGCACCATGTCGAGCCGCCGGCACCTGATCGCCCGCCCGGCCCATTCAGCCGGCACGTCCGTCGCCGAGACCACATGGTTCGGCACCACATCCGCGAGCCGGTCGAACCACCACAACGACAGCTGGGTGAGCACGTTCCCCTTGTCCGGGATCAGCGTGGGCAGCACAACGTCGTACACACTCACCCGGTCAGATGCCACGAGGATGAGCTCATCCCCGTCGGCGTATACATCCCTGACCTTCCCCGAGTGAACCAACTCCACCGTCGCTCCCCTGGGTCGCCGCCTGCTCCCCTCTCACGTTAGGGGAACCCAGCCACCCACCCAGTACCGCTCTCGTCCGGCTCCTCCGCGACGGCGGCCGTGTGTGCCCGCCTGCGGTCGGCCTGCGTGAGCCGGCATTGAGTCAGCCAGGTGGATGGACGCCGCCGATGAATTCGATGATGCTGCTGCTGGCCGCGAAGAGCCCGTTGAAAATCCCGCCCAGCATCGCGGCGGCATAGTCGGGTCGTCGAGCGAACACAACGATGACGAACGGCACAATCGCCCATACCCACAAGGGCATAGTGATCTTCATCTTCACCGTTTCTCCGGTCTCGTTCCCTGGATGGCCGCTCGACCTTGGGGTGTCATCGGGGGCGGTGCTAACCGGTCGCGTTGCCGTCGTCCCCGCTTCAGGCAATAGTCACCTAAGGTGTTCGTTCGATTACAGGGACGAAAGACACATGGCCGAAGGGCCAAAGACCCGAAGCAGACAGTAATTATACAAATACGCTGGGGAACCATCCGCATCGACCGCATAGGACGCACGCCCAATCACACCAAACACGTCCCTGGCCAGTCCCGGACGTGCCCGGTCACTGGCGTGGTGTCGTCGCACGGCGCTCAATTTCATCAAGAGCTTCACTCATCGCCGCTCGATGCGGCATGACCCAGGAAAGGGTTATCAATGAACTTTGCCCGGACCTTCCGGCTGCCCAGAGCACGGCTGATCATCGCCGCAGCGGTGATGGCCATCGCCGGGCTCCTCGTCCCGGCCAGCCAGGCCGCCTCCGCACGTACCGGCGGCGGGGCTAAGCCAACGATCGTCCTTGAACACGGCGCGTGGGCCGACAGCTCCGGCTGGAACGGCGTCATCCGCCGCCTGCAGCACGACGGCTACTCTGTCCTCGCACCACCCAACCCGCTGCGCGGGCTCTCCAACGACGCCGCCACCCTGGCCGACTTCCTATCCACCATTGCCGGGCCCATCGTTCTGGTCGCGCATTCGTACGGCGGAGCGGTCGTCACCAACGCCGCCACCGGCAACCCGAACGTCAAGGCCCTCGTCTATATCGACGCGTTCATCCCCGACCAGGGCGAGAACGCCTTCGGGTTGGCGGGCGCAGACTCCTGCCTCGCCGGCGATCCCACCAAGAATTTCAAGTTCGTCCCCTACCCAGGTGCGCCGGCCGGGGACGTGGATCTTTACCTGAACACACCCGCCAACCCGCCCTACCCCGGGTTCGCCGCCTGCTTCGCCAACGGCGTGCCCGCGCCGGAGGTCGCCCTCCTGGCCGTCACGCAGCGGCCGCTCACACTCAGCGCGGGAACAGCGCCGTCCGGGAGCCCGGCCTGGAAGACCATCCCGTCCTGGGCGCTCATCGGCACCGCCGACCACGTCATCCCGCCCACCGCGCAACAGTTCATGGCCGGACGAGCGCACGCGCACATCACCAAGATCAACGCCGGGCACCTGTCCCTCATCTCCCGCCCCGGCGCGGTGACCAACGTCATCCTGAACGCCATCCACGCCACCCGATAGCGCACCAACAACCAACCAAACAGGCGCGCCAGGAACGGGACGACCCCCGGCCCCTGGCGCCCCGCTTACCAGCACGTACGGGGTCGTCCCTGGGGAGAAAGACGAGGCGCGGCGGAAGAAGCCTGTCTTCGATAAAGACCGCCCTGCTTCGAGCGGAGGATGCGAGATTCGAACTCGCGAGGCGTTGCCACCAACACGCTTTCCAAGCGTGCGCCCTAGGCCACTAGGCGAATCCTCCGTGCCAGAGCTTACCGGCTGGCGGGCAATGGCCGTACCTCGATAACCGCTTCGAGGGTGAGCGGACCGTGGATGTGCGGGAAGACCTCGCCGTCCGCGGTTTCGTAGCGGACCGGTGCTTCCAGGCGGTCGGTGTCGATCACCAGGAGGACGAGATCATCGAGGTCGGCGTAAAACAGCTGCTGGACTTTGGCGACCTGCTCGGCGTTCCGGCAGCCGTGGATGAAGCCGACATCGCGGAGCATACTGCCGCGTGTCGAAATCTCGTACGGGCCGCCGGCGACGCAGGCGGCGTCCCAGTCGGAGCGCATGGCGATATGGAAGATCTCGGCCACGATGGCACAGCGTACCGGCCTTGGCATGGCGGCAGAACGGCCCCGCCGGATGCCATAGACTCGAATCCGACCCCTCGCACGGCGTCATCCTGTGAACCTCCCCAGGGCCGGAAGGCAGCAAGGATAAGCAGGCTCTAACGGGTGTGCGGGGGGTCCCCTTCGTCCAGGAGGATGGTCCCCCATGAGTCTGGCTCTGTACCGCAAGTACCGGCCAGCGACCTTCGCCGAGCTCAAGGGGCAGGAACACGTCGCCGAGCCCCTGCAGCAGGCGCTGCGCAATGGCCGGATCCACCACGCCTACCTGTTCAGCGGCCCCCGGGGCTGCGGTAAGACGTCCAGCGCCCGCATCCTGGCCCGTTCGCTGAATTGCGAGCAGGGGCCGACGCCGGAGCCGTGCGGAGTGTGCGAGTCGTGCGTCGCCCTCGCGCCAACTGGCCCCGGGCATATCGATGTGATCGAGATCGACGCGGCGTCGCACGGTGGCGTTGACGATGCTCGCGACCTGCGTGAACGGGCGTTCTTCGCTCCCGTCGCGGCGCGCTTCAAGATCTACATCATCGATGAGGCGCACATGGTGACGCGGGAGGGGTTCAACGCCCTGCTGAAGCTGGTGGAGGAGCCCCCGCCGCACCTGAAGTTCGTCTTCGCGACAACCGAGCCGGAGAAGGTCATCGGGACCATCCGCTCGCGGACGCACCACTATCCCTTCCGGCTGATGCCGCCGGGTACGCTCCGGGAGCTGCTCGAGGAGATCCTGACGGCGGAGGGTGTCGCGTACGAGGCGTCCGCGCTGCCGCTGGTCGTACGGGCGGGCGCCGGCTCGGCCCGGGACTCGCTGTCGATCCTCGACCAGCTGCTCGCCGGGGCCGACTCCTCCGGGGTTACGTACGCCCGAGCGGTCTCGCTGCTCGGCTACACCGACTCGTCGCTGCTCGACGACGTGGTCGACGCGTTCGCCGCCCGCGATGGCGCCGCGGTCTTCGCCGCCGTCGACCGGGTGATCGAAAGCGGGCAGGACCCCCGCCGCTTCGCCGCCGACCTGCTGGAACGATTCCGCGACCTCGTGGTGCTGTCGAACGTGCCGGACGCCGGCGCGGCCGGGCTGTTCAACGTGCCGCCGGACGAGCTGGAGCGGATGCGGCGGCAGGCGTCGGTGATCGGCCCGGCCGAGTTGGCGCGCGCCGCGGACCTGCTGCACGTCGGGCTCACCGAGATGCGTGGCGCCACCTCGCCGCGGCTGCTGCTGGAGTTGATCTGCGCCCGCATCCTGCTCCCCGGCGCGTACGACGACGAGGCGTCGCTGCTCACCCGCATGGAACGGCTGGAGCGACGCCTGTCGCTGGGCGGAGATCTCCCGGCGGCCGAGCCAACAGCCAGACCGCCCGAACCCGCCGCGTCGGCGCGCGCCCCCGAGTCCCCTCCCGCCCGGGGGGCCGACCCCACGTCCAGTGTCAAACGCCAGGATGCCGCCCCGAAAGTGGAGCGTCGTTCTGTGGATAACCCGCCAAAGCTCGAGGAAAAGGCCGGAGAGTCAAAGGGCGCCGGGAAGCCGACAGAGGTCGAGCGACCACAGGCGCGGGAGGCATCCGCCGCTGAGCCGGCCCCCGCACCCGCAGCCGCAGGCGGTCTCGACGTCTCGGCCGTACGGCGGGCCTGGCCGGACGTCCTCGAGACGGTGAAGCGCAAGAGCCGGGTCGCCTGGATGGTCTTGATGGAGGGGGTCCAGGTCGCCTCGCTGGACGGCGACGTGCTGACCCTCGCGTTCGAGAACGAAGGCAAGCGCAAGGGCTTTGTGGGCGGCGGCCGAGACGTCGTGGTCCGCGAGGCGCTCAAGGAGTACCTGGCCGTCGACTGGCGAATCGAGACGGTAACCGGCACCGCAGGCAACCCAGCAGGTGGCCGTCCCTCCGGAGACCAGCCCGACCCTAGCCAGCCGGCTCAGAACCCCAGCCAGTCCGGCGGAAACCCCGGCTCCGGCCCGGTCTCCGGTACTGCCGTACCGCCGACACGTGGTCCCGTGACTCCCGCCGCCGATCCCGTACCGCCGCCACCACCGCCCGAGCCGCCATCGATCGACGAAAGCGACGAGGTTGACCCGGAAGGCGACGCGAACGCCGAAGCCGACGACGGCGAGCACTCCGGCATGGCCCTCATCCAGCGCGAACTAGGTGGCAAGGTCATCCAAGAGATCGACAATTCCCCCTCCTGAGCCGCCGCAGGCCGGCCGTGAGTCCGTGATCATCGGCCAGGTGCGAAGGCGGGCCATGATGGCGGTCAGCGGGTGACGCGTTCTTCGAGCAGGACGGTGACGGTGTCGCCGGCGTTCTTTCCGATCGCCGTACGGATGTCGGCCTTGACCGGCAGCTTGTGGCGGCCGTCGCCCAAGGCCATGAACGAGCTGCGGAACGGGTGGCCGTCGATCGTGCCGCGGACTTTCACCAGACCGCGGGTTCCGAAGAACTCCACCGAATCGGGCCAGACGAGGTAAGTGTGCCCGCCCTTGTTCGAGCTCTTGTGCAAGGTGGCGGTGAACTCTATAGGCAGTGTCTTGTTCATGGCTGCGCGCTCTCCACGACGATGAGGCTGTTTCCACCTGGGTCTCGGCGCATTTCGAAACCGAGCGTGCCGACGTAGAAGTCGACCGCCCGCTGCTGATCGGTGACGGGGATCCCGACCGTTGCGATTCCCGTGACCTGGACCTCAGACATGACTGCTCCCCGTGCTCACGGCCAGGCGCGCCTCGCCTGGCCCTCACCCTCCATACGAACGCCCCCGTCCGCAATCGACACCCCGCCGCGATCAATCTCAAACTCGCCGATGGCATGAAGAAAGACGGCCGATCTCGGCCGCCTTTCGTTTGGTAACGATCGGCCCCGGGCGAGGTGTGGCCGCCCGAGGGCCTCCTCCGCGGACGCCGTCCCGGCCGAGCTGAGTGGTTACTCGGGGCGGGTGGCGGCGGTGGCGTGGTAGGCGACGTACGCCAGCAGGGGGATCGGGGCGGCGAGGGTCCAGGTGAGGCCGATCGCCTGGGCCAGTGCGCCGATGAGCGCGGGGCCGACCAGGATGCCGGAGTAGGTCATCGTCGTGAAGCGGGCGACGAGGTTGGCGGCACCGGGGCCGTCGGCGCCGATGTGGCCGACGACGCTGAAGAGCACGGGGAGCGGGGTGGCGAGGCCGATGCCCATGACGGCGAAGCCCGCGATGGCGAGGACGGGCCACGGGCTGAGCACCACCATGGTCAGCCCGACGGCGGCGATCAGGGTGCCCAGCCGTACCAGGACGCGGGCGGGGAAGCGCGCGAACAGGCGGTCGCCCACCAGCCGTCCGGTGGTCTCGCACGCGGTGAAGGCGATGTAGCCGAGGGACGCCAAGCCCAGCGGGGCGCCGAGGTTGTCGTGCAGCAGCGAACGGCCCACGAGGAGCGCGACGGCGACCAGCACCACGCACAGGAGCAGGTAATGCCGTGCGAGGGACAGCCCGGCCTGGGCGGCGGCACCTCCGGCGAGCGAGCCGGCCACGGCGCCGATGCTCCACGCGGCGTGGCAGCCGTTCATGATCGGACGCTTCAGGGCCCGCTCGACCGCCACCGCGTGCGCGTTCATCGTCACGTCGAGCAGCCCGTGGACGGCCCCGACGACCAACATGACGGCGGCCAGTTGCGCGAAGTTACCGGCAAGCCCGACGCCGATCAGCACTACGGGGAGGGTCACCGTCGCCAGCCGTACGATCGCCGAGCTGCCAAGCCGCGCCGCGAGGCGGCCGGCGAGCTGCATGGTGATCACCGCCGCGATGCCGAACAACGCGGACGTGACGCCGAGCTGCCCTTCGGTCAGCCTGTGCTCGACCTTCAGGGACGGCGTACGTACGGCCAGGCGCCGTCGTTTCGGGCCCCGCCAGCGTCGTCTCTGTGGCTGCGGACATCGGCCGTCCCTCTCATGCGCGGCGCCCCGTTCGAGCACCTCTCGTACACACGACGAAGGGCCGGCGCCCATCTGGACACCCCGAGGACGAAAGACGACCGGGCACCCCGAGGACGAAGCCAAACGGAGATGCGGCCGCTCTGGGAGTAGCCGAAACCCGGCTGAGAGGTGACCGGCTGTGGTCGGTCACCTTTCTCATGTCGTCGGCGAATCGGGTGTTCAACGCCACTAGCTGCGCATTCGTACGGATCCCGCGCCATGGGGACCCGGTACGTACCGCATCCGGGCCGGAGGCCTTAGTCTCGGGAGGACAGACGAGAAGGAGAGCTCCGTGGAACCCGGTGGTCAGCTGAATTTCCAACACATGCTCGAGCAGGCCCAGCGCGTGCAGGAGCAGCTGCTCAACGCACAGCAGGAGCTCGCCGATGCCGAGGTGACCGGAACAGCGGGCGGCGGTCTCGTCACCGCGACGGCCAACGGCCAGGGTGAGATCACCGGCATCCTCATCGATCCGAAGGCCATCGACCCGGGCGACGCCCAGGACACCGCGGAGACCGTGGCCGACCTCGTGCTGGCCGCCATCCGCGACGCCACGCGCGCCGCGGCGGACCTCCAGCGCGAGAAGATGGGGCCGCTGACGGAGGGCCTCGGCGGCGGCCTGCCCGGCCTCGGCGACATCCCCGGCCTGCCCGGCCAGGGCACCTAGGTAGAGGGAAAGGTCGTGTACGAAGGGGTCGTCCAGAACCTCATCGACGAGTTGGGCAGGCTGCCCGGCGTCGGCCCCAAGAGCGCGCAGCGGATCGCCTTCTACCTGCTGGCCGCCGACCCGGCCGACGTGAGCCGGCTGAGCGAGGCGCTCAAGGAAGTGAAGGACAAGGTCCAGTTCTGCCGTATCTGCGGCAACGTGGCCGAGGCCGAGGAGTGCCGGATCTGCCGCGACGCCAGGCGCGACCCGCACATCATCTGCGTGGTCGAGGAGCCCAAGGACGTCGTCGCGATCGAGAAGACCCGTGAGTTCCGCGGCCGCTACCACGTGCTCGGCGGCGCGATCAGCCCGATCGAGGGGGTCGGGCCGGAGGACCTGCGCATCAAGGAGCTCATGACCAGGCTGGCCGACAGCGCCGTCACCGAGCTGATCCTGGCGACCGATCCGAATCTCGAGGGCGAGGCCACCGCGACCTACCTCGCCCGGCTTGTGAAACCAATGGGCATCACTGTGACCCGCCTGGCCAGCGGCCTGCCGGTGGGCGGCGACCTCGAGTACGCCGACGAGGTCACCCTTGGCCGCGCGTTCGAAGGACGGAGGCTCCTCGATGTCTAGCGTCAACACCGCGGAGGACTGGAACGCGCTCGCGGAGCGCGTCGCGCGGCACGTACGGAACTACTTGTCCGGCCTGGAGGCCATGGCCAGGGGCGAGGGCGGTCGGCAGACCGTGTCCCTGCTGCTGCTCGAGGTCTCGCAGATCATGCTGGCCGGGGCCCAGCTCGGCGCGAGTGAGGACGTGATCCTGCCCGACAACTGGGAGCCGGAGATCGGCGACGACCCCGACCTCGATGCCGTACGACAGGGGCTCGCCGAACGGCTGGCGCCGGTTGACGAGTACGTCGAGGTGTTCGAGCCGTACAAGGACACCGAGCCGATCTCGTACCGGCTCTCCGACGACCTCGTCGACGTGGCCAGCGATCTCGTGCATGGCCTGCGGCACTACGAGAAGGGCCGGCCGCTCGAGGCGCTGTGGTGGTTCCAGTACTCCTACCTCAACCACTGGGGCAACCACGCGGGCGCGGCGCTGCGGGCCCTGCACGCCGTCGTGGCCGGCGCCCGGCTCGACGTAGTGGCCGAGGCCGTGGGCGACATCACCGAGCCCACGTCCGAGCCGGTGGAGGCCCCGGTCACCAACTGAGCGGCAGCCGTCCCCCATTGACCAACCTCGACGGCAACGATCGCCAATTGAGCGGATATGTCCTCGTAAAGCGGGACAAATCGGTCACGTCAGCCACCGGTGGCCTCGGTAGACTCGACGCCCGGAACGCCGGACAAAGAACCCGACCCGGATCGAGGAGCACTGACGCGTGGCCCTTGTCGTCCAGAAGTACGGTGGCTCCTCTGTCGCCGACGCGAGCCGCATCAAGCGGGTCGCTCAACGCATCGTCGCGACCAAGAAGGCGGGCAACGACGTGGTCGTCGTGGTGTCCGCGATGGGCGACACGACCGATGAGCTGATCGACCTCGCCGAGCAGGTCAGCCCGCTGCCGCCGGGCCGCGAGCTCGACATGCTGCTGACCGCCGGGGAGCGGATCTCGATGGCGCTGCTGGCCATGGCGATCGCCAACCTCGGCCACGAGGCCCGGTCGTTCACCGGCTCGCAGGCCGGCGTGATCACCGACGGCTCGCACGGGAAGGCCCGGATCATCGACGTC
Organism: Streptosporangiaceae bacterium; assembly: GCA_036555725.1. Taxonomy (GTDB): domain Bacteria; phylum Actinomycetota; class Actinomycetes; order Streptosporangiales; family Streptosporangiaceae; genus CALAED01. Next base: position 9,500 of record DATBKU010000100.1, on the reverse strand, counting down.
ACGCCGGGCCGCATCCGCAGCGCGCTCGACGGGGGCTCTATCGCGATCGTGGCCGGCTTTCAAGGTGTTTCACAGGACAGCAAAGACATCACCACGCTCGGCCGGGGCGGTTCCGACACCACAGCCGTCGCGCTCGCCGCGGCACTGGGCGCCGACTCGTGCGAGATCTATACCGATGTCGACGGGATCTTCACGGCCGACCCCCGGATCGTGCCGACGGCTCGCCGCATTCCGCGCATCTCGTACGAGGAGATGCTCGAGATGGCGGCCTGTGGTGCGAAGATCCTGCATCTGCGCTGCGTCGAGTACGCGCGGCGCTACGCCATGCCCATTCACGTGCGGTCCTCGTTCAGTCAGAAGGAAGGCACGTGGGTCGTCGACAGCATCGAGGGAATCACCATGGAGCAAGCGATCATCTCCGGCGTCGCTCATGACCGGAGCGAGGCCAAGATCACCGTGGTCGGGGTGCCCGACAAAGTCGGTGAGGCGGCCGCGATCTTCGCCGTGCTCGCGGACACGGGGATCAACATCGACATGATCGTGCAGAACGTGTCCGCGGCGTCCACCGGGCGGACGGACATCTCCTTCACGCTGCCGCAGACCGACGGGCAGAACGCGATGGCCGCCCTCAACAAGATCAAGGAGCAGGTCGGCTTCGAGTCGTTGCGGTACGACGACCAGATCGGCAAGGTGTCCCTGATCGGGGCGGGCATGCGCTCGCACCCGGGTGTGACGGCGAAGTTCTTCGGCGCGATCGCCGAGGCCGGCGTCAACATCGAGATGATCTCGACCTCGGAGATCCGCATCTCGGTGATCGTCGCGCAGGGCGACGTCGACAGCGCCGTCACGGCCGCACACGGCGCCTTCGACCTCGACGCCGAGCAGGTCGAGGCCGTGGTGTACGGGGGGACCGGCCGGTGAGTTCGCAGCGGCCCACCCTGGCGGTCGTGGGCGCCACCGGGGCCGTCGGCACGGTGATGCTCGACATCCTGTCCACCCGCGAGGACGTGTACGGCGACATCCGGCTGATCGCGTCGGCGCGGTCGGCGGGCCGGAGGCTATCGGTCCGCGGCGGGGACGTCGAGGTCGCCGCGCTGGCGCCGGAGGTCTTCGACGGCGTCGACATCGCGATGTTCGACGTGCCCGACGAGGTGTCCGCGCAGTGGGCGCCGATCGCCGCGGAGCGCGGCGCGGTGGTCGTCGACAACTCCGGCGCGTTCCGGATGGACCCCGACGTGCCGCTCGTCGTGCCCGAGGTGAACCCTGGCGACGTCCGCCGCCGGCCCCGTGGCATCGTCTCGAATCCCAACTGCACGACGCTGTCGATGATCGTCGCGGTCGGGGCGCTGCACCAGGCCTTCGGCCTGCGCGAGCTCGTCGTGGCGTCGTACCAGGCCGCCTCCGGCGCCGGGCAGAGCGGCATCGACACCCTGTACGACCAGCTGGAGAAGGTCGGCGGCAACCGCGAGGTCGGCAACCGCGCGGGTGACGTACGCGGAGTGGTCGGCGACCTCGGTCCGTTCCCGGCGCCGCTCGCGTTGAACGTCGTGCCGTGGGCCGGCTCGATCAAGCCGGACGGCTGGTCGTCGGAGGAGCTGAAGGTCCGCAACGAGTCCCGCAAGATCCTCGGCCTTCCGGACCTGCGGGTGGCCGCCACCTGCGTCCGGGTCCCGGTCGTCACGGCCCACTCCCTCGCCGTACACGCGGTCTTCGAGCACGAGGTCGCGCAGAAGGAGGCGCAGGCCGTCCTCGCGGGCGCGGCGGGCGTCGTGCTGGTCGACCGGCCGGAGGAGTACGAGTTCCCGACCCCGGCCGACGCCGTCGGCACCGACCCCACCTGGGTGGGCCGGGTACGCCGCTCGCTCGACGACCCGAACGCCCTCGACCTGTTCCTGTGCGGCGACAACCTGCGCAAGGGCGCCGCCCTCAACACCGCCCAGATCGCCGAACTGGTCGCCGCCGAACTCACCGCGAGCTGACCGGCGGGCGCGAAGGGATCGCGTTCGGCAATACAGTTGCGGGTGTGGGTGAGCCGAAGGTCGCGAGGTCCGAGCAGACGCGGGCGCTGATCGTCGAGACGGCCTTGCGCCTGTTTCGCGAGCGTGGGTACGAGGCGACCACGATGCGGGCGATCGCCAAGGAGGCGGGCGTCTCGGTCGGCAATGCCTACTACTACTTCGGCTCGAAGGAAGAGCTGATCCAGGCGTACTACGACGAACTGCAGGAAGAGCACAACGCCGCCTGCAGGGCCGTCCTCGACCGGGAGCGCGAGTTCACCCCCCGGCTGCTCGGCGTGCTCAAGGCCCGGATCGACACGATGGTGCCGTACCACGAGTTCGCCGGAAAGTTCTTCAAGTTCGCCGCCGAGCCGACGAGCCCGCTCAACCCGTTCAGCGCCGAGTCGGGTCCGGCGCGGGCGGCGGCGGTCGCGATCTACCGCGAGGTCGTCGACGGCTCCACGCTCAAGCTCGACCCCGAGTTCAAGGCCGAGCTGCCCGAGCTGCTCTGGGTCTACTCGATGGGCGTCGTGTTGTATTGGGTGCACGACAGCTCACCCGGCTGCCGCAAGACGTACCTGCTCGCCGAGCGCACGGTCCCGCTGGTCAACCGCATGGTGTCGATGTCACGGCTGCCCGGCTTCAAGTCGGTCACCAAGGAACTGGTCCAGATCATTCGCGACGTCCGCGACTAAGGCCTCCGTCAGATCTTGTACAAGATGTCCCAGTGGCTGCCCTCGGCGGCGTACACGACACCGGACGGTGAGCGGTAGAGCCGGGCGCACAGTTACATTACGTGCTTGCGAGCGAACGCCATCTCGGCCGCCATCTGCTTGATCCGCTCCTCGACGACCAGGGAGCCGTGGCCCGCGTCGAACCGGTAGACCTCGTACGGCCTGCCCAGTTCGCCCAGCCGCCCCAGGTAGTTCTCGATCTGCCGGATCGGGCACCTCGGGTCGTTCTCGCCGGCCAGGACCAGCACCGGGGCCTTGACCTGCTCGACGTACGTGATCGGCGACGACCGCCGATAGCGCTCGGGGACCTCGGCCGGGGAGCCGCCGAACAGCGAGCGGTCGAAGGCGCGCAGCCCCTCCATCTCGTCCTCGTACGCGGCGAGATAGTCGGCGACCGGCACCGCGGCCACCCCGACGCTCCAGTCGTCCGGCTGGGTGCCGAGGCCGAGCAGCACGAGGTATCCGCCCCACGACCCGCCGGTCAGCACGAGCCGGTTCGGGTCGGCCAGGCCCGACGACACCGCCCAGTCGCGGACGGCCTTGATGTCCTCGAGCTCGGTGAGCCCGACGCGGGACTCGATGGCGTCGCGCCACGCCGAGCCATACCCGGTCGAGCCGCGGTAGTTGACCCGTACAACCGCGAAGCCGTGATCGATCCAGGCCGCGGCGGGCGGCGAGAACGCGTCGGTGTCCTGCGCGGTCGGCCCACCGTGGATCTCGAAGACCGTCGGGTACGGCCCGTCGGCATCGCCGGCAGGACGGGAGACGAGGGCGTGGATGCGGCCACCCGGCCCGTCGACCCAGACGTCCTCGACCGGGACCGACGGCGGCGCGGGCGGGCCGGGCGGGGTGAGCACGACCGCGCCGGAGGTCGACCGGATCACCGGCGGCTCCGCCGCGCTGGTCCAGGCGTACTCCACGGTGCCATCCGGCCGGGCGGTCGCACCGCCGATCACGCCGCGCGGCGTGTCGATGCGCTCCAGGGCCTCGGTCGTCAGGTCGTACCGGTAGAGCTCGTCGCGCGCCTCGTACGAATGCGAGATCAGCAGCGCGGACGCGTCCGGGTACCAGTCGGCGCCGACCTCGCCGGGCAGGTCGATGACGATCTCCCGTTCCGTACCGGCGACCGGATCCCAGATCAGCGGCTCCGGACGGCCCCGGCGTTCGTGTTGGACCAGAAGCCGGGGGTCGCCGGACACGGGGGAGAACTCCACGCCGTACACGCCCTTGCCCTCGCCGTCCCACAGATCCGCGACGGTCGAGCCGTCGACCCGTACGACGCGCAGCGCCATGTGCCGGCTGTCGCCATGCTCGCTGTGGTTGACCGCGACGAGCGTCTCGTCGCGGGACAGGTCGACGAGGTGGGCGTCCTCGCGGTGCTCGTACAGGACCGCCGGCTCCTCGCCGGGCGGGCAGCGGTGCACGCTGGTGCCCTGCTCGGTCATGCGGCCGACCAGCGCGAGCCCGCTCGACCCGACCGCGAGCCCGGCCGGGTATGAGGGCTCCAGGCCCGCGGCGGCCGCCTGGTCCGCGCCGCCGCCGAACGGCTGCCGCATCCACACGCCGAACTCGTCGCCGTCGGTGTCGGCGAACCACCAGATCCACTCGCCGGTGGGGTCGACGCCGCCCATCCACGTACCGTTGGGCCGCTCGGTGACCTGCCGTCGCGTGTCGTTCGTCCGATCCCAGGCATAGATCTCCCACGTGCCGGTTCCGTTGGACCGGTATGTGGACCGATGGGGTGCGTCACGCGCCCATCCGGGCAGGCTCACCCGGGCCGCACGGAACCTCGATTGCCAGCGCTCTTCGTCGACCATGCCGCCAAGTATGGCGTCCCGCCCGTGCGCACGTTGTCCACAGCCTGTGGATAAGAGATCAAGCCGGGTCCGGCCCCGATCACCACTGCGCCCGCCATCGCGAATCTCCTTAACCCCGTGGGCCGCACTCCTTGATCGGCCAGCCCCGCCGCAAGGGTAAAGCCTCACACTGATGTCGGCGTCAAGCGAAAGTGAAGGGTGGCACGCGCGCGTCGCGTTAGCCGCCGGCGGTGTACAGGCTCGGCGTCGGCTCAGCCGGTACGGTCGGCGGCCTCGAAGTCGCGCCGCCAGGCCTGGCAACGGTCGACGAACTCGGCGAGGTGGTGGGCGGCGAATCGCTCGGCCGACCAGTCATCGGGCAGCGCGACGACGTCCTGGGTGCAGGCGTAGGTCCAGGCCCGCCGCCCGTCCGCGAGCGTGAGCTCGGTGAGGTCGTAGCCGCCGTTCTCGAACGTGTCGATGACGCGCCACTCGCGGAGCGTCAGGCCGGTGAGCAGCAGGCCGTCCGCCGTACACCCGGCTGCCGTGACCAACCCGGGGTACGCGTGGCCGAGCAGAGCGGCGGCTCGCCAGCCGGCCGCGGTCGCCGGGGTACGGTCCGGCACGCGGTCGACAAGGGCGACCAGCACGTCGGGGAACAGCAGGGTGCCGTAGACGAAGAGCGCCTCCGGGCGTACCGCTAGCCGATCCATCTCCACCCCGCCCTGGTTGTCCACAGCCCTGTGGACAACCGGCTCTCATTGCTTGGTCGCGCCCAGGGCCAGCCGGGCCCGATCGACTTGGTCCGGGTCAAGGGCCGGCTCCGGGATCGGGTGGGCCGCCTCGGCGTGCAGCCCGTCGAGCACGAACCGCAGGTACCGCCGCCACGCGTTCGGGTCCACCGCGATCGTGGCCTCGACGATGCGGGCGTTCGCCCACAGCACGCTGACCAGGTCGCCGACCGTGAAGTCGGGTCGCAGGGTGCCCTGCCGCTGGGCCCGTTCGATCAGCTGCCGGGCCTGGACGAAGCCGTCCGCGCAGGCGGCCTCGACCTTCGGCGCCTTCGGGAACCGCCGGGAGATCGCGTCGGTGACGCCCCGGTCGCGGGCCTGCAGTTCACAGGTCTGCTCCAGATAGTCGGCGAACCCCTGCCATGGGTCGTCGGCGGCCAGCGCCACCTCGCCGATCTGGAGGTTCTCCTGCATGCGGTCGAGCAGGACGGCGTCGATGAGCGCGTACCGGTCGGGATAGCGGTTGTAGAGGGTGCCGATGCTGACCCCGGCGCGCTCGGCGATCTTCTCCAGCGGTGCGTTGAGGCCGCGCTCGGCGAACACCTCGCGGGCGGCCCGGGCCAGCCGCTCCAGGTTGCGCTGGGCATCCCGTCGCAACATCTCCGTCTGCCTCCCAGGCTAACTTGAGGGCATCCTCAAGTTAGCTGTTATTGTGGCCCTGTACAACTTGAGACATAGCCTCAACTTTCTAGATCACGAGGAAGGGCCACATGTCGCAGACCATCGCCATCTTCGGAGCCGGGCCGGCACTCGGCGCTTCGGTCGCCCGCCGCTTTGGGCGCGAGGGCTTCCGCGTCGCGCTCGTGTCGCGTAATCGCGCCAAGCTGGACGGGTACGTCTCCGAGCTCGCCCGCGACGGCATCGAGGCCGCCGCGTTCACCGCCGATCTGGCCGACCGTACGCGCGCCGTCGAGGTCGTCGGCGAGATCGAGCGCGCGCTGGGCCCGATCGACGTACTCGAATACAGCCCGGGTCCGCTGGACGCCCGCGTCGTCCCGGTCCGCGACCTCGAGCCCGACGACCTGGAGCCGATGTTCGACCTGCGGCTGCGCACGCCGATCGCGGTGACCCGAGCCGTACTGCCGCACCTGCTCGAGAGCGCGGCCGGGGGTGCGCTGCTGTACGCCTTCGGCACCCAGCCCCGCCACCCCGACCCGTCGCTCGACAACGTCGGGGTCGCCCAGGCGGCGCTGCTCCACCACGTCCACAACCTGCACGCGAGCCTGGCCGGCGACGACATCTACGCCGGGGCGCTGCTCATCGACGGGCTGATCGACGGCAGCGAGATCCAGCACCTGCTGCGGACGGGCGGTGCGAACCACCTTCCGGACGGCCTGGACGAGATCGAATACCCGACCGTCAGCCCGGACCGGCTCGCCGACCGCTACTGGGACATGTACGTCAAACGCGACCGCGTCGAAGAACTGGTCATCGCCTGACCGCCGGGGCGGCCGGCGCACGCAGGCGTCGGCCGCCTCTCCCGCGACATTTACACCATCCTGACCAGGCCGTCCGTACCTCCCGTTGCATCGTGTGGGCAAGGGCTTTCACGATGGCGGTCTTCCGCGGCTCTATGAGGTAACAGCGCCGGCGGCCCGTCGGCGAGGCGGCAGCGGGAAGGGAGGCAGTCGTGGCCGACCCCGTGACGTTGGGGCTGGTGGGTCTCGCCGCGGCGGTGACCGGCCCACTGGTGCGCTCGCTCGAGATGTTCGTACGAAGCCGTGCGGAGGCGCGGCTGGAGCGGGCGCGCCGCGAGGCACTCGCCGAGGTGCTGCGGGCCGTACGAAACGGCGGCTCGGTGTACGAACGCCGTCCCGAAGGCCTGTTGATCGTCATATCGCTGCCCGACACCGAGGACGGCCCACACGAGCTGCCGCGAAGCGCGCCGAGGTCGGGAGCGTGACACCGTGTCCGAGAGCCCGGCCGAGCAGGATGGCTTCGCGAACTTCTTCGCCGAAGAGCTGCCGGGGCTCCTGGTGTTCCTGCTCCGGCAAGGCGCCGGGCGCGAGGACGCCTGGGACGCCGTCCAGGAATCGTTCATCCGCGCGTACCTGAACTGGCAGCAGATCGATAACCCGCGCACCTGGATCCGTACGACAGCCGTACGCATCTATCGCCGGAAAGTGACGCGCGACAGAGAGGTGCCTGTCGACATGCGCGAGGAACGGCACCCTCCACCACTCTTCACCGAACTCGATCAAGAACTCGATCACGACGAGGAGTGCCGGCTGGTGCTCGGGCTCCTCCGCGGCCTGCCGGTACGGCAGCGCGAGGTCATGGCGTGGAGCTACGACGGCTACGAGCCGCACGAGATCGCCGAGTTCATCGGCATCAGCGACGACGCCGTACGGGCCAGCCTGTACCAGGCCCGGCGGCGGCTGCGGAGACACCTGGGGGAACGGGGAAACAGAAGGGGGACGCGACATGTCTGACGCGGACCGGGTTCGGATGTCGGAAGCGGATCTTGACGAGATCTTGCGACGTGCCGACGAAAAGACCAAGGCCGCGCTGGCCCGCGTGCTGGACACCGAGGGTGATCTGGCTCGCGTCGTGGCGGAGGCGGAGCGACGACGATCGCGTGACCGGAAGGCCGTGAGCTTCTGGGAGGAGCTGACCGAGTCCGAGCGGGCCGCGCTGCGCCCCGTGGCGGTCCGGCGGGAGTACCCGGTGGGGGCGGTCCTGATCAGGGAGGGCGATCCGGCGACGTTCGTGACGGTCATCGAGAGCGGCTGGGTGAAGGTGATCACGGAGACGCCGGATCGGCACGAGAGCCTGCTGGCCGTACGCGGTCCGGGCGACATCGTCGGCGAGGTGGGCGTCTTCCATGGGCGCCCGCGCTCAGCCACGCTCATCGCGATTGGGCCGATCCATTCGCTCTACGTCCCGGCCGAGCGGTTCGCCGCCTTTCTCGAGAAGCATCCGCACGCCCGGCGAGTGCTCACCGAGACGATCAGGCGACGGATGGAGGAGGCCGCGGCCACCCCGCCGCCGGACACGTCCGCCCACGGCATCCGGCGGCTCGCCTTCCTCCTGTTCCATCTGGCCGATCAGTTCGGCAGCCGGGTGGCGGACCGGGGCATCGACATCCGGCCCCGGCTTTCGCAGCAGGAACTGGCCGGCCTGGTGAGTGCCTCGCGGCAGACGATCGCGCGGGTGCTCCGGCATTGGCGCGACCGGGGGCTCATCCGTACCGGGCGGCGGACGATCACCGTCCTTTCGCCCGGCGCCCTCCGCTCGATCGCCCTCGACCGGGATACCCAGCCGCCACCGGCGGAGCAATCGGTGATCTTCGCCGCCGAGATCGCGGAGTTCAGCGGACGGAGCGTCTCCGCCCGGGACACCCTGCATCGGCTGCTGGCCAGCGCCTTCGAGGACGCGGGCATCCCCTGGAACACCTGCCTGCGCGAGGACCGCGGCGACGGCGTCCTGGCCGTCACCCCGACGCGGACGACGGCGGCCGGCATCGGCAGCGCGCTGCTCGACCGGATCCAGTCCGGCCTGCGCCAGCACAACCTGACCCGGCACAACACCCGGATCCGGCTGCGCGTGGCCCTGCATACCGGTGAGGTGCACCGCGACGAGTACGGCCCGGCCGGCCCGGCGGTGGAACACGTCCTCCACCTGCTGGACGCGAAGATCTTGCGGGAAGGTCTGACCGGGACCGACCTCGGCCTGATCGTGTCGGATCCCTTCTACCAAGACGTGACCCGGCACATCGACCCCGAGGCCTTCCACCAGGTAACGGTGGAGCCGGCCGTGCCGCGGTCCCCGCATTGGCGACGCCTGTCGGCCGGCCATGCGGCCACCGCCACTCGCCCGCCCGTACGAGGCCTGCACGACCTGCTGCGACGGGAGTTCGACGAGGCCGACCCCCGGCGCACACCCGACCGGCGCGGCTTCGTCCTCGTCAACCCCGCCTAAGCGGGCCATCGAGCGGGGGAGGCGTCATGGACCTGTTGGATCAGGCCTTGGCGATGGCCTCGCGAACCGCCGGTACGACCTCCTGTGCCCACTTGCCGAGGGCCGTGTCGGTAGGCGTGCCGTCCCGGACCGGGAAGTAGATGAATCCCGCGGCGCACCCCTCGTACCGGAATACGCGCTCGTACGGAATGATCGCCGGCTTGGCCGGGGGCGGGTGGCACAGTTGTGTCAGCCCGATGTGCTCGCCGTCGGGCCGGGGAA
>DATBKU010000099.1:0-103823 GCA_036555725.1 Streptosporangiaceae bacterium | reverse complement strand
TCCTCACAACGAGGACAACAACCCCACAAAAACAGGGTCATCCAAAAAGGCACTGGCTTTTAGCACGCTGTTGAGTTCTCAAAAAACGGACACCCACCACCAAGACCCACCAACCAGGCAAGACCTCACTGGGGCAACCCTACAAAACTACCAGATGCCCCATCAGTGTCAAGTTCACCACATAAGCGGCATATCCGACACTCAGAAACCTCTGGCCTCCACATAAGACGACGAGTTAAACGCCGATTACGAGGAGTCGCCCTAGGGTCGGCCGCCTTCCGGCTTCCTGTTCCCCTTGGGCAGGAAGAACAGTATGGGTGCTGAGAACCATCGTCAAATCACCGTTCCAACCACAGAATCGCAGGTCAAGGGGCATTTTCCGGCCGACAACGACCTTGACGAGCCGTACCTGTGACGCGACTGTGACGTTGGTTTCCAGAAGCCTTGCCGCTTACAGACCTCGCATGGTGAACAAGCAGCAACACATCTATAACCCGCGACCTGCCCGGGATGTCCCCAAGAGTGCTCCCCAGCCCTTCTTCAGCTCGGGCGGGCAGAGCAGGCGCTCCTGTCCAGGTCGCTTCGCCGACGGCGCATGCTCACGTCGAGCCGGGAGCGATGGGCTACGCGCCGAGCCGGGAACCCGGTCACGCAGACGCCTGGCCCACTCCCAACCAAGCGAGTAGGGCCAGGCGATGCGGGGCTTGGTCAGCTCGCGGGGACTTCGACGCCGGCGATGTTGCGTTTGCCGCGACGAAGCACCAGGAAGCGGCCGTGGAGGAGGTCGTCCGGAGTGGGTACGGCGTCCTCGGCGGTGACCTTCGCGTTGTTGACGTAGGCGCCGCCCTGGGCGATCGCGCGCCGGGCCTCTGATTTGCTCTTGACCAGGCCCGTCTGGGCGAGCAAATCGGCGACCGGGGGCAGCGCACCAGGCGAGACGGATGCCTTCGGCACCTCGGCCAAGGCGGCGGCCAACGTCCGTTCGTCCAGCTCGGCCAGCGAGCCCTGCCCGAACAGGGCCCGCGACGCCGCGATGACCCGCGCGCACTCATCGGCGCCGTGCACCAGGGTCGTCAGCTCCTCCGCCAGGGCGCGCTGGGCGGCGCGCGCGGCGGGACGCTCGGCGGTCGACTTCTCCAGCTCCTCGATCTCCTCCCGGGAGCGGAAGCTGAAGTACTTCAGGTAGCGGACGACGTCTCGGTCGTCGGCGTTGAACCAGAACTGGTAGAAGGCGTACGGCGAGGTCAGGTCGGGGTCGAGCCAGTAGTTCTCCCCGGCAGCGGTCTTGCCGAACTTCGTGCCGTCGGCCCTGGTGACCAGCGGGGTCGTCAGCGCGTGCGACGTCTCGCCCTCGACCCGGCGGATCAGGTCGACGCCGGCCGTGAGGTTGCCCCACTGGTCGCTGCCGCCGGTCTGCATACGGCAGCCGTACCGCCGGAAGAGCTCCAGGAAGTCGAGGGACTGCAGCAGTACGTAGCTGAACTCGGTGTAGCTCATACCCGTGGTCTCGAGCCGCGCCTTGACGGTCTCGCGGGCGAGCATCCGATTGACCGGAAAATGCTTGCCGATATCGCGGAGGAACTCGATCGCCGACATCGGCCCGGTCCAATCGAGATTGCTCACCATCAGCGCCCGGTCATCGGTGAAGTCGAGGAATCGCGACACCTGACCGCGAATCCGGTCCACCCATCCGGCGACCACCTCAGCGGAGTTGAGCACCCGTTCGTCCGACTTGCCGCTCGGGTCGCCGATCAGCCCGGTGGCCCCCCCGACCAGCCCGATCGGCCGGTGTCCGGCCTGCTGGAACCGCCGCAGCGTGAGCAGCTGCACCAGCGATCCCACATGCAGTGAAGGCGCCGTCGGGTCGAACCCGCAATAGAGCGTGACCGGCCCCGCGGCGAGCAGTGCCCGCAGTTCGTCCATGTCGGTGGACTGCGCGATCAAGCCGCGCCACGCGAGATCGTCGAGAATGTCGGCCACGTTCTTCCTCGTCTCCATTCGGGCCAATCCGATCGATGCCAAACCATAGGTTCTAACACGGCGACCAGTTCACGCTAACCAATATCACCGGCCGTTCAGAAAATAGCGCGCGGGGACGAACACCTCGTGCCCGGATCGCAGGCGCACCCGGACCCCATTGGCGTCCCAGGTCGCGCCCGCGATGACCGGCGCCGGCCCGCCGGCGATGTCGAGCCGGAGCACATGACCGTACGACAGGCTCGAACCGACCACCAGCTCGTACGGCTCGTGCCGCCTGAACAGCCACGATCGCACGGACCGGACGCCGGCCACGTGCCGGACCCCGTCCGGATAGCGTACCGACGCGGGCTGCTGCACCTGGCTGATCACCTGCCGGTCTTCGGCCACGGCGTCGATCGCGACCACACTGAGCGACGCCACTATCCCGGCCAGCGGCGCGATCAACAGCCCGCACCCGCAGCCGATGAGCCGCAGGCGGTCAGGCCTGTCGAGCAGCCCCCGCACGTCCATCAGTGTCAGCCGCCCTTCGCCGTCGCGGGGTGTGCAGCCGGTACGGAGACACGCTCGGCTCCCCGTCCAGCCAGAAGCGCCACGGCACGTCCTTGGCCCCGTTCACACCGGTACGCGGGCCGGTACGGATCCGATCGGGCGCCACCCGTTCGCCCGCTACGACGCGCAGCGGACCGTTGGGGTCGCACACATCGGCGCCATTGAGGTCGCGGTCGATGGCGAGGGCCTGACACAGCCGCGCCGGGCCACGCGCCAGGTCGCGATCGCTCGACCGCGGCCGCCGCCCGCGCGCCACCTCCCGCCCCGAGACGATCTCCCCGGCCCGGAGCAGTACGGCCGCCGCCGTGCCCTCGCCGAGGCACACGAGGTTCACGCAGAAGTGCATGCCGTAGGTGAAGTAGACGTAGGCGTGCCCGGATGGGCCGTACATCACTGCGTTGCGCCGCGTACGGCCGCGGAAGGCGTGCGAGGCCGGGTCGCGCTCCCCTGCGTACGCCTCGACTTCGGTCAGTCGTAGCACCACCATGCCCTCGGCCGAGGCACGCACGACGTACCGGCCGAGCAGTTCCGGGGCCACCTCCTCGGCCGGGCGGTCGAAGAACTCCCGGTTCAGCGGGCCTGCGTCGATAGGGTCAGCCACCGCTCGCCCAGGACGCGTGCTCGTTGACGGTCGCCCGCAGCGCGGCAAGCTGCTCGTGAACGCGGTCCGGCGCGGTGCCGCCGAACCCCTGCCGGGAGGCGAGCGCGCCCGGAACATTGAGGACCTCGCGCACGTCCGGCGTCAGGTGCGGCGACACCGTGGCGAGCTCCTCGTCGGTGAGGTCGCCGAAGTCCTTGTCGTGCACCTGGCACCACACGACGAGGTGACCGACCACCTCGTGCGCCTCGCGGAACGCCACGCCGCGCCGTACCAGCAGCTCGGCGAGGTCGGTGGCCAGTGCGAAGCCAGCCGGGGCGAGCTCCTCGAGCCGCGCGGTATTCACCCGCATCGTGGCGATCAGCCCGGACACAGCGGGCAGCACGAGCAGCAGGGTGTCGACCGCGTCGAAGATCGGCTCCTTGTCCTCCTGCAGGTCGCGGTTGTACGTGAGCGGCAGCCCCTTCAACGTGGTCAGCAGGGCCGTCAGGTCGCCGATCAGCCGGCCCGACTTGCCGCGCGCCAGCTCCGCCACGTCGGGGTTCTTCTTCTGCGGCATGATCGACGACCCGGTGGCATAGGTGTCGTCGATCTCGATCCAGCGGAACTCCTGCGAGGCCCACAGCACGACCTCCTCGCCGAGCCGCGACAGATGCACGCCCATCAGCGCGGCGGCGAACAGGAACTCGGCGGCGAAGTCGCGATCGGAGACGGCGTCCATAGAGTTGGGCGCGGCCGAGTCGAACCCGAGCTCCTCGGCGACCGCCTGCGGATCGACGGGCAACGACGACCCGGCGAGCGCGCCCGCGCCGAGCGGGCAGACGGCGGCCCGCCGGTCCCAGTCGCGCAGCCGGTCGACGTCGCGGCCGAGGGCGTGCGCGTGCGCCAGCAGCTGGTGCGAGAAGAGCACCGGCTGTGCGTGCTGCAGGTGCGTCAGGCCGGGGGCGGCGACCCCGAGGTTGTGCTCGGCCTGGGCGATCAGCGCCGTCTCCAGCTCGACCACGCGCGACACGATCTGGCGTACGTGGTCGCGCAGGTAGAGCCGCAGATCGGTGGCCACCTGGTCGTTGCGGCTGCGCCCCGCGCGCAGCTTGCCGCCGAGCCCGCCCAGCCGTTCGAGCAGGCCGCGTTCGAGCGCGGTGTGTACGTCCTCGTCGGCGACGGTCGGCCGGAACTCACCCGACCGGCAGGCCCGCTCGAGGTCGTCGAGGGCCGAGAGCATCTTGGCCAGCTCGTCGTCTGTCAGCAGCCCGGCCCGGCCGAGCACCCGGGCGTGCGCGCGGGAGCCCAGGAGGTCGTACGGGGCCAGCCGCCAGTCGAACTGCACGCTGACCGACAACCGGGCCAGCGCGTCCGACGGACCTCCCTCGAACCGTCCGCCCCACAACCGCGTCGGTGCCTTGGCCACGCCGCTCCCCTCACCACTGGGCCACACGAAACTCCGGACAAGCCTAGCCGCGTGATCAAGCCGAGCGTGCCGTACGCAGGTGGGGTTCAGGCTTGGGCACGGTCGCGCTTGGCGGCGATCTTGCTGGGCAGGCTCCACAGCTCGACGAAGCCCTTGGCCAGGCTTTGGTCGAAGGTGTCGCCGGTGTCGTACGTCGCGAGGTCGTAGTCGTACAGCGACGCGCCGCTGCGCCGGCCGGTGACGACCGCGCGCCCGCCGTGCAGGGTCAGCCGGATGTCGCCGGACACGTGCTGCTGCGACGACGCGATGAAGGCGTCCAGGCTGTCCTTGAGCGGCGAGTACCACAGGCCGTCGTACACCAACTCGCCCCAGCGCTGGTCGACCGAGCGCTTGAACCGGGCCAGGTCGCGCTCGACCGTGACGCTCTCCAGCTCCTGGTGCGCGGTGATCAGCACGATCGCGGCCGGCGCCTCGTACACCTCGCGCGACTTGATGCCGACGAGCCGGTCCTCGACCATGTCGAGCCGTCCCACGCCCTGTGCACCGGCGCGCTCGTTCAGCTCCGCGATGATCTCGTACGGCGTGAGCGCGCGACCGTCGAGCGCCGTCGGGACCCCGCTCGTGAACGTGATCACAACCTCGTCCGCCTCGCGTGGTACGGCGGGGTCGGCGGTGTAGTCGTACACGTCCTCGATCGGGCCGTTCCAGATGTCCTCGAGGAAGCCGGTCTCCACGGCGCGGCCCCACAGGTTCTGGTCGATGGAGTACGGCGACTTCGCCGACACGTCAATCGGCAGGCCCTTCTCCTCGGCGAACGCGATCGCCTTGTCCCTTGTCCAGGCGAAGTCGCGGGCCGGGGCGATCACGTCGAGCTCCGGGTTCAGCGCCGCCAGGCCGGCCTCGAAGCGCACCTGGTCGTTGCCCTTGCCGGTGCAGCCGTGCGCCACCGCCGTACCGCCGTGTTCCTTCGCCGCCGCCGCTAGGTGCTTGACGATCAGCGGTCGGGACAGCGCGGACACCAGCGGATAGCGCTCCATGTACAGGGCGTTCGCGCGCAGCGCCGGGACGCAGAAGTCGGCCGCGAACTCCTCCTTGGCGTCGGTCACGACGGCCTCGGCGGCGCCACACGCCAGCGCGCGCTTGCGTACGACCTCCAGGTCCTCGCCGCCCTGGCCGACGTCGAGGGCGACCGCGATGACCTCGGCGCCGGTCTGCTCGGTGATGTACGGAATGGCCACGGAAGTGTCGAGGCCGCCGGAGTACGCCAGTACGACACGCTCGCTCATGATCTATCTCCCTAGAAGTTCTTCGTTATATGGAGGCGGGGATGGGGCGTACGGCGGGCCCCTAGGGTCGTCGCTCGGTCAGCCGGAGGAGGGCCTCGGCGAGTGCGGCGCCGCCGTCGGGGTCGCGAGCGATCACCAGGATCGAGTCGTCGCCGGCGACGGTGCCGAGGATCGACGGCCATTCCGCGTGGTCAATGGCCGACGCGAGGTACTGGGCCGCGCCGGGCGGGGTGCGCACGATGACGAGGTTGGCCGACGCCTCCGCCGCCACCAGCAGTTCCTGCGCCAGCCGGTTCAGCCGGGTGGCGAACGTCTCGGCGGACCCCGTCCGGGCCAGCGGGATGCGGCCGCCGCCCTCGCCCGGCACCGCGTAGATCAGGCTGCCGTCGTCGGCCCGCAGCTTCACCGCGCCGATCTCCACGAGGTCGCGCGACAGGGTCGCCTGGGTGACCTCGACGCCCTCGTCGGCGAGCAGCTTGGCCAGCTCGCCTTGCGAGTGCACGGCCTGGCGGCTCAGCAGCTCGATGACGCGGGCATGCCGTGCCGCCTTGGTCAGTGGAGTCGTCACCGTGCCTCCCGCGCAGCCTCGGCGTGCTCTAGACGCGCGCTTCCCTCATCACTCGTTCCTCGCTCTTCAGTCCAGCGCGCGCCGCTGTGTCCCCCGCCCCGCGTCAGCGGCGCGCTCATTTGGACTCCAGCAGCCAGGTGAGCAGGGCCTTCTGGGCGTGCAAGCGGTTCTCCGCCTCGTCCCACACGACGCTGTGCGGGCCGTCGATCACCGACGCGGCGATCTCCTTGTCGCGGTAGGCGGGCAGGCAGTGCAGGACGGACACGCCCGTCGCGGCCAGCGCCACCTTCTCCTCGTCGACGGCGTACGGCTCGTACACCGACACGTCCTTGTCGGCCTGCCCCATCGACGTCCACGCGTCGGTGGCGAGCACGTCGGCGCCCACGGCCGCCGCCTTGGCGTCCGTCGTGAAGGTCACCGAGCCGCCGGTCGTACCGGCGATCTCGGCGGCCCGCGCCAGGACGGCCCCATCCGGGCGGTAGTCGTCCGGCGCGGCGATCCGTACGTGCATCCCGGCCGTGGCGCCGCCCAGCAGGTACGAATGCGCCATGTTGTTGGCGCCGTCGCCGTAGTAGGCCAGGGTGACCCCGGCGAGCGCGCCCTTGACTTCCCGTACGGTCTGCAGGTCGGCGAGCACCTGGCAGGGGTGGAACAGGTCGGTGAGCGCGTTGACCACCGGTACGGAACCGGCCGCCGCCATCTCCTCGATGCGATCCTGCCCGTACGTCCGCCAGACGATCGCGCTGACCTGCCGTTCGAGCACGCGGGCGGTGTCGGCGATGGTCTCGCCGCGGCCCAGCTGGCTGGTCTGCGCGTCGATGATCAGCGGATACCCGCCCAGCTCGGCGATGCCGACCGCGAACGAGACGCGCGTACGGGTCGAGTGCTTGTCGAACAGCACCGCGACGGCCTTCGGGCCCTCCAGCGGCCGGTATCCGAAGCGGTCGCGCTTCATCGCGTCGGCCAGGTCGAGGACCTCGGCCTGCTCGGCCGTGGTCAGATCGTCATCGCGGAGAAAGTGCCGCACCATCACGCCTCCCTGGCCGGCTGCGCAGCGGTCTTGGCCGCGGCGTCGAGGATCGCGGGCAGCGCGTCCACGAACGACTGCGCCTCCACCGTCGTCATCGTCAGCGCGGGGGCCAGCCGGACCGCGTCAGGCCGGACGTTGTTGACCAGGAAACCGGCGTCCCTGGCCGCAGCCTCCACGATGCCGCTCAGCTCGCCGGTCAGCGCCAGCGCGAGCCACAGTCCGCGGCCGCGTACCCCGGCCAGCAGCGGATGCTCGACCGCGCTCAGCGCGGTGGACAGCAGCTCCCCGATCGTCGCGGCGGCGCCGAGCAGGTTCTCGCGCTCGATCGTGTCGAGCACGGCCAGCGCGGCCGCGGCGGAGACCGGGTTGCCCCCGAACGTGCAGCCGTGGTCGCCCAGCTCGAACACCTCGCCCGCGGGGCCGACGCCGATGCAGGCCCCGATCGGGATGCCGCCGCCGAGGCCCTTCGCCAGGGTGAGGATGTCGGGGCGGACGTCCTCGCGCTGGTGCGCGAACCAAGAGCCGGTACGGCCGATGCCGCTCTGGATCTCGTCGATCACCAGCAGCGCGCCGGCGTCATCGCATGCCTTCCTGGCAGCGGCGAGATAGCCCTCCGGCGGCGGGACCACGCCGCCCTCGCCGAGCGTCGGCTCTAGGAAGACCGCGGCGCACCCCTCGGTCACCGCCATCGCGAGCGCCGTCGCGTCGCCGTACGGGACGAACCGCACGTCGGCGGCGTACGGCCCGAACGGCTCGCGGATCGCGGCCTTGCCGGTGAGGGCGAGGGCGCCCATCGTACGGCCGTGGAAGCTGCCCTCGGCTGCGACGATGAAGCCGTCCGGCCCGGCGTGCTTGCGTACGATCTTGTACGCGGCCTCGTTCGCCTCCGTACCCGAGTTGCACAAGTAGACGCGGCCGTCGTAGCCGAGCAGCTGGAGGAGCCGCTCGGCGAGCGGCACCTCGTGCTCGTTCATCAGCAGCGGGCTGGTGTGCGCGATCTTCGCCACCTGCGTCGACACCGCGTCGACCAGCGCCGGATGCGCGTGGCCGAGCGCGGAGACCGCGATGCCCGCGAACATGTCGAGGTACTCCCTGCCCTCGGTGTCCCAGACACGCGAGCCCGCGCCGCGTACGAGCGTGACCGGCGGTACCGGCCGGTTGGGCATGAACGCCGCCGCGAACCGCCTCTGCAGGTGGTTCATGTCGGCACCACCATCGTCCCGATCCCTTCGTTGGTGAACACTTCGAGCAGCAGCGAGTGCGGGACCCGCCCGTCCAGCACGTGCGCCTGCGGCACCCCGCCCTGGACCGACCGCAGGCAGGCCTCCATCTTGGGCACCATTCCGGCCGACAGGTCCGGCAGCAGGCCGGCCAGCTGGTCGGTGGTGAGCGTGGTGATGATCTCGTCGGAGGCGGGCCAGTCCGCGTACAGGCCTTCGACGTCGGTGAGCACGACGAGCTTGGCGGCGTCCAGCGCGATCGCCAGTGCGGCCGCGGCCGTGTCGGCGTTGACGTTGTAGATCTCGCCGTCGTCGCCGCGCGCGACGCTGGAGACCACCGGCACGCGGCCGTCGGCCAGCAGGCTCCGTACGGCTCCCGCGTCGACCTCGACGATCTCGCCGACCTGACCGATGTCGACCGGCTCGCCGTCGACCATCGCGGGCTTGCGCTCGGCGGTGAACAGGTTGGCGTCCTCGCCCGACATGCCGACCGCGAACGGGCCGTGCCGGTTGATGAGCCCCACGACGTCGCGGTTGACCTGCCCGACCAGGACCATCCGGACCACCTCCATGGCCTCCGGCGTGGTGACCCGCAGCCCGGCGGTGAAGGTGGACTCGATGCCGTTCTTGGCGAGCGCCCGGCTGATCTGCGGGCCGCCGCCGTGCACCACGACGGGACGCAGCCCCGCGTACCGGAGGAACACGATGTCCTCGGCGAACGCCTGCCGGAGCGCGGCATCGGTCATCGCATGGCCGCCGTACTTCACCACGACGGTCTTGCCGTGGAAGCGCTCCAACCACGGCAGCGCCTCGATGAGCGTGGCCGCCTTGGCAAGGACGTGGCTGCGCTTCATGTGGAGTAGGCCGAGTTCTCGTGGACGTAGTCGGCGGTCAGATCGGTCGTCCAGACGGTCGCGGAGTGCGGGCCCGCCGACAGGTCGACGGTGATCGTGACGTCGCGGGGGCGCAGGTCGACCTTGGCGCGGTCGTCGCCGACCGAACCGTTGCGGCAGACCCAGACGCCGTTGATCGCGACGTTGAGCCGGTCGGGTTCGAAGTCCGCGTCGGTGGTGCCCACGGCGCCGAGCACCCGGCCCCAGTTGGGGTCCTCGCCGTGGATGGCGCACTTGAGCAGGTTGTTGCGGGCGACCGCGCGCCCGACGGCGACGGCGTCCGCCAAGGTGGCCGCGCCGACGACCTCGATCGCGATCGCCTTGCTGGCGCCCTCGGCGTCGACGAGCAGCTGGCGGGTCAGGTCGGCGCAGACCTCGGTGACCGTCGCGGTCAGCTCCGCCTCGGTGGGGGCGATGCCGCTGGCGCCGCTGGCCAGCAGCAGCACGGTGTCGTTAGTGGACAGGCAGCCGTCGCTGTCGAGCCGGTCGAACGTGACGGACGTGGCCGCGCGCAGCGCGCGGTCGAGCGTGGCGGCGTCGACGTCGGCGTCGGTGGTGATGACGGACAGCATCGTGGCCAGCGCCGGCGCGAGCATGCCCGCGCCCTTGGCCATGCCGCCGACCATGTAGCCGCCGGCGCCGCGCCGGAACGCGATCTTGGCGACGGTGTCGGTCGTCCGGATCGCGTCGGCCGCGGCCAGGCCGCCGTCGCCGCGCGACAGCTCCGCCGCGGCGGCGTCGACGCCCGCGAGCAGCCTGTCGATCGGCAGCCGCTCGCCGATCAGGCCGGTCGAGCAGACCGCCACCTCGCCCGCCGAGTCGTCGATGACCTCGGCGACCTTCTCGGCCGTCGCGTGGGTGTCCTGGAAGCCGGCGGGTCCCGTGCAGGCGTTGGCGCCGCCGGAGTTGAGTACGACCGCGCGCACCCGGCCGCCCCCGAGCACCTGCTGCGACCACAGCACCGGCGCGGCCTTGACCCGGTTGCGGGTGAACACCCCAGCAGCCGCGCGGGACGGCCCGTCGTTGATGACGAGGGCGAGATCGCGGTGGCCGCTCTCCTTGAGACCGGCGCTCACGCCCGCGGCCCGGAATCCAAGCGGAGCCGTAACACTCATTGCGCCTCCTGCTCAGCCTCAGTCCAGCGCGCGGCGCGCGCCTGCGTTTCGCTCATGGGGCCACTCCCAGGGTCGTCAGGCCGAGGGCTTCGGGGAGGCCGAGGGCGAGGTTGGCACACTGGACGGCGCCGCCCGCGGTGCCCTTGGTGAGGTTGTCGATGGCCGCCACGGCGACGATGCGGCCGGCCCGCTCGTCGAGCGTCACCTGGACGAGCGCGGCGTTGGAGCCGAGCGTCATCGCGGTCGCCGGCCACTGCCCCTCGGGCAGCAGCTGGACGAACGGCTCGCCCGCGAAGGCCTCCTCGTACGTCGCGCGGAGCGTCTCGGCGGTGAGCCCGGCCGCGGCCTTCGCCGTGCAGGTGGCGAGGATGCCGCGGCTCATGGGGGCGAGCGTCGGGGTGAACGACACGGTGACCGGCGCGCCGGCCACGGCGGACAGGTTCTGGATGATCTCTGGGGTATGCCGGTGCCCGCCACCGACGCCGTACGCGCTCACCGAGCCCATGACCTCGGTGCCGAGCAGGTTCGGCTTGAGCGATCGCCCTGCGCCCGACGTGCCGGAGGTCGCGACGATGACGACGTCGGGCTCGGCGATCCCGGCTTCGTACGCGGGGAAGAGCGCGAGCGTCGCCACGGTCGGGTAGCAGCCGGGCACCGCGACGCGCCGGGTGGCCCGCAGCAGTTCCCGGTTGCCCGGCAGCTCCGGCAGGCCGTACGGCCAGGTGCCCGCGTGCGGCGTCCCGTAGAAGCGGTCCCACTCGACGGGGTCGGCGAGCCGGAAGTCGGCGCCGCAGTCCACGACCAGCACGTCGTCGCCGAGACCGGCCGCGAGCGGCCCGGACTGCCCGTGTGGCAGGGCAAGGAAGACCACGTCGTGGCCGGCCAGCGCCTCCGGGGTGGTCTCGGCGAGGACGCGATCGGCCAGCGGGCGCAGGTGCGGCTGGAGCGTTCCCAGCTCCACCCCCGCGTTGGTGCCCGCGGT
Organism: Streptosporangiaceae bacterium; assembly: GCA_036555725.1. Lineage (GTDB taxonomy): Bacteria > Actinomycetota > Actinomycetes > Streptosporangiales > Streptosporangiaceae > CALAED01. The sequence continues at coordinate 92,194 of DATBKU010000099.1, read as the reverse complement.
CAGCGTGCCGATCTCGAACTCCGGATGGCCTGCCAGGATGCGCAGCAGTTCACCGCCCGCGTAGCCGGTTGCTCCGGCCACGGCGGCCCGCATACCCATGCATCCTCCCGAATACCTCTGCCACAGCAGTATGCAGCGGATCGGATGAGTATGCAAACGAGGCTACTGGGACCGCCACTGCACGATGATCAGGACTATCTGCACAATGATCACGCCCAGCAGCACGGCCCACTGCCGGCCAAATGACCACCGCCGGGCTATCGACCAGAACACCAGCGCGATGCCGACGACGCCGGACACGACCAGCGGAACCGCCCACGCCATGTCACCGGCGGTCACTCCGGACCCGATCGCGACGAGGGAGAACAACACCGCGCCCCAGACGAAGGTATTCCGGAGGAAGCCTTCGGCCAGCGCGAGACCGGCGGTCACCAGGAAGCGCGCCCACGCCTTGCGGCGCCGGCCGGGCACCCCGTCATCGACTTCGGCGGCCCGTCGCTGCGCCGCGCGGAACAGCGGGCCGTCCGCGTCGGCGGGCTCAGATGTCTGCTCCGACACGGCGTCACAGTAATGCCAACGCCATGCCCACGGTCAAGACATCGCCGCCGTCTCAAACACGCCGGAAACCTCGCGGGCATCTCACTCGACAATGTGTTCGAAGAATTGCTATTATTGGAAGTACGGAGGGAGGTGCGGTGATAATGGCGACAGCGATGGTTGTCAACGAAGCCGACCTCCCATTGGCTTGGACGCAGATTCCTCCCGGTCCGGAATTGGGCATTCAGCTCGCCTTGACAGAATGGTCGGCGTTGTCCGACCGGGAGTTGGTCGCGGCCACGGACGCTGCCCGCCGTCAGGCCACCTGGACGCAGTCGTTAATGCTGGAAGGTGTCGCCGAGCTGTCCCGTCGGCGCACCGCACAGGACCCGTACGGCGGGTCCGACACGCACCGGCGAATCTGCGGGGAGATCTCCCTGGAATTGACCGTTCCCACCGGGCAGGCCGAGGAGCTCGTGGTCATGGCCGACACCCTGCCCGCGGTGCTACCGCGCACCTGGGCGGCAATGCGCACCGGACATATCGATTATGACCGTGCCCGCGTGATGGCCGACGGCGTCATCGGCCTCGATCCCGCCCTGGCCCGCCGCCTCGATGGTGAACTGATCGGCGAGGCCGTCGAGGTGACGAAGACCCGGTTGCGGAGCCGGCTCACCCGGGCGATCAAGAAGGCCGACCCCGACGCCCACGCCGAACGTACCAAGGCCGCCCGCACCGAACGCCGCGTCGAGCTGTGGGAAAACGGCGACGAGACCTGCGACCTGGTCGGCCGCAACCTCGATGCAGCCGACGCGCACGCCATCGGCAATCGACTCGGCGCCGCCGCCCAGGCCATGAAAGCCGACGGCGACATTCGTACCGTCGACCAGATCCGCGTCGACCTTTACCGCGACCTGCTGCGCGGCATCCCCCTGCCCGAGGCCGTACGGAACCTGCTCACCGGCGATGCGTCGGACGAGTCCGCAGGAACCGATGCAGGACCGGAAAGCCGGCTGCACGCGCCGGCGCGCGTCACGGCAGCCGAAGTCGTCGCGGCGGCGGAACGAGTCATCGCCGAGACCCTCGGCGAGGTCGCCGACGGACAACTGACCGCGGTGTTCGACCGGGCGCGCGCCGACGGGCATCTCGACCGGCTGCCCGGCCTGATCGGCGCTGCCGCCCAGGCCATGCGTGAGGCCATCACCGGCATCGTCGACTCCTGGTGTCGCGTCACCACGCAGACCTCCGGCCAAACCCCTGGCCACGGGCACGCCGGATACCGGCCACCGGGCGCGATGCAGCGGCTCGTCCAACGCCGCCACACCACCTGCGCCTACCCCACCTGCAATCGGCGCGCAATCCACTGCGACATCGACCATACGGAGCCGTACGACAAAGGCGGCCGCACGTGTAAATGCAATTTGTCGCCGCTATGTCGAGCCCATCACCGGATCATCAAACAACACCCGGACTGGAAACTAATCCAGCTTTGGCCAGGCCTATTGGTGTGGGTGACACCGAATGGCACCTGGCACATCGTCACGCCACAATAAGCTGAACTCAGCGGCAAGAACGATGCCATGGGTTGCTGCCGATGGCGGCATTATCGCTGCCTTTAGCGGAATCGGTGCAATGATCAGTCCTGTTCTGACTCCTCGTCGAACAGCTGAACCGCCAGCTCCCACAGGGACTGGCCATCTTCCAACTTCCAGCGACCAGGACCCTGCACCGCGACAGGTGCGTCTTCGTAGCCCGCGAGATCCCAGATTCGTTGGATGAGGCCGCTGGCCGAGTATTGCTTCTCGTCGTAAGCCCAGAGCAGACACTTGACTCGATCGTTTACCCAGGTCGCTCGCGCCCGGCTTGCGTCTTCGGCGAGCCAGTCCGTGACCGCGGCCCGCTCGGTCTCACTTTGCGGTTGGTAAGTCAGGGGGGTGCCATCGGCAAGACGGCCGGCATTGACCAGTGTGGGTACGGCGTTAGGGCGACGGCCGCAGCGGCTCGCCCTGCCTGATCTGCTCGCCGATCTGATTGATCCAGTGCTGCATGTCATGCATGTCCAGCCCGAACATGGCCACCTCGGGGCTGCCGAAGGTGTGCCACAGCCCGATGGTGTACACCCAGTCCGGCAGGTCGTCGTCATCGGTGACGGCGCACACACTCCACCCGTACGTCGTGATGTGCTCCATCGTCGTACGGAAGTAGGCGTCTCCGGCGCGCGCGTCACCGGGAACGCACAGCGGGCAGTGACACTCGCGCTCGGGATCCGGCGACCAGTCCATGACAGGGAGGCTATAGGTCGCTACCGACAGTTCAGGTGCCGCGGAGGGCGGCTCCCGTACGCTCGGTGGCGGTGGCGACCGCGGCGTCGCGGGCGGCCGTGGTCTCCTCGACGGTGAGGGTGCGGTCGGGCGCGCGGAACCGGAGCGTGTAGGCGAGCGACTTGCGGCCCTCCCCCACCTGTTCGCCGGTGTAGACGTCGAACAGCCTGATCGACTCCAGCAGCGCACCGGCGCCCGCCCGCAGCGCGGCCTCGACCTCGCCCGCCGGTACCTCGGCGGCGACCACGAGGGCCACGTCCTGGGTGGCGACCGGGAACGTCGTGACGTCCGGGGCCGGCACGAGACCGCCGGACATGAGCCGGCTCAGCTCCAGCTCCAGCGCGCATGTCCGCTCGGGCAGCCCGTACGCCGTGATCACCCGGGGATGCAACTCCCCCGCGTGCCCGATGAGCTCCTCGCCGACGTACAGGGCCGCACACCGGCCGGGATGCCAGGGCGCGTGCCGGTCGGCGCGGACGGTCAGCGTCTCCCCGGCCTCGGCGGCCACCAGGCGACCGGCCTGGACCGCGTCGGCCCACGTCGCGGGGCGGCCGTCGCCCCACCAGCCCGCCGGCTCCCGGTCGCCGGCCAGCACGACCCCGACCCGCATCGGCTGGTCGGGCAGGGCCGCCTCGATCGAGGCGAGCTCGTCGGTGGTCGGGCCGCGGTCCACCCGCAGCCGCGGCGGTTTCGGGGCGTTCAGCCGGGGCCGGTACACCAGGCCCATCTCGAACAGGGCGACGTCGGGGAAACCGCGCCCGACGTTGCGGGCGAGCGCCCGGAACAGGCCGGGCAGCAATGTGGTGCGCAGCAGCGGCTCGTCCTCCGACAGCGGGTTGGCCAGCCGCAGCGCGTGCCGGCGCGGGTCGTCGGCGGGCAGTTGCAGCGCGTCCCAGTCCCCCTCGGCGGTGAACGGGAAGTTGAGCACCTCGACGTGCCCGGTCTCGGCGAGCGTCCAGCCCACCCGGCGGCGCAGCCGCTGCATCGGGGTGAGGCCGCGCCCCGGCGGCGCCGTCGGCAACCGCGCCGGGATGTTCTCGTACCCCTCGAGCCGGATGACCTCCTCGGCCAGGTCGTTGGGATCGCGCAGGTCGGGCCGCCACGACGGCGGCGTGACCGTCAGGTCTCCGTCGCCGGCCACGGCACACCCCACGTCCGCCAGCCGCTTGACGACCGTGTCGCGGCCGTACGTCATGCCCGCCACCTTGTCGGGATGATCGGCCGGAACGGTGATCGTGACCGGTTCGACCGGGGCCTGCGCGTGCGTCACGCCCGGCTGGATCTCGGCGCCGCCCAGCTCGGCGAGCAGCCGTACGGCCTCGGCGGACGCGTACAGCGGCAGCTCGCGGTCGACGCCGCGCTCGAACCGGTACGACGCCTCGCTGTGCAGCTTGTGCCGCCGCGACATCCGGGCCGTGCCGGGGGCGTCGAAGTGCGCAGCCTCGATCACCATGTCGGTCGAGTTTTCGTCGATCTCGGTGGTCAGCCCGCCCATCGTGCCGGCCATCGAGATCGGCCCGGACTCGTCGGTGATGAGAATGTCGTCGGCGTGCAGCTCGCGCACGACGTGATCGAGGGTCTCCAGGCGCTCGCCCGGCTCCGCGCGCCGCACCACGATCGGGCCCGTCAGTTTGCCGCGGTCGAAGGCGTGCAGCGGCTGGCCCAGCTCGAGCATCAGGTAATTGGTGACGTCGACCGCCAGCGACACCGGGCGCATGCCGCACTGCTGCAGCCGCCGCCGCAGCCACAGCGGGCTGGCCGCCGCCGGGTCGAAGCCGCGCACCTCGCGCAGCACGAACCGGTCGCAGGCCGTCGGGTCGGCGATGCTCGCCGGGTACGCCTCGTCCCGCGCATCGGGCAGCTCATTGTCTGCCGGGTCGCGGAACGGCACGTCGTACGCGGTGGCGGCCTCCCGCGCGATGCCGCGGATCGACGCGGTGTACCCGCGGTCCGGGGTGAGCGCGATATCGAGCACCTCGTCGCGCAACCGCAGCAGGCCGATGGCGTCGTCGCCGGGCTCCCCCGCGTCCGGCGGCAGCACCAGGATGCCGGTGTGGTCGTCGCCCATGCCCAGCTCGCGCTCCGAGCAGATCATGCCCTCGGAGACGTGGCCGTACGTCTTCCGCGCGCCGACCTGGAAGCCGCCAGGCAGCACGCCACCCGGCACGATCACCACGACGAGGTCGCCCTCGGCGAAGTTGGTGGCGCCGCAGATGACGTTCTGCGGATTGCCCGTGCCGTTGGCCTGCCCCACGTCGACCTGGCAGTAGCGGATCGGCTTCTTGAACTCGGTGAGCTCCTCGATCGCCAGCACCCGGCCGACGACGAGCGGGCCGGTGATGTCGAGCACGTCGACCGACTCGACCTCGAGCCCGGCCGCGATCAACTTCTGCGCCAGGTCCCGGCCGGTGACGCCGTCCGGCAGCGCGACGTACTCGCGCAGCCACGAAAGCGGGGCCCGCATCAGATCTCCATCCCGAACGGAAGGGTGAATCGGACGTCACCCTCGACCATGTCGTACATGTTCTCGATGCCCTGCCGGAACATCAGCGTGCGCTCCACGCCCAGGCCGAACGCCCAGCCGCTGTAGCGGTCGGTGTCGATGCCGCAGGCGGTGAGCACCCGCGGGTTGACCACGCCGCAGCCGCCGAGCTCGATCCAGCCCTCGGACTTACACGTACGGCACGGCGGCGCGCCCGGCTCCACCGAGGCGCCGCGGCAGACGAAGCACTGCATGTCGACCTCGGCCGACGGCTCGGTGAAGGGGAAGAACGACGGCCGGAACCGCGTCTTCAGCCCCTCGCCGAACATGCCGACGACGAACGCGTCGATCGCACCCCGCAGGTCGGCCATGCCGATGCCCTCGTCGACGACGAGGCCCTCCATCTGGTGGAAGACCGGGCTGTGCGTCGCGTCCAGCTCGTCCGTACGGAAGCACTTGCCCGTGCACACGACGTACACCGGCAGCGGGCGCGACAGCAGCGCGCGAACCTGCACCGGCGAGGTGTGGGTGCGCAGCACCAGCCCGGAGTCCTCGGACTCGACGAACAGCGTGTCCTGCATGTCCCGCGCGGGGTGCCCGGGCGGGAAGTTGAGCGCGTCGAAGTTGAACCACTCGGCCTCGACCTCGGGGCCCTCGGCGAGCTCGAAGCCCATGGAGATGAAGACGCCGGCCATACGCTCGGCGATGGTGGTCACCGGGTGCCGGGCGCCGCGCGGCGCGCGGTCCCAGGGCAGCGTGACGTCGACGGCCTCTTCGATGAGGACCCGCTGGTCGCGCTCCTCCTCCAGCTCGGCCTGCCGGGTCTTGAGGGCCTCGGCGATGTCCTTGCGGGCGCCGCCCACGCGCTTGCCTGCGTCGGCACGCGCGTGCGGCGGCAGCGCGCCGATCTCCCGGTTGGCGAGCGCCAGCGGCGAGCGGTCGCCGGCGTGCGCGAGGCGCACTTGCTTCAACGTCTCCAGGCTGTCGGCGGCCGCGATCGCCGCGAGGGCCTCATCGCGCATCCGGGCCACTTCGTCGGGATGCAACGACGTCACCTCTACTGGGTCGTACGACTTGTTCGGTGCTGACATGACGGTTGGCGAACTCCAGCATCAGCGGGTTCAGGCGGACACACGTCCGCGACGCCCGCGAGTCTAGTGGGATGAAGAACCGCTCCCGTACGTGCGCTCAGGAGGGGCCGGAAAGCCCGCGCGACGGCTCTCAGGCGAAGTCTGGAGCCCCGGCGGGCACGGTAAATCGGAACTCGGCGCCGCCGCCGGGCGCCTGCCGCACGGTGATGCTGCCGCCGTGCGCCTCGACCAGGCCCTTCACGATGTAGAGGCCGAGACCGGTGCCGCCCCGGCGCCGGCCCGGGTCACGCCAGAACCGCTGGAAGACGCGCCCGACGGCTTCGGGCGGAATGCCCTCGCCCTCGTCACGCACTACCACAACGGCCCCTTTGTCTTCCGGCGCTACGGTAATCGTGACAGTACCGGCGCCGTGCCGCACCGCGTTTTCCGTGAGGTTGCCGAGGATTTGGTCCATCTTGTCCGGGTCGAGCCACATCTCGGGCAGCGGGCCGCTCACCTCGAGCCGGAACCGGTCCTCCGAGTCGCCGGCGGCCACCCGGCCGGCGATGACCTTGCGTGCCTCCTCGGCGAGGTCGACCACCTGACGGTGCACCTCAAGTCGTCCGGCGTCGATGCGCGACACGTCGAGCAGCTCGGTGATCAGCCGGGTCACCCGGTCGGCGTCGGCGTTGACGGTCTCCAGCATGACGCGCTTCTGGTCGTCGTTGAAGCGCTGCCACTTGGCCAGCAGGGTGGCCGTGAAGCCCTTGACGCTGGTCAGCGGGGAGCGCAGCTCGTGCGCGACGGTGGAGACGAGGTCGGCGCGATCGCGCTCCTGCCGGGCCCGCCAGCCGGCGGCGCGCAGGGACACCGAGAACTGGTCGACCCGGCGCTTCGCGTCGCGGCGGTAGGCCGCGGTCACGAGCAGCTCGGTTCCGCTGGGCAGGTAGAGGGAGTGCTCCGGATGCCGCGTGCGGGTGCTCAGCCCGCCGTACGGGTCCAGGCACTTCCACCAGTCGCGGCCCTCGGCGTCGTGCAGCGGAAGTATGTCCGGGAGGTCGCGGCCGATGGCCTCGGCGGGGGTCATGCCGACCAGCCTGGCGGCGCTGGTGTTGAAGACGATGACACGCCGATCGGCGTCGCCGACGACCAGGCCGTCGGGTAGATCGTCGGGGGAGGGCGCGCCGGACGGCGGGGACGCCGCGGCGTCATCCCCGCGGCGATCTCCTCGGCCCACGACGACCTCCATCTCGTCGTCTCGGATTGGTCGGAACCCCGTGATCGACCGGTCGTACGGTCAGCACCCCGGCAGCCCGGGGCCCACAGGATCCAGGAGAGACTCTAGCGGCATGCTCGGCACCCGGGGAGTCTTGCCGCGCAGCGCGGACCATTGCGGGCTGCCCGAGACCGTCGCGATCATGCGCCCGCAAATCACGAAATTTCGGGTCTGACCGGGATAGATGCCGCCGCGGGCGGCTGCGCTGCCAGGGACCTATTGCCGGGGCGGTACAGCGGTCGCGGCTCAGCCGAGCGGTGCTGTGGTCGGCTTCTGTTCGGCCCGGACGGCGTCCGGCACGCTGTCGTACAGCGAGAACAGCCGGTCGAGGCCGGCGACATCGAGCAGCCTGCGCTGAGCGGAGCGCACACGCGCGAGCGCCAACGTGCCGCCCTGCCGGCGCAGCCGGTTTTGTACGGACACGAGCACGCCGAGGCCCGCGGCGTCGCAGAATCGGACGCTGGCGAAGTCGATAACTATCCGCCCGAATCCTTGATCGGTCAGCTCGAAGAGCCCCTGGCGCAGCATGGCCCCGGTCCGGAGATCTATCTCCCCGGCCACCTCCACGACCGCCGTGCCACCGCTCTTCAGGACGACCTCGAATCGCCACTCGTGCTCGGACCCCAGGGCGGTCGCAACGCCCGCGAGCGGGCGGCAGCGCAGCCCGGCGAGATGCCGCCAGGCACCGCCATGCCGCCCGTTTTCGTGCCCGTACCAGCTCATCTCGGTCATCCTCCGCCGCTGTGGCCCCGCGGCCCCTCTATCGTCAGCCACCGTCGTGACCCCCGTCCGTAGCGGTCGCCCTTGCCCTCTCGACGTATCGACCGCACATCTCGTTCACATTCGCCATGTCGTCATCACCAGTGACTTCGACCCCGCCTCTGCACCACCGTAACCATCAGGTCAGACGCGCAGATCCACCGCCAGGTTGGAATCGTTCTCCTCCCCGCGAAGGACCCGATCCCAGGCGTACAGAATAACGAAAATCGTTTTCACTTATCGCGATTTCGCGACACGTGGCGCTACCCCCCGGCGCGCACCCCGTACGCATCCCGTGATTTCTGGATACGCAGCGGTTTCATCCTTACAGGACGTTACGGTGCAAGGCATGTCAATCGGTGGCCTCATCCGGCCAGAAATTCGGACGGTCACGCTGCGTGAGATATCGCATTCGTCACGATCGCCACATCCAAGATCAAATATGACTGAACCGTAACTTTTGGGAAATCGTGTTCTGTATACAGTCTTCACAGATGAGATCACTCCTCGGCCCCCCGAGAGGAGCCCCCGCTCATGCGATCCCGCAGGCTGTCTGCCATCCTCGCCCTCCTTCCCCTCGTCCTCGCCGCCTGTGGCGGCAGCGGCGGCACGTCCGCCCCGCCCTCCGTCGCCGGCGCCGCCAACGACAACCGGCCGGTCAAGGCCGGCGGAACCCTCACCGTCGCGCTCGACGCGGACCCCGACGCGCTCGACCCGACCACGGCCACCACCCTCAACGGGCGCATGGTCTTCGCGAGCATGTGCGAAAAGCTGTACGACATCGACGCCAACACGAAGCTGGTCCCGCTGCTGGCCACGGCGCTGCCCCAGCTGTCCGACGGCGGCAAGACGGCGACCATCAAGCTGCGCACCGGCGTCAAGTTCAACGACGGCACGGCGTTCGACGCCGCCGCGGTCAAGAAGTCCCTCGACCGGCACCGCACGCTGAAGGAGTCGGCCCGCGCCGCCGAGCTGTCCGCCGTGGACAAGGTCACCGTCGTCGACCCCGGCACGGTACGGCTCACGTTGTCGCGGCCGTTCGCGCCGCTCACCGCCCAGCTCGCCGACCGCGCCGGGATGATCCTGTCGCCGGCGGCGCTCGACAAGCTCGGCGACAACTTCGGCACCGCGCCGGTGTGCGTCGGGCCGTTCCGGTTCAGCAGCCGTACGTCCGGCAGCCAGATCGTGGTCGAGAAATCCCCGTACTACTACGCCGCGAACAAGGTGAAGCTCAACAAGATCATCTACCGGATCATCGTCGACCCGAACGTACGGGCCGCCAACCTCAAGTCCGGCGACATCCAGGTCGCCACCCGGCCGCGGCCCAACACGATCTCCGGCCTGCAGTCCGACCCGAATATCCGCCTGGTCGCCGGCGGCGGGCTCGGCTTCTACGGGATGCATATCAACATCGGCAACGTCAAGGGCGCCACCGAGAAATACGGCCAGGTGAACACCCCGCTGGCCAAGAGCCCCCAACTGCGCGAGGCGTGGGAGCTGTCGCTAGACCGGGCCGCGATCAACAAGGCGGTCTTCAACGGGATGTACCAGCCGGACTGCGGTCCGCTTCCCATGGACAGCCCGTACCGGCAGCCCGGCATGTCCTGCACGAACCGCGACGTCGCCAAGGCCAAGCAGCTGGTGGCGCAGTCCGGGATGAAGCCGCCGATCCCGGTGACGCTGACGACGCCCAATGACTCCGACAACATCCGGCTCGCTGAGGTCATCCAGCAGATGACCAAGGAGACCGGATTCAACGTGTCGGTACGGCCAATCGAGTTCGCCACCACCATTGAAACCGGCAAGGCCGGCAAGTATGACGTTTTGCTCGACGGCTGGTCAGGGCGCGTCGACCCCGACGGGAACCTGTCGAACCATATCACCACGGGTGGCGCGAACAATTTCGCCGGGATGTCCGACCCTTCGATCGACGACTCGATCAAGCAGGCGGCCGCGGTCCTCGCGGTGGGGCAACGGCAGACGCTCTACACCAAGGCCATCCAAAAGGCCGCTGAGCTGCGCGGATACATTTACATCTACCACAACAAGGAGTACCTGGGGCTCAACAAGAACATCGCCGGAGTCGGCTTCTACGCCGACGGCCTGCCCCGCCTCACCACCGCGGGGTACGCGCAGTAGTGGGCTGGTTCATCACGCGCCGCGCCGGCGCGGCGGTCATCGTCCTCTTCCTGGGGAGCGTTCTGGTCTTCGCCGGGATCAGGGCGCTGCCCGGCGACCCGGCCACGGTCCTCGCCGGACAGGAGGCGTCGCCAGAGGCGGTCGCCGCCGTCCGGCACGACTACGGCCTCGACCAGCCGCTGCCGGTGCAGTACGTCGACTACGTGGGCCGGGCCCTGCACGGTGACCTGGGCCGGTCCACGCAGGACAAGCTGCCGGTGTCGAAGATCATCACCGAGCGGATCCCGATCACGCTGGAGCTGTCGCTGCTGGCCATGATCTTCGCGATCGCCATCGGCGTGGTGACCGGGATCGTCGCCGCCGCCCGGCGCGGCCGGTTCGCCGACTACGTCGCCACCGGGTTCGGTCTGATCGGGCTCTCGGTGCCGCACTTCTGGCTCGGCCTGCTCGCGATCCTGTTGTTCTCGGTCACGCTGGGGTGGCTGCCCGCGTCCGGGTACGTGCCGTTCGTTCAGGATCCAGGCGGCAACCTGCTGCGCATGCTGATGCCCGCAGTCGTGCTGGGCACCGGATTCGCCGCCGTGCTGATGCGGCAGACCCGCTCGGCGATGCTCGGGGCGCTGTCCGCCGACTATGTACGGACGGCCCGGTCCAAGGGGTTGGCCGAGGGCAAGGTCATCGGTGTGCACGCGCTGCGCAACAGCCTGACCACAGTGGTGACCGTGCTCGGCCTCCAGGTGGGCGTGCTGATCAGCGGGGCCGTCGTCACCGAGCAGATCTTCGTCATCCCCGGCTTCGGCAAGCTCACCGTCGACGCGGTGGCCACCCGCAACTACCCGGTGATCCAGGCGGTGGTGCTGGTCACCGTGGTCGCGTACATCGTGGTGAACCTGTGCGTCGACATCTTTTACGCGCTGCTGAATCCGCGGGTACGGCTGTCGGGGGTGACCAGTGACTGAACACCTCCTCCTGGCTCCCAGAGCGGTCGGCGTCGGGCGGCAGCGCCGGACGTGGCGGCGGTTCCGGCGGCGGCCGATGGCCATGGCCGGGCTGGTGCTCGTGGTCGCGTTCCTGCTGCTCGCGCTGATCGGGCCGCTCGTCACCGGCGACCCGTCCGCCCAGGACTACAGTGCGACCCTCGCACCGCCCTCGCCCGCACACCCGCTGGGCACCGACGACCTGGGTCGCGACGTCCTCGCCCGGATCGCCACCGGGGCCCGCACGTCGCTCCAGGCCGGGGTGGTCTCCACCTTCCTGGCGATGCTGGTCGGGGTCCCGATCGGCCTCGTCGCCGGCTTCTACCGACGCTGGCTGGACCCGGTCGTAATGCGCCTGGTCGACGTCGTGCTTGCCTTCCCTTTCCTGATCTTCGCGGTGGGGCTGGCGGCCATCCTGGGCCCGTCGCTGCGCAACGTGATCATCGCACTGAGCGTCGCCCAGCTCCCGGGGATCATCCGGATCACCCGCGGCGAGGTGCTCGGCATCCGCGAGATGGATTACGTGCCGGGCGCGATCGCGGACGGCGCGACCGACGGATACGTCATCTTCCGGTACGTCCTGCCGGGAGCCGTCAACGCGCTGATCGTCCAGGCCACGGTGGCGATCCCGACGGCGATCATCGGCGAGGCGACGCTGTCGTTCCTCGGCCTCGGCGTGCAGCCGCCGACCCCGTCGTGGGGCGTCATGCTCACCAACGCCCAGCAGTTCCTCGCCCAGGCGCCGTGGCTGGCGATCTGGCCCGGCGTGATGATCGCGCTCGCCACGCTCGGCTTCAACCTGCTCGGCGACGGGCTGCGCGACGTCCTCGACCCCCGGAGTGCCAAGTGAGCGAGCGGAAGCGGCGGCGCGGCGGCGGGACCGAGACGCCGAGGGCGGGCGGAACGAACGACCGGGCGACAAGGGAAGCCGGCGCAGCCGGCCGCCACGACGCTGAGCGGGAAACACAGAGCCTGCTGGAGATGACCGACGTCACCGTGAGCTTCGACACCGAAGACGGTCTGGTGCGGGCGGTCAAGGGCATGTCGTTGTCGTTGGACCAGGGCGAGATCCTGGCGCTGTGCGGGGAGTCGGGGTGCGGCAAGACGGTCACCGCGATGTCCATTCCCCGGCTGCTGCCGCCGGAGACGACCCGCCTGTCCGGCTCGATCAGGCTGGACGGCCGCGAGCTCACCGCGTTGTCGGAGAAGGCGCTGCGGGAAGTACGGGGCAAGGACGTCTCGGTGGTGTTCCAGGAGCCGATGACGTCGCTTAACCCGTCGTTCACCGTCGGGTTCCAGATCGCGGAGGTGCTGCGCCGGCACGAGGGTCTGTCCAAGCAGGCCGCCCGGGAGCGCGCCGTGGACCTGCTGAGCCTCGTCGGCATTCCCGATCCGGCCCGGCGGCTCAAGGAGTACCCGCATCAGCTGTCGGGCGGCATGCGGCAGCGCGTGATGATCGCGATCTCGGTGGCCTGCTCGCCACGGGTGCTCATCGCCGACGAGCCAACGACGGCGCTGGACGTCACCATCCAGGCCGGCATGCTCGGCGTCTTCCGCGACCTGCGCGACCGGCTCGGCACCGCGATCATCCTGATCACCCACGACCTGGGCGTGGTCGCCGACATCGCGGACCGGGCCATCGTCATGTACGCGGGCCGTGCGGTCGAGCAGGCCAGGGTCGAGGAGCTGTACGCCCGGCCGCGTCATCCGTACACCGTGGGCCTGCTGAACGCGCTGCCCTCGGCCGCCCAGGCGGAATCGGACGGGCCGGGGCGGCGTCGGCTGGCCGAGATCCCCGGCATGGTGCCGCCGCCGTTCGGCGATCCGGACGAGTGCCCGTTCGCCCCTCGCTGCCCCCGGGCGGAGGCGGACTGCACGGCCTCCCGGCCGCTGTTCGAACCGCAGGACGACGGTCACCTGGCCGCCTGCTTCCATCCCGTCGAGGCCGTACGGACGGAGGCCACGCGATGACCGAACCGGTACTCGAGGTCTCCGACCTGGTCAAGCACTACACGACGCGGGGCCGGGGCAACGTCGTGCGCGCCGTCGACGGGGTGTCGCTGACCATCGGGCAGGGCGAGGTGCTGGGCCTGGTCGGCGAGTCGGGCAGCGGCAAGTCGACCGTCGGCAGGTGCGTGCTGCGCCTGACCAAGCCGACGTCCGGCCGGATCCGGCTGGCCGGGCGAGACATCACCCACCTGTCCCGGCGCGCCCTGCGGCCGCTGCGACGGGACGCGCACATCGTCTTCCAGGACCCGTACTCCTCGCTCAACCCTCGGTTCACGGTCGGCCGCATCGTCGCCGAGCCGCTGCTGCGGCACGGCGTCGCCCGGGGCGGCGCGGCGGCCGACAAGGTCGCGGCCATGCTCGACAAGGTCGGGCTCGGGCCGGAGACGCGGCAGCGGTTCCCGCACGAGCTGTCCGGCGGCCAGCGGCAGCGCGTCGGCCTGGCCCGGGCGCTCATCCTGGAGCCGAAGCTGGTCGTGGCCGACGAGCCGGTGTCCGCGCTGGACGTGTCCGTCCAGGCCTCGGTGCTCAACCTGATCACCGACCTGCAGCGGGACATGGGGTTCTCGTGCCTGTTCATCACCCACGACCTGTCCGTCGTGGAGTTCCTCGCCGACCGGATCGCGGTCATGTACCTGGGGGAGATCGTGGAGACCGGACCGCGCGAGGCGATCTTCGCCGCCCCCGAGCACCCGTACACGCAGGCCCTGCTGTCGGCGGCGCCGGTGCCCGACCCCGTCGAGCAGCGGCGCCGGCGCCGGGTCGTGCTCGGCGGCGACCCGCCCAGCCCGCTGGACCCGCCGAGTGGCTGCCGCTTCCACACCCGGTGCCCGGTCGCGGTGGACCGCTGCCGCACGGAAGTGCCCGCGCTGATCGGCAGACGGCTGCGCGAAGATTATTTGACCGCCTGTCACCTGGTGACGCACGACGGCGTCCCGGACGCGACGATGGAGAGGAGCCCGAGTGTTCACGACCCGGCCTGAGCTTGTCGGCGACTACGGCATGGTGGCGAGCACGCACTGGCTCGCCTCCGCGGCGGGCATGAGCGTGCTCGAACGCGGCGGCAACGCGTTCGACGCCGCCGTCGCGGCCGGCTTCGTCCTGCAGGTCGTCGAGCCGCACCTGAACGGTCCGGGCGGCGAGGTCCCGATCCTGCTCTGGGACGAGACCGCGCAGCGCGTCTCCGTCGTCTGCGGCCAGGGAGTGGCGCCGGCGGCGGCCACACTCGAGCGCTTCACCGAGCTCGGCCTCGACCTCGTGCCCGGCACCGGTCCGCTGGCCGCGACGGTCCCCGGGGCGGTCGGCGGCTGGCTGCTCATGCTGGAGCGCTGGGGCACCTGGCGGCTCGCCGACGTGCTGGAGCCGGCCATCGGCTACGCCGAGCGCGGGTTCCCCGCCCTCCCCCGCATCGCCGGGACCATCCGCGCCACGGCCCCGATGTTCACCGCCGACTGGCCGACCTCGGCGGCCACGTGGCTGCCGCACGGGCAGCCGCCCGCGGACGGCGCCCGGCTCACCAGCCCCGGCCTCGCGGCCACCTACCGCAGGCTCGTGGCCGAGGCGACCGCCGCCGCCGCGGACCGGGACGCGCAGATCGCGGCGGCCCGCGACGCGTGGTACCGCGGTTTCGTCGCCGAGGCGATCGCGGACTTCTGCGCCGGTACGCCCTGGCCGGACACCTCGGGTGAGCGCCATCGCGGCCTGCTCACCGGCGACGACCTTGCCGGCTGGGCGCCCACGGTCGAGAACCCGGTGACATATGACTACCGGGACCACACGGTCTGCAAGACCGGGCCGTGGGGCCAGGGGCCGGTCTTCCTCCAGCAGCTCGCGCTGCTGTCCGGCTTCGACCTGGACGCGGCGGGGTTCCTGAGCGCCGACTACGTGCACACCGTCATCGAGTGCGCGAAGCTCGCGTTCGCCGACCGGGAGGCCTGGTACGGCGACCCGAACCACACCGACGTGCCGCTCGGTGCGCTCCTCGACGAGACCTACAACAAGCGCCGCCGTGAGCTGGTCGGCGACCGGGCGTCACATGACCTGCTGCCCGGCTCGCCGGACGGCAGGTCGCCGGTGCTTCCGCCCGCGCCGGACGGACAGCAGATCGCCCAGGGCCGTGGGTCGGGCGAACCCACATTGGGCGACACGTGCCATCTCGACGTGGTGGACCGGCACGGCAATATGGTCTCGGCCACCCCGAGCGGCGGCTGGCTGCAGAGCTCGCCGACCATCCCGGAGCTCGGCTTCTGCCTGGGTACGCGGGGGCAGATGTTCTGGCTGCACCCGGGGCTGCCGAACTCGCTGCGCCCCGGCGCCCGCCCGCGTACGACGCTGACGCCGTCCTTCGCGCTTCGCGACGGCCGGCCGTGGCTGGCGTTCGGCACCCCGGGCGGCGACCAGCAGGACCAGTGGACGCTGAACTTCTTCCTGTCCGTCGTGCACGGCGGGCGGAACCTGCAGGAGGCGATCGACGCCCCGATGTTCCACTCGGCCCACTTCCCCAGCTCGTTCTACCCGCGTACGGCCCAGCCGGGCGTCATGCAGGTCGAGGATCGGCTCGACCCGGAGGTCGTCGCCGAGCTGCGGCGACGCGGGCACCAGGTCCACGTACCGGGCCCCTGGGAGCTGGGCCGGATCAGCGCCGTCGCCCGCGACGCGGACTTCCCCGACGGCGGCTTCCTGCGCGCGGCGGCCAACCCCCGCGGCGCCCAGGGCTACGCCGTCGGCCGCTAGCGCCTAGCGCTCGCGACGGCGCTGGGCGCGGGCGGACGAATAGAGGCAGACGGCGGTGGCCGTGGCGAGGTTGAGGCTCTCGGCGCGGCCGTAGATGGGTACGCTCACCACGTCGTCGACGAGGCGCAGAACATCGTCGGGCAGCCCCCAGGCCTCGTTGCCGAACACCCACGCGGTGGGCCGGGCCAGCAAACCGTCGTCGAGCGCGCCGTCGAGCGTGCGCTGCGCCGCGCCGTCGGCGGCGAGCACCGTCAGCCCGTCCGCGCGCAACGCCTGGATCAGCGACTCGAACCGCGGCCCGATGACGATCGGCACATGGAACAGGCTGCCGGCCGACGCCCGCACGCACTTGCCGTTGTACGGATCGACGGACGCGTCAGTGAAGATCACCAGATCGGAGCCCGCGGCGTCGGCCGTACGCAACACGGTGCCCGCGTTGCCCGGGTCGCGTACCTGCGCGAGCACCGTCACCAGCCGGGGCGGCGGCGCCAGCGCCTTGGCGAGCGCGACGTCCACGAACGCGCACACCGCGAGCAGGCCCTGCGGGGTGACGGTCTGGGCGAGTTCGGCCATGGCCTCGCCGCCGACCCGGAGGACGGGGGTGCCCGCGCCCTCGGCCCGGGTGATCAGGTCGGCGTGCCGGGCTTCCGCCTCGGTGGTGGTGAACAGCTCGAGCAGCACGCCGGGCAGCTCCAGCGCCTCCCGTACGGCCTGCGGGCCCTCGGCGAGAAAGCGCCGCTCGCGGCGCCGGAAAGCGCGCTTGGCGAGCCGCCGAGCCGCCTTCACCCGCGGAGAGCGGATGGAGGTCAGATCGCGGCCCGCCATCAGGGCATCGTCATGGATGCAGTGTCATCGATTAGGCGGCTTTGCCCTTGGCGCCGTCCGGCTCGGGCAACGCCTCCTTGGCCAACGCGACGAGGGCGGCGAACGCCTCGGCGTCGTTGACGGCGAGCTCGGCCAGCAGGCGCCGGTCGACCTCGATGTCGGCGGCCTTCAGGCCCTGGACGAACCGGTTGTAGGTCATCCCGTTGGCGCGGGCCGCCGCGTTGATCCGCTGGATCCACAACCGCCGGAACTGGCCCTTGCGGTCCTTGCGGTCACGGTAGGCATAGGTCATCGAGTGGAGCATCTGCTCCTTGGCCTTGCGGTACAGGCGCGACCGCTGGCCACGGTAGCCACTCGCCCGCTCGAGGACGACCCGGCGCTTCTTGGCGGCGTTCACCGCCCGCTTCACGCGTGCCACGTTCATTACTCCTTCGTGGGGGCCGGTACCCAGGGGTGCTGGGCGGCCGGCCGGTCGTACAGGTGCAGGGACTACTTGCGGAGCAGCTTCTTGACTTTCTTACCGTCGCCCTTGGAGAGCTCGACCATGCCGTCGAGACGGCGGGTCACCTTGGACGGCTTGTGCTCGTTGTAGTGGGCGCGGGCGGCGCGGCGGCGCATGACCTTTCCGGTGCCGGTAAGGCGGAACCGCTTCTTGGCACCGCTGTGCGTCTTTGTCTTCGGCATGGTCGCCGTCGTCTCCTCGTTGTCGTTCGCCCGCTGGTGTGCGGGGTGCCGCGGCCGGTCCTGCCCGGGAGGGTTCCGGGCCGTACGGACTCGCGGTGCGTCGTCGTGGTCTTTCCTCGCGAACCCTGATCCGACCTTACGCGCGGGTACGGATCACGCGAGCGGCGGCTCCCTACCCGGTGCTCGCCTCGCCCGCCTGGCGCCGCGCGCGATCGGCCGCGCGCTCCGCCTTGGCCTCGCTCTTCTTCTTGTGCGGCCCGATCACCATGATCATGTTTCGGCCGTCCTGCTTGGGGCTCGACTCGACGTAGCCGAGTTCCTCGACGTCGTCGGCGAGCCGCGCCAGCAGCCGGCGGCCCAGTTCCGGCCGGGACTGCTCACGGCCGCGGAACATGATCGTGACCTTGACCTTGTCGCCTTGCTTGAGGAACCGCACGACGTGACCCTTCTTGGTCTCGTAGTCATGCGGGTCGATCTTGGGTCGGAGTTTGATCTCCTTGATGACCGTGTGCGCCTGGTTCTTCCGCGCCTCGCGGGCCTTCATGGCGGACTCGTACTTGTACTTTCCGTAGTCCATGAGCCGGGCGACGGGCGGCCGCGCGGTCGGCGCGACCTCGACCAGGTCGAGATCAGACTCGCGCGCGATCTCGAGGGCCTTCGCGATGGGCACGATGCCCACCTGCTCGCCGTTGGGGCCGACGAGCCGCACCTCGGGCACGCGGATGCGATCGTTGATACGCGGTTCGGCGCTGATGGGACCTCCTTGGGGCCTCGCATATGGTTGCGACCGGTTGTACCCCTGGGCCTTTCATGCGAAAAGCCCCGCACGACTCGCCTGCGGGGCCACCTTCGGCCACCCGTCGCCGCCGACGACGGACAGGGCGTCCGGCTCCTGGAAGGAAGCCGAGCGCCAAACCGAAACCCACCGGCCGCCTGGCCGGTTAGGTGGGAGGGACCTCCGCTTGCGTGCCCGGAGCAGAGCTCCGGACCGGTCAGCTGTCAAGACTACCAGCAAGCGGTGAATGTTCGGTATTTCGGCACGGCCATCTCAGCTCCTATTCTTGCCCGCCCGGCGCGCGATCTCCGCTTCACCCGCGGCGCGCATCGCCGCCACCGGGACGTCGGTCCGCCCGGTCATCAGCCCGACCTGTCGTACGGCCTGATGCAGCAGCATGGGGAAGCCGCCCACCACGGTACGGCCCGCGCGCTCGGCGGCGGCGCCGAGCGGGGTCGGCCATGGGGCGTAGACGACGTCGAGCACAGCCGCGCCGCAGCCCGCGATCAACGGCGCGTACGGATCCGCGGCGCCGCCCGGCAGGGTCGAGACGACCAGGTCAACGGGCAGCAGGCCGGGCAGCTCGGCGATCGTTCGGACGGTGACCGAGACGTCGAGCCGACCGGCCGCGGCGCTCGCCTCGGCCGCCCGGGCCGGCTCGCGGACGACCAGCGTGATCTTGGGCAGGCCGAGGTCGCGCAGCGCGGCCACCGCCGAGCAGGCGGTCGCCCCGCCGCCCAGCACCACGGCCGACGACGGCGCCGTCACCCCCGCCTCCGCGAGTGCGGTCACGATGCCGTGCACGTCGGTGTTGTCGCCGATCCGGCGCCCGTCGCGGAAGGTGACGGTGTTCGCGCCCCCCACGGCGACGGCGAGGTCGGACACCGCGTCCAGCAGCGGCAGGACGGCCCGCTTGAGCGGCATCGTCAGCGACAGCCCCGCCCACGGTCCCGCCTCCAACACGCCCGGCAGGTCGGCCTCGCGGCACTCGATCGCCTCGTACGTCCAGCCGGTCAGGCCGAGCGCGGCGTACGCGGCGCGGTGCAGCACAGGCGACAGCGAATGCGCCACCGGCGACCCGAGCACGGCGGCGCGCCCGGCCGGCCGACCGGCCATCTACCCGCCCCCGTGCGAGGCGAGGTAGCGGTCGAGCTTGGCCTTGAGCTTCGCGAAATCCTTTTGGTTGTCGGTGAACTCGGTGATGTGCCGCTGCGGGTCGGTCGTGACGAAGTACAGCCAGGACCCCTTGGCCGGCGAGAACACCGCTTCGATCGCCGCCTCGCCCGGGTTGGAGATCGGGCCGGGCGGCAGGCCCGAGTGGGTGTAGGTGTTGTACGGGCTGGGTGACTGCAGGTCCTGGTGGGAGGCGACGATGCCGAACTTGCCGAGGCCGTACAGCACGGTGCTGTCGAAGGCGAGGTTCATCTGCGGCTTGTGCTTCAGCCGGTTGTAGATCACCCGGGAGACCTTGGGCATGTCAGTGTGCCGGCCGCTCTCCGACTGGATGAGGCTGGCCATCGTGATCACCCTGGCCGGGCTCACGTGCGCCAGCTTGGCCCTGGCCACGAGGTCGTTGTCGGCGGCGACCTTCTTGTAGCGATCCACCATCATCGTGAGGATGGCCTGCGCCGACGCGTTGGGGTTCAGGTCGTACCGTGCCGGGAAGAGGTAGCCCTCGACCCTGCCTTTGGCATACGACGGCAACCCCAGGCCGGCGGGGTTGTTCGCGGCCCGCTGGAAGTCGCGTAGCGGGATGCCGGTCTTCTTCGACAGCGCCTGCATGACCTGGCTGGCGCGCAACCCCTCGGGCACGGTGATCTGGTTGCCCGCGCGCGACTTCGGGTCGAGCAGCAGCGTGAGCGCCGCCGCCGCGGCCATGTGCTGGCGCATCGTGTAGAAGCCCGGCTGGATGCTCTGCGCCCGGGGCTCCTTCTTGGCGACCTTCACGAACGCGCGGGAGCTCTTGACCACCTGAGCGACGTGCAGCCGGTCGCCCATGGTCTTGGCGGAGTCGCCGTCCCTGATCTGGACGACGGTCTGGCTGGTCCCCTGGCCCACGTAGTCGGGCGGGATCATGTAGCTGCGCAGCGCGGCGTACCCGAGCAGGCCGCCGCCGCCGACGACGGCCACGAGGAAGGCGAGCGCGAAGAACGTCGCCGCGTGTGAGCCGCGGCGCCGGCGCCGCTGTCGCTTGCGGGCGGCCCGCTGATCGCGGCGGCCGAGCCGCTCGGACGGCAGGTGCCCACCACGCGACGGGTCGGCGAAAAGATCCAAATCGTTCATGAGCTTCCCCGGACGATCTCGCCAGGGGGGCGTCCCGTCAACCGTTCCCCGTCAAGTGCCGCCTGAAGCAGGACCACTGCCGCAGCCTGATCGACGACCTGACGGCGGGCCCGGCCGCGTACGCCCATTTCACGCAGCCCACTTTCGGCGGTCACCGTGGTCAGCCTTTCGTCGTGCAACCGAACCATATCCGGTGACAGCCGATCGGCGAGCCGGACGGCGAAGTCCCGGGCGGCCGCCGCCGCCGGACCCTCCCGGCCCGACAGCGACGTGGGCAGCCCGACGACCACCTCAACGGCCTCGTGCTCGGCGACGATGGCGACGATCCGGGCCAGGTCCCCCGCGCCCCGCTGTACGGTCTCCAGCGGGGATGCGAGGATGCCGCCCGGATCGCTCCGGGCGATGCCGATCCGTACGGTTCCGACGTCCACGCCGATCCGCACGCCCTGTCTCATTGGCCGCTCATTCGCCCGGGTTCACGCGGCTCCGACGGCTCGCTCGACCCCGGCCAGGGCCTCGTCGATGGCCGCGGGGTTCGCCCCGCCGCCCTGCGCGAGGTCGTCCTTGCCGCCTCCGCCCCCGCCGAGCGCCTTCGCGGCGACGCCGACCAGGGCACCGGCCTTGAGGCCCCGCTCCCGTGCCGCGTCGCTGACCGCGACCACCACCACCGGGCGGTCCTTGGGCGCCCCGGCGACGATCACGACGGCCGGCCGGCCGCGCAGCCGCCCCCGTATGTCGACGGCGAGCTTGCGCAGGTCGTCGGCGCCGACCCCGTCCGGAGCGCGATGGGCCACGTAGGCGGTGCCGTTCACGTCGCGGGCGCCGTCGGCGAGCGACCCCGCCACCGCCAGGACCTGCTGCGACCGGAGCCGCTCCAGCTCCTTCTCGGCGTCGCGGAGCCGGCCGACGATGCCCGAGATCCGCTCGGGCAGCTCCGCGCGCGGCGTCTTGAGCTGCTCGGACAACTGGCCGACCAGCACGCTCTCCTTGGCCAGGAAGCGGAACGCGTCGATGCCGACCAGCGCCTCGACGCGGCGCACGCCCGCGCCGATGGACTGCTCGCCGAGCACCTTGACCAGGCCGAGCTGGCCGGACCGCGCGACGTGGGTGCCGCCGCACAGCTCCCTGGAGTAGTCGCCGACCTCGACGACCCGCACCTCGTCGCCGTACTTCTCGCCGAACAGCGCGAGCGCCCCCAGCGCCCGGGCCTCGTCGATGGAGGTGTGGTAGGCCCGCACGTCGAGGTCGTTGACGAGGATCTCGTTGACCTCGTCCTCGACGTCGCGCAGCACGGACGGCGGCACCGCTCCGGACGCGGTGAAGTCGAACCGGAACCGGCCGGGCGAGTTCTCCGACCCCGCCTGCGCTGCCGACTCGCCGAGCGCGCTGCGGAACGCGCGGTGCACCATGTGGGTCGCCGTGTGCGAACGCGAGATCGCGCGCCGCCGCGACACGTCGATCTCCGCGTACGCGGTGTCGCCGGCCACCGCCTCGCCGGCGCGGACCTTGCCGCGGTGCACGATGAGGCCCGGCAGCGGCGACTGTACGTCGTAGATCTCGATCTCGGCGCCGTTGCCGAACTGGATCACGCCCTGGTCGGCGAGCTGGCCGCCGCCCTCGGCGTAGAACGGGGTGCGGTCGAGCACCACCTCGACCTCGGTGCCCGCGCCCGCCGCCGGCACGTTGGCGCCGTTGACCAGCAGCCCGACCAGCCGCGCCTCGCCGATCACGTCGTGGTAGCCGGTGAAGTCGACCGTGCCGCCGGCCCGGTCGAGCAGGTCGCTCAGCACCGAGACGTCGAGGTTGCCGGTCTTCTTCTCCTGCGCGTCGCGCTTGGCCCGGTCGCGCTGTTCGGCCATGAGCCGCCGGAAGCCGTCCTCGTCGACCGTCAGCCCCTGCTCCTGCGCCATCTCGAGGGTCAGGTCGATCGGGAAGCCGTAGGTGTCGTGCAGCTTGAACGCCTGGTCGCCGGCCAGGGTGCCCTGCCCGGCCCGCTTGGTCTCCTCGACCGCCGCGTCGAAGATCGCGGTACCGGTGCGCAGCGTCTGGGCGAACGACGCCTCCTCGGCGTCGATCACCGTGTGGACGTGCGCCGCGTCGCGAATCAGCTCGGGATACTGCGCGCCCATGGCGTCGATCGCGGTCGAGGTCAGCTCGTGCATGAGACCGCTGTCCTCGCCGCCCAGCAGCCGCAGGTTGCGCATGGACCGGCGCAGCAGGCGGCGCAGCACATAGCCGCGGGCCTCGTTGCCGGGGACCACGCCGTCGGCGACCAGCATCGTGCCGCTGCGGACGTGGTCGGCGATGACCCGCAGCGATACATCGGCCCGGTGGTCGCGGCCGTACCGCGTGCCAGTCAGCTCAGCCGCCCGGTCGAGGATCTTGTACGTCGTGTCGATCTCGTACAGGTTGTCGACACCCTGCAGGATGGACGCCATGCGCTCCAGGCCCATGCCGGTGTCGATGTTCTTGGCCGGCAGGTCGCCCGCCACGTCGAAGTCGATCTTGCTGCGCACGGCGCTCAGCTGGAACTGCATGAACACGAGGTTCCAGACCTCGAGGTAACGATCCTCGTCGACCACCGGGCCGCCCTCGGGGCCGTACTCCGGCCCGCGGTCGTAGTAGATCTCCGAGCACGGCCCGCCCGGCCCCGGCACGCCCATGTGCCAGTAGTTGTCGGCGAGCCCGCGGCGCTGGATGCGCTCCTCCGGCACACCCACCTTCCGGTGCCAGATGTCGGCGGCCTCGTCGTCGTCGAGGTAGACGGTCACCCAGAGCTTCTCCTCGGGGAAGCCGAACCCGCCGTCGGCCTCGGAGCGCGTCAGCAGCTCCCAGGCGAACGGGATCGCGCCCTCCTTGAAGTAGTCGCCGACCGAGAAGTTGCCCAGCATCTGGAAGAACGTGGCGTGCCGAGTGGTCTTGCCCACCTCTTCGATGTCAGGCGTGCGCACACACTTCTGGCAGCTCGTCATCCGCTGCGCCGGCGGCGTGCGCTGGCCCAGGAAGTACGGCTTGAACGGCACCATGCCGGCGTTCACCAGCAGCAGGGTCGGATCCTCCGCGACAAGGCTGGCGGAGGGCACGACGAGGTGCCCTCGCTCCTCGAAGAAGCGGAGGTATCGGCGGGCGATCTCTGCCGACTCCATGATCAGTGGCCGTCCTTGTCTATGTCGCGAACATCGAAGGTGTGGTTGTGGTGTCGTCCGTTGCGCGCGCTCAGCGGATCCACCTCGCGCTCTTGGTCGAACTCCTGGCGCAGCTCGGCCTCCCGCTGGTGCATCCCAGCTCGTACGTCGGCCGCGAACTCACGCAGTGAGGCGCCGAGCCCAGCCGCCCGATCGGCCATGCCACGCGGCCCGAACTGCCGGGCGAACCGCTGTGCCCGCAGCATTGCCCACGCGCCGAGCACCGCTCCCAGAGTAAGCCAGAAAAGCCTTCTCATTTGCGGCCCGCCCTGGTCCTTCGGCGCTGCTGCTTCGGTACGACACGGCCCGCCGTGAGCTCCCTGTTCTGGGGGGCCTGCGGAACGGGCTGCCGCGCCGGTCGCGGCCGGTGGCCGAGGGCGCGGCGGACGCCGTAGGAGAACGCGGCGGCCTTCACCAGCGGCGCGCCGACCAGGGAGGTCACGACCGTGGTCACCGCGGAGAGGTTCTGCGTCACTCCGGCCATGTTGCGGGTGATCACATCGACCCGGTCGAGCTGCTCGCCGGCCTGTTCGACGGTCTTGGCCATGTCGTCCAGCAGCGGCCCCGCCTGGTCACCGATGTCGGACACCATCTTGGTGGTCTCCGTGATCAGACGGGCCAGCCTGAGCAGGACGACGGCGAGGAGGCATACGAGAATGGCCCAGAACATGGCCACGATGAGGCCTGCGACCTGTCCACCAGTAAGCATCCTGTTCCGCTCCCGTCGGTACGCAGAGGGCTGGTTCGACAGACCTTACCGTGGTAAGGACCGCGCGCCGTGCCGGGTTTCGCCCGCCCGTCGTGTCGACCCCGGACTTGAGCGCTCAGTCTTCGGTCTCGTCCGTGTCCTCGGCTCGCTCGGCCGAGCCGCGCAGCACCCCGCGGATGCGGTCGAGCACCTCGGAAAAGCGCGCCTCCATGCCGTGCTTGGTCGGCCGGTAGTACCGTCGCCCGTGGATCGCGTCCGGGGCGTACTGCTGCTCGGCGATGCCGCCCGGGAAGTCGTGGGCGTACCGGTAGCCCTCGCCGTGACCCAGCTTCTGGGCGCCCTTGTAGTGCGCGTCGCGCAGATGCGACGGGACCGGGCCGACCAGGCCGCGCTTGACGTCGCCCATGGCCTCACCGATCGCGGTGATCACGGCGTTCGACTTGGGCGCCAGCGACAGGTGGATGACCGCGTGGGCCAGGTTGATGCGGGCCTCCGGCAGGCCGACGAACTCCACGGCGTGCGCGGCCGCCGTCGCCGTCTGCAGGGCCGTCGGATCGGCCATGCCGATGTCCTCGCTGGCGTGCACGATCAGCCGGCGGGCGATGAACCTCGGGTCCTCACCCGCCTCGATCATGCGGGCCAGGTAGTGCAGCGCCGCGTCGACGTCGCTGCCCCGGATGCTTTTGATGAACGCGCTGATGACGTCGTAGTGCTGGTCGCCCTCGCGGTCGTAGCGCACCGCGGCCCGGTCGACCGCCTTCTCCAGGACGTCGACGGTGACCGCCTCGCCGGGCCGTACGACGAGAGCCGCGGCCTCCAAGTAGGTGAGCGCGCGCCGGGCGTCACCGCCCGCCAGCCGTACGAGATGGTCTTCGGCGGCGGACTCGAGCTCGACGGCGCCGTTCAGGCCGCGCTCGTCGGTGCGGGCCCGCTCGATCACCTCGCGCAGCTGCTCGTCGGTCAGCGGCTCCAGGGTGAGCAGCAGCGACCGGGACAGCAGCGGGCTGATCACCGAGAAGAACGGGTTCTCGGTGGTGGCGCCGATGAACGACACCCAGCGGTTCTCCACCGCGGGCAGCAGGGCGTCCTGCTGGGCCTTGTTGAACCGGTGCACCTCGTCGACGAACATCACGGTCTGCCGGCCAGTCATGCCCAGCTCGCGTTTGGCCTGGTCGATGGCGGCCCGTACCTGCTTGACCCCGTCCGATACCGCGGAGATCTCCACGAACCGGCGCTTGGTGGCCCGGCTCACCACAGCGGCGAGCGTGGTCTTGCCGGTGCCCGGCGGCCCCCACAACACCAGCGACATCGGCACATCGCGGTCGACCAGCTGGCGGATCGGCGTGCCCGGGCCGAGAAGGTGCTGCTGGCCCACGACCTCGTCGAGCCCGCGTGGCCGCATGCGTACGGCGAGCGGTTCCAGCTCGCGCCGCATCTCCGCCGCGGGCTCGTCAAAGAGGCTGTCCGCCTGCTCGTGCTGTGCCCTTGCCACCCTCCCGAGATTAGGCGATGTGAGTGGCGAGGCGGTCGGCGACGGCGGACGCCGTGGCGGCCACGTTCGCGTGCTCCACGCGGACACAGCGGTCGGCGAGGACACGGAACCGCTCGGTGAGCAGCCGCCAGGCGGCGGTACGCCACGGCACGAAGTTGCCCATCTGGTAGTACATCTCGAAGGCCGGACCCACCGTGCGGCCCGGATGGTCGGGCCCGGCGGGCAGCCGGGTGAGCGTGCGGCCGAGCGGGCGGAGCACTCCGGTCATCAGGTCGAAGGACGCGCCGATCAGCAGATCGAGCTGCTCGTCGGTCTCGTCGGTGTGGGTGAAGTAGCGGGTCAGTGTCTGCAACAGCACCTCGTAGCCGACGTTGAACAGCTCGGCGATCTCCAGCGTGGCCGGGTCGGTGATCAGCGGGCGCGGGTCCTTGGTGTCGAACGGCTGCCGGGTGAAGGCGGGCAGCACCGGACGGGCCGGGGCGAAGCCGGGGTCCTTCTCCCGCGCGACCTTGTACTCGTCCCAGATCCGCAGGAACCGGCCGTAGTGCGCGTCGCGCCAGTCGCCGCGCGCGCCCTCGCCCTGCTCGATGATCTCCTCGACGGCGGCCAGCGCCGACTCAAGGTCGGTCACGGCGATCAGCTGCGGCCAGTGGAACGCCTCCGGGGTGGCCTGGGCGCGGGGCGGGCCGACGAAGAGGCCGTCCTCGCCGAGCCGGTCCGCGAGGTGGCGCAGCCCATCCGCGATGCCCCGGTACAGATGGCCGACCGTGGCGAACTCCTGCGGCCGCGGCAGCGCGTCGTCCGGAGCCACCGGCGCGCGCGGCGGCGCCTCCGGCACGAACTCCGTGGCGTCCAGGCGCTCCATGCCCTCGGGCCGTTCGAGATAGAGGAAGTGGGTCAGCGCCGCCGTACCGAACGGCAGCAGGTCGAGCTGGACACCTGCCGGGAAATAACCTGACCGTTGTGGGAAGTTCGGTCGACCGAAAGTCGGTGCCGCGCCGATGGCAGACATGAGATTGGCCACCAGGACCATGTGCAGCATCTCCTGCACCGCGATGCCGTGGACCTCCTTGCGCCAGCCCTCCACCATCGTGTGCTGCTCGGCGGTGAGCTCGTCGGCGTCTTTGAGGCTGAAGCCCGCGTAGAGGTACTGGCACATGATCATGTGCTCCAGTTGGGCGGCCTCGGACAGCAACCACCACAGATGCTCGCGGTGTTCGACGACCAGGCGCGGCTCGGGCTTCGACTCGGGCATCCCATGTCCTCCTTCGACGACCCATTGTGACCAAGGTGCTTACATAATTACGCGATAACGACCGCTTTCGGCCTGTCGCACGACCCAAACCATCCAAGATCTGGCAGAGTCCTTGACACGCGGACCTGGGCGCGCGTCACTTTCTGCATGACGGAGCTAAGCGGCTACCAGCGCGCGCTCGACGGCTTTGAGACGGTGCTGGGTGAGGTCCCGCCGGACGGCTGGGCCGCTCCGTCACCGTGCGCGGGGTGGTCCGCGCGCGACGTGGCCGGTCACCTCATCGGCGGCCAGTACATGATCCGCGCGCTCGCCCTCGGGGTGGAGCGGCCCGAGACCAACGCCGAGCCCGGCCAGTTCGCGGGCACCGATCCGATGGAGAGCTGGCGCAAGGCTCGCAAGGACTGCGCGGCCGCCCTCACCCCGGAGGCGCTGCGGCGGCCGATCCCCATGGGCCGGCTCGGCGACGTGCCGCTGCACGACTTCCTGGGCGGCTACATCCTCGAACTCCTCGTGCATACCTGGGATCTGGCGCAGGCCACCGATGTGCCCGCTCGGCTCGACCCGGATCTTGTGCATCACGCTTTCGCCACCGCACGGGTCATCGCCGCGCCCATGCGGGCCGCCGGCATGCTGGCGCCCGCCCTCACGGCGCCGCCGCGGGCCAATGAGCTGACCCGCCTGCTCGCCTTCCTCGGCCGCCAGGCCCAGCCTGCCTAAGCGCGCCAAGTGCGCCCAGCCGGGCTCAGCTGCGCCCAGCCGCGCTCAGTTGCGCTTTTCGTCGGGGCGGACGATGTGGCCGGGTTCGTTGCCCGGAGCGGCCGCCTCATCCGGCCGTACGTCGACCCCCGCGTCCTTGCGCTGCTGCTCGGTGATGGCCGTAGGCGCGCCGGTCAGGGGGTCGTAGCCGGAGGCCGCCTTCGGGAAGGCGATCACGTCACGGATCGAGTCGTACCCGGCGAGCAGCATCACCGTCCGGTCCCAGCCGAACGCGATGCCGCCGTGCGGCGGCGGGCCGTACTTGAACGCCTCGAGCAGGAAGCCGAACTTCGACTCGGCCTCCTCCTTGGACAGGCCGAGCACGTCGAAGACCCGCTGCTGCATCTCGGCCCGGTGGATACGGATCGAGCCGCCACCGATCTCGTTGCCGTTGCAGACCATGTCGTACGCGCTGGCCAGCGCCTTGCCGGGGTTGTCCTGGAAGCTGTCGGCCCATTCCGGCTTGGGCGCGGTGAACGGGTGGTGCACCGACGTCCAGCCGCCCTCGCCGCCAGACTCATCAAGCACCGGCTCGAAGATCGGCGCGTCGACGACCCACAGGAACGCCCACGCCGACTCGTCGATCAGCCCGCCACGGCGGCCGACCTCCAGCCGGGCGGCGCCGAGCAGCTCCCGCGACGCCTGCGGCTGCCCCGCCGCGAAGAACACCGCGTCGCCCGGCCGCGCCCCGACGGCGGCGGCCAGCCCGGACCGCTCGGACTCGCTCAGGTTCTTGGCGACCGGGCCGCCGAGCGTGCCGTCCTCCTGGACGAGGACGTACGCCAGCCCGCGCGCGCCGCGGGCCTTCGCCCAGTCCTGCCAGGCGTCGAGCTCCCTGCGGGTCTGGGACGCGCCGCCCGGCATCACGACGGCGCCGACGTACGGGGCCTGGAAGACCCGGAACGGCGTCTCGGCGAAGTACTCGGTCAGCTCGGTCAGCTCGAGGCCGAACCGCAGGTCTGGCTTGTCCGAACCGTACCGGGCCATCGCCTCGGCGTAGGTCATCCGCGGGATCGGCCGCGGGATCTCATACCCCAGGACCTCCTGCCACAGCCGGGCCACCAGCACCTCGCCGACCTCCAGGACGTCCTCCTGCTCGACGAAGGACATCTCGATGTCGATCTGGGTGAACTCCGGTTGCCGGTCCGCGCGGAAGTCCTCGTCGCGGTAGCACCGGGCGATCTGGTAGTAGCGCTCCAGCCCGGACACCATGAGCAGCTGCTTGAACAGCTGCGGCGACTGCGGCAGGGCGTACCACTGGCCCGGCCTGAGCCGCACCGGCACCAGGAAGTCGCGAGCGCCCTCGGGCGTCGACCGGGTCAGCGTCGGCGTCTCGACGTTGACGAACCCGAGGTCGGACAGCACGTCGTGGACGTGGTAGGCGGCCGACGAGCGGATCCGCATGGCCCGCGCCACGGGAGCCCGCCGGATGTCGAGGTAGCGGTACTTCAGCCGTACCTCCTCGTTGACGTTGACGTCGCCCTCGATCGGGAACGGCAGCGGCGCCGACTCCGACAGCACGTCGATCTCGGTGGCCACGACCTCGACGTCGCCCGTCGGCAGCTCTGGGTTCTCGTTGCCGGCGGGCCGCAGCCGTACCTCGCCGGTCACCTTGACGCAGAACTCCGCCCGCAGGTCGTGGGCGCCGGCTCCGTGCGCGGCAAAGACCTGTTCTTCGCGGAAGACGACCTGGACCACTCCGGAGGAGTCACGGAGGTCGATGAACGTCACGCCCCCGTGGTCGCGTCGGCGGGCCACCCAGCCGGCCAGCACAACCTTTTGGGCTGCGTGCTCCCGGCGCAGCGTTCCCGCCTCATGCGAGCGGATCATCGGTAAGCCTCTCCTTCAACGTTTCCACGACCTGTGCGCGCGGCACGGCGACCTGATCGCCGCCGGCCAGGTCCTTCACCTGTACGGACCCGGCGGCGATATCTCGCTCGCCGAGGATCACGGCGAACGCCGCCCCCGAACGGTCGGCAGCCTTCATCGCGCCCTTCAGCCCCCGGCCCCCGTACGACATGTCGGCGGCGATCCCGGCCCGGCGCAGCTCGGTGATCAGGCCGAACACCTTCCGTTCCGCGGTCTCGCCCAGCGGCACCCCGTACACCTGGATCTTCTGCGACCCGGCCGCGTAGTCGCCGAGGCCCTCGGCCTCCATCGCCAGCACCGTACGGTCGAGCCCGACGGCGAAGCCGATGCCGGGCAGCGGCGGGCCGCCGATGTCCTCGGACAGGCCGTCGTACCGACCGCCGCCGCCGATACCGGACTGGGCGCCGAGCAGCGGGTGGTCGAACTCGAAGGTGGTCCGGGTGTAGTAGTCGAGGCCCCGGACCAGGCGCGGTGCGTCCTCCCACGGAATGCCGAGGTCGGCGAGCAGCTCGCGGACCCGGTCGTGGTAGGCCTTGCAGGCGGCGCACAGGTGGTCGGCCATCAACGGGGCGTCGGCGAGCCGGGCCTGCACCTCCGGGCGCTTGTCGTCGAGCACCCGGAGCGGGTTGACCTCGGCGCGTTCGCGCGTCGCCGCGTCGAGGTCGAGCGTGCGCAGGAAGTCGAGCAGCGCGGCGCGGTAGACCGGGCGGCACTCCTTGCAGCCGAGCGAGTTCAGCAGCATCCGCAGCTGCGTCAGCCCGAGCCCGCGGTACCAGTCCCAGGCGATCGCGATCGTCTCGGCGTCGACCGCCGGGTCCTCGCTGCCGATCGCCTCGAGGTCGAGCTGGTAGAACTGCCGGTACCGGCCCTGCTGCGGCCGCTCGGCGCGGAACGCGGGGCCCGTGGTCCACACCTTCACCGGTAGCGCGCCCTTGTGCAGGCCGTGCTCCAGTACGCAGCGGAGCACTCCGGCGGTGAACTCGGGCCGCAGCGTGAGGGACCGGTCGCCGCGGTCGGTGAAGGTGTACATCTCCTTGCTGACCACGTCGGTCGACTCGCCGACACCGCGGGCGAACAGCTGGGTGTCCTCGAAGACCGCC
Source organism: Streptosporangiaceae bacterium (assembly GCA_036555725.1). GTDB lineage: Bacteria > Actinomycetota > Actinomycetes > Streptosporangiales > Streptosporangiaceae > CALAED01. The sequence goes on along the minus strand of DATBKU010000099.1, from coordinate 60,960 downwards.
AGCTCCAGATAGCCGTACCCGGCCAGCCGGGCCTGCTCGGCGAACGCCTCCCGGATCGCGTAGAACAGCCCCGCCCTGGGTGGAACGTATTCACTGACCCCCTTGGGGGCCTGAAAACTCGAACTCATAGTCCTTGATTTCTAGGCCCGCGAGCCGGCGCCAGCTCCGCGAGGAACGGATTGGTGGCGCGTTCGCGGCCGATCGTGGTCTGAGGTCCGTGACCCGCCAGAACCGCCGTGTCGTCCGGCAGCGGGAGGCACACCCGCGCCAGGCTCTCCATGATCGTGGCGTAGTCGCCGCCGGGCAGGTCGGTGCGGCCGATCGAGCCGGCGAACAGCAGGTCACCGGAGAACATCACCTGCCGGTCGTCCCCTGGCTCGTCCAGAGGCGACCGGAACGTCACCGACCCGGGCGTATGGCCCGGCGCGTGGTCGACCGTCAGGGTCAGGCCGGCCAGCTCCAGCACCAGGCCGTCGGACAGCTCCCGTACGTCGTCCGGCTCGGTCAGGGTGAGCCCGCCGAACAGCTGCTGCCCCACCTGGAGGTCGAACCCCCTCGCCGGGTCGCTGAGCAGCCCGCGGTCGTCCGGGTGGATGAACGCCGGTACATCACGGGCGCCGCACACGGGAGCGACTGACCAGACGTGGTCGATATGTCCGTGCGTGAGAATCACGGCGACCGGCTTGAGCCGATGCTGCCGCAGCAGCTCGTCGACCCCGGACTCGGCGTCCTGGCCGGGGTCGATGATCACGCACTCCGCTCCGGCGGCGGGCGCCACGACGTAGCAGTTCGCGGCGAACGATCCGGCGGGGAACCCCGCGATGAGCACGATCGTCCTCTCAGCTGACACACACGGTCTGCGCGCACGGTGTTTGCGGTTCGAGGGTACCGGCGCCGCAGCCACCGTCGCGAACCACTTCCCCCTCGTCGTGTCATCGCGCCGCCCGCCGCACCGGCGGGTACGGCCGCGTACCCAGATGCGTGACGCACCGTTACGGCAGGCGCCGACCCGTGTGCCGCAACGAGCACTTCGGCCCTGTGAACAAGCTCCGGCGGACCGCTACGATGCGCACACGCTTCCCGGCGTCGATCGGGATCGAACCGGATATTGGGGCGCCGACCGGTCGGGCCGCGCGCTCGGAGGAGGACAGCTCAGGTGGCGGGGAAGGATCGCAAACGGCAGCTCGCCAGGCAGCGCTACGAGCGCCAGCAGCAGCAGGCGGTGCGGGCCAGACGCAGCCGCAGAAACAGGGGAATGGCCATTGTCGCGGGCCTCGTCATCATCGGCCTCGGCGGCACCGGGCTCGCGTTCGCGTTCGCGGGCGAGGGGAAGAAGAGCACCCAGGCAGCCGCCGACCAGACCGCGCGGCCGTCGGCCACGCCGACCCCCTCCCCCACGCCGACCGTGAAACCCGGCCAGTGCTTGTACACGCCTAATCAGGAGTCGGGCGCCGAGAACGTCGGCATGCCGCCAGTCAAACCGCGTTACAAGACCACTGCGGTCGCGAAGGTCAAGACCAATCGGGGCACCATCGTTATGGGTCTGGATGGCGCGAAGGCGCGATGCACGGTCAATTCCTTCGCTTATCTAACGAGTAAGAACTTCTTTGACAAAACCCAGTGCCACCGTTTGGTCACCGAGGGCATCAAGGTATTGCAATGCGGTGACCCGACCGGAACTGGCAGCGGCGGTCCGACATACAAGTACGGCGAGGAGAATCTGCCCAAGCCAAAGGCGGGCGCCCAGACGGCGACATACACCAAGGGCACGCTGGCGATGGCCAATGCCGGTCCCGGCACCAACGGCAGTCAGTTCTTCATCGTGTTCGGCGATTCCGAGCTGCCGCCGAACTACACGGTCTTCGGCAAGATCACTTCTGGTATGGACATCGTCGAGTCGGTCGCCAAGGCCGGCGTGAACGGGGGCGGCTCGGACGGCAAGCCGAAGAAGACGGTGACAATCCAGGACGTCACGATCACAAAGAAATAGGCGGACGAGAGGCTAAGGTTTGGAGGGTCTGGCCCCCAAGTTCGCACAAGCGCGGCGAACGGGCCGGACAATACGCGGGAGGCAACGGTGTCCAGCGCTACCGATCGCTCGGAGCACGAGCGCCGGGGCCTTGAGGATTCGGGCTCTATGAGAGGACGGCCTACGGTGACAAGCGATCCCTGGGGCCGTGTTGACGAAGACGGCACGGTCTATGTGCAGACCGCCGAAGGCGAGCGGGTCGTCGGGTCATGGCAGGCGGGTGCCCCGGAAGAGGCGCTGGCGTACTTCCGGCGCAAGTACGAGGCCCTGGTCACCGAGATCGACCTGCTCGAGCAGCGGCTCCGCACCACCGACCTGCCGCCGGCCCAGGCGGAGAGCAGCATCAACCGGCTGCGCGAGACACTGTCCGACGCGCACGCGGTCGGTGACCTCGACGCCCTCGGCCGCCGTCTCGTCACCCTCACAGAGCTGATCGGAAAGCGCCGCGAGGAGATCAAGGCGGCCCGCGAGCACGCCCGCGGCGAGGCCCGCGAGATCAAGGAACGGATCGTCGCCGAGGCCGAGCGCATCGCCGCCGAGGAGACCCACTGGAAGAACGGCGGGGAGCGGCTGCGGCAGCTGGTCGAGGAGTGGAAGGCCGCCGAGCGGGTCGACCGGCCCACCGAGACCGCCCTGTGGAAGCGGCTGTCCGCGGCGCGCAACGCCTTCACCAAGCGCCGTAAGGCCTACTTCGCGACGCTCGACGAGCAGCGCGAGCAGGCCAGGATCGAAAAGGAACGGCTGGTCGCCGACGCCGAGGCGATCGCCAACTCGACCGACTGGGGTCCCACGGCGGCCGCCTACCGCGATCTGATGCGGCAGTGGAAGAACGCCGGCCGCGCCGCCCGCGACGTCGAGGAAGAGCTGTGGGCGCGCTTCAAGGCGGCGCAGGACACCTTCTTCGGCGCCCGCTCCGCCGCGTTTGCCGAGCGCGACGCGGAGTTCGACCAGCACGCCCAGGCCAAGGAGCGGCTGCTGGCCGAGGCCGAGCGGCTGCTGCCGGTCACGGACATACGGCAGGCCCGGCAGGCACTGCGGTCGATCCAGGAGCGCTGGGAGACCATCGGCATGGTCCCCCGCGAGTCACGCGAACGGCTCGAAGGACGGCTGCGCAAGATCGAGGAGACGGTGCGCCAGGCCGAGGAGAGCGAGTGGCGGCGGACCAACCCTGAGGCCCGGGCCCGCGCCGAAGCCACGGTCGCGCAGCTGCGGACCTCCATCGAGCAGCTGGAGGAGCGGCTCGGCAAGGCCCGCTCGGGCGGGCGGGACAAGGACGCGAAGGAGGCCGAGGAGGCCCTCGCCGCCCGCCGCGCCTGGCTCGAGGAGGCCGAGCGCACCCTCGCCGAGTTCTCCTAAAGCGCTAAAACCGCCCGGTGGCGCGATCGCCGAGGGCGCTCAGTGGGACCCGGTGCCCGAGGTGACGCGGTAGGCGTCGTACACGCCGTCGACCGATCGGACGGCCTTGAGGACGTGGCCGAGGTGCTTGGGGTCGCCCATCTCGAAGGTGAACCGGCTGATCGCGACCCGGTCGCGGCTGGTGGCCACCGACGCGGACAGGATGTTGACGTGCTGGTCGGACAGCACGCGGGTGACGTCGGACAGCAGGCGCGGCCGGTCGAGCGCCTCCACCTGGATCGCGACCAGGAAGACCGAGTCTTCGCCCGGCGACCACTTCACGTCGACGATCCGGTCGGGCTGGGCCTTGAGGCTCTCGGCGTTGACGCAGTCGCTGCGATGCACGGAGACGCCGTTGCCGCGGGTCACGAATCCGACGATGTCGTCGCCCGGTACCGGAGTACAACATCGGGACAGCCGTACCCACACGTCGGGGTCGCCCTGCACCACGACGCCGGGGTCGCCCGCGGGCCGGGACCGCTTGCGCCGGGTCGGGATGGCCGTCTCGGCGATGTCGTCTTCCGCGCTCTCCGGGCCGCCGAGGGCCTGCACGAGCTTCTGGACGACCGACTGGGCGGACAGATGCCCCTCGCCCACCGCCGCGTACAGCGCGGACACATCCGGGTAGCGCAGCTCCCGCGCCAGCGCCAGCAGCGCCTCGCCGGACATCATGCGCTGCAAGGGCAGGTTCTGCTTGCGCATGGCCCGGGCGATGGCGTCCTTGCCCGACTCGATCGCGGTCTCGCGGCGCTCCTTGGAGAACCAGTGCCGGATCTTGTTGCGGGCCCGCGGGCTCTTGACGAAGTTCAGCCAGTCGCGCGACGGGCCGGCGTCCGGCGACTTGGAGGTGAACACCTCGATCGTGTCGCCGTTGTCGAGCGTCGACTCCAGCGGCACCAGCCGTCCGTTGACGCGGGCGCCGATGCAGCGGTGCCCGACCTCGGTGTGGATGGCGTAGGCGAAGTCGACCGGGGTGGCGCCCTGCGGCAGCGCGATCACGTCGCCCTTCGGGGTGAAGACGAACACCTCCGAGACCGACAGGTCGAAGCGCAGCGTCTCGAGGAACTCGGCCGGGTCGGCGGTCTCCTGCTGCCAGTCGAGCAGCTGGCGCAGCCACTGCATGTCGGCGGCCTTGCGGCCGGCCACGGTCTCTTCCTTGTACTTCCAGTGCGCGGCGACACCGTACTCCGCGCGCCGGTGCATCCCCCACGTACGGATCTGCAGCTCGACCGTCTTGCCCTCGGGGCCGATCACGGTCGTGTGCAGCGACTGGTACATGTTGAACTTCGGCATCGCGATGTAGTCCTTGAACCGGCCGGGGACCGGGTTCCATCGCGCGTGGATCGAGCCGAGCGCCGCGTAGCAGTCCCGTACGGTGTCGACGAGGACCCGGATGCCGACCAGGTCGTAGATGTCGTCGAAGCCAACGTCGCGGGCGATCATCTTCTGGTAGATCGAGTAGTAGTGCTTCGGCCGGCCCGTCACGGTGGCCTTGATCTTGGCCTCCCGCAGGTCGCCCGACACGTTTTCGATGACCGCGCGCAGGAAGTCTTCGCGGCGCGGCGCCCGCTCTGACACGAGCCGGGCGATCTCGTCGAACCGCTTGGGGTACATCGTGGCGAACGCGAGGTCCTCGAGCTCCCACTTGAGCGTGTTCATGCCGAGCCGGTGTGCCAGCGGGGCGAAGATCTCCAGCGTCTCACGCGCCTTCCGCTCCTGCTTGGCGCGCGGCAGGTAGCGCAGCGTGCGCATGTTGTGCAGCCGGTCGGCCAGCTTTATCACCAGGACCCGGATGTCGCGGGCCATGGCGACGACCATCTTGCGAACGGTCTCGGCCTCGGCGGCCTCGCCGTACTTGACCTTGTCGAGCTTGGTGACCCCGTCGACCAGCGCGGCGATCTCGTCGCCGAACTCGTCGCGCAGCTCGTCGAGGGTGTAGCTGGTGTCTTCGACCGTGTCGTGCAGGAGCGCCGCGCACAGCGTCTCCTGGTTCATGCCGAGCTCGGCGAGAATGGTCGCCACCGCGAGCGGGTGGGTGATGTACGGGTCGCCGCTTTTACGTTTCTGATCGCGGTGATGGTGCGCCGCGACGTCGTAGGCGCGCTCGATCAACCGGACATCCGCCTTGGGATGGGTCGACCGGACCGTCTTGATGAGTGGTTCGAGTACGGGATTCATGATGGGACCGCGCTGGGCACCCAGCCGGGCGAGCCTGCGGCGCACCCGGGCGGCGGACGGTGGAATCGAGGTGGTGCTCTGCCTCGAGCTCTGCCTCGCGGTGGGCGCCGCCGAGGGCGGGGCGTTGACCTCGGGCTGCTCCGGCACCGGAGCCTGCTTTGCGGACGGGTCGGAGGCGTCCGTGGCGGGGGCTGTCGTGGCCGCCGCCTCGCCGGGCGGGCGCGCGGCTCCGTTCGCGGCAGGCGCTGCCCCGTCTGCGGGGCGCACGACCCCATCGTCGGGAATCTGCGTTACCGCGTTGGTCCAGACCACCTCACCTGGCACCCAGCCTCCTCAAACGGCCTCCGCTCGCTCTCAGCCCGGCCCGGCGTGAATGGATTCTGACCGGGCTTTCAAGGTGACAAGTCTATCCGTCACCCATTTGTTCCCCGTGCCAAAACTGCGGTTTCGGCTTACCACGCGCACCATCACACGGTGACGATCGTGTGCAGGTCGACATCGGACAGCCTGCTCCGGCCGTTCAGGAACGACAACTCCATCAGCACCGACAGGCCCACGACGTCGCCGCTGCCGCGCCGTACCAGCTCGGCGGTGGCCTGTGCGGTGCCGCCGGTCGCGAGCACGTCGTCGACGATGAGCACCCGCTCCCCCGGCCGGAACGCGTCGCGGTGCATCTCGATCGTCTCCGTGCCGTACTCCAGGTCGTAGGTCTGCTGGTACGTCTCGGCGGGCAGCTTGCCGCGCTTTCGGACGGGCACGAAGCCGGCGCCGAAGTGGTAGGCGATCGGGGCGGCCAAGATGAAGCCGCGCGCCTCGATCCCGACGACCTTGTCGATCGTGCCCCGTCCGTAATGGGCCACGACCGCGTCGACGACGGCGGCGAAGGCCACGTGGTCGGCCAGCAGCGGGGTGATGTCCTTGAAGACGATGCCCGGCTTGGGATAGTCGGGCACGTCCCTGATCCGCTCCAGGACCGTCTTCTCAAGATCCACTGTGTCTCCCGCTTGGCTCGGCGCGGCTAAGGGGCTCGCCTACTTCTACCGCAGACGCCTTGAGGATCGGCTTACTTCTTGCCGCCGCCCCGGTTCCTGCGGGAGCTCCGCCGGGGCTGCTGCCGCGGGCCCTGCTGCACCATCCGGCGCGGTGCGCTGGCCGTCACCGACTCGGTGTCGGCGGCGGCCTCGTCATCCTCGGCGTCGGCGGGCAGCAGGTCGCTCAGCGCCTCCGGCTCGGCGTCCTGCGGGGCCTGATCGGTCTTTCTCGCCTCCCGGGCCTGCCGCTTGGGGCTGGCGGCGCGGGCGGCGATCCGCTCGCGCAGCTGCCGGTACTTCGGCTCGCGCTCCTTGAGGTCGGCGAGGATCGGGGTGGCGATGCAGATCGAGGAGTACGTGCCGGCGAGCATGCCGACGAACAACACGAGCGCCAGGTCCTTGAGCGTGCCGGCGCCAAGGAAGCCGGCCCCGATGAACAGCAGCCCGGCGACCGGGAGCAGCGCCACGATCGAGGTGTTGATCGACCGGACCAGGGTCTGGTTGACCGCGAGGTTGGCCGCCTGGCTGTAGGTGATCCGAGATGTCGCGGTCAGCGCCCGCGTGTTCTCTCTGACCTTGTCGAACACGACGACCGTGTCGTACAGCGAGTAGCCCAGGATGGTCAGCAGGCCGACGACCGACCCAGGCGTGACCTCGAACTGGACGAGCGAGTACACGCCGATGGTGATGACGATGTCGTGGGCCAGCGCGACGATCGCCGCGGCCGCCATCCGCCACTCGAAGGCGATCGAGAGGTAGCCGACGACCAGCACTAGGAAGACGACGAGGCCCTGCAGTGCCTTCTTGGAGATGTCGGAGCCCCAGCTGGCCCCGACGGTCTGCGGGCTGACGTCGTTGGGGCTGCTCAGGTGGAACGTGGTGGCGAGGTTCTGCTGGACCTTGGCCACGTCGTCGGAGGACAGGCTCTCGGTCTGTACCCGCCAGCCGGCGCTGGTGGACTGCACGATCGGGCTCTCGCGCACAACCCCCGATGCCGCCACCGCATCGCGTACCTGCGCCGTCGTGGCCTGCGACGCTTTGAACTGGAAGACCGAGCCGCCCTTGAACTCGATACCGAGATTGAGGCCGAGCGTGGCCAGCGACACGATGCTGACCACGAGGATCAGACCGGAGATCGTGTACCAGACCCGCTGCCGGCCGACGAAGTCGAACGAGACCTCGCCCCGGTAGAGACGGCCGCCGATGGTACCCAGGCGCGACATCAGGCCTCCTTCGGCGCGGTGGCGCCAGACGCTTGCGGTGCCGGCCGCTTCCCGCCGAGCCGCCGTGGATCGAGGCCGGACAGCGGATGCCCGCGACTGAAGAACTTGAACCGGACCAGCCAGCTGACCATCGGCTTGGTGAACAGGAACACCACGACCACGTCGATGAGCGTGGTCAGGCCCAGGGTGAACGCGAAGCCCTTCACCCCGCCGATGGACACGATGTACAGCACGGCGGCGGCCAGGAACGACACGGCGTCGGCCACTAGGATGGTGCGCCGGGCCCGCGTCCAGCCGCGCTCGGTGGCGCTGCGCAGACTGCGGCCCTCTCTGACCTCGTCACGTAGCCGTTCGAAGTAGACGATGAACGAGTCGGCGGTGATACCGATCGCCACGATCAGACCCGCGATGCCGGCCAGCGACAGGCGGAAGTCGATGAACGCCCCGAGCAGCACGACGCTCTGGTAGGTCAGCACGGCCGACACGACGAGGCTGAAGATCGCCACGAGGCCGAGCCCGCGGTAGTAGAGCAGGCAGTACAGGACGACCAGGATCATGCCGATGGCACCGGCCAGCAGACCGGCGTTGAGCTGGTCCTTACCGAGGGTCGGCGAGACCGTCTCGATGGCGCTCTGCTTGAACTTCAGCGGCAGCGCACCGTACTTGAGCACGTTGGCCAGGTCGGTGGCGTACTGCTGGGTGAAGCTCTGTGCCGGGCCATAGATCTGGGCGCTGCCGCCGGAGATCGGCCCGTTGTCGATGCTCGGCGCCGACACGACGAGCCCGTCGAGGATGATCGCGACCTGCCGCTGCGGCGTGCCGGCCTGGGCCGCGTACGCCTCCCTCGTCACCTGGTAGAACTGCTGAGCGCCCTGCCCCTTGAACTTCAGGTTGACGATCCAGCTGCTCTGGCCCTGCTGGGTGTTGGGCGGTACGGCGGTGGCGCTCGACACCTGCTGCCCTAGGACCCGTACCGGCCCGAGGATGTACTTGGCCTTGCCGTCCTGGTCGCAGGCGACGACCCACTGCTGGTTCGGGTTGTCGGCGCCCGAGATCTGCTTGCTGTTGCCCGAGCAGTCGGTCTTCTGAAAGAGCGCGACGATCTGGTCCGGCGGCTGGGTGGCGGCCGGGCCGGTCGTGGCCCCCGGCGCCGGCGAGCTGGGCGCGGACGTCGCGGGAGTCGGGGTGGGCGTCGGTGCCGTCAGCGCGCCGGACAGCGCCCGGCCCTTGGGCGAGGACGAGGCCGATGGCGACGGCGACGGCTTGGTCGAGGACTTCGGCTTGGTGGAGGACTTGGACGACGGGGACGACGACGGGGTCCCGGTGGGTGTCGGCGCCGGGGCCGACGGCTTGCCCTGGTCGACGGCGAACACCTGCCGGAACTGCAGCTGCGCGGTCGTGCCGATCAGCTTGACCACTCGCTGCTGGCCCTCACGCCCTGGCACCTGGACCACGATGACGTTGTTGCCCTGCTTGGTGACCTCGGCCTCGGAGACACCGAGACCGTTGACGCGGTCCCGCATGATGTTGATGGCCTGCGTCATCTGAGCCTGTTGGGCGGCCTTGCCGGCCTCGGTGACCGCGGTCAGCGTCACCGTGGTGCCGCCGGCGAGGTCGAGGGCCAGATGGGGCGTCTTCCGGGCCTGCAGCATGATCAGGGCGGTGAACCCGATGATGATGGCGAGCAGCGCGAGGAGCGCCCGCCCGGGCTTGGGTGTGTTGGTGCGCGGGGCAGCCACTTGTCGTCTGTCTTCCGTCTCTTAGGTGCCGGCGGTCAGGCCGACGGCTTGCTCGAGGACTTCTCCCCGGCCTTCTGCTGTTCGTCGGCCTTGTCGTCGGCGACCTCGCGCTCGTCCTGCTCGTCGGTCTCCGCGACGTCCTCGACCTCGTCATCGACCTCGTCGTCGAAGTCGTCCTCCTCCTCGTCGTCGGCGGTGTCGTCCGGGAGGATCTGCATGACCGCCTGCTTGACGAATCGCGCCTCCACGCCGGGGGCGATCTCGAGGACGAGGCCGTCGTCGTCGACCGCGATTACCGTGCCGTACATGCCGCTGGTGGTCATGATCCGCGCGCCGGGCTGCACGGAGGTCTGCAGTTGCTGCTGCTGGCGCTGGCGGTTGCGCTGCGGCCTGATGAGGAAAAAGTAAAAGGCCACGACGATGAGACCGAGGAACAGGAATTGCATGACGGCAGCGTTGCTCTGCTGAGCGGCGAGTGGCGCCGCCACGTCGTAGAGAGTCATCATGTTGCCCGCTGCGGGCATCCTTCCGATGAGATTTACCAGCCTGGTGCCGGATTTGTCGTCAACCGAGCAACCCCCGGCTGCGTACGGCGACCAAGGTCCGGAGTGTAGGGGAGCCGGGGAAACACCGGCAACGACGTGACGAGTCAGCCCGCCGGGAAGTTCCCAAGTCGTTGCCTGCCGGGCTCACCGCTCGCTCCCCCTTCTCGCTCGCCGCGCGGACAACCTGGTGTCTCTGTCGTCCCGTCGTGTCGGAGACGCGGCAAGACAACACAGTGCTCGCTCGTCGGGCGCTCGCATGTGGCTCATTCCGAACCTTCATCGCCGACTTCGAACAGCGTACCCGTACTCGGTGGCAGCGGCGGCGGGGCGAGGCCCACGTGCTCCCACGCCGCCGGGGTGGCGACCCGGCCGCGGGGGGTGCGGGCCAGCAGCCCCTGCCTGACCAGGAAGGGTTCGGCGACGACCTCGACGGTCTCCGGCTCCTCCCCCACGGCGACGGCCAGCGTGGAAAGACCCACCGGCCCGCCGCCGAACTTGCGCAACAGCGAGCCCAGCACGGCGCGGTCGAGCCGGTCGAGCCCGCGCTCGTCGACCTCGTACAGCGTCAGGGCGGCCCGCGCCAGGTCGCGGGTGAGCACGCCGTCGGCGCGCACCTCGGCGTAGTCGCGGACCCGGCGCAGCAGCCGGTTGGCGATCCGGGGGGTGCCCCGGGACCGGCCGGCGATCTCGGTGGCGGCGTCGTCCTGGATCCGCACCTCCAGCAGCCGGGCCGACCGTTTGATGATCACTTCGAGCTCGGCCGGCTCGTAGAAGTCCATGTGGGCCACGAAACCGAATCGGTCGCGCAGCGGCGCGGGCAGCAGCCCCGCCCGGGTGGTGGCCCCGACCAGCGTGAACGGCGCGATGTCGAGCGGGATCGCGGTGGCGCCGGGGCCCTTGCCGACGACGACGTCGACCCGGAAATCCTCCATCGCGACGTAGAGCATCTCCTCGGCGGGCCGCGCCATCCGGTGGATCTCGTCGATGAACAGCACCTCGCCCTCGGCGAGCGTGGACAGCACCGCCGCGAGGTCGCCGGCCCGCTCGATCGCCGGGCCGGACGATATCCGCAGCGGCTGCCCGAGCTCGGCCGCGATGATCATGGAGAGGGTGGTCTTGCCGAGGCCGGGACCGCCGCTGAGCATGATGTGGTCCGGCGGGCGCCCGCGGCGCAGCGCGCTCTGCAGCACGAGCGACAGTTGCTCGCGGACGCGCTGCTGGCCGATGAACTCATCCAGCCGCTTGGGCCGCAGGGCGGCCTCGATGACCCGTTCCTCGCCGTCGGCGACCGGCGACACCATGCGCTCCTCGGCGGAGCTCATGCCTGGGACAGCTTCTTGAGTGCGGCCTTGAGCAGGGTGGCGACGTCGAGCGGGTCCTGTCCGTCGAGCTCGTCCGCCACGGCGTCGACCGCGGCCTCGGCGTCCTTGGCCGACCAGCCGAGGTTCACTAGGCCGATCTGCACCTGGGCTCGCCAGGGTGCGGCCGCGGCCGCGGCGACGGCCGGCCCGGTCGTCTCGTCGACCGGCCCGACGAGCCGGTCCTTCAGCTCGAGGATGATGCGCTGGGCGCCCTTCTTGCCGATGCCGGGCACCTGCGTGAGAGCGGAGAGGTCTTCGGTCGCCACCGCCCGGCGCAGCGCGTTGGGCGGGTGTACGGCCAGCATCGCCAGGGCCAGCCGGGGCCCGACGCCGCTGGCGGTCTGCAGCAGCTCGAAGACCGACCGTTCGTCCTCGTCGGCGAAGCCGTACAGGGTCAGCGAATCCTCCCGTACGACCAGTGACGTGGGGACGTGCGCTCGGTCGCCGACGCGCAGCGACGCGAGGGTGGCCGGCGTGCAGTGGACGGACAGGCCGACCCCGCCCACGTCGACGACGGCCCCGTCGGGCCCGGCCGAGGTGACCTGGCCGCTCACGAACGCGATCATCGGGAGGTCCCTCCTTGCCGTACGAGAGAAGCCGCGGCGTCGAGGCGGGCCTGCGCGCCGCCGCGCCAGACGTGGCAGATGGCCAGGGCGAGGGCGTCGGCCGCGTCGGCCGGCCGGGGCACGGCGTCGAGCCGCAGCAGCCTGGTCACCATCATGGTCACCTGGGCCTTGTCCGCGCGGCCGTTTCCGGTGACCGCGGCCTTGGCCTCGCTCGGCGTGTGCAGCGCCACCGGCAGGCCGCGGCGGGCCGCGCACACGATGGCGACCGCGCCCGCCTGGGCGGTGCCCATGACCGTACGGACGTTGTGCTGGCTGAAGACCCGTTCGACGGCGACCGCGTCAGGGCGCTCGGCGTCGAGCAGCACGTCGAGGCGGCGCTCGAGCGCGACCAGCCGGGTGCCGATGTCGTCGTCTGGGCTGGTGCGGATCACATCAACTCTGACCAGGGACAACGGCTTACCGGGCACCCCGTCGACGACCCCGACGCCGCATCTGGTGAGCCCGGGATCGACGCCAAGCACCCGCACGACCCACCCCTTCGATCATCTGTTCGCCACGAGGCTACTGTCCGATGACCGTGCCGTCGCCGTTCTCACTTGGCGTGTCGCCAAACCGGTCGGCAGAGACGGGTCAGAACTCGTCCAGCATGAAGGAGGCGGCGGCGAAAACGGCGTCCAGCGCAGCGAGGTCGCCGCCGTCGAGCAGGCCGGCCCGGCTCAGCGTGGCCGCCGGCGCGCCCGCGTACAGCGCGGCCAGGCCCCTGATGTCCAGGCGCACGGCGTCGGGGCTCTCGGCGGCGCGCTCCAGCGTGCCGCGGCCGTCGGCGACGGTGAGCCGCCACGGCCCCGCGTTGGAGGGCCGCAGCGCGTCCTCGACGATCAGCGGAACCTCGGTCGACACCCCTGCGGGGAAGCCGCGGCCGGCGATCGCCGCCGGGGCGTCGACCAGCCGGAGCATCCACGTGCTGCGCCAGGCGTGCCGGGCGGACAGGTCGCGCAGCAGCCACAGGACCGGGTCATGCGGCGACATGTGCGCCCGTACGGTCTGCACGACCGAGGAGCCGGAGCCGACGAGGGCCCACAGCGTGCGTGCGGTCGGCGCGGACCCGGCGACGAGCTGCTCGATGACGAACTCGCTGTGGTCGTCGTTCCAGTGATAGGTGAGGAAGCCGTCGTCGGCCAGGTAGGCGAACACGTCGGGGTCCTCGAGCTCCCAGCGCACGTGCGCCTCGCCGTTGTCGACCGGCCCGCAGTCCCCGGCCGCGGCGTGCACGCGCCGCAGCACCGCGACGACCTCGGCGGCGTCGTCGGGGCCGGCGCGGCGCACCTTGACCGTGTCGCCCCTGATGGTACGCAGGGCGTCGGCGTCGAAGGAGTACCAGTGGCTGCCGCCGGCCAGCTCGTATCCGACCTTGCGGTACACGGGCACGGTGGCGGGATAGAGCACGGACAGCGGCATGCCACGGTCACCGATCAGGTCGAGTAGCGCCGCCGCCAGGCGGGCGCCGGCCCCCCGCCCGCGCTCCTCGGGCGCCACGTAGACGCTGGCCACGCCGCCCATCGGGACGGCGGACCCGTGCCACCACTGCTCCATGGGGTGGTAACGCCCGGATGCGATCAGCCGGCCCCCGTCGTAGATGCCGAGCACCCGCTCCTCGGCGAACTCCTGCCGCAGCCTGGGCAGCACACGGTCGCGCTCCGCGGCGGACAGCCTGCCGAACGCCCGCGACCGCAGGTCGAGCAGGTCATCTCGGTCCTCGTGGACCACAAACCGGATCTCCACAGGCCATCACGCTAGTTGCCTGCCACGTGCCGACGCGAACAATTATCCGCTAGTCGATCTTTTCCATGATCTCGTCGGGGACGTCGAAGTTGGCGAACACGTCCTGTACGTCGTCGGAGTCCTCGAGCGCCTCGAGGAGCCGGAAGACCTTCCTGGCGTTCTCCTCGTCCAGCGGCACGCTGACGCTGGGCAGCCAGTTGGCGTCGGCCGACTCGTAGTCGATCCCGGCGTCCTGCAGGGCCTTCCGCACGGCGACCATGTCACCGGCCTCGGAGATCACCTCGAAGTTCTCGCCGAGGTCGTTGACCTCCTCGGCCTCGGCGTCGAGCACCGCCAGCATCACGTCGTCCTCGGTGACGCCGCCGTCCTTGGGGACGATCACGACGCCCTTGCGGGTGAAGAGGTACGACACGGAGCCCGGGTCGGCCATCGAGCCGCCGTTGCGGGTCATGATCGTACGGACCTCGGACGCGGCGCGGTTGCGGTTGTCGGTCAGGCACTCGACCAGGACGGCGACACCACCGGGGGCGTATCCCTCGTACGTGATGTTCTGCCACTCGGCGCCGCCGGCCTCCTCGCCGGCGCCGCGGCGGCGGGCCCGCTCGATGTTGTCGTTGGGGACGGAGCTCTTCTTCGCCTTCTGGATGGCGTCGAACAGCGTCGGGTTGCCTTCGGGGTCACCGCCGCCGGTCCGCGCGGCGACCTCGACGTTCTTGATGAGCTTGGCGAAGAGCTTCCCCCGCTTGGCGTCGAGGGCGGCCTTCTTGTGCTTCGTCGTCGCCCACTTGGAATGGCCGGACATTCGTTAATCCTCCTGCTCCCCGCTTGACTGGTCCAGAGCCCGGCGCACCAGATCGACGAAGTACCTGTGCACGCGGTGGTCGCCCGTCAACTCGGGGTGAAAGGCGGTGGCCATGAGGTTCCCCTGACGGACGGCGACGATCCTACCGGCGGCCTCGCCCGTTTCCGTCAGACCCAGCACCTCGACGCCGTCGCCGACGGCCTCCACCCAAGGCGCGCGGATGAAGACGGCATGGTACGGCTCGCCGGCCAGGCCGGCGAGATGGACGTCGGCCTCGAAGGAGTCGACCTGACGTCCGAACGCGTTGCGGCGGACCAGCATGTTGATGCCGCCGATGGTCTCCTGGCCCGCGACGCCATCGGCGATCCGGTCGGCGAGCATGATCATGCCGGCGCAGGAGCCGTACACGGGCAGCCCCGCCTCGATGCGCTTACGCAGCGGGTCGAGCAGGTCGAAGCTGCGCGCCAGCCGCCACATCGTGGTCGACTCGCCGCCGGGGATCACCAGCGCGTCGACGCGCTCCAGCTCCTCGGGGCGGCGTACGGCGAGCGTCTCGGCGCCGCACTCCTCGAGCGCGCGCAGATGCTCGCGAACGTCGCCCTGCAGGGCGAGCACACCGATGGTCGGCACAGCTAACCAGCCTTTCCGGACATGGGGACAAGTGACGTTAGATGTAACGCGCGGTGGATCGCCTGTCCTTCCCCGGCCGGCGGCCGGAGGCGCGATCTCCGCGGAAACGTGACGTGCCCGGGGGCTCTCAGCAGAGCTTGAACCGGCGCAGTGGCAGGTCGAGCGCGAGGAAGCCGTCGTCGGCGCGGTCGGTGAGATGCCGGCCGAACAGGTAGGCGCGGGCCAGCTCCAGCCCGAACTCCTCCGGGTCGAACGGCAGCGGCAGGTCGGACCCGCCCGCGTCGATGGCGCTCCAGTACGGCCCCTCGACCGACAGCCGCTCGCCCTGGTCGACCACGACGCCGTCGTCGCTCGTGACGAACACGTCGCGGACCAGCTCGCCCTTCTCGTACCAGCGGAACCAGGCGCCGCCGAGCACGCTGTTGAGCACCAGGACGCCGCAGGTCGCGCCGGGAATCGCGGTGGCGACGGTGTCGGCCACCCGCCGGGCGTCGTCGTCGAGCTGGAACAGCCTGCGGTCGCAGACGATCAGCGCCTCACCGTAGGCCCCGACGAAGACCTCGTCGTCGTAGGGCCAGAGGGCGAAGTCGAGCATGGTCTCGCCGGTCTCGACCAGGGTCGCGGCGGGGTACAGGCCGCGGGCCAGGTCTTCCGCGGCGGCCGGGTCTGGGGTGAGGCCAGTTCGGAAGACGTCGTTTGGCACTCCCACACTGGCGCAGGCCAGAGCGACCGACCACCCCATGCTCGCCGTCCCTTCCGGCCTCGGGTCCCCCTCGAACGCGGGCCGTGGCCAGAGTAACCCGCTCGCCCAACCGTGTGGAGGGGAGTATCGCGATCCGACCGTGCCCAGAACGGTAACCATCCCCCATTTCAGAAACACCCGGTAGGGGAAGCGCTTCCACCAGCCGGTCTTACGGCCCGCTCTTACCGGTCGCTCGCGACCGCGTGATCACCAGCCGCGGACGGCGAGCCGCTCGGAGTCGGGCAGCCCGGCGACGTTGATGCCGACCATGGCCTCGCCGAGCCCGCGCGACACCTTGGCGATCACGTCGGGGTCGTCGTAGAAGGTCGTGGCCTTGACGATCGCCGCCGCGCGCTGCGCGGGGTCGCCGGCCTTGAAGATGCCGGAGCCGACGAACACGCCCTCGGCGCCGAGCTGCATCATCATCGCGGCGTCGGCCGGGGTGGCGATGCCGCCGGCGGTGAACAGCACCACGGGCAGCTTGCCGGTGCGGGCGACCTCCCTGACCAGCTCGTACGGGGCCTGCAGCTCCTTGGCCGCGACGTACAGCTCGTCGTCGGGCAGCGCGCCGAGCCGCCGGATCTCCTGCCGGATCTGCCGCATGTGGGTGACCGCGTTGGAGACGTCGCCGGTGCCCGCCTCGCCCTTGGAGCGGATCATCGCCGCGCCCTCGGTGATACGCCGGAGCGCCTCGCCCAGGTTGGTGGCGCCGCAGACGAACGGGACCGTGAAGGCCCACTTGTCGATGTGGTTGGCGTAGTCGGCGGGCGTGAGCACCTCGGACTCGTCGATGTAGTCGACCCCGAGCGCCTGCAGCACCTGGGCCTCGACGAAGTGCCCGATGCGCGCCTTGGCCATGACGGGGATCGAGACGGCCCGGATGATGCCGTCGATCATGTCCGGATCGCTCATCCGGGACACGCCGCCCTCGGCCCGGATGTCGGCCGGGACCCGCTCCAGCGCCATGACGGCGACCGCGCCCGCGTCTTCGGCGATCTTGGCCTGCTCCGGCGTGACCACGTCCATGATCACGCCGCCCTTGAGCATCTCGGCCATGCCGCGCTTCACACGGCCTGTCCCGAACTCGGGGCCGGCCTCGGGCGCGGCTGCGGCGGTGGTGGGCTCAGGGGCCGGACTGGCTGTTGACACGGCTTGGTACCTCATGGAATGCGACAACGCTTACTGATCCATGGTAGGTGCACTCACCTGCCGAACTCTCCGGCCAATCGAGCACAGTGGCCTGATCCACCGGACCGCGGGCACACTTCTGCAAGATCACCATCGGCTGGACGCGATCTTGCAGAAATGCTCCCCTCCGGTCAGGGGACGCGCGGCTTCCCGTTGTTCACGAGAGCGACCCAGACCTGGCCGGGCGCGAAGGTCATCGGCGCGCCGGACGTGGTCGTGAAAGTCGTGCCCTTGCCTTCGGACGGCCGCGACCACTTGGCCTGATAGGCCTTGCCGTCGCGGAGGACGACGGCCTTGCCGGTGCCGATGGTCTGCACCAGGGGCGTGTAGTTGCCCAGGAAGTCGTGGAACCGGGAGCGCGTCGTCTTGGCGTACTGGACGATCACCGTCTTGCCGCCCAGCTGCCCGCCCTCGGCGGCGGGGTCGGCGTGTCCGTCGTAGTAGGTGAGCCACCGATGCTGCCTGCCCGACCAGCGGAAGCTCATCGTGCCGGACGGCCAGCGGGCGGTGAAGCTCTTCACCTTCTTGCCGCCGTCGGGGGCGGCGCCGAACCGGAACCCGATGTCGCGCGGCTTGCTCGCCTTGGGCGCCCGCGCGAGCAGCGTCTTCGTGGTGGCGAACAGGTTGTACGGCGCGGGCCGCCCGCCGGCCCGGTAGTAGGCCGGCCCGGCGCGGTCGGGCGACACGTCGTACACGGGCGAGCGGCGGACGTACGGCTTCATCTTGCTCTGCACGCCGGAGTAGGCCAGGGCCGGATGCCCGTACTGCGGCAGGATGTGCAGGTCGGAGATGCGAGCGCTGCGGACGGGCCCCACCCGCGACGGGGTCTTGGACGAGAACACCGCCATGATCCGGGTCACGCCGCCCTCGACCTGCTCGACGTAGACGACGTCGGCCGAGCGCAGCCCGAGCTGGGGATGCGACGCGTGGGTGTTGTCGATCTTCACGGCGAGCACCGGGTTGTTCAGCCCGGTCTTGCTACCGGTGAACGGGTGTGTCGCGGGCGGGGTGGGCGACGGCGATGGCGACGTGCCGGTGGCCGCGGGCGCGGGCGGCGACGCGTTCTTGCCGTCGCCGGAACAGGCGGCGAGCGCCCCACAGGCGAGGACTGCTCCAACGGCGACCAGCCGGCGCGTGTGGAATCGCACAATCAACCCTTTCCGGACGACGCTCCGCCCGAGGTTAGCCGACCTTGGCCGGCACATGAGGCCGAGATGACCGAGCCGAGACCGCGATCACCGGAGAACCCGGGTCGCTCAGTTCGCCGAACCCCCGCTGAGGTGCAAGGTCAGCCGTTCCATGCGGGCCCGGCTGTCGGGCGTGGTCCCGTCGCCGAGGTCGTACCAGACGGCCGACCCGGAGTCGTCGCCGATCCGCCGGGCCGGTACGTCCGGCGGGCTCATGGCGTACGTCAGGCCCACCTCCCGTACGGAGCCGGTGCCCAGGGCCATGCCGACCGGGCCGGGCAGCCCGGTCCAGTGCGGTACGGCGGTGACGCCGGGGCCGCCCTCGGTGCGCTGGAAGTACAGCGAGTCGGCCGCCCCCTCGGTCACGAGCCGCTCGGCAACGTCGGCGAGTCGATCCGGGTCGAACAGCGAGCCGTCCGGATCTGCGCCGCTCCGCTCCCCGACGACCAGGGTGATCGCCTCCTCGACGCCCTTGGGGGTCCGGGAGACGAACATGGTGCCGACGGCGCACCGGGGGCCCAGCCCGCCGACGACCACCAGCCAGGTCGGGTACGGCGCCCGGTCGCGGCACCTGGCGGTGACCTCGTCGCGGTTCCACGGCTGGGCGGCCGGCTCGGCGGTGCCCCAGCCCCCCGGCGGCGCGCCGGTGAGGGTCCCGCACAACAGCTCGACGGCGCGGCCCAGCTTTGTGTCGTTCGCGGCCGGGTGCAGGGTCCGTAGCGTGCAGATCAGCTGGTCGCCGACCGGTACCGGGCGGCGCGTGAACAGGTCGGCCAGGCCGCCCGGCCGCTCGGTGTCCCGCGGTATGGCGAAGGCGGCGCCGTCCCAGGTCAGCGGCACCCCGGTCAGCCCGTCGTAGTGACCGTCCGCCGTGCCGTCCCCTACCACCCACCGCCCGTTCTGCGCGGCCAGCATCAGCCGCAGCGGGAGCGTGAGCCGGGTATTGGACGGCGTGAGGAGCTGCAGCGCGCGCTGCGACTCGCCGCATCGGCGCAGCGCGTCGGCCAGCCACGCGGTCAGCGGGACCGTGGGCCGGCTCTGCACCACGACCGCGGCCCGCTCGGTCACCAGATCCACGCCCGGAAAGTCCGCGGCGTCGGTGCCCGGCGGATCCGCGCTCGGCAGGGCCGGCGGATCCCCGTCGCCCGGCTCGCGCCAGACCCGGCCGCCGAGCAGCCGCACCATCTCCTCGGCGAACCGCCCGGCGATCGGCCCGGCGTCGGCCGCCTCCGTCGCCGCTCGCGCCTCGACCCAGTACACGGGAACCGGTACGTGCCGGGACACCTCGGCGCCGAGCAGCCGCTCCACCTCGCCGGGCACCTGCATGAACAGCGGAACCTCGATCGAGACCAGCGGCGGCCCGGACGGCTCGCACAGCTGCAGGATGGCGCCGTCCGCGGCATGCCGTACCCGCAGGTCCGGACCGGCGGCGACCATCGCGGCCACCGTGGCGCGGGGGTCCGGCGTGCCCTGCACCAAGGCGACCACATCGTATGTCACCGCGCCTCCCGCTCAGTCTCGGGGCGGCTTGATGCGACGGCTTCACTCGTCGCGTGCTCACTCGCTTTCGCTCGCAGAGCTCGCTTCGCTCGTCTGCTCGCTGTGCCCATTTGCTCGCTGCGCTCGCGGGCTCGCTCCGCGCGCTCCTCGCTCCAGCCGCCGCGCCGCCCCTGCGACTCGCTCATGGGCCGTCCAGAAGGGCCGTCTGCATCAGCCGCACGGTCTCGCCGCGGCGCACCAGCAGGCCCCGGCCGGGTGGCTGGGCCGCCGCGTACACACTTGGGAAGAGCGGGCCCTCGCCGCGATCGCCGGCCATGACCAGGGCAGTCGCGCCGCTCTCCCGTACGGTCGTGAGGAACGGCTCGAACAGGCCGCGCGACGAACCGGCGACCCGCCGGGCGACGACGACGTGCAGCCCGATGTCGCGTCCGGACGGGACGTACGGCAGGAAGGGCGCGAGCGGCTGCTGGCCGGCCGTGGTGAGCACGTCGTAGTCGTCGGCGAGCACGACGATGCGCGGGCCGGTGAACCAGGCACCCTCGGGCAGCGCCCGCTGGTCGGCGACCTCGTCGGGCAGCCGGCCCTGGAGCTCCCCCGCCACGCCCTCGGCCAGCCCGGCGCAGACCTTGGCGTTGCTCGCGTACCCGCCGATGTACTCCTCCGGCGCCACGTCGCGCAGCCCGCGCCGCGGGTCCATGACCGCGAAGACGAGCTTGCCGGGCGGGTACCGGTCCACCAGGCCGCGGACGATCAGCCGGAGCAGGTTCGTCTTGCCGCACTCCCCGTCGCCGAGGACGATCAGGTTCTGGTCGCGGTCGAACAGGTCGAGCAGCACCGGCTGCAGCGTCGTCTCGTCGACCCCGATCGCCACCCGCTCGGGTTCGGCGTCCTTGCCCGGGAGCGACGCCACGGACAGCCGGTGCGGCAGCACTCGCACCCGCGGAGCCGGTTCGCCATGCCAGGCGGCCGCGACGGCCCGGCCCGTGCGGTCCACGACCGCGCCGAGCTCCGCCGCGGACGCGACGCCGTCCACACGGGGCAGCGCCGCCTGGGCGAACAGCTTGCGGTCGGTGAGCACCCGGCCCTGCTGGTCGGCGCGCAGCGTTCCGGCCAGCCGCCGCTCCACGACCGAGTCCATCGGGTCGTTGAGCCGCAACTCGACCTTGGTGCCGAACGTCGACTGGGCCGCCATCCGTACGTCGTTCCAGCGCAGCATCGCGGCGACGACGTGCACGCCGAAGCCGCCGCCGCGCTGCAGCACGTCGGTGATCAACCCGTCGATCTCCTCGAAGTCCTCGCGAATGGCGCCGAAGCCGTCGACGACGAGCACGACGTCGGCGGCGGGCAGCTCCGGGATCTCGCCGGCCGCGGACGCCTCGCGCAGCCGCTCCACCGAGTCGATGCCGCGGTCCCGGAACACCTCCTCGCGCTGCTCGAGCATGCCGCGGACCTCCTCGGCGGTCCGCCGTACCCGCTCCCGGTCGACCCGCCCGGCGACCCCGCCGACGTGCGGGAACTCCGCCAGCGACTGCAGGCCGCCGCCGACCAGGTCGATGGCGTACACCGCGACCTCGCGCGGCGTGTGGGTGAGCGCGAGCCCGGCGACCAGGGTGCGCAGCAGCGTCGTCTTACCCGACTGCGGGCCGCCGATGATCGCGACGTGACCGCCCGCCGAGGTCAGGTCCAGCGCCCAGACGCCC
This sequence comes from Streptosporangiaceae bacterium, assembly GCA_036555725.1. Taxonomy (GTDB): domain Bacteria; phylum Actinomycetota; class Actinomycetes; order Streptosporangiales; family Streptosporangiaceae; genus CALAED01. The sequence continues at coordinate 39,362 of DATBKU010000099.1, read as the reverse complement.
TGCCACTGGGTCGCCGGATCGTCGAGCAGGCCGAGCGGGACCCGCATCGCGGCCTGCCGCCCGTCCGTGAGCCGCAGCCCGTCGGGTCCCGCGGCGACGCCGCCGGAAATGGCGTCGAGAGTGATGGCCTCCGGCAGCGGCGGCAGCCAGATCTGCCGCACCCGCTCCCCCGCCTTCGACAGCTGCCGGACCATGACGTCGAGCAGTGTCGCGCCGGGCACCCGCTCGGGCAGCACCGCCTCCTCGCCGTCGCCGCCGTCGGGCGCGGCCAGAGAGTTGTACGCGGGGTACGGCAGCGGGACCGGGGTCTCCTCGGACTCCTCCTCGACCTGGGTCTCGCCGTGGTACGGGCCGGAGACGTACGCGCCCTTGAACCGGAGGTACACGCTGGTGTCGACCTTCAGGTAGCCGAAGCCGGGCAGCGGCGGCAGGTGGAAGGCGTCCGGGGTGTCGAGCACCGTACGGCTCTCGTCTTGGGAGAACGTGCGCAATCCCAGTCGGTACGAAAGGTAGGTCTCCAGGCCCTTGAGCTTGCCGCCCTCGATGCGCTGGCTGGACAGCAGCAGGTGCACGCCGATGCTGCGCCCGATCCGCCCGATCGACAGGAACAGCTCGATGAAGTCGGGCCGTGCCGTCAGCAGCTCACCGAACTCGTCGATGATGACGAGCAGGTGCGGCAGCGGCGGCAGCTCGGGCCGCTCCGCGCGCAGCGCCCAGTAGTCGGCGATGTTGGCGACGTTGCCGGCGTCCTTGAGCACCTGCTGCCGGCGCTGCACCTCGCCGGCCAGGCTGGCGTACGCCTTCTCGATCAGGCCGGCGTCGTCCTCGAGGTTGGTGATGATCCCGGCCACGTGCGGCACGCCGTCGAACGGCGCGAAGGTGGCGCCGCCCTTGTAGTCGACCAAGACCATGCTCAGCTGCTCGGGCGGATGCGTGAGCAGCAGCGCCAGCACGAGAGTGCGCAGCAGCTCGCTCTTGCCCGACCCGGTCGCGCCGACGCACAGCCCGTGCGGGCCCATGCCGAGCTGCGCCGCCTCCTTGAGGTCGAGCAGCACCGGCTCGCCGAGCTCGTCCACGCCAAGCGGCACGCGCAGGAAGGCCCGCTCGCCGCGCGGCGCCCACAGCCGGTCGAGGTCGAGCCGGCCCGGGTCCTCGACGTGCAGCATGCCGGTGAACCTGATCGTGCCGGCCTGCGCGTCGTCCTCCACGGAGTCGGGCGACAGGCGCAGCGGGGCCATCATCCGGGCCATGCCCTCGGCGGTCGCCACGCCGACTTCGTCGACCGTGCCGGTGGCCACGATCGGCTGCTCGCCGCGCAGGTCCTCGACAGTGATCTGGTCGCCGTGGACGGTCAGCCGTACGGAGACGTGGCTCGGCTCCTGTATCCGGTCGGCCACCAGATGCAGCACAGTGATGCCCAGGTCCTGCGCGGCCGCCGCCTCGTCCGGGTGGACGAGATCCTGGGCGACCTCGCCGTACGTGTCGTGCACCAGCAGCAGCCGCCGGACCAGCGCCAGCGCCTCCCGCCCGCTGCCGAGCCCGCGCCGCACCTCGGCCACGAACGCGGCCCGCTCGCGCAGCTCGTCGGCCAGCACGGCCGCGAGCGAGCGCGGATCGGGGGCCAGCCGCCGGGCGCTGACCGGGCCGTCGCGCTGGTCGGGATCGAGCACGTGGGGCAGCCACTTGACCCAGCCCCAAGCGGCCGACACGTCCGATCCGTACGCCACGCCGATGGCGACGTCGTCCGGCGCGTGCAGGACGGCCGTCTGGACGAGCAGCGCCCGTACCGCCGCCAGCACGCCCTCCCGGTCGCCGACCACGCTGACGTTGCCGACCCGGTCGATCGGTACGGTGACCGGCATCTGCGGGATCGTGCCGAACCGGTCGACCAGCGCCCGCGCCTCGTTCAGCATGAACGGATCGGTCGGCGTGAGCACACTGCCCTGCTCCTGGATGACCATGGGCCGCCCGGGCACCTCGCCATTCCCGACCCGTACCCGCAGGAAGTCGGGCTGCGTACGGCGGCGCTCCCACAGCCGCGCCGGGTCGCGGACGATGTCGTACAGCGCCTGCGGCGCCGGGTCGAGCAGCTGGGCGCGGGCGCGGTTGGCGCGCTCCTCGCTCGCCAGTGACTCGCGCAGATCCTCGAGATAGTCGAGGTAGCGCTCGCGATGCTGCCGCCGCTTGCGCCCGGCCTGACCGCGCTGGGAGAGCAGCAGCGCGGCGCTGCCCGCGATGACTACCACCAGCAGCAGCGCCCCGATCGCGGCGAACGCCCCGGTGCGCAGCAGCGTCATCATCATGACCGATCCCATGACGCCCGCCACCGGCAGCAGCGCGTGCATGGAGTTGCCCATCTTGCCGTCGGGCAGGGTCGGCGGCGCCTCGATGCGGCGCGGCTCGTCCTGGCTCTGCGGCCGCGTGGTCCGCGCCGGGCGGTGGACCAGCCGCGTGCTCATGGCGCCTCCCGCTCAGCCTCGTGGCGGTGCGATGCATCGCCTTCCCTCGTCGCGTCCTCGCTCGCCTTCGCTCGCCTGCTCGCAGTGCTCATTTGCGCGCTCCGCTCGCGGGTCGCTCCGGGCGCTCCTCAGTCCAGCCGATGCGCCGCCCCTTCGGCTCGCTCATTGGGCCTCCTCGGATGTGGCGTAGGCCAGCGCCTCGGCGGCGATCCGCTCCGCGGCGATCCGGGTGCTCTCGGCCAGCCGGTGCTGGTCGATCGGCGCGCCGGTGGCCAGATGCCGGTCGTAGCCGACGCTGAGCACGCTCACCCCGTCCGGGCGGAGCAGCTCGGCGGCCCGTGTCAGGTCGGCGCCGGCGTGCGGGGCGTGCGTCACGAACACCGCGACGGTGCGCCGGACCAGCGGGCCCAGTCCGTTCGCCGCCATCCAGTCCAGCGCGCTGCGGGCGCTGAACGCGCCGTCGGGCGTGGCCGGGGTGACGAGCAGATGGGCGTGCGCATCGGCCATCAGCGCCGCGGTCGGCGTGCCCATGAGCCCGCCTCCGCAGTCGATGACGGTGATACCGAAGAACCTGCTCAGGTCGGCCGCGATGGCACGATAGACCGCGGCCTCGGTCTCGCCGGCCGACTCGTCGACGACGTTCGCCGCGCCGCCCGGGCCGGCCAGCAGCCACAGGCCGGTGTGCGTAGCGCTGAGGTATGGCTTGAGGTCGTCGAACGACGCGGGCCGCGCCGTCGCGCGCGCCAGGTCACGGAGCGTACGGGCGGAACCGGCGCCGAGGCGCAGCGGCAGCGAGCCGAGACCCGGGTCGGCGTCGATGACGAGCACCCGGTCTTGGCGGAAGTAGGAGAAGATCGTGCCGATCAGCGCGGAGAGAGTGCTCTTGCCGGCCCCGCCGCGCACGCTGGTCACCACGATCCGCCGGCCTGTCGTCACCGGACGCTGCAGCCCGGACGCCCGGGTGGTGCGGTCGTGGACGTCGCGCGATGTGGAGGCGCCGACCGAGCGCAGCACGCCCCGGCTCATCCGCCGGTACAGCGGATCGCCATGCGCCGGACGTACGACCAGGTCACCCGGATTGAGCGGCGCCACCGGGCCACTCGGCGGCGCCACCGGGCCACTGAGCGGGGGCGCCGGACCGGGCGGCCGAGGCGAGGGCGGCGCTCCCGTCCGGGGCGGAGCCTGGGCCGGGGCCATGGGTTGCGGGGCGGCCGACGGCTCCGGCGGAGGGGAGGGTTCCGGTGAAGGCGACGGCTCGGGTGGGGGCGAGGGTTCCGGTGAAGGCGACGGCTCCGGCGGGGGCGAGGGTTCCGGTGGGGGCGAGGGTTCCGGCGGGGGCGACGGCTCCGGCGAAGGCGACGGCTCGGGCGCGGGCGCGGGTTCCGGCGACGGCGACGGCTCCGGCGACGGCGTGGTGGGCGCTGATGTGCCGGCGAACTCTCGTACGACGGTCGCCGCCCACTCCGGGGCCTGTCCGTTCGCGGGTGGGGCACCGTTGGCGGGCGGCATCTGGATCGTGGAGGTCTCCTCCTCCGCCCGGCTGGGCACGAACGGCGACTGGGCAGTAGGCGCGGCCGCGGACTGCGGGGGCATGGCCAGGCCCGACTGACTGACGCCGAGCTCATCGAGCACGGAGTCCTGCCAGTCTCTGTTCATTCGCGTCCTCCGCGATGACCCTGCGCTGTCGTCGATCGGATCACTCGGCCTGCCCGGAAAACGTTGCCGCTACGGACCTTGCTCAAGCCGATCCCCCTAAAAGACGTGGAGCAATCGCCCGTAGGTTCCGAAAACGCCAAGGGCGACCGGCACCACCGCGATCACCGCCGCGGCCTCGAACCTGTCGACCGTGCGCCGCAGCCGTACCCGTACATGCTCGGGCGGCGAGATCGACAGTACGCCGAGCGGCACCACGGCAACCGCGGCCACGGCGGCGAGGGCGGCCCAGGGCGGCCCGGCCGACCGCGACACCCAGGCCCCGAGCAGGGCGAGCAACACGACGGCGGCGGCGATCAGCAGCGCCACCACCTCGGCGGCGAGCGGAAAAGCCCGGCTGCGAGCGGCGAGCACGGCCGCCACGAGCAGCGCCAGCGGGACCGTCCAGTGGTCCGGGAAGCGGGCGAGCAGGTAGCCGGCCAGTGCGGCGGAGACTGCTGTCGCGACGGTCGCGATCACGAGGCCGCGGTGGGTGACGGACAGGGCGGTCTCGACGTCGTACCGGGCCACGGCAACGCCGGTGGACCGGCGGTCGTCGAGCGCCGCCAGCCCGGACGCGCTGAGCGCGAGGCGGGGCAACAGCCCCAGCGCCACGATCACGGCCACGCTCATCACCGCCGCCAGCCGCGGCGCGGACAGGTCGAGCCCGGCGGCGACCGCCCAGCCGGCGCCGAGCAGCGCGGCGAAGGCGGCCCCGATGATTCCGCCGCGCCCGAGCGGCGAGGTGACGCCGAGGAAAGCGAGCAGCGCGGCGACCACGAACGCGCTCACCGACCAGCGAACCCAGGACGCCCAGTCGTAGGCGTCGGCCGCCGCCTGCGCGGCCAGCACGCCGACCGCACCGCCGCCCAGGGTGAGCGCGGTGCCGACGGGCTCGGTCACGAACCGGCCGAGCGCGCCCCCCGTGAGGACGAGGACCGCCGCGACGACGATCAGCAGGCCGACCTCCGCCGGGCTGTCGAAGATCGCGCGCAACAACAGGCCGGCGACCAGCAGCAGCACGGCCACGGCCACCGTCGACGTCCACCGGCGGGCCGCCGGGCCCCAGCGCCAGCCGCGTACGTCGGCGTCGTCCGCGGTCTCTTCCGTCACGTCATGGACGACGGGCGGGGGCGGGGCGTTGCCCGCCCGGACGAGGGTGAGCACGGCGCCGTCGGGCACCCCTGCCCCGGCCAGGGTGCCCTCGCCGGGCAGCACGTCACCGTGCACCGTCACCAGGTGCCGCAGCCGCGGCGGCGTCTCGACGGGATCGCCGACGAGCAGCAGGACGTCCGGAAGCAGTCGCCCGATGGGCTCGTCGGAAGGCAGGACGGCATCCACCCTGCGCCGTTCGCTCACCAGCGTCACACGACTGAAGTCGGCCATCCGCGTCGATGCTCCACGTCACCACGACGGCGCCCGCGGAACGTAGCGAACCGGGCGCGCCGCCTCAAAGCGAGAGGTTCGCTTCGATATTAGTCGTCCGGGCCGAACGGCGACCCCCGTACGATCAGGCCCGCGATCAGCCCGACCCGACCCGCTTCAGGTAGCCGTTGCGCAACAGCCAGCGCAGCGTGAGCAGGTCCGGAGCCTCGGTCAGCAGGCCGGGCTCGGCGTGGAACTGGATGCCGCCGCCCGGCTGCCCGAACGCCGGGGCGGCGATGCCCGCTCGGACGCGGAACTCCTTCGCGATCTGGTAGCGGTGGTAGTTGTACGGAAACCGTCGATCGGTGGTGCTGAGCGTCGACGGCGGCAGCGAGCGCTCCTTGAACGACGTGCCGTCCGGATAGAGGTACGACCCGCTCTCCTGGCCGAACTCGTCGACCAGGATGCCCTGCGGCAGCGTGAAGACCGTGGTGGACGCGGTCGCGCCCCTGGCCGGCCGGACGGCGCCGCGGACCTGCCGCACGGTCTGCTTGGTCGCGTTCTTGGCGGCGACCGCCTTGCTCGCCGACAACTTGGCCGGCGGCGCGTCGGGGAAGACCAGTTGGTCGTACAGCCACCGGGCGGCCTGGTCGAGGCTGGTGAACGACCGGCCGATCCGCTCCTCGCCGCGCTCGAAGACGCCCACCGCGTACTGGCCCGACCGGCTGCCGAGGAAGTAGTAGCTCTCCAGGCCGGGACGCGGCTTGTGGATGTCCGGCAAGGCGTACAGCGTGTCCGGAATCCCGCCGCGCCGCAGCGCGTCCTGCAGCATGGCCGCGGTCACCTGCTTGCCGCGCCAGTCGGCCGCGCCCGTCGGCGAGGCGGTGGCCGCCGCGCCACCGGTCGGCAGGCCCGACTGGGACTGTTGCTGCTGGCGCTGCTGGACGATCCGCTGGTGCTGGATGAACGACCAGCCGACGGAACCGGCGCACAGCACCGCGGCGATGAGCAGGCCGATGAACGCCTTGACGAGGTTCTCATCCAGCGTGCGGCGATGCCGGAGGGACCCGTACAACAACGCGTCGCGCAGTCGCCGCCGCCGTACGGCCACCGACTCCAGCAACTGCGTGTCGTACTCGCGAACCATGCTCGCCCTTCACCTCGACCGCCGTTCGATCGTAGTGCGGCGCCGGCCGATCCCGATGCGGTTCCCGGCTCGGGCCCGTGAGCGGTCCCGGGTCAAAGCAGCCCGGCCACCGTGGCGGCCGTCGCCTCATCGGGCCACGGCACGCCGAGCGCCTCGGCGTACGGCACGCCGAGCGTCCACGGCTGTGCCGACGACGGGTCCTGGCAGTCAGGTCCTACGGGCGGCGCGGAGGGCGGCGCGGCACAGCCGGTCGGCGGCCCGCGTCGTCTCCGGCAGCCGGTATCTGGGGCACAGGTCGAGCACGTGCCGGCACGCGCTGTCGAGGTCGATCCGGTGGCCGGCCGACACGAACACCGGCCGCACGCCCGTCCGGGTGCGCAGCACGCGGCCGACGACCTCGTCGTCGGCGCGGATCTCACACCACGCGCCGCGTTCGCCGTCCGGTTGCTCGTACGAGCCGAGCAAAGAGGTCTTGGCGACGCCGACGGCGGGCAGGTCGGTGAGCACCCCGATGTGGCAGGCGAGCCCGAACCGACGCGGGTGCGCGATCCCGTGCCCGTCGCAAACCAGCAGGTCGGGAACGGTTTCGAGCCGTTCGAGCGCGGTCACCAGCGCGGGCAGCTCGCGGAACGCGAACAGGCCCGGCAGGTATTCGAACGCCGCCGTCCCGACGCAGACCGACTCGGCGACGACCTGGAAGTTCGCGGTCTCGATGACGACGACCGCGGCGGCCAGCCGGTCGCTGTCCGCCGCGTACGCCACGTCCAAGCCCGCCGCCAGTCCGACCTGCTCGGGTCCGGTTTCGCCGAGGTTTACCAGTGGACCAAGCCGTCGCTGGATCGCCTCGGCCGCGGCGACGGTTTCCGGCCATTCGTGCAGCCGCTGTACGTCCATTTCGCGGAGTCAGTTGAGAGGAGCTCTGTCCGGGTCCGCCGAATCGGCGGCAACTCGGCTGAGATATCCGTTCCGGAGCAACCAAAGAATGCTGAGCAGGGGCGGCGCCTCCGGCAGCAACGTCGGCTCCGCCTTGAACTGGACGCCGCCGCCGGGCTGCTCGAACGCGGGGGCGACCATGCCGGCCCGGACGCGGAACGGCCGCGCGACCTCGTAGCGGTGGTAATTGAACGGAAATTTAGGATCCGTGGTGTTGAGGACGGACGGGGGCAACGACCGCTGCCGCATCGGGGTGCCGTCCGGGTAAAGATAGGTCCCGCTCTCCTGGCCGAATTGGTCGACAATCACGCCTTCGCGGAGCGGGTACGGCATGCTCGACGCCTTCAGCTGCGCCATGGCGCCGCGCGCCGTGGTGGAAACGTCCTTGACCAGCGCCTCGGTTCGCTGTTTCGCGGCTTCCTCTTCCGCCGCGTTGAGCGGCGGCCGAACTTTGGCCTCGAAGACCAGCTCCTGGTAGCACCGCCGGCACACGTCGTCCTCGGCCCACGAGCGATATCCGATCCGCTCCACCCCACGCTCGAATGCTCCGAAAACAAAGCCCCCCGAACGGGGGCTGACGAAGAAGTAACTCTCCAATCCAGGGGTGGCCTCGCGAATGCCGGGCAACGCATACACAAAATCCGTGATCCCGGCCTGCCGGAGTGCTTCCTGAAGCTCCGCACGATCCACGAGCGCCTCCTCTGTGCACCCGCCAGGATAGAGGGTCCGCCCGTCCCCACTACGATGAAGCCGATCGACCTGGCCGACCGGAGGGAACACCGCCTCATGCCCGCCGACCAGCAGCCCTCGCACACCGGCAAGGACGTGATGAAGGCCTGGCGGAGCGCGGAGCAGCAGGCCTTGTCCGAGCTCGGCTTCCGCAAAGCCGACACCGATGAGTACGCCTGCACGGTGGACGAGGCCGACGACTGGATGGGACAGCTCATGCTGTTCAAGCGGGCTGCGGGGCGCGGGGTCGCCACGGTGCGCCTCGATCCCGTCGGCTTCAGCCTGACGCACATGCCGACCGAGGAGCTACTCGGCCGGCTGACCGGCAGTGGCCCGGAGGCCGCGCGGCATTCCACCATGGTGGGTTCGCGCACGAAGGTCCTGCCCGCAGATCTCAAACGCGAACTCGACAACCTGTGGCTCGACGACCCGGCCCGGGCACCGGAGGTGACCGCGGTCGTGACCGCGGCGGTCGAATCGAAAATACTTCCCTGGATGCGCGCCAACGCGGACGTGCCGCGCCTGCTCGACGCCCTCCGCGTGCCCCAGAACAACCCCGGGTTCGAGGCCAAGCGACTGGAACGCCTGGCCGCCCTGCAGTTCCTACTCGGCGACACAAGTACGGCTGCGGCCGCACTGCGCCAATTCGAAGATTTCTGTTGCGATACCGGAATACCTGCGGTCGATGGTCCGAGCCGACAGTTCCTGGAGAATTTTCGCGCCGCATTGAGAATATCGCCGGTGTGAAGGTAGGGAGGATCGCGGATGACTTCGGAACAGGCCTTTGCCGCCAGCAAGGACACGCTGCGGGCATGGCGCAATGCAGAAAAGGCCGCTATGGCACGTATCGGCCTACGATACCGACGCAAGGACGACTACGAGATCTGGCTGGATCCGGCAAAGGAATGGGAGGGTGGCGTCGCGCTGCCGAAGCGTTCCGGCGGGCCTGGTGAGGTTGTCGCCTTTCTGGATCCACCACTCTTCAGTGTTGGTCATGTGCCCACGGAAGAGCTCATCGAGAAGCTGAAGAATCCGGGGCGCGAACTTGCTCTACCCGTTACCCTGCCCGGTCATCACAGCGAAGTCATACCGGATGATCTGGATAGAGAGGTAACGCATCTATCGATCTGGCAACCGAGTCAGGTGGCACCTGCCGTAGACACAGTGGCGGCGGCGATTACGGAATATGTTCTTCCATGGATGAAGGCGAACGCGAACCTTCAGCGGTTGCGCACAATTTTCTCCGAGCCCGGCGGCAACCCGGGGGACGAGGCTCGGCGGCTGGAGCGACTAGCCGTAATCAACCTTCATCTCGGAGACATGGCAGCAACGACGGCCGCGCTCGACGAGTATCACAATAAGTGCTGCGCCACGGGCATCGCCGCAATCGACGAATCGCGGTTGCGGTTCGTCGCCGGAATCAGGGAGCGCCAGAGCGGTTAGCCTTCCCCCGTACCGTTGGCATCGTCGTCATGCCGACCCAGAAATTCTCGCGGCACAACCTGCACTGAGAAATCGATCTCGTGCTTGCCGAAAAGCTGTGTTGCCAGACCGAGAACTTCGACGACGTCGGGATTCTCCGGCTCGTCGAGGCAGATGAGCTGTACCGACAGCGGCTTGCCGGCGGCATCCGGATAGAGCTCGTTGATCTTGCCGGCGCGAACAGCGTCGATATAGCTGTTGACCTTGGCCATGAGCTGGTCGATCTGTTCGGTCGAGCCGTCCAGCGGACGCGTCTCGTACATCACCAGCGTGTAGCCCGAGTCGTCCTTGGACTTCCAGACCTGGTCGAGAACCGTCGGATCGTCAACCGCCATCTGCACCATCTTCTCCGGCCGAGCGGCCTCTCCGCATCATCTCTTTGATACGCGCGGTCATCTCCTCCGTTATACGACGTCCGCGCGCCTCCTGTGCGGGAGTCTGGACGATCGGCGCCGGCTCACGCCAGGTGAGTTTCTGGTAAAGGTAGTCACACGCTTCGGCTTCGGTGCCAAACCGCGCCATGACGTCGCGTCGACCACGTTCCGCCATCCCTACGACCCACGCGCCTTCCCGTGATTCGAGGAAGTAGAAGCCGAGATCTGCGCGATCGGCCTTGTGCAGGCCGGTCAGCTCGTACCTGCCATCCGCGACGCCCTCCGCGCGCAGCTTCTCGCGCAGCGAAATACGGTTCATCACCACGACTGCAATGGTCTCAGGTAGCCGTTCTCCACCAGCCAGGCGACGTCCAGCCGTTCGGGCACACCGGCTACGTCGCTGAGGTGCCTGCTGTCGAGCAGGAACTGGATGCCGGCACCCGGCTGCTCGAAGGCCGGGGCGATGCCTCCCGCGTCGACCTTGAACGGTTTCACCACTTCGTAGCGGTAGTAGTTGAAGGGATGCGCGTCGGTCACCGCAGCCGGTGTGTCAGGCCTAGGTACCAGGTTCGACGGCGGCAGCGCCCGCTCCTGGTAAGGCGTCCCGTCCGGGCTGAGGAACTGCCCACCGGCCTCGCCGAACCGGTCGATCTGCGTGCCGGGCTGGAGCTCGACCTCGTACCGGTCGGGCATCATCGCGCCGTCGACCTCACGGACGGCGAAGCCGTCCTGCGGCACCTGATCCCAGCGCCACCCGCCCGTGTTCGGGTCGGTCCACTTCGCCAGGAACTCCTCTTTGCTCAACCCGCCGTACCTAACCGCCTCCCAATCCTTGGTCAGGGCGGCGATGCGGTCGGTGTTGACGTGCTCGGGCCCGAGCCGGTAGTCGCCGTCAACGTTCGGCGGCTGGTCCCAATGCGGCGGGGTACCAGGGTCTCCTAGATCCAGGACGTTGCCGCCGCCACCGCCTTCGCCGCCACCAGCTCCGGCGGTTGATCCGCCGCCCTGCGCCGACGGGTCGTGCAGTACGGCGGGTTCCGCGTGAACCGGTTGTGCGGGGTTCAAGTCCGAGGAGGCACTCGACACCGGCTCGTGGGACACGGGCGTCGTGTCACTGGGGTCATGCGACGCGGTGGGCGCCGGGTCATGCGGCGTCGCCGCCGGGTCGGCGGGCACCCCGGCATCGTGAATCCCGACGGGAGCCGAGTGTGCTTCACCCGAGATCGGTACGTGCTCACCCACGGGTGAACTCCCTGGATGGAGCTGTGCCAGCCGGTCGGCGACAGCGTTTCGAGCCGCATCGTTGGCCGCATCGAGGAGGTCGTCGCCCGCTTTGACGACACCGTCTTCGTAGCGCCAGATCTTCTCGATGCTGAGGTGGCCCGGCTCCTTCATCCAGTCGAGAAGGCTCTGCCGAGCCGCCGCGCCGGCCTTGCCCTCGAGCACATCACCAATCCCATGATCGCCGATGGCGTTCCTGAGGTTGCTGGGCATCGAGTCGATATCCCACCGATGAACCTGGACCTCGGGAATCTTGCCGGGCTCCAGCACGTCACCCTTGTGCACCCCGAAGCGTTCCAACTGGTCGGTGAGAACGGTGAGACCACCTTTGGGCACTTTCGGGTAGAACGTCTTCTGGGGGGTCGTCAACGGAGAGTCGCCCGTCTTCGCCTCAATGAGCATGGGCTTCCCGGTCTCCGGATCGCGAACGAGGATGTCTCCCTTCGTCGGTCCGACAGAGTGGCCCGGCTCGTGGAGCTTGATCTCTCCGCCCACAACCTCCTTTCCCTGCATATCCGCGAGCTCGCGGCTCAGGTGATCGCCAACCCGACCGCGGATCACGTTCTCGTTCTTGTAACCGGGGTAGCGCCACTTGTCGTCTGCCGGCGCCGACTCGTGCGGGGCCCCCGATCCGTCGTGCGGAGTGGAACCGTCATGCGGGGTGGACCCCTCGTGCCCTCCCGTACCCGGCGCGGGGTCGTGACTCCCGTCGGCCGGCGTCGGGTCGTGCGGATCACTGCCGTTCGGCCCCGGGTCGTGCGGAGGACCGCCGGGCGGTGCCGGATCGTGCGGACCACCCGCCGGGGCGGGATCGTGCGCGCCACCAGGCGGCACAGGATCGTGCGGACCGCCGGCCGGGGCGGGATCGTGCGCACCGCCGGCCGGGACCGGGTCATGCGCACCGCCCGAGGGGATCGGGTCGTGCGTGCCACCGCCCGAGGGGATCGGGTCGTGCGTGCCACCGGCCGGAACCGGGTCATGCGCGCCGCCGGCCGGAACCGGGTCATGCGCGCCGCCCGAGGGGATCGGGTCGTGCGTCGGGATGGTGGGGGCGTCGGTCCGGGCGAGATCGTCGAGGCCGCCGGCGGCGCGCTCGAGGTCGTCGGCGCCGGACAGCGCCGTGCTGACGTCATGGGTGCCGAAGACGGCGTCGGCCAGCTGGGTCGTGGAGGGGCCCTCGAAGTGGCTGGCGCCCGCGGCAGCGTCGTCGAGGACCGTGCCGCCCTTGGCGAGGTCGTCCGTCGCGAGAGTGCCCAGGTCGGCAGCGCCGGCGGCGCCGCGGGTGCCCGCCTCGCCGGCCTCGGCCACGCCGCGCAACCCGAGCTCGGAGGCCTCGGCGGTGCCCTTGAGCATCGCGCCCGCGCCCTTGGGACCGGGGACCAGGAAGGACAGCACGTTGAAGGTCACCGCGCCGCTGGCGCGCGCCGGGTCCTTGCTCCACTCGTCCCAGGCGACCAGGCCCTTGAGGAATCCGAGCCCGGCCTGGTTGGACTTGTCGACGAAACCCTTGACGGGCCCGGGCAGCGTGCCCGTCTTCGACATGGTCGTCAGCTGGGCGCCCAGGCCCGGGACGCTCCAGATGGCCGCATCCGCGGCCAGGTACATGAAGCCCTTGCCCGCCTGGTCGGCCTGGTCGACCAGGCCCGGCGACAGCTGGTTCAGCCCGTCGCGCAGCCCGGGGTTCTGGTACATCATGCCGTCGAGGGTGAGCAGCCCGAGGCCCTTGACCGTGCCCCACACGCCGTCGACCCAGAACCCCTTCTCGAAGCTGGCCCAGGTGTTGAACACCGGCTGCGCCCAACCCGGCAGATGGTGGTCGACCCAGTGGATCGCCTTGTCGTACCAGTGCGACTCCTCTTCCCGGGTCCCCCAGGGGGTCTGCACGTTGTCCGGGATGGAGGTCATATAGGCGTACGGGTCGTCCTTGCTCGGCGTACCGCCGTGGAACTGCCGCCCCCCGTACAGGGTCTGGATCTTGTTGGCCGCGGACGCCTCACAGGCGAGGAACTGGACGTACGCGGCGTTGACGTCGTGGACCAGCTGGTTGTTGCGATCGACCTTGTCGCCGTCGTCGGTCCAGTCGTCGTCGCCCTGCACGCTGGCCGCGAACGCCGACGCGTCGGCCTTCAGCTGGTTCAGGCGCTGCACGATCGGCTGTGCTTCGTGGGCGAACTGCGTCAGCGCCGCGCCGACGGACGTGACGTTGCCGCCGAAGGTCGCCGCCTGTGTCTGCACCGGCCTGGTGGAGTCGAACAGCTCTTGGGCCTCGGGCGCGTGGTAGGACCCGGACAGGCCCTGGAACGTCGAGTGCACGTCGCTGCCGCGGGTCTCGATCGTCTTGCCCAGCGACGACAGCTTGCCGCCCGCCGCCTCGATCGCGCCCAGATTGCCGGTGAAGGTGGGGACCTTACCGGGGTCGATCACTTCAACCACCGCCCGGGCGGCGGGGCCTGCGACTGCGCGGCGGCCGCGTTGTGCTGCGCCTCGGCGGCCATCTTCAGGTCGCCGTGGATGTAGGCCTTCGTCGCGTTCACCGCGCCGTTGACCGAGGACATCCCGCGCTTGACGATGTCGGCGAGCGCCTCTTTGTTGTGTTCGTTGAACCCCGACAGGGCGGCCATCACGAAGACCGCGCTCAACTCGCCCTTGCCGCACCCGGTGGCGGCGCCGGTCAGGCTCTCGCCATATGCCTTCGAATCACCCTCGAAGCCCTTCAGGACCTCGACGGTTCGGGTGCACACACCCTGCACCCCGTGCGGATCGATGTTCCACGTCGTCACGACACACCTTCCCGCGCCCTATCCACGAGCAGCGGCCGACCTTTGTGCGTTTCGGAACCCCAGCCGAACCGGCTCCGCTCGCCGGACCCGACGGGGAGGGGACTCAGCCGATCGCGTCCACGGCGGCACGCGCCTGCGACAGCGTCTGCGTCGCGGTGCCGTCATTCGTCGCCATCGTCTGCTTCACCAGATTGATGATCTGCTGCGTCTGCTGCGCCGCCGCCAGCCACTTCTGCTCTTTGCCGCTGTAGGTGTCGGAGACACCATCGGCCTGGAAATCGGACAACGCGCTCTGCACGTCGGAGTTGTGCGTGCCAATCAGCTGCTCGAGCCGGCCGATGATGGCGTGCAGATTGCCCTGCGTCTCCTGAGAGGCGCCGGTGTCATAGCTCAGTCGTCCATGACCGGACATGTTCTTTCCACTTCCTCTCAGCGAAACGGTCAGCCGCGGAACATGGCGCCGTCGAAGTTCGCCGCGCCCATTGTCGAGCGGGTGTCATCTGCCATCGTCGTGTCACCGGTGGTGAACGACTTCTGCATCCCCGCCTGCCCCGTGTGCACGGAATTGAGGCCGCGGCCCAGGTCAGCGGTGATCTGGTCGGAATTCGCCTTGAACGAGTCGAAGGCCGCCTTGCCCGCGCCGTCGAACTTGCCCGCCAGCGGCTCCGCCGCCACGATCAGCTGCTGGATGAGGCTCCGCAGCTCATCCGTCGAGCCCCCCGTCCGCTGGATCAGCGTCGGCAGGGTGCTTTGGCCCATGTCCCATCTGCCACCCACGATTACGACCTCACCTCTGAAATTGACATGAAGTGCCCGACCAGAATAGAAAGCGCAATCCGATGATCACCAGGGCTCTCGCAAAAGACGTCGCTGACCTCTTGCGATAGTGAGCCGCCCGCCAGCGCTGTGTCCGAAAGCGTGCAAATCGGTCGAACCTCAAAGCGCTGGTCCGGCACCCTGCGCCAAGGTCGGTCGCTCACCCGTCGCCTCCAGCCCGATCTATCGGCCTTGACCCCTCTGACGTACGGCCGCGCCGGTCGGTTCTGCGCATCAATCAAATTGTTGCGATTTCAGCATTCGGCAATGAGGTGATCACACTGCGCCACTGCCATCAACGCTGATGCTCCGGCGGCGCATCGTCTATCTCGAAAAACTCTGGAAGAGACGCGCTACCGGCCAGCGGCAGGGCCCGTGCGAGCAGTTTGCGGCGGGCGGCCCGGATGGTCGCCGTCGCGTCATTGTAGAAGCGCCGCGCGAAGGTGACCTTCTGCGCCGCCGACTCGAGCTCGTCCAGCAGGGTGGCGCCGTCATCCCGGGTCGTCAGCGTGCCGCGGAAGTCCGGCTGCTCGACGACCGCCCGGAGTGCTCGGGACAGGTCGCTCTCGGCGAACTCCCTGCCGTCCGCGTCGGCCGTACGCGCCTCGTGCGCCGCGGCGGCCAGCAGCAGGCTGGTCGCCGGGTCGAGCAGCCGCGAGGCCGCCAGTTCGAGCGCAACCGCCGCCCTCCGGACCAGGGCCGCGTCGAGCGCCGCCCGCGCGGTGTCCAAGCGTGCGTGCAGCCGGTCGAGCCGGGACGCCCGCCACGAGATGTACAGGCCGACAACGAAGAGGATCCCGGCCACGAGGACGACATCGAACAACCAGTCCGGCATCAATCAGGACACTCCAAGGGTGGCCCGGCAATGTTTTAGGCGCGGAGCCGCGACTCGACGACACCCGCGCCGCGGTCGACGGCGACCGTTTCGTACACGCGGACCACAGCGCGCGCCACCGTGGACCAGTCGTACGCCCGGACAGCGGCCCGCGCCTCGGCGGACAGCTGCTTTTGCCGCGCCGGGTCGTCGAGCAGCTCCCCGGCCACGGCGGCCAGCGCCCCGGCGTCGCCGACCGGGAACAGCGCCCCGGCCCGGCCGCCCTGCAGCACACGCCGGAACGCCTCGATGTCGCTCGCGATGATGGGCGCCCCCGCTGACATGGCCTCCGCCAGCACGATGCCGAAGCTCTCGCCGCCGAGGTTGGGCGCCACGAACACGTCCACAGAGTGGTACGCGCGGATCTTGTCCTCTTCGCTGACCAGGCCGAGCACGACGATGCGGCTGCGCAGCTCGGGCGAGACCTTGGCGCACACCTCGTCGGCGTCGCCCGGGCCGGCGAGCAGCAACCGCAGCTCGGGCCGCTGCCGGCCGAGGATCTCGAACGCCTTGAGCAGCACCTGCAGGCCCTTGCGCGGCTCGTCCATCCGGCCGAGGAAGCCGAGCGCCCGGGTGTCGTGCCGGAGGTCGGTTCGGGCGGCGTAATCAACACTGCCCGACCGACCCGGCCAGCCCGGCAGCGGAGCGGCCATGGCGTACCGGTCGGTGGCGACGCCGTTGGGGATCAGCACCGCGTCGCCGCCGAGGTGCTCGACGAGGCTGGTGCGGGCGGCCTCGGACACCGCGATCCGCCCGGTGATCTTCTCCAGCGCGCTCTGCAGGATGGGTGCGGCCACGGTGATCGCCCGCGACCTCTTGCCGAACGAGGCGTGGAAGGTGGCGACGATCGGCCCGTCCGCCGCCCAGCAGGCGAGCAGCCCCAGGGACGGCGCGGCCGGCTCGTGGACATGCAGGACGTCGAACTTGCCCTCGCGGATCCACCGCCGTACCCGTCCCGCCGACAGGAAACCGAACGCGAGCCGCGCGACCGACCCGTTGTACGGCACCGGCACCGCGCGCCCGGCCGGCACGACGTACGCCGGCAGCGGCGTGTCGTCGTCGGCGGGCGTGATCACCGACACGTGGTGGCCGGACGCGATGAGCGCCTCGGCCAGATCGCGGACGTGCTGTTGGACTCCCCCGGGCACGTCCCAGGTGTACGGACAGACCAGACCGACTCTCATAGATCCTCCAGCCAGACGCGCTGGAGCATGTGCCAGTCCTCGGGATGCTCGGCGATGCCCTTCTCGAACTCCCGCGCGAGCTCCTGCGTCATCGCACGGACCTTGACGTGCCGTTCGCCCTCGTCAGGCACGGGGATCTCCTCGTGGATGCGCGCCCCCCAGTCGTCCCCTTCGTACCACAAGGTTACCGGGATCAGGGCCGCTCGCGTCTGTACGGCGAGCGCCGCCGCGACCCCGGGCATACGGGCGGTCTTGCCGAAGAACTCGACGTTGATCCCGGACTCGCTGAGATCCCGGTCGACCACCAGGCAGACGGCGCGCCCAGCGCGCAGCCGCCGTGCCATCGTGCCGAAGGCCCCGCCGCCGCTGTGCGGCAGCACCTCCATGCCGAGGCTCTCGCGGAAGGCGACGAACCGGTCGAACAGCGACTCGGGCTTGAGCCGCTCGGCCACCGTGGTGAACGGGTAGCCCTGGTAGACGAGCCAGGCCCCGGCGTGCTCGTAGTTGCCCATGTGCGGCAGGGCGAGGATCACCCCGCGGCCCGACGCGAGCGCCTCGTGCAGCCGCTCGTACTCCTTGTCGGCCATGTGCATGCCCGACACGATCCGGTCGCGGGACATCTCCGGCAGCCGGAAGACCTCCAGCCAGTACCGGAAGTACGACCGCATGACCCGCCGGCTGAGCCGCCGGACATCGTCACCGGCGGCGTCGTAGTCCCCGTCCTTGGCCAGCACCCGGGACAGGTTCTTCTCCAGCTGCCGTACGCCACGGCCGCGGCGCCGCCACATCCGGTCGGCGAGCCGCCGGAAGACGGCCTGGACCAGCCGTTCCGGCAGTTTGCGGACGATGGTCCAGCCGAATGCGTACGCGGCGTCGGCCGCCCGCTCCCCGATGGCCGGCATCAGGCGCCCTTCGCGGGCACGGTCTGCCGGCGGACGACCGCGATCCGCTGCACGACGGTGACGGCGCTCGCGGCGGCCAGCAGCCACAGCCCGACGGCCAGCGCGTAAGGCACGCCGAGGCCGTCCAACCCGATCGCGACCAGGCCCACCAGGATCCGCTCGCCGCGCTCGGCGATGCCGACGTCGCACTTGAGGCCGAGCCCCTCGGCGCGCGCCTTCGCGTACGACACCAGCGCGCCGGACACCAGGCAGAACAGCGCGAGCCCGGCGAGCGGAAGGTCGCCGCCGCCGCCCGCCAGCCAGAGGATCACCCCGGAGAAGATCGCCGCGTCGGCCACCCGGTCGAGCGTGGAGTCGAGAAAGGCGCCCCACGTCGTGCCGCCGCCCGTGACCCTCGCCACCGCCCCGTCGAGCATGTCGAACAGCACGAAGATCGTGCACACGATCGTGCCCCAGAACAGCTCGCCCCGCGGGTAAAAGGCGAGCGCGCCGCCCATCACGCCCAGAGTACCGATCACTGTGATCGTGTTCGGCGTCACGCCGGCCCGGGCCAGCCCGCGCCCGATCGGCGTCAGGACGTGGGACAACGCCGGTCGCAGCAGCTTGAGCATCGCCGTCCGATCTCGTCTCGTCAGGAACTTGTAGCCAGGTAGCCGTACGCCAAGGGGTCGTACGACAGCAAGGCCCGGGCCCAACGCGGGCCCGCAGGTAAATGGCCACCCCCGAGCGCGCCCATCGTAGTGCTTTCCGGGCATGCGGCGCGGGACAGGGTGATGCGCCGCGCCACCGCCGCCCAGGCCGTACGGCGGCGGGCGCGTTCCCCCGGTAATGGCTGCTCAGGCTGGTAGAAGGGAGAGTGACATCCACCACACCGCGAGATGAATTCCATCCACCCCTTGTGGGACGGGCACCTGACGGGAAACAGTGGATGGCACGGGTGTGACGCCCGTCACAGGTGGTGGGCGCCGCATGAGACCGTGAGCGAACTCGCCGAGCGAGCGCAGTGGCCGGCCGCGGCAATCAGGCCGGCCGCCAAGCGAGCGAGCAGCGAGTGAGCCATGAAGGAGGCGGGCCTCCTCCGTGGGGAGGCCCCCACACGAGGAGGTAGCACGTGGCTGACAAAGTAGGCGCCCAGGCGGCTGCCGGCAGAGCACCGGAGGTCGACCAGCCTGACCAAGTGCGCAACGTTGTGCTGGTCGGCCATTCGGGAGGGGGCAAGACGACGCTCGTCGAGGCGCTGCTCGCTGCGACCGGTACGATCCCGCGGCCCGGTCGTGTCGAGGATGGCTCGACGGTGAGCGACTATGACGAGGCGGAGCACCGGCAGGGGCGCTCGGTGAACCTCTCGCTGGCTCCACTGGTGCAGGGCACTGTCAAGGTCAACCTGCTCGACACCCCCGGTTACGCCGACTTCGTCGGCGACCTGCGGGCCGGGCTGCGCGCCGCCGACGCGGCGCTGTTCGTCGTCTCGGCGGTCGACGGCGTGGACGGGCTCACCCGGATGCTCTGGGAGGAGTGCGCCGCCGTCTCCATGCCGCGGGCCGTGGTCATCACCAAGATCGACCAGCAGCGCGGCGATTTCGACGAAGCTCTCACGGCCTGTCAGGACGCCTTCGGTGAGGGCGTGCTGCCCTGCTACTTCCCCAGCGGCGAGGCGCTCATCGGGCTGCTGTCCCAGCGCTGCTTCGACTACTCCTCCGGCGAGCGGGTGGAGCGCGACCCCGACCCGTCGCTGCTGGAGCAGGTCGAGGAGCAGCGGAGCGCGCTGATCGAGGGGATCATCCAGGAGAGCGAAGACGAGACGCTCATGGACCGGTACCTCTCCGGCGACGAGATCGACATCAAGGTGTTGATCGAAGACCTGGAGAAGGCGGTCGCCCGGGGCAGCTTCTACCCCGTGCTCGCCACGGCCGTACCGCACGGCGACCACCCGGGCCCGGTCATCGGCATGGCCGAGCTGCTCGAAGTGATCACGCAGGCGTTCCCGTCGCCGCTCGAGCACGGTTGCCCGCCGGTGACCACGCTCGACGGCAAGCCGGCGGGCGCCGTGGCCTGCGACTCGTCCGGGCCGCTCGTGGCCGGGGTCGTCATGACGACCTCCGATCCGTACGTAGGCCGGATCTCGCTTGTCCGGGTGTTCTCCGGCACGCTGCGTCCGGACCTTGTCGTCCACGTGTCCGGCCACGGCCTCGAGGACCGCGGGCACGAGGACCACGACATCGACGAGCGGGTCGGCGCGTTGTCGTCACCGCTCGGCAAGACGCAGCGGACCATCTCGCAGTGCATCGCCGGCGACATCTGCGCGGTGGCCAAGCTCACCCGGGCGGAGACCGGCGACACGATCTCCGACAAGGACAGGCCGCTGCTGATGACTCCGTGGGCCATGCCCGACCCGCTGCTGCCGGCGGCGATCCGGGCGTCGTCCAAGGCCGACGAGGACAAACTGTCGCAGGCGCTGGGCCGCCTGGTGGCCGAGGACCCGACGCTGCGGCTGGAGAACAACGCCGAGACGCGTCAGCTGGTGCTGTGGTGCATGGGCGAGGCGCACACCGATCTCCTGCTCGATCGGCTCAAGAGCCGGTACGGCGTGGAGGTCGAGAAGGTCGGTCTGCGGGTGCCGCTGCGCGAGACGTTCGGCGGCAAGGCGCAGGGCCTGGGCCGCCACGTCAAGCAGAGCGGCGGCCACGGCCAGTACGGCATCTGTCACATCGAGGTGGAACCGCTGCCGTCGGGCGACGGCTTCGAGTTCGTCGACAAGATCGTCGGCGGCGTCGTCCCGAGGCAGTTCATCCCGTCGGTCGAGAAGGGCGTGCGCGCCCAGATGCAGCGCGGGGTGCTGGCCGGCTATCCGCTGGTCGACATCCGGGTGACGCTCTACGACGGCAAGGCCCACTCGGTCGACTCCTCCGACGTGGCCTTCCAGACCGCGGGTTCGCTCGGCCTCAAGGACGCCGCGACGAAGGTCCCGGTCCTGCTGCTGGAGCCGGTCGACGAGGTGTCGGTGCTGGTCGGTGACGACTACGTCGGGGCCGTGATGTCCGACCTGTCGTCGCGGCGCGGCCGCGTGCTCGGCACCGAGTCCATCGCCGGCGGCCGCACGCTGGTCAAGGCAGAGGTGCCCCAGCTGGAGATCATCCGGTACGCCATCGACCTGCGGTCCATGTCGCAGGGCACGGGTACGTTCAACCGCACCTTCATGCGGTACGACCCGCTCCCCTCGCACCTGATCGAGAAGGTCACCGCCGCGGCCAAGGAGGCATAACCGCGGGTGCCTGGCCTCAGGGGATCACTCTTGGGGCCAGGCATCGGCGAGCAGCTCGCGGGTGTCGCGCAGCAGCTGCGGCAGCACCCTGGTCTGCCCGACGATCGGCATGAAGTTGGTGTCGCCGCCCCACCTGGGCACGACGTGCTGGTGCAGGTGGGCGGCGATGCCGGCGCCGGCCACGCCGCCGAGGTTCATGCCCACGTTGAACCCCTGGGCGCCGCCCGCCTTCCGCAGCGCCGCGATGGCGTGCTTGGTGTAGGTGGAGACCTCCTCGGTCTCCGCGGCGTCCAGCTCGGTGTAGTCGGCGATGTGCCGGTAGGGCACGACCATGAGATGCCCGGAGTTGTACGGATAGAGGTTGAGCACGGCGTAGGCCACCTTGCCCCGGGCGACGATAAGGCCGTCCTCGTCGCTCATCTTCGGGATCTCGCAGAACGGGCAGCCATCGCCCGCACCGGCTCCGGACGGCTTGTTCTCGCCCTTGATGTAGGCCATCCGGTGCGGCGTCCACAGACGCTGGAAGTTGTCGGGGGTGCCCACGCCGTTCTGTTCCTCCGGCCCGTGTGCCACCCCGCCGACGCCGCCCTCCGGCTCTACGCCCACCACAGCGCTCCTTTTCTCACTCCGGTCGCCCCAGCATAATGACCGCTCGTAACGGGCGTACGACTCCGCTCCCCCGGACACCGCCGCGGCCCCGCCCTGGCGTATGTCGGTCATATCAGTACTCTCCTGGCGCACCACGAGTCCGATCCGCCACTATGGGGAGCCGGACCGACAGAGAGGCCCTCCAATGACCGAGCTCGACGAGACCCGCGCGGCCAACGGCGGCGGCAGCGACAGCGCCGGCACCGAGGTCGCCTCCGCCCCGTTCTTCCCCTCGCCGCCGCCGGACGCCACCGCCGACGCGCAGGCCACCACCGAGGCGTCGGGCTCGCTACGGCCGTCCGCGCGGGTGGTGGTGAAGGGCCGGATCAAGATCGAAGACGAGGTGGCCGAGAAGGTCGCCGCGCTGGCCGCACTCGAGGTCGACGGCGTCGCGGACCTCGGCGGCGACATCGAGCGCACCATCGAAACCGTACGCAGCCGCATCGGCGTCGGCCAGCGCCGCGGCAACCAAGGCGTCCGGGCCAAGGTCACCGACCGCGAGGTCGCCCTCGACGTCACCATCGTCGTGGAGTACGGCCGGATCGCCCTCGAGGTGGCCAACGCTGTGAAGGCCAACGTCGCCCGGCAGGCGAACCACATGCTCGGCATGCGTGTCACGGAGGTCAACGTCACGGTCGACGACGTGCACCTGCCCGGCGAGAAGCGGCGGTTCGACTGGGCCGAGCACAAGGACCGCGCCGAGGAGCCGGAACCCGCCGAGGACTGAGCCCGCCGGTCAGATCTGGATGCGGCCGGCCACGGCCTCGACGATCTCGCTAACGGCCTCCTCGATGGGGACGCCGTTCTTCTGCTCGCCGCTGCGGTACCGGAACGACACGGCGTCCTTGGCCACGTCGTCGTCGCCGGCCAGCAGCATGTACGGGATCTTCTGCTTCTGCGCGGTGCGGATCTTCTTCTGCATGCGGTCGCCCGAGGTGTCGACCTCCACCCGGATGCCGCGCTCGCGCAGCCGCGCCGCCACCTTCTCCAGGTGTGGGACATGCTCGTCGGCGATCGGGATGCCGACCGCCTGGACGGGGGCCAGCCACGGCGGCAGCGCGCCCGCGTAGTGCTCCAGCAAGATGCCGAAGAACCGCTCCACCGAGCCGAACAGCGCCCGGTGGATCATCACGGGGGTCTTCCGGGTGCCGTCGGCGGCCTGGTACTCGAGGCCGAACCGCCGGGGCTGGTTGAAGTCGACCTGGATGGTGGACAGCTGCCAGGTGCGGCCGATGGCGTCCTTGGCCTGCACCGAGATCTTCGGCCCGTAGAAGGCCGCGCCGCCCGGGTCGTCGACCAGGTCGAGGCCGGACTCCTCGGCGGCCTCCCGCAGCGCGGCGGTGGCCTCCGCCCAGTCTTCGTCCGAGCCGATGAACTTGTCGGAGTCGTCCTTGGTGGACAGCTCCAGGTAGAACTCGCTCAGCCCGTAGTCGCGCAGTAGGTCGAGCACGAAGTTGAGCAGGCTCTTGAGCTCCTCGCTGCGCTGCTCGAGAGTGCAGTAGATGTGCGCGTCGTCCATGGTCAGGCCGCGTACGCGGGTGAGGCCGTGGATCACGCCGGACTTTTCGAACCGGTAGACGGCGCCGAGCTCGAACAGCCGCAGCGGCAGCTCCCGGTACGACCGCCCGCGCGCCCGGAAGATCAGGTTGTGCATCGGGCAGTTCATCGGCTTGAGGTAGTAGTCGGCCCCGTCCAGCTCCATGGGCGGGAACATGTCGTCCTTGTACCAGCCCAGGTGCCCGGAGGTCTCGAACAGATCGCCCTTGGTGATGTGCGGGGTGGCGACGAACTCGTACCCCGCCTCCTGGTGCCGCCGTCGGGAGTAGTCCTCCAGCACCTTGCGGACGACGCCGCCCTTGGGGTGGAACACCGCGAGGCCGCTGCCGATCTCCGATGGGAAGGAGAACAGGTCGAGCTCGGCGCCGAGCTTGCGGTGGTCGCGCTTCTCGGCCTCCTCGAGCAGCTTGAGATATTCGTCCTGCTTGTCGCGCGACTCCCACGCGGTGCCGTAGATCCGCTGCAGCTGCGGGTTCTGCTCGCTGCCGCGCCAGTAGGCGCCCCCGGTCCGCATCAGCTTGAACGCCGGGATGACGCGGGTGGTGGGCAGGTGCGGGCCGCGGCACAGGTCCTTCCAGCGCGGCTCGCCGGACTTGGCGTCGAGGTTGTCGTACATGGTCAGCTCGCTGCCGCCAACCTCCACGCTCTCTTCGTCGACCGGTTGAATTCCACCGCCCGAACCTGCCTCGCCCTTGAGCCCGATGAGCTCCAGCTTGTACGGCTCGGCGGCGAGCTCGGCGCGGGCCTCGTCGTCGGAGACGACCCGGCGGGAGAACCGCTGCCCCTGCTTGACGATCTCGCGCATGCGCTTCTCGACGCGCTTGAGGTCGTCGGGGGTGAACGGCTGGGCGACGTCGAAGTCGTAGTAGAAGCCGTCCTTGACGGGCGGCCCGATGCCGAGCTTGGCGTCGGGGAACAGCTCCTGGACGGCCTGCGCCAGCACGTGCGCGGTCGAGTGCCGCAGGATCGCGCGGCCCTCGTCGGACTCGATCGAGATCGGCTCGACGTTGTCGCCGTCGCGCAACTGGTACGCCAGGTCGCGCGCCTCGCCGTTGACGCGTGCCGCGATGAGCTGTCGGCCGTCTGCCTCGAGGGCCTCCCCGGAGGTGGTGCCCGCCGCCACCACACGCTCGCTCCCGCCGAGGGTGATACGCAGGTCAGACACGGTTGACACGGGGACTCCCTGGTTCGCTGGTCGCGGCTGTTGGCTGGGATTCGATGCTATCGAGTCAAGGTCCGCACCGGACGCAACCGACTCCATCGTTCGCACCCTCTCTCTGGGTCATCGTCGTCGGGAGCGCCCACGGGACATGTAAAGGCCCCGGGACCGCTCCCGGGGCCTTTACACACGTGCTGGATGTCAGAACATGCGAGCAGTCCGCCGGGGCGAGCCCGGCGTCGTCGTCTCAAAGATGCCTGACATGTTCCTCATGATAGCCGACGGCGACGTCGCGCGCCGTCGGTAATGCTTCGGTCGTGGCCGGGTCAAGGCCCGGCCGATCCCCCGAGCACCGCGACGCCGTACACATAGCGTGACCGCCCATGAGCGAGCACGGGACGAGGGAAGGCAGTGCCCAGAGCGCGGCGCGGGCTGAGCGGGAAGCACCGCGCGGATACGGAGACGCCGTACGGCCGGGGTCGCGACCGCCATGCTCGTGTTGCTCGCCCCTGCCGAGCGTCGGAGGCTGCCAGGCATCGTCGCAGGCGACCGAGCCGGTCACGGACGACCAGTTCCCGCAGGCGTCGGCCGAGCCGCCGGCGGCCGGCCTCGACGGGGCCCGCTCCCGGCCGGCCGGCGATGGTCGGTCAACCTGCTCGACCAGGACCGGATCCTGGCGGCGGCGCGCGCGGCCCGGCGGGTGCTGAACGTGCCCGCCGCGCTGACCGACCCGTCCCTGTCACCCGCCCGCCGCACGCTGCTGCTGGGCGTGCTCCGCCGCACCATGAGCACCGTCTACAGCCGCGGCGCGTACCCGATCCTGGCCCGCTGAGGCCCGAGGCCCGGCGGGCTGCCTGTTTCGTGCGGCGTCGCACAGTGCGGGTCGGGTAAACACGAAGGCATGGACGTACTGGGAATTGACATCGGGGGATCGGGGATCAAGGGCGCGCCGGTCGACCTGAACGCCGGGCGGTTCGCGCAGGAGCGACTGAAGATCGACACGCCGCAGCCGTCCGAGCCGGACGCGGTCGCCGACGTCTTGCGTCAGATCGTCACGCACTTCGAGTGGTCCGGTCCCATCGGTGTCACGTTCCCCGGCGTCGTCGTCGGCGGGATCACCCGTACGGCCGCCAACGTGGACAAAAAGTGGATCGACCGCGATGCGGACGGCCTGTTCACCAAGGCGACCGGCTGCCCGGTGACGGTGCTCAACGACGCGGACGCCGCGGGTATCGCCGAGGTGAAGTTCGGCGCGGGCAAGGGCCGGGACGGCGTCGTGCTGGTGCTGACGTTCGGCACCGGCATCGGCAGCGCGCTGTTCGTGGACGGCAAACTGGTTCCCAACACCGAGCTCGGCCATCTCGAGATCCACGGGAAGGACGCCGAGCACCGCGCGTCCGCGCACGCACGCGAGGTGAAGGACCTGAGCTGGGAGAAGTGGGCCGAACGGGTGGAGGATTACCTGCGCCACGTGGACGCCCTGTTCTCCCCCGCCCTCCTCATCATCGGCGGCGGCGTGAGCAGGAAGTCGGAGAAGTTCCTGCCGCTCATCGATGGCGTGCGGGCCGACCTGATGCCCGCCGCGCTGCTGAACGACGCCGGCATCATCGGCGCCGCGATGGCCGCCCGCGCCGACCAGCCCTAGGACGTCCCAACGGCGGTGTTTCAGCCCAGTGGGACCTCGTCGCGCAGGATGCTGTAGAGCAGGCCGTCCTGCCAGCGCCCGTTCTGGAACGCGACGCAGCGCAGCACGCCCTCGCGAGTGAAGCCCACCTTCTCCAGCGAGCGCTGCTCGGCGACGTTGTCGATGTTGGTGGTCGCCTGGACGCGGCTGACCGTGCTGTGCGCGAAGAGGTATCGGACGATCAGGCGCTGCGCCTCGGTGCCGTAACCCTTGCCGCGCGCCTCCGGCAGCAGGCCGATGCCGATCTCCCAGCAGTGGCTGAGCGTGGTGACCATGGCCTTGCGCCACGACACCATGCCGAGCGGCTCGGCGCCGCGCACCACCATGAGCAGACCCCGCTCGTCGCTCAGCAGCTTGTTGTCGGCCCAGCCTTTGCGGTAGTAGTCCAGGTTTCGCCAGCCGTACCACTCGAGCGGTCCGGTCGCGTCGGGCTCCCGCTTGAACCGGTCGAGGACGGCGAGATCGGCCTCCTCCACCGGGCGAAGGCGTACGTCATCGCTCATGATCGGCAGACTACGTCTCCCGCAGCGCGATCCGGAGCCACTGCTCGACGCCGGCGACATGGACGGCGGCCCACGCGCGGGCCACGTCGGGCTGGCGGTCGGCGATCGCGTCCAGGATCGCGAGGTGCTCGGCGTGGGTGCGCTCCCAGGCGTTCTCCTGGGTCAGCCCGCGCCAGATGCGGCCCCGCATGGTCGGCCCGGACAGGCTCTCCAGCAGCGAGCACAGCACCGAGTTGCCCGATGCCTCCGCGATGCGCCGGTGGAACTCCAGGTCGTTGGTCACCAGCTCCTCGGCCGACGACTCGGCCGTGACGAGGGCGAGGTGCGCCCGC
This sequence comes from Streptosporangiaceae bacterium, assembly GCA_036555725.1. Classification (GTDB taxonomy): domain Bacteria; phylum Actinomycetota; class Actinomycetes; order Streptosporangiales; family Streptosporangiaceae; genus CALAED01. Next base: position 12,199 of record DATBKU010000099.1, on the reverse strand, counting down.
AGCTCCGACACCTCGTCGTCGGCGATCCGGGTGGCCGCCATCGCCACCGCCTGCGGCTCGAGGAAACGGCGCACCTCGAAGAACTCCAGCACGGTGGAGTCGTGATGGACGTCGACCACGAAGCTCAGCGCGTCGAGCAGCAGCCGGGGCTCCAGGCTGGTGACGTACGTGCCGTCCCCCTGGCGGACGTTCAGGACACGGATGAGGGACAGCGCCCGTACCGCCTCGCGCAGCGAGTTGCGCGACAAACCCAGCTGCGCGGCCAGATCGGCCTCCCTGGGCAGCCGGTCGCCGGGACGCAACCGCCCGGAGACGATCATCTCCTTGATCTTCTCGATCGCCTCATCCGTGACCGCCATCCGGCCACCTCCCCGAAGATCGGATGTTTGCGCCCCCAGTATGCCTGCTGCGCTGGTTACGGCGTCCTCAAGGGACCCCGTCCGCGCAGGCAGGCCGCACCACCGTGCCGGGCTAGACGCGGCTGCGGAGATCGACCCACGATCGGGTGATGTGGTCCAGGCACTCCTGTTTGGTGCCCGCCACGCCCTCCTCGTGCCAGCCGTCCGGGAGGTCGCGGCCGTCGGCCCAGATGGAGTACTGGCCCTCGTCGTTGACGACCACGTGGTAAGTGCGGTGCTCGTCGGTCGTTGTCATGCGGGACCCCTCACTGCATGGGGTGGAACAGCCTGGGTGTCCCTTGCATGTTCCCAGACGTTGGACCTGTCGACCAGACCGCACACAATCAAACAGCGTGTCGTTTCGGCAAGGGGCAGCACCGGCCGGATTCGTTGCTCGGCCCAACATTTCCGATCACCCAGGCCCGGCGGCGCGGAGTGCGCCGACGCCGATGAGCACCGCCAGCCCTGACGGCCCGGCGGATATGTGGCATCCTTGTTTGAACGTGTTGGATCTACGCCTACTCTTGCGCGTGCCTTCACCCCCCGGTGATGGGAGGCGGCGAAATGCTCGCCCAGCAGCGGCAACAGACGATCATGGACCTGGTGCGGCAGGACGGTGCCGTACGGGTGAGCGAGCTCGTCCGCAGGTTCGGCGTGTCCGACATGACGATCCGCCGCGACCTCGAGGTGCTGGCCGACCGGGGTCTCGTGGTCAAGGTGCACGGCGGCGCCACCGCGCCGGGGCCGGGCTCCACCGAAGAGCCCGGGTTCGCCGCGAAGTCCGTGGTGCAGCAGCGCGAGAAGGAGGCCATCGCGCACCGCGCCGCGGGGCTGGTACGGCCGGGCACGGCGGTCGCGCTGTCGGCGGGGACGACCACGTGGACGCTCGCCCACCGGCTGATCTACACCCCGGGCCTGACGATCGTCACCAACTCCCTGCAGGTGGCCGACGTCTTCCACCGGCTCGGCCGGGCCGACCAGACGGTTGTGCTGACCGGCGGGGTCCGCACGCCGTCCGACGCGCTGGTCGGGCCGGTCGCGGTGGCGGCGGTGCGCTCGCTCAACGTCGACCTGCTGCTGCTCGGCGTGCACGGCATGAGCGCGCACGCGGGGTTCACCACGCCCAACCTCATGGAGGCCGAGACCAACCGGGCCCTCGTCGCCGCCGCGGGACGGTTGATCGTGCTCGCCGACGCCACCAAGTGGGGGATCGTCGGCATCAGCACCATCGCGCGGCTCGACGACGCCGACGTGCTGATCACCGATTCCAGCCTGGAGCCGGGCGCCCGTCGCGTGCTGGCCGACCAAGTGGGCGAGCTCATCGTGACCGACTCCACCGCGGTCAACGCGTCCGACTCGCTGCCCGCCGATGCCGGCTGACGCGGTTCGGCGGTCATCCCCAGCCGCGACTATGGGCTCCGCGCACCTACGACGAGGCCTGATCGAACGGGATCGAGAGCCAGACGTCGGCACCCGGCCGGTTGTTGACGGCGTGCGCCGTGCCGCCATGGGCGTGGGCGACCAGCTCGACGATCGCCAGGCCGAGCCCGGCGCCGGGCGTCGACCGCGCGTCGTCGCCGCGGCTGAACGGCTCGAACGCCCGGTCCAGAACGTCGTCGGGAAATCCGGCGCCGGCGTCTTGCACGTGGAGTTCGATGTGACCGTTGCGGCGCTTGGCCGCCAGCCGGATCGGCCCGGAGCCGTGCCGTAGGCCGTTCTCCACAAGGTTCGCGACGGCCTGCTCGATGCGCAGCCGGTCGGCGTGGAACTCCAGCCCGTCGGTGGCGGCCACGCTGAGTGGCCTTCCGGCATCGGCGGCCCGCCGGGCGAACCGCCGCCGTACGTCCTCGAGCACGTCCGCGGCGGTCAGCCGCTCCGGCCGTACGGGCAGCGTGCCGTTGTCGGCGCGGGCCAGCACGAGCAGGTCGGCGGCGAGCTGGCAGAGCCGATCGGTTTCGTCGGCGGCCGACCGCAGAGCAAGTTCGAGCTCGTCCGGGGTGCGTTTGCGGCGCAGTGCGAGCTCCAGCTCGGTCCGCAGCAGTGCGAGCGGCGTGCGCAGCTCGTGGCTGGCATCAGAGACGAAGCGGCGCTCGCGCGTGAACGCCGCCTCGAGCCGGCTCAGCATGTCGTTGAGCGTCTGGCCGAGCCGGGCGATCTCGTCGCGGGCGGGCGGCAGCGTCAGCCGCCGTCCGGGGTGGGCCGCCGACACGGCCGCCGCCTCCCTGCGCATCGACTCGACCGGCCGCAGCGCCGCCGTCGCGACGCCGTACCCGATCAGCGACGACAGCAACAAGGCCAGCGGGCCGCCGATGAGCAACTGGTTGCGCAGCTCCTCGAGCGCCTCGGCGCGCGCCTCGAGCGATGCGCCGGCGACGACGCGCCGGTCGGGGCGCCCATCGACCGGCACCACCATGACCCGGTACGGATCGTCCGACCCCGGCACGCCGACCCGATCGAACATGACCGGGCCCCGGTTCGCGCGAGCGAGCTGGGCCGCGGTCAGCCGGAACCGCTCCCCCAGCGGCGTGGCGTCGACGACGGTGCCCGTGCCGTCGAGCACCTGCGCGAATCCGGCGCCCTCCGGCAGTGGATCGGTCACGCCCGCGCGCAGCCCGGCGTCGGTACGGCGGGCCAGCGCGACAACGTCGTCCGCCCGGCCGCGCAGCCCCGCGTTGACCGACGTGTCGAGCTCGGTGCCGAGGCGCAGATAGAGGAAGAGCCCGGTCGCCGATAGGACCACGCCCATCGCGACGGCGAAGGCGAGCGTCAGTCGCAGCCGGATCGGCAGCGAACCCAACCGGCCGCGCACCGTACCCTCACCGCCCGCCGTCGGCGCGCAGCCGGTAGCCGGCGCCCCGGACCGTCTCGATCGAGCTCACGCCGAACGGCCGGTCGACCTTGTCGCGCAGGTAGCGGATGTAGACGTCGACCACGTTGGACCGGTTCTCGTAGGCGTCGTCCCAGGCGTGGTCGAGCAGGTCGAGACGGGACACGACGTGCCCGGGGCGACGCATCAACGTCTCGAGCACGGAGAACTCCTTGGCGGACAGCCTGATCTCGTCCTCGCCCCGCCACACCCGCCGGCTCGCGGGATCCAGCCGGAGCGTGCCGGTCCGCAGCACGGCAGGCCGCTCGACGGGCCCGCGCCGTGCCAGCGCGCGCAGCCGTGCCAGCAGCTCCGCGAACGAGAACGGCTTGGTCAAGTAGTCGTCGGCACCGGTGTCCAACCCGGCCACCCGGTCCTCGACGGCGTCCCGCGCGGTCAGCATGAGAACGGGCGTCCTGATCCCCGCCGCACGGAGCCGCCGGCACACCTCGAAGCCGTCCGCACCGGGCAGCATGACGTCGAGCAGAATCACGTCGTACGGAGTGGCCGCCGCCATCCACAGCGCGTCGTCGCCCGCCCGCGCCGCGTCCGCGGCGTACCCCTCCTCGGTCAGGCCGCGCCGGATCAGCCCGGCCATCTTGCAGTCGTCCTCCACGACCAGCGCCCGCATGGCTCCATCCTCGCCCGGCCCGGATGAACGCCCGATGAGAAGGCCGCTCATCGTGCTCTCATCGGCCCTTGCCTAGCGTCCCGCCAGACGTACCGGCAAGGAAAGGATCCGGGCAATGCTGAAGACAGCCGCCATGCTCACCATGGCGCTGGTCGCGGTGGCATCCGCGGGGGCCTGCGGCGGGAGCGGTCACCGGCCGAGCGGAGAACGGACATCGCCGAGCACACGGCCGGCGGCGGCCCCGCACCCGCTCCCCCAGTCCAGCGAGAACGTACCGCTCGACCCGGCGAACTTCACCACCGCCATCGACAACCCGTACTGGCCGATGCAGCCCGGCAGCCGCTGGGTGTATCGCGAAGGCAAGGGACGCGACGAGGTCACCGTCCTTAACGAGACCAAGACCGTCGCGGGGATCCAGTCCAGGATCGTCCACGACGTGCTGACCGAGGGCGGTGCGGTGAAGGAGGACACCTACGACTGGTACGCCCAGGACCGCGACGGCAACATCTGGTACATGGGCGAGGCCACCAAGGAGTTCCACAAGGGCAAGCCGCCGAACACGGAGGGGTCGTGGGAGGCGGGCGTGCACGGCGCCCAACCGGGCGTGATCATGCCCGCGCGCCCGACGCCCGGGTTGTTGTATCGGCAGGAGTACTACCGCGGGCAGGCGGAGGACGCCGGCCAGATCCTGGCCCTGGACGAACACGTGCGGGTGCCGTACGGCTCATTCGACCACACACTCAAGACGAAGGACTACTCACCGCTCGAACCGAACGTGATCGAGCAGAAGTACTACGCGCCCGGCGTGGGACCGGTGCTGGCCGTCACCGTCTCCGGTGGCTCCGACAAGGAGGAGCTGTTGTCCTACACGAAGGGCGGTTAGCCCGAGCCGCGGCCGGGCGGGGCGTCCCAGTCGGCAGGGCGCGGCGCGACCGCGATGCGCCAGTCCGCGTCGTTGAAGAAGCTCGGCTTGGCCTGCCCGAACCCTGCGATGACGGTGAAGTCGGTGGTCTCCTTGAACGCCGGGTGCTGGTAGAGGTCGCGGGCATAGGCCCACAGGTTCGGGAAGTCGGTCAGCGGCCGCTCGCTGATCTTGCCGAGCGGGTTGTAACCGAGGTCGAAGCGGGCCAGCGTGGGCCACAGCCGTACGTCCGCCTCGGTGATCTGGTCGCCGAACAGGAAGCGCCGGTCGGCCAGCCGCCGGTCGAGGGCCTCCAGCGTGCCGATCAGTGCGTGCCGCAGCTCCTCGTAGTCCTCGCGCGTCGTCGCACCGGCGACCCGGTACGTGCCGTTGTTGACGTTGGTGTACACCACGTCGTTGAGCGCGTCGATCTCCGGCCGGAGCGCCACCGGGTACAGGTCGACGCTCGCGTCGCCCCACGCGTCGAACTGAGTGCCGAGGTCGATGGTGATGTCGGGGAAGTTGTTGCTGACGATCCGGTCCGTCTCGCGATCCCACAGCACCGGCACCGAGATGTGCCCCGGGTAGCCCGGCTCGGTCGCCTCGTACGCCTCGCGGAGGTACCGGAAGCCGTTGACGGGGTCCGGGCCGCGCCGCTCCCGGAATGCCCAGCCGCGCGCGTCGCGCTCGTCGTCGACATACGAAAGCGAGACGACGTCCTCCAGTTTCTTGAGCTTGCGCACGATGGCGGTGCGCTGCGCCCACGGACAGCCCCACGCGATGTAGAGGTGATAGCGGCCCGGCTCGGCGCGAAATCCGCTCGCCCCGTCGGCGGTGACCCGCCCCTGGAACGGATACCGTGGACGTTCGAAGGCGCTGCCTGCGGAAAAGCCGCGGCCGGGACCGTACGGCCCGTACGTATCGAGATCCACCGGGCCCGCGTAGCGCGGCGTACCGGTCGGCTGGGCGGTCCGCGTCATGCGCTCACCTCCAGAGATCACAAATTATACCCATTTAGTAGGAAATGCGATGGGTCTTGACTTCACAGGGTTACGGGCGGGCATGCTCGGCATGGCCCGCTCGTTGGACGTGTCGTACGGACGTCTCCCCCGCAGGGTCGCACGTCCGAGGTCAAGTCGCAGTACGTCCCTGGCAGGTCTTCCGCTCCGCCCACCGTCCCCGGACGCCAGGTGTTGCCCGGAACGGCTGTGGGGAGAGGAAAATGTGGAATCCGGGAGGAAATATGCCTGATATCGAGCTCAACCACGCCGGAGGCAAACTGCCCCTCAAGGCGACCTTGGCGACCGACGGTCCCGACGGTCTGGGCATTGCCAACCTGCTCAAGGAGACCGGGTACGTCACCCTCGACCCGGGCTTCGTGAACACGGCGTCCTGCGCCTCCGAGATCACCTACATCGACGGGGACGCGGGGATCCTCCGCTACCGCGGCTACCCGATCGACGAGCTCGCCGAGCAGTCGTCCTTCCTCGAGGTCGCGTACCTGTTGATCTACGGAGAGCTGCCGACGTCGGCGCAGCTCGCGGACTTCGCCGACCGCATCAGCCACCACACGCTGCTGGACGAGAGTTTCAAGGCCTTCTTCTCCGGCTTCCCACGCGACGCCCACCCGATGGCGGTGCTGTCGTCGGCCGTGAGCCTGCTGTCGACGTTCTACCAGGACAGCCTCGACCCGTTCGACCCCGAGCAGGTCGACCTGTCCAGCGTGCGGCTCATCGCCAAGCTGCCCACGATCGCCGCGTACGCGTACAAGACCTCCATCGGGCAGCCGCTGCTGTACCCGGACAACTCGCTCGGGTACGTCGACAACTTCCTGCGCATGACGTTCGGGCTGCCCACCGAGCCGTACGAGGTCGATCCCGAGATCGTCCGCGTCCTCGACATGCTCTTCGTGCTGCACGCCGACCACGAGCAGAACTGTTCGACCTCGACCGTGCGACTCGTCGGCTCCAGCCACGCGAACCTGTTCTCGTCGGTGTCGGCCGGCGTCGACGCGCTGTTCGGCCCGCTGCACGGCGGCGCCAACCAGGCCGTTCTGGAGATGCTGCAGCGCATCCACGACAGCGACGACGACGTCGACACGTTCATGCGCCGGGTCAAGGCCAAGGAGCCGGGCGTCCGGCTCATGGGCTTCGGGCACCGCGTCTACCGCAACTACGACCCGCGCGCGGCCGTGGTCAAGAAGGCGACCCGGCAGGTGCTCGACCGGCTGGGCAAGCCGGACCCGCTGCTCGACGTCGCGATGCGGCTGGAAGAGATCGCGCTCGCCGACGACTACTTCGTCGAGCGCAAGCTCTACCCGAACGTCGACTTCTACACCGGGGTGATCTACAAGGCGCTGGGCTTCCCGACCAATGCGTTCACCGTATTGTTCGCGATCGGCCGGCTGCCCGGCTGGATCGCGCAGTGGCGCGAGATGATGCAGGACCCCGACACCAAGATCGGCCGGCCCCGCCAGGTCTACATCGGCCCGTCCGAGCGGCACTACGCTCCGATCGACCAGCGCGCAGGCGGCTAATGGCCGGGTGGCTGCAGGGTCTGCTGATCACGGTCGCCGTGATCCTGGCCTCGTGGGGCCTGCTGATCCTGCTGGCCCGCCGCCTGCCGCCCGGCCTGGCCAAAGACCTGGCGGGCTTCCTGCCCGACTGCGTCACCACCGCGCGGCGGCTACGCCGCGATCCCCGGGTGCCGGCGCGGGCCAAGCTCGCGGTCGCGTTCGGCCTGCTGTGGGCGCTTTCGCCCATCGACCTCATTCCGGAGTTCCTGCCGGTCATCGGGCCGCTCGACGACATCGTCGTGGTCGCGCTGGCGCTGCGGTACGCCGCGCGCCGGGTGCCCCGCGACGTCCTGCTGGAGGCGTGGCCCGGCAACCCCGACCTGATCCAGCGGCTGCTCGGCCGCCCTCGCTCGGAGGGTTCCGCGCGAACCACGTAGGCTGCGGGGCTGTGAGCCAAGACCTTCGTGACGCCATACGGCAGGTCCTGCCCAGCACACGGGCCGACCTGGAAGCACTGATCAGGATTCCGTCGGTGAGCGCCGACCCGGGCGCCGCGGCGGAGGTACGCCGGTCGGCCGAGACCACGGCCGCGCTGTTCCGCGAGGTGGGTGCGCCGGAGGTCGAGATCCTCGACGGCGTGGCGGGCGGCCAGCCCGCGGTGCTGGCCCGGTACCCAGCGCCGCCCGGGCGGCCGACCGTGCTGCTGTACGCGCACCATGACGTCCAGCCGACCGGCGAGCCGTCCGGGTGGGTGAGCCCGCCGTTCGAGCCGGCCGAACGCGACGGACGCCTGTACGGCCGCGGCAGCGCGGACGACAAGGCCGGGATCGCCGCCCACCTGGCGGCGCTGCGGGCCTACGACGGCCGGCCGCCGGTCGGGGTCACGGTCTTCGTCGAGGGTGAGGAGGAGATCGGCTCCCCCACGCTCGGCGCCTTCCTGGAGCGCTACCGCGACAAGCTCGCGGCCGACGTCATCGTGCTCGCCGACTCCGCCAACTACCAGATCGGCACGCCCGCGCTCACCACCCGGCTGCGCGGCCTGTCCGACTGCGTCGTCGAGGTGCGGGCCCTCGAGCACGCCGTTCACTCGGGCATGTACGGCGGCGCCGCGCCGGACGCGCTGACCGCGCTGTGCCGGCTGCTGGCCACCCTGCACGACGACCAGGGCAACGTCGCGGTCGACGGACTCGTCACGGCGAAGTCACCGGAGGTCGACTACCCCGAGGACCGGTTCCGCGCCGAGGCGTCCATGCTCGACGGCGTCCGGCTCATCGGCACCGGCAGCATCGCCGAACGGCTCTGGACCAAGCCGGCCATCACGGTGATCGCGATCGATGCGACCCGGGTGGCCGCCGCGTCCAACACGCTCGCGCCGGTCGCCCGAGCCAAGGTGAGCATGCGGCTGGCGCCCGGCGACGACACGGACCGTGCGCTGATGGCGCTCATCCAGCATCTCCGCGCGCACGCGCCGTGGGGCGTGCACGTCGACGTGACCGAGGGCGACAAGGGCCAGCCGTACGCGGTGGACGCCCACGGCCCCGGGTTCGAGGCGGCGGGCCGTGCCTACCGCGCGGCGTACGGCAAGGATCTCGTGGAGATCGGCATCGGCGGCTCCATCCCGTTCATCGCTGCGTTCGCCGCCGCGTTCCCGGACGCCGCGATCCTCGTGACCAGCGCGGGCGCCGACCCCGACTGCCGCGCCCACGGCGCCGACGAGAGCCTGCACCTCGGCGACTTCGAGCGGGCCTGCCTGGCCGAGACGCTGCTCCTCACCGAGCTCGCCGGCACGTGATCGCGCTTCCGGACGGGCTCGACACGCCCGCGCTCGTCGTCGACGTCGACGTGATGGAGCAGAACATCAGGTCGATGGCCGAGGCGCTGGCCGCGCGTGGCGTGGCGCTGCGCCCGCACTTCAAGACTCCCAAGATCGTGGAGGTGGCACGGCGGCAACTGGCCGCCGGCGCCGCCGGCCTGACGTGCGCGACGATCGGCGAGGCCGAGGTACTGGCGGACGCGGGCATCACCGACGTGTTCATCGCCTACCCGGTGTGGGCGAGCGAGCCCAAGGCGGCCCGGCTGCGGGCGCTCGCCGAGCGGATCGACCTGTCGGTCGGCGTCGACAGCGTCGCGGGCGCCGGCGCGCTGGCCGGCGCCCGGGCCGGTGTCCGGGCGCTCGTCGAGGTCGACTGCGGTAACCGGCGCACCGGCGCGGCCCCGGAGGAGGCGGGCGTTGTCGCTGCCGCCGGCGCGGACGCGGGGCTCGACGTGGCCGGCGTGTTCACCCACGGGGGGCAGAGCTACGCACCGGGCGAAGAGCCGAAACGTAAGGCCGCCGAGGCCGAGGTCGCCGCCCTCGACCTGGCCGTCCGGTCGCTGGCCGACCGCGGCCTCGCCGCCGCGACGGTGAGCGCCGGCTCCACGCCCACGGCCGTCCTGTCGGCGCGCGGCGTCGTCACCGAGGAGCGCCCCGGCACGTACGTCTTCGGCGATCGGATGCAGCTGGTGATCGGCTCGTGCACGCCGGACGATATCGCCGCGGTGGTGGCCACAACCGTCGTGAGCACCGCGGTGCCGGGCCAGTTCGTCCTCGACGCCGGCGCGAAGACGCTGGCCAAGGACGGGGCGCCGTGGCTCGCCGGGCACGGCGCGGTTATGGGGTACCCGGACGCCGTCATCACCCGGCTGTTCGACCATCACGCCGTGTGCGAGCTGTCCGGCGGCGCCCCCGGGCCGGCCGCCGGCGAGGTGGTCGGCGTCGTACCGAACCACATCTGCCCGGTCGTCAACCTCGCCGCCGAGGTGGTCGTCGTCCGCGACGGCGCGGAGATCGACCGCTGGCCGGTGGACGCCCGCGCGCTCAATCATTGAGCGGTGAAACGCTCGCCGTTATCCGGACATGTGCTGAGGTGTAGGGGGCAGTCTCCGGAAGGACGCGGCATGGACCCGGGCGAGTCCCAGCGGCGGTTCGAGGCGATCTACCTGGCGCACTATCCGGCCGTGCTGAGCTACGTCCGGCGGCGCACCGGCTGCCCGGACGACGTGGCCGACGCGATCGCCGAGACGTTCACGACGGCGATGTTCCACCCGATCGGATACCCGCTGTTGTTGTGGGCGCTGCGGCCGTTCCACAGCGTCGTCGTGATCGCGGCGGTCCAGCACGTCCTCGGCCTCGGAGTCGGGCTGCTGGTCTACGCCGTGCTACGCCGCCATTCGGTGCCGGTGTGGGGCGCCACGCTCGCCACCGTGCCGGTGCTGTTCGACGCGTCGTTCCTGCGGCTCGAACAGGCGGTGCTGTCCGACACGCTGTTCATCTTTCTCGTGGTCGCGGCGCTGGCGGTGCTGTTGTGGCGGCCCGTGCTCACATCCCGGGCGGCCGCCGCCGCGGGCCTGCTGCTGGCGTGGGCCTCGCTCACGCGGACGGTCGCGCTGCCGCTGCTCGTCGTGGCCGTGCTCTACCTGCTGCTGCGGCGGGCGCGCCGCCGCGCGTTGATCGCGCTGACCGTGGCCGGGGCGGCGCCGCTGGTGGCCTACGCCGGCTGGTTCCACCACTACTGCGATCGGGCGGCGCCGCGCGGCCCTGCTGCCGTGGTCGGTCGCGGTCACCCTGCTGGTCGCGCCGGTCGCGGTCCTCGACTTCGACCACCGCTACGTGCTGCCGGTGGTCCCGGTCGCCTGCCTCGCCGGCGCGCTGGCCGTCGCCGCGCCGGCTCAGCGGTCGAGATAGGCCAGGACGGCGAGGACGCGGCGGTTGTCGTCGTCGGACGGCGGCAGGTCGAGCTTGGCGAAGATGTTCGAGGTGTGCTTGGCGACGGCGCGCTCGGTGACGACGAGGCGCTGCGCGATCGCCACGTTGGAGCGGCCCTCGGCCATCAGCTCCAAGACCTCTCGCTCGCGCGGCGAGAGCCGGCCGAGCGGCTCGGCCCGGGCGGTGCGGGCCAGTAGCTGGGAGATTACCTGCGGGTCCATCGCGGTGCCGCCCGCGGCCACCCGGCGTACGGCGTCGACGAACTGGTCGGCGTCGAAGACCCGGTCCTTGAGCAGGTAGCCGACCCCGCCGCTGCCGTCGGCGAGCAGCTCGCGCGCGTACAGCTGCTCGACGTGCTGCGAGAGCACGAGCACCGGCAGCCCGGGGACCTCGCGACGGGCGCGCAGCGCCGCCTGCAGTCCCTCGTCGGTGAACGACGGTGGCAGCCGCACGTCGACTACCGCCACCTCGGGTTTCCGCTCGATCAGGGCCCGCTCCAGTTCCGGGCCATTGTCGACGGCCGCGGCGATCTCGAAGTCGTACGCCTCGAGCAGCCGGACCAGGCCGTCCCTCAATAGGAAGAGGTCCTCGGCGAGGACAACGCGCACGGCAGCTCCATGGTGACCATCGTCGGACCGCCCTGCGGACTGCTGAGGGCGAGGACGCCATCGAATGTACCGAGCCGCCGCTCGATTCCGCGCAGCCCCGTGCCGCGCGCGGCGTCCGCGCCGCCGCGCCCGTCGTCGGTGACGGAGATGCGCAGCCTGCCGTCGGCGTGGCTGAGGTCGATCCACGCCCGCTGCGCGCCCGAGTGCTTGGCCGCGTTGGTCAGCACCTCCGACACCGCGAAGTAGGCCGCGGACTCCACCGGCGCCTCCAGCCGTCCGGGGATGTCCACGGTGACCTCGACGTCGAGCGGGCCGGCCAGCGCCAGGGCCCGTACGGCGTCGCCGAGCCCGCGTTCGGCCAGCACCGGCGGATGGATGCCGCGGACGAGGTCGCGAAGTTCGGACAAGGCGGTCGCGGATGCCTCGCGCGCCTGGACGACGAGCTTCTTCGCGGCCTCGGGATCGGTTTCCACCAAGTGCTCGGCGGCACCGAGTGTCAGCCCGAGCGCGACGAGCCGCGCTTGCGCGCCGTCGT
>DATBKU010000098.1:0-7184 GCA_036555725.1 Streptosporangiaceae bacterium | reverse complement strand
GTCGCCGCCGTACGACATCCAGGCCGCCAGGCTGACGTGCGTGTGCGTGTCGACGAACCCCGGCAGCACATGACGTCCGGCGGCGTCGACCGTCTCGTCGGCGGCGGGGACGGGCTCGTCCGCGCCGCCCACTTTCGCGATCAGCTCGCCCTCGATCAGCAGCCAGCCCCGCCGCGGGACACAGTCGACGCCGGCCCATATCGTCGCCCCCGTGATCAGCCGTCTCGCCACTGCCCCTCCGGCCCGGTCACCCGTCACCACACGACGGACGAGGCTAGCCCCCGAAACTCCGGCACCGATCCGTATCCATTCGACTTACCGCCGCGACTCCGTGGCGCCGTCCGCTCGGATCGCCGCGATGAGGTCGTCGGTGACGTTCCACGCTCGGGCCCGCCGGATCGGGTCGATGTAGTCATGGGATTCGATGATTTCACCGTCCCGAACCCGCATGACGAAAACGCACGGGACCTTGACCGTGGACGCCTCCGACACGATGAATTCGTAGGCGAACTCGGCGACGATGACCTCGGGGTCCGTGGTCTCGTGCACGACAACGTCCACGACACGTCTTTTCGGGATCCATTCCCCGGGCTCCGGAGGTCCGCCGAAGTGCGTCGCGAGCGCCCGCCGGCTGGTCAGTGGCTCGGCCTCGGGCGTGGCCATCGGATGCCGCACATCAGTGGCCTCGCCGTACAGGCCGGGCAGCTCGCCGGCGCGACCCTCCGCGACACCGTGCACGAGACGCAGGAAAACCTCTCGGGGACTCGGGCTCATCAGAAACTCCCAAGCAGTCGAAGCGGTCATAGCAGACACCAAGGTAGCGCTGAACTGGCTAAACGAAGTTGCACGTGAACGCACATCGGTCGTCCGGCGCCGGCTACCACGGGGGGTCCGCTCGATTCCTCCATCGGCCACCCAAGTCGTCCGTCGCCGTCCACGGAGATTCCACCCCGTACGGCACTTCCGTATGACGACTCGGGCCGTGGTCGCGCCTAGCGTTCAGGGTCCAGTCGCAACGAAAGGTGCAGAGATGAAGTTCGGCGTCGAGTCCCCGACCTGCCTCGCTGGAATGATGTACCCCGTCCCATTCGCCGCCGCCGACGACGTCGTCCGTATCGCAGTGGAGGCGGAGCAGCTCGGCTATTACGACATCGGTGGCAACGACCATTTGAGCACGATGCAATTCGTCCGGGAGGCCTGGCCGACTCCCCCGGACTACTTCGAACCGCTGATCACATTGTCGAACATCGCCGCCAAGACGTCCGTACTGCGGCTGACGACCGGCATTCTCGTCATGCCGCTGCGCCGCCCCATCCTGCTCGCCAAGCAGGTGGCCACCCTCGACCGGCTCAGCCACGGCCGGGTCATCCTGGGCGTCGCCGTCGGCGGCTACCGCGACGAGTTCGAGACCGTCGTTCCGGAGCTGGCGGACCAGTCGCGGGCGGAGCTGGCCCGGGAGGGAATCGAGGCCCTGCGAGTGCTCTTCGAGCAGTCGCGGTCGACGTATCACGGCGCGCATTTCCGGTTCGAGGACGTCGAGTCGTTCCCGAAGCCCGTGCAGTCGCCGCTCCCGATTTACTCCGGCGGGAACGTGGACGGGTCGATCCGGCGGGCCGCGGAACTGTGCCAGGGATGGCTGCCGGCGAAACTCGGGCCCGAGCAGATCAGCGAGAAACGAGAACTGCTGGACCATTACGCCCGGGTCGCCGGCCGCGATCCGGCGGAGATCCGCATCGCCCTGCAATCGGTCGTCTGCCTCGGCAGCACCGCCGAGCAAGCGCGGGAAACGCTCGAGAACTCCGCTTTCGACCTGTTCAGAAAGTCATTGCAAAAGACGATGACGAAAGGCGTCGACGTCGACCGCTACATCGACATCAACCTGGTCGGGACGCCCGACCAGGTGTGCGAGAAGGTCGCCGCGTACGAGGAGGCCGGGGTGAGCCACCTGTGCAGCCTGCTGTTCGTCGGCAACACGGTCGACGAGATGCTGGCCCAGGTGCGGGCCTTCGCCCGGCACGTGCTCCCGGCCTTCCCGGACCGGACGCCGGCGGCGGCCGCACCCCACGCGTGAACGCGTCACGGCCGCCGCCTCGCCGCAGGCCCGCCGCCGCCGCTCGCGTCAGGCCCGCCGCCGCCTCGCCTCAGGCCCGCCGGTCGAGGATCTCGGCCAGCGCCGCGTACGCACGCCACGCCCGCGCGATGCCGAACTCGGCGACGAGCAGCAGCACGGCGCGCACCTGCTGCTCGTCGGCGCCGTTGCCCAGCGCGATGTCGATGTGCAGCCGGAATGAGGCGTCGAGCGTCCCGTTCAGGACGTCTGTCGCGATCGTGCACAGCGCGCGCTCCCGGAGCGAAAGGTTCGGGCGACCCCACCGCTCGTCGAACTGCTGCTCCAGGAATCCGGCGAAGTCCGTGTCGAGGCGCCGTACTCCGGCGCGGACGTCGCCGGGCAGCCGCGTCACGGGCGCGACCATGCCCGATTCCCGCCGGCCGGGGCGGGCCGGTGCGCGCCGGCGCGCCCCATCGCCGAGCTCCCCGGGCGCCGGGCGGCCGGCGGCTTGCCCGTCGAGCGCCGGGGGGCCGGCGGCTTGCCCGTCGAGCACCGAGCGGCCCGCGATCTGCTCCTCGAGCTCGGCGAGCGACAGGAGGGCCTCGGCGGCCGTCGGATACCCCACGTACGGCGCGAGGTGCCGCACGGCCTCCCGGAGATCCTCCAGCGTTACCCCGTTCGACATCGCCATCGTGGCGTGCGTCCGCAGCGGGAACCGCAGGTTGTGGCTGCACAGGTCGGCCGCCACGAACACGAACGCCTTCTCGCGCATGGTCAGCTGCGGCAATCCCCAGGCGTGCACGCCGATGCGTACGGCCATCGCTCCGAAGTCGGCGTCGAGGGCCGCGACGGTGTCCTGTGCGGCGAGTTCCATGGGAGTCAGCCTTCCTTCGTCATCGGGGCGCGGGCCACTGCCGGCTCACGGAGACCGCCGAACTCCTTCGGCAGGCCGAACATCCGCACGCGCAGCCGGTCGAACAGCCGGTCCGGCGCCCAGCGGGCGAGGAACGCCAGCCGCCGGGAGTCCTTGCCGGCCAGATAGCGGGTCTTCGGGCGCTTCGCGGTCAGCGCGCGCAGGATGACCTCCGCGACCACGTCGGGCTTGCTGCCGACGCGCTCACTGGCGACCATGTTCCGGATCATCGAGCGGTAGCTGTCGGCGTACAGCGCGGCCTGGACATCGCTGAGTCGCTCGAGCACCCGCTCGGCGTCTGTCTCGAGCTTGTCCACGGCGTCGGTGTGGATCGACGCCGGCTCGATGAGGATGACGTGGATACCCCATGGTCGCAGCTCGAGTCGGAGCGCCTCGGTGATCGAGGCGATCGCCCATTTCGAGGACGCGAGCGGCCCGCCGAACGGAATCGTCAGCCGGTCCCCGATCGAGCCGATGTTGACGATGCGACCGCGGCCCTGTCGCAGCAGCGGCAGGAACGCCTGCGTCACCGCGACCTGGCCGAAGACGTTGACCTCGTACTGCCTGCGCAGCTCCGCCGCGGGCACCGCCTCCATGGGCCAGGCCACCCCGATCCCGGCGTTGTTGACCAGCCCCGCGATGCCCTCGTCGCCGACGACCCGGGCGACCTGCGTCGCCGCCTCTTCGACGGTGGCGGTGTCGGTGACGTCCATGAGCAGCGGCGTCACCCCGCCCGTACGCCGGTCGGGCACCGACGCCCGCAGCTTCTCGCCGTCCGCGTACCTCCGTACGCCGGCGAACACATGCCAGCCGGCCTCGGCCAGCGCCAGCGCCGTCGCCCGGCCGATCCCGGAGGACGCGCCGGTGACGACGACCGCCCGTTCCGTACCGTTGAAACTCATCGAGCCTGCTCCTTCGTCTCGGGCCGGTGGATCATGGCGTTGATCCCCTCGCGGTAGGTGGGGAATTTCGGCTGCCAGCCGAGCTCGGCCTTGGCCTTGTCGTTGGCGACGCACATCGAGGTGCCCACCACGAACGAGGCGACGTACGGGGCGATCAACCGCAGCAGCGGGCCGGGCAGCCGCCGCGGTCGCGGGGCGCCGAACGCCTCGGCCATCGCGGTGTAGACCTCCTCCCAGGTGGCGGGCAGGTCGTCGACCACGTTGTAGGCCTGTCCCGCCAGGCCCCGCTCCAGCGCCGCGACCGTGGCCGCGGCGGCGTCCTCGTGATGGACCCAGCCGAGCAGGCCCCCGCGGGCGACGGGCATGCCACGACGGACCAGCCGGGCTCGCATCTCCTCGGCGTCGCCGCCGTACAGCAGGCCGTACCGCAACGCCATCCCCTCGGGCGCGGTGAACGCCTGTTCCTCGGTCGAGCGCATGGCCGCCAGGTGCGGATCGGACCGGTCGCCCGCCCGGCGGCCGAACGCGGCCCGCTCGGTGATTACGGCATCACCGTGGTCGCGGTAGCCGTACCCGAGAATGAACGACTGGGTGAGGAACCGCGGGGCGCCGAGCATCTCGGCGGCGGCGAGCAGGTTGGCAGTGCCCTCGGTGCGCAGCCGGTCGGTCAGCGCCATGCCGCTGTGCCGCAGCGGCGGCTTCTTCAGCGCGGTGACCTCGTGGATGACGGCGTCCGCCGACCGTCCGTCGAGCGCGCGCAGCAGGCCGTCGCGGTCCAACGCGTCGGCCACCACAGGGTCGGCGCCGAGGGCGGCCAGCCGGGTGGCCCCCGCGGAGTGCCGGATCAGCGCGAGCACCTGGTGGTCGTGGGCGAGGAGCCGGCGGGTGAGCGGAATGCCGATCGCGCCACCGGCGCCGGCGAGCAGCACTCTCACGACGCCCTCCGGTACTCCGGCCGCAGCCCCTGGGCGCGGGCCTCATCAGGGGTCGGCGACGGTACGAACCGAGGCGCCTTGCGCAGGTGCTCGTCGAAGAACTCGACCGCCAGGCCCATCGACTGCCCCAGACCCGGCTCGATCGACAGGCCGAACTCGTCGACCTGCAGCAGCTCCAGCCGCTTGGGCTCCCATGCCCGGTCGTACGCCTGCAGGACCTGATCAATGGCGTGGACATGGTCGTCCACCCCGGTCACCAGGAGCAGCGGCGTGGGCGCCAGCCGGTGGATGAAATTGAGCGGCGCCCAGATCAGCACATGGTCCAGCGACTCCAGCGTCATCTTGTTCTCGAAGCTCGGGAACAGCTCCTCCGCCTGGGCGATGTAGCCGGCGAGGTTGGGATCATCGGCGGGCAGCGCGGGGATGGCGGTGCCCTCGCCGTTCCGGCTGCGTCGCTCGAAGTCCTGCACGAGCAGCGTACGGATCATGCTCATCCCCACGCGGCCGCGCGATGTCTCCAGCGCCGCCCAGGCGTCCAGCATGCTGGGGTTCTGGCCGGCGACGGCGTTGATCCGCCGGTCGAGGGCGCCGGCCACGATCGCCACGCCCGCCGCCGTGCTGTGCCCCCAGACCCCGATGCGGTCCGCGTCGACCTCGTGCCGCGTACGCAGGTACGAAACGCCGGCGCGGAGATCTTCGACCTGCCGTTCGGGGTGCCATTGGCAGCGCGGCTCGCCCTCACTGGCGCCGACCGTCCGCCAGTCGACGGCGAGCACCACGAAACCGGCCCGCGCCAGGTACTCGGCGTGCGGGGCGAGCGCCTCCTTGACCATGATCACGCTGTGCCCCATCACGACTCCGGCGACCGGCGCGTCCCCGTTGACGCCGTCCGGGATATAGAGGTCTCCGGCGCAGCGCACCTCTCCGCTGCGGAACATCACCTGCTCGACACGCATCGTGGCTCCTTCGGTTGCCTGGCATCGGCTTGTGCGAGGCACGCTATGGAGCAGGCGAGGTCCGTACATCGGTCAAAGGTGGGCATCCAGGGTGAATCCCCGCAGGCCCTGCTCGCCGCCATAGTGGTAGTCCGAGGTGCCGGTACCACCTTCGGCCCGTACGGGGTTTCCGTGTCGTCCCGGTGGGTGTACCTCATGCTGGGCTCGCCTGGCTGGGGGATGTAACGTGTTGGCCCGCAGGTTCCGGCGGACGAGACGGTAGGGCGGTGCCATGGGGTCCAAAGTGGGCTCGGCACTGCGCTCGGGCAAACCGCACCGCGCGCGAACCAAGCGCCCCGGTGCCAAGCGCCCACAAAATAAGCGCC
This sequence comes from Streptosporangiaceae bacterium, assembly GCA_036555725.1. Lineage (GTDB taxonomy): Bacteria > Actinomycetota > Actinomycetes > Streptosporangiales > Streptosporangiaceae > CALAED01. The sequence continues at coordinate 1,063 of DATBKU010000098.1, read as the reverse complement.
CCCGAACCAAAACCGGCGGCCGGGTCGCCCGGACACGGCGTAGTGCGGCCAAACGGCCGTCCTGGCATGTCCTCGTGGTGCGTGCGCTCGCCGTGGGCGCCGCCGTGATCGCGCTCGGACTCTTTTCGTACTGGGCGTACCGGGTCACTCTCACCCCGGTTCACGACGGTGGTCAGGCGACCGGAAACACCCACCCGGGACGCACCCTGCGCTTCTACCTCGATCGGCCGAGTGTCAAGGAAGCCCTGATCCAGATCGGCGGGAACCTGGTGCTGCTGGCGCCGCTGGGCATCTTGCTCCCCGTCGTCTTCACCCGGCTCCGTAGCTTCGTCTGGGTCACCGCCACCGCGGCACTGATCTCGTTGTTGATTGAGACCTCACAGGGCGTCTTGATCGCCGGGCGAGCGTTCGACGCCGACGACGTCATCCTCAATACCGCCGGAGTCCTGCTCACCTACCTACTGTTCGGACGCCGGATCGCCCGTCTCGTACGCGGCGAGCGATAGGGGCCATCGGGCGCCCTGGTGGATAACCACACCAGGAAGACTGGTGCTCGCCACGTTCCCGGGCAGACGTCCAACCCCTAGCGTCGACGGTCACCGACTAGTCAGGGAGCCTGTAGTGACCACCACGACGCACAGCCACCGCGCCGCCGACCGCTACGGCTTCCGCACCGTCGCCCCGATGGAGTGGCACAAACTCCGCACGATCCGCTCCACGTGGTACGTAGTGGCCGGCTTCGCAACCGGCATGATCGGGCTGGCCATGCTCGTGCTCAGCCATGAGAACTACGCCCAGCTGTCCGCCGCCGACCGCGCGTCCTTCGACCCCACCCACGACGCCTTTCTCGGGCTCTTGCTCGGCCAGTTGCTGTTCGGCACCCTCGGCGTGCTCGCGATCACGACCGAGTTCTCCTCTGGGATGATCCGCGCCACCTTCGCCGCGGCGCCCAGGCGTTCTGTCGTACTCGCCGCGAAGGCGGCGGTGCTCGGGGCCGTCACACTGGCGGCGGGAGAGCTCTCCGCCTTCGCGGCGTTCCTCGCCGGCCAGGCGATGCTGAAGG
>DATBKU010000097.1:0-1797 GCA_036555725.1 Streptosporangiaceae bacterium | reverse complement strand
GCGGTCTCGGTGCCGCCCGCGCTGCCGAACTCGTGCTGGTAGCTCTGCCAGGACTCGTCCTTGATCTGGCCGGCGAAGCCGCTCTCCATCAGCAGCACCAGCTCGACCGCGGCCCGGTCGATCCGGGTGTTCAGGGCCGGGTCGCTCCAGTCCTCCGGCGCGGCGAACAGCGAGGTCGGCGCCGTCATCGTGCGCAGGTAGGCGAACATCGGGCGCATCTGGTCGTCCGCGACCAGCGCGTGCCGGGCGGTGCCGGCCGTCGCGGCCAGCACCACCGGCTTGCCGATCAGCAGGTCGTTGTCCAGGACGTGAAAGAACGAGCTGAACAATCCGCTCGGGCTGGCCTTGTAGACCGGCGCGGCGGCGACGATGCCGTCCGCCTCGGCCAGGGCGGTGATCGCCTGCTGCAGCCTCGGCGTGATCAGCTGGGAGACCAGCGCGGTGGAGACATCGGCGGCGATCTCGCGCAGCTCGATCACGCCGACCGTCACCTCGTGGCCGCGCCGGGCGGCCAGGGCCCTGACCCGGTCGGCGGTGCGATCGGCCAGCAGCCGCGTCGACGAAGGATCGCTCGCGCCGGCGCTGACCAGGACGAGCCTGAGCCGTTCGGTACTCATGTGAGCACGACCTCACGTGTGTCGCTGGCGCACGCCAGCTTCCGGCAGATCATTTCCAGCTGCGCCATCTCGGCGCGGGTCAGCCCGGCGGTCACGGCCCTGGTCACGCTGCGGGCGTGGCGGCGGCCGATCGCGCGCTGCGTGGTCCGCCCGGCCCCGGTGAGCGACAGCCGGACGCCGCGCCCGTCGGCCGGGTCGGCATGCCGCTCCACCAGGCCGCGCTCGGCCAGCCGCTCCACCAGCCGGGACAGGGCCGGCTGGCTGAGCAGGACGTGCCGGTTCAGCTCGGACAGCCGCAGCGGTTCGGTGTACTTGGACAGCGTGTAGAGCACGTCGTACTCGCGCATGGACACGTCCGTCCAGGTGTCCTCGGCCGCGAGTTGCTTCATCACGGCGGCGTGGGCGGTCAGCAGTGCCTCCCACGCGTCGTTCGCGAGGTTGGGCTCGGGCATCACAGCTCCGGGTACTCGGCCTGGAACTCGTCGGCGCTGTCCTGGTAGGGCGACGCGCCGGTGACGTTGTCGCCGCGGTTCGCGTTCGGCCGCGGCTGACGCGGGGCCTCATCGCCGTACTTGGCCTTGACCAGGCTGGCGTGGGTGGGCGCGTCCGGGGTCTGCGGGTCCTGCCGGGCGGCGATCTCCTTGCGCAGCACCGGCACCACTTCCTCGCCGAGCAGGTCGAGCTGGTCCAGCACGGTCTTCAGCGGTAGCCCCGCGTGATCCATCAGGAACAGCTGGCGCTGGTAGTCGCCGAAGTGCTCGCGGAAGGTCAGGGTCTTGTCGATGACCTGCTGCGGGCTGCCGACCGACAGCGGGGTCAAGCTGGCAAAGTCCTCCATGGACGGCCCGTGCCCGTAGACCGGCGCCTCGTTGAAGTAGGGCCGGAACTCAGCGATGGCGTCCTGGGAGTTCCTGGCGAGGTAGGCCTGGCCGCCCAGGCCGATGAGGGCCTGCTGCTCGGTGCCGTGGCCGTAGTGCGCGAAGCGCTGCCGGTAGAACCTGATCAGGCGCTGGTAGTGCTCCTTGGGCCAGAAGATGTTGTTGGCGAAGTAGCCGTCGCCGTAGTAGGCCGCCTGCTCGGCGATCTCGGGGGTGCGGATCGAGCCGTGCCAGACGAACGGCGGCACGTCGTCCAGCGGCCGCGGGATCGAGGTGAAGCCCTGCAGCGGGGTGCGGAACTT
>DATBKU010000096.1:0-3558 GCA_036555725.1 Streptosporangiaceae bacterium | reverse complement strand
CGAGCCCGAGGGTCTGCCACAGGACGATCGCGGTACGGGGCGTACGCCATGGCCAGCGGGCCCGCGACAGCACGTGGGCTCCGGCGATCGTGCCGATGGCGATCGCCGCGAGCAGTGCGGTGCCGGTCATCCCGGTGGCCGTTTCGTGAGTTCGTCGAGCGCCCGCCGCAGCACCTCGGCCTCGTCGCCCGACACCGACCGCGCGAAGTGGGCGAGCGCGGCGTCGCGGTCACCCGTGAGGTCGAGGGCGCCGAGCATGAGCTCGGCGACGTACCCCTCACGGCTGGCCACCGGCCGGTAGCGCCAGGCCCGGCCGTCGCGTTCGCGCTGCAGGAAGCCCTTCTTGGCGAGCCGGTCGAGCACCGTCATTACCGTGGTGTGCGCGAGGTCGCGGTCGCCCGCGAGGGCGCGGCCGACCTCACGTGCCGTCGCCGCCCCCTGGCCCGCGTCGACCCGCGCCCAGAGGACCTCCATGACCGTGCGTTCCAGCTCTCCCAGACCCTTCACATGAGGAAGCCTAACCTGGTCTTCCAACACCACACCACCCTTCGTAGTACTACTGATTGTAGTACTACACTTCGTCGTATGACGACTGCCATGGTTTTGGGGGCGGCGGCGGGGCCCGCCTCCCCGGCCGACTTCATCGCGGCGCGGGAGCAGATGGCGTTCACGCTCGGCTTCCACATCATCCTGGCCAGCATCGGCATCGGCCTGCCCGCGCTGACCGTGCTCGCCGAGTGGCGCTGGCTGCGGACCGGCGACCCGAGCTACCGCGAGCTCGCGCGACGCTGGGCGAAGGCGACGGGCGTGCTGTTCGCCGTCGGCGCGGTGTCGGGCACGGTGTTGTCGTTCGAGATGGGGACGCTCTGGCCGAGGTTCATGGACACCTACGGGCAGGTGTTCGGCGCCGGGTTCGCGATGGAGGGCATCGCGTTCTTCATCGAGGCCATCTTCATCGGGATCTACCTGTACGGCTGGGACCGGCTGCCGCCGCGGGTGCACCTGCTGACCGGCATCCCGATCGCGGTGGCCGGGATCGCGTCGGCCTTCTTCGTCGTCACGGTCAACGCCTGGATGAACCAGCCGCGCGGCTTCCGGCTGGACGCCCATGGCCGGGTGACCGACGTGGATCCGCTGGCCGCCATGTTCAACCCGGCCACCCCGGTGCAGGCCACGCACCTGATCCTGGCCGCGCTGATGGTCTGCGGGTTCATCGTGGCCTCGGTGTACGCGGTGCCGCTGCTGCGCGGCCGCGGCGAGCGGTACCACCGGCTCGGCTTCGCGATCCCGTTCACGACGGCCGCCGTCGTGGCGCCGATCCAGGTGATCGTCGGCGACTGGGCGAGCCGGTTCGTGTCCGAACGGCAGCCGATCAAGTTCGCCGCGATGGAGGGCGTCGACCATACGCAGGCTGGCGTGCCGTTCCGGTTCGCGTTCCTCGAGATCCCGAACGGGCTGTCACTGCTGCTGCGCTTCGACCCGCACGCCACGATCCGCGGGCTCGACTCCTGGCCGGCCGGCGTACGCCCGCCCGCCGAGATCGTCCAGACGTCCTTCGAGATCATGATCGCCATCGGGATGGCGCTGCTCGGCCTCGCCGTGTGGTGGGCGTACACCTGGTGGCGGCATCACCGTCATGGCGCGCGCTGGTCGCCGTGGTTCCTCCGCGCCGCGACCCTCGCCGGGGTGGCCGCCGCGATCGCGATGGAGGCCGGCTGGACCACGACGGAAGTGGGCCGGCAGCCCTGGATCGTCTACGGGGTCATGCGCACGGTCGACGCGGTCAACCCGTCGCCCGGCCTGCGGTACGGCCTGTACGTGGTGCTCGTCGTCTATGCCGTCCTGGGCGCGGTCACCATCGGCGTGCTGCGCCGGATGCGCCGCCCGAGTCACCAGGCCGGCGCCCTGAAGGTCGACGAAAAGATCACCGCGGGAGGCGCGGGCCGATGAGCTATGCGGACGTCGCCGTCGCGCTGATCCTGGTCGGGCTGTCGGCCTACCTGCTGTTCGGCGGGGCCGACTTCGGCGCCGGGCTCTGGCACCTGCTGGCCCGGCGCGCTGCCGAGAAGGACGTGATCGAGCACGCGATGGGCCCGGTCTGGGAGGCCAACCACGTCTGGCTGATCTTCGTCATGGTCATGACGTGGACCGCCTTCCCGCCCGTCTTCGCCGGCATCATGACCGCGTACTGGGTGCCGCTGTCGCTGGCCGCGCTCGGCATCGTCATCCGGGGCAGCGCCTTCGCCTTCATGAAAATCGAGCACGGCTTCAAGATCGAGCACCGTCGCCGGTACCGCTGGGCGTTCGGCGTCTCCTCGGTGGTCACGCCGTACGCCCTGGGCGCGGTGGCCGGCACGATCGCCGCCGGGGACAGGCACTGGCTGAGCCCGCCCGGCGCGTACGCCGGTCTGCTGACCGTTGGGCTGTGCGCGTACCTGGCGGCGGTGTACCTCACCTGGGACGCCCGCCGCCTCAGCCCGAACGCCGCGACGGCGGAGCGGTTCCGTTCGTACGCCCTCGGTACCGGGGCCGTCGTCGGGGCGCTCGCCCTGCCCGGCTCGATCGTCCTCGGGGTGCGGTCCCCGCTCATCGGCCTGTCCGCGCTGGCCGGGCTGGTCTCGCTCGTCCTGCTGTGGCGGCGCGCCTACCTGGCCGTACGGCTGAGCGCGGCGCTGGCGGCCGGTTCCGTACTGTGGGGCGCGGCCGTCCTGAGCGATCTCGACCTCGACGCCGCGGCCGCACACGACGCGGTGCTTAGAGTTATTTTCGTCGCCCTCGGGGTAGGCGGCATTTTCCTGCTTCCCGCACTAGCGTGGTTGTACGTCCTCTTCCAGCGAGAGGCAGGAAGCCATGAAGATCGCGCTCGTGCGAGGTGACATCACCGAGCAGCGGGTGGACGTCATCGTGAACGCCGCCAACTCGTCCCTGCTCGGTGGCGGCGGCGTGGACGGCGCGATACACCGTAGAGGCGGTCCCCAGATTCTCGCCGAGTGTCGCCGGCACCGGGCCGGGACCTACAAGGAGGGGCTGCCGACCGGGCAGGCCGTCGCGACGACCGCGGGCCGGCTGCGGGCTCGCTGGGTCATCCATACCGTCGGCCCCGTCTTCGCCGCGTCCGAGGACCGCTCCGAGCTGCTGGCCTCGTGCTATCGCGAGTCGCTCCGGGTGGCCGATGAGCTCGGCGCGACGACGCTGGCGTTCCCGGCCGTGTCCGCCGGGATCTACGGGTGGCCGGTCGACGACGCGGCCAGGATCGCGGTCGGCACGGTACGGACGACCCCGACGAAGGTGGCCGAGGTGCGGTTCGTGCTGTTCACCCCCGACGTCTACGACGCGTTCGAGGACGCGCTCAGCACGCGTTCCTGATCTTCTCCCGGCTCGGCACGGTTCGCCGGGGGCGGCGTCCGGCGCCGTCCCGGGAACCACCAGTTGGCGTGGCCGAGCAGGCTCATCAGCGCCGGTACGAGGACGAGCCGTACGATCGTCGCGTCCACGGCCACGGCGGCGGCCAGGCCGATCGACATCATCTTGATCGTCGCGTCCGGCTGCGGCAGGAAG
>DATBKU010000095.1:0-1501 GCA_036555725.1 Streptosporangiaceae bacterium | reverse complement strand
ATGACGCCGTTGTAGAAGGCGACGTCGGTGCCCGGCTTGAGCTGGCAGTAGATGTCGGCGTGGTCGGCCATCTTGTCGGCCCGCGGGTCCACGTAGATGATCGTGGTGCCGTTCCGGCGGGCCTGCTTGAAGAACGACGATGCGACCGGGTGGTTGGCCGGCGTGTTGGTGCCGGTCACGATGGCCACGTCGGCGTTGATCACGTCCCCGTAGGTGGTGGAGACCGCGCCGGAGCCGATGCCCTCGAACAGCGCGGCCACGCTGGACGCGTGGCACAGCCGGGTGCAGTGGTCCACGTTGTTGGTGTGGAAGCCGGTCCTGATCAGCTTCTGGAAGAGGTAGGCCTCCTCGTTGGAGCACTTCGCCGACCCGAACCCGGCGATCGCGCCGGGCCCGCCCTCGGCGTGGATCTCGGTCAGGCGGCGGGCGACCAGGTCGAGCGCCTCCTCCCAGGTCGCCTCCCGGAAGTGCGGCAGCACCTCGTCGTAGTCGACCAGCCCGCCGGGCTTGCGGCCGCGGCCCTTGCCCTGGCCGGTGCCCCGGCGCTGGCCGTTGCCCCCGCGCTGGCCGGTGCCCCGGCGCTGGCCGTTGCGGGCGCCACCGGGGATGCGGCCGGCGCTGAGCTGCCTGCGCTCGGCCCGCTCCTCCAGGTCGTCCCGGTACCCGCCGTCGCCCATGTCGCCGCGGACGTCGGTGGACAGCGCGCCCTTCGGGTAGGACTCCTCGCGGCGGATCAGCGGCACGGTCAGCCGCTGCGGCGAGGCGGCGTAATCCCAGCCGTAACGGCCCTTGACGCACAGGCGGCCCTGGGAGCCGGGCTGGTCGCGGCCCTCGGCGAACGCGATCGCCCCGCGCTCCCGGTCCACGTGATAGGTCAGCGCGCAGCCGACGCCGCAGTACGGGCACACGGTGTTGACCTGGTCGAGCTCGCTGCGCGGCCTGATCGGGATGTCCCGGATCGGCTTGTTGGTCAGCGCGCCGGTCGGGCACGCCGACACGCACTCGCCGCAGGTGACGCACGAGGACTCCCCCATCGGGTCGTTCAGGTCGAACGCGATGCGGGTGGCGTAGCCCTTGCCGCTGCGGCCGATGACGTCGTTGCCCTGGACGTCGTCACAGGCGCGCACGCAGCGGTCGCACAGGATGCACGAGTCGTGGTCGACGGCGATGACCGGGTTGGACGAGTCGGTCCCGCGGCCGGCGGCGAGCGGCAGGCCGTCCCCGCGGGCCACCCCGTAGCGGTCGGCCAGGGCGAGCAGCTCGTTGTCGCCGGTGGTGGTCTGCTTGGGGTCGCGCTCGCGTTCCGGCTGGTCGGCCAGCAGCAGCTGGGTCAGCACCGCGCGGCTGCGCTCGACCTCGGGGGTGGCCGTCTTGACGTCCATGCCCGGTTCGCACGCGCGCACGCAGGAGGCCGCGAAGGCGGGCGCGCCCACGTCGACCACGCACATCCGGCACACGCCGACCGGGTCGAAACGCTCGTCGTGGCACAGGACCGGTATGT
>DATBKU010000094.1:0-19078 GCA_036555725.1 Streptosporangiaceae bacterium | reverse complement strand
TTCGTGCCCGAGTACAAGGCGGGCGCGATGGAGAACGCGGGCGCCGTGACGTTCCTGGAGGACTACATCTTCCGGTCCCGGGTCACCGACTTCGCGCGGGAGGTCCGGGCCGAGACGATCCTGCACGAGATGGCGCACATGTGGTTCGGCGACCTGGTCACCATGCGCTGGTGGGACGACCTGTGGCTGAACGAGTCGTTCGCCACGTACATGAGCGTGCTGTGCCTGGCCGAGGCGACCCAGTGGCCGGGCGCGTGGACGACGTTCGCCAACCTGTTCAAGGCCTGGGCGTACCGCCAGGACCAGCTGCCCTCGACACACCCGATCTCGGCCGACATCCCCGACATCCGGGCCGTCGAGGTCAATTTCGACGGCATCACGTACGCCAAGGGCGCCGCGGTGCTCAAGCAACTCGTCGCGTATGTCGGCCGGGACAACTTCCTGGAGGGCGTGCGGCGCTACTTCCAGCGGCACGCCTGGAGCAACACCGTGCTCGCCGACCTGCTCGACGCGCTCGAGGAGACCTCGGGCCGCGACCTCACCGCGTGGTCGAAGGAATGGCTGGAGACCGCCGGGGTCAACACGCTGCGACCGTCGTACGAACTCGACGCCGACGGGCGGTTCACCCAGTTCGCCGTCGTGCAGGAGGCCCCCGCTGGCCACCCGACGCTGCGCTCCCACCGCGTCGCCGTCGGGCTGTATGACCGGACGGACGAGGGGATCGTGCGGCGGCGCCGGGCGGAGCTCGACGTCGTCGGCGCCCGCACCGAAGTGCCCGAGCTGACCGGCGAGCAGCGCCCCGACCTCGTGCTGGTCAACGACGACGATCTGACGTACGCCAAGATCCGGCTCGATGAGCACTCCATGGCCACGCTGGTGACCGGCATCGGGGAGATCTCCGACTCACTGCCACGCGCGCTGTGCTGGGCGGCCGCCTGGGACATGTGCCGCGACGCCGAGGTCGCCACGCGCGACTACGTGAAGCTGGTGCTGTCGGGCATCAGCGGCGTCGGTGACATCTCGGTGACCCAGACCCTGCTGCGGCAGGCGCGGACGGCGATCCAGCAGTACGCCGACCCGGCCTGGCGCGACACCGGCACGACATTGATGGCCGACGCGCTGTACGACTTGGCCCGCGGGGCCGAACCGGGCTCCGACCGCCAGCTGACGTTCGTCCAGGCCTTCATCTCGGTGGCGACGTCCGCGCAGCATGTGGCCTTCCTCTCGGGCCTGCTCGACGGGTCGGAAACGCTCGCGGGCCTGACGGTCGACACCGAGCTGCGGTGGGCGCTGCTGCGCCGGCTCGTGGTGCGCGGCGCGGTCGGCGAGGCGGACATCGCGGCCGAGCTGGAACGCGACGCGACGGCCGCCGGCGAGCGGCATGCCGCATCGTGCCGGGCCGCCATCCCGACGCCGGAGGCGAAGGCGGCGGCGTGGGCGCAGATCACCACGGGTCGGCTGCCCAACGCGGTGTTCCGCGCCACGTTGGGCGGCTTCGTCGAGGGCGACCACCGCGAACTGCTCGAGCCGTACATCGAGAAGTACTTCGCCGTCGTCGGCGACGTGTGGGCGAACTGGTCGCATGACATGGCACAGACCTTCGCCGAGATCGCCTACCCGTTCCTCCAGGTCTCGCCGGAGACGATCGACCGTACCGACGCCTACATCGCCGAGCAGCAGCCGCCCGCCGCCCTGCACCGGCTGCTCGCCGAGGGCCGCGACGGCGTGGCCCGCGCCCTCCGCGCCAGGGCCAAGGACCGCGCGGCGGCCTGACACCGGGCAGGGCGTGACAGAGTGATCAGGTGGAGACGGCACGCGAGGTCCTGGTCGCCCTGGCCCGCCGGTACGCCTTCGGCGACCTGGCCCAGCTCGCCACCGCCGGGGTGCTGTCCGCCGACGCCGCGCCCGCCGTGGCCGCGCTGTGCGCCTTCGGCCAGCGCGTGCTCGACCTCGACGCCGAGGACTTCGGCATGCCGGAGGCCGTCGGCGACGTGCCGCGTGAGCTGCTGAACCGCGCCCGGGCCAGCCGGATGCCGCAGACCCCGCGCGAGCAGCCGCGCGGCGCGCTGGCGACGCTGCATCCGGCGTACGCGCTGCTGATGGAGGTCATCGAGATCCGCTGGCGGCGCCACGAGCTGGCCCCGCTGGTCGCCGCCGTGCACATCGCGGGGGAGTATCTGCCGCTGCTGGCCTGGCAGCCGGTGCTCGGCCACGCCGCCGACCCGGCCCGGCTGGCCGCGGCCGTGACCGGGCCGGACAGCCGGTTCGGCGTGCCGTTCGAGCCCGGCGCGCCCCGCATGTGCGACCACACCCGGCCGCAGCAGTCGGCCGCCGAACGGGCGCTGCGGGTGGCGGGCGAGCCGCCCGAGGGCTGGCGCGCCTACCTGGACCGGTTGCACAGCCACGTGGCCGGCGCCCTCGGCGTGTGCGCGGCCGAGTGCCGTACGCCCTGTTCGGTGATGACTCGGCTGGCCTCCGAGATACGCGCCGACCTGACCGCCCGCTGCCGGCTCGCGGAGGAGTTCGCCGGCGGCGCGCTGGTACGGCTGCGGCACGCGGCGCCGGTCGGGCACGGCTTCGGGGTGCCGTCTGGCGACGAGGTGCTGGAGGCGTGGGCCCGCACCCGGAGCTCGCTGCGCCACCACGAGCTCGGCCGCAAGGCGCTCGCCGGGGCCGACGCCGACCCGTATCCGCTGCCGGGACTGCCCGCCCTGTTCTCCGAGATCGCCACCGTCGAGATCATCCCCGACACGCTGCTCGCGGACGTCGCGAGCCGCGTCGCCGCCCTCATCGGATAGGCGGGCGTCCCTATGCGTCGCCCTCGTTGAGGGCCGCCGACCAGCGCTGTTCGACCTTGCCGAGCTTCCAGTACGCGAGCGCGCCCAGCCAGAAGGCCACCAGCACGCCGGTGATCACGAAGCCGGCGACGTTGAGGTCGATCTCGGCGATCCAGCTCCAGAACCCGCCGGCCAGCCCGAGCCGGTCCTGGGCCACCTGCAGCAGCTCGGTACCGCCGATGACGAAGGCGAACGCCACCGAGATGCCGGTCAGCGTGATGTTGTAGAAGACCTTGCGGACCGGGTTGGAGAACGCCCAGCCGTACGCGAAGTTCATGAACGTGCCGTCGATGGTGTCCCACAGCGACATGCCGGCGGCGAAGATGATCGGCAGGCAGAGCGCGGCGTACCACGGCAGCGAACTGGCGGCCGCGGCGCTGCCGGCCAGCGCGAGCAGGCCCACCTCGGTGGCGGTGTCGAACCCGAGCCCGAACAGGAAGCCGAGCGGGTACATCTGCCACGGCTTGGTGATCGCCTTGGTGAACCGGCCCAGGACGCGGTTCATGAAGCCGCGGTTGTTGAGCTGCTCCTCCAGCGCCGCCTCGTTGTACGAGCCCCGCTTCATCCCGCGGAACACCTTGATGATCCCGACGAGGATGACAAGGTTGATGATCGCGATGACGGCGAGGAACGTGCCCGACACGGTCGGGCCGATGGTGCCGGTGATCTGGTGCAGCCCGGACTGGTCGTCGGCGATGCCGTTCGACAGCGACTTGATCCCGAAGCCCAGCAGCAGGCAGGCCAGGAAGACCACCGAGGAGTGGCCGAGGGAGAAGAAGAAGCCGACCGACACCGGGCGTTGCCCGTCGGTCATGAGCTTGCGGGTGGTGTTGTCGATCGCGGCCAGGTGGTCGGCGTCGAAGGCGTGCCGCATGCCGAGGAAGTACGCGGTCAGCCCGATCCCGATGCCGAACAGCTTGCCGTCGCCGAGCCGGTAGTGCTCGGGTGCGACCAGGATCAGCAGGATGCCCCAGCCGACGACGTGCAGCAGCGCGATGAACCCCGCCATCCCGGCGACCCGGCCCCACTCGAACCTGGTCAGCCTGGTCCGCGATGTCGATCGTGCCATGTTCTCCCCACCTGCCTGCCTGACTCGGGCGACATCTTCGAGAGTGTCGCAATTGCGAACTTCTTGCAAATAAGACGAGTTCGCCGGACACAGGTGGTTCGATGCGCGCGTCGCGGTGGATTGCCGCCGAAGAACATTGGCGAACCAGCTTGATTGGATCTTGCTCGCCCGAGAGACTCGTACCTTCCAAATTCGCAATGATTTTCATATCCATTTCGGAGGTCTTCGTGAAAGTTGCGTTCGTCGGCAAGGGCGGCAGCGGCAAGACCACCCTGTCGTCGCTGTTCATCCGGCACCTCGCCCGGCAGGGGCGGCCGGTGGTAGCCGTGGACGCCGACATCAACCAGCACCTCGGCGTCGCGCTCGGCCTGGACGATGCCGAGGCGGGGAAGGTCCCGGCGCTGGGCGCCCACCTGGACGAGATCAAGGAATACCTGCGCGGCGACAACCCGCGGATCATCTCGGCGCAGGCCATGGTCAAGACGACGCCGCCGGGGCGCGGGTCCCGGCTGCTGCGCCCGGGCGGCGCCGACCCGTTCCATACCGATCTGTCCGTGGATGTGGATGTGGACCCGGGCTCCGTACGGCTGATGGTGACCGGGCCGTTCACCGACGACGATCTCGGGGTGGCCTGCTACCACTCCAAGACCGGGGCCGTGGAGCTGTACCTCAACCACCTGGTCGACGGGCCGGGTGAGTATGTCGTGGTGGACATGACCGCGGGGGCCGACACCTTTGCCTCCGGGCTGTTCACCCGGTTCGACCTGATGTTCCTCGTGGCGGAGCCGACCCAGAAGGGCGTCGGTGTCTATCGGCAGTACACCGACTACGCCGGGGACTACGGCGTCGCGATCGCCGTCGTCGGCAACAAGGTACATGGCCCGGACGACGTCGACTACCTGCGGGAACACGTCGGCGACGACCTGATCGCCTGGTTCGGCCACTCCGCCGCCGTACGGGCGATGGAGCAGGGCCGTGCCGAGGTGCCGCTGGAGGCCGCCAACCGTGCGTCCCTGGACCGGCTGCACACGGCCGTCGACGCGCGGACCAAGGACTGGGCGGCCTACACCCGGCAGGCGGTGGAGTTCCACGAGAAGAACGCCCACAGCTGGGCCAACCGGGCCGTCGGCGTGGACCTGACCGCTCAGGTGGACCCGGACTTCGTGCTCGGTCCGCAGGCGCTGCGGGCCTGACGCGATTCGGCCCCGCGCCGCGCGCCTCTCGGTGACCTGCGAGACTTCGGGCATGCGCGTCTTCCTTGGCTCAGATCACGCGGGGTACGAGCTCAAGCGGCACCTCATCGAGTGGCTCTCGGCGAACGGCCACGACCCCGTCGACTGCGGCCCGCCCGCCTACCATGCGGACGACGACTACCCCCCGTTCGTGCTGCGTGCGGCCGCGCGGACGGCCGCGGCGCCCGGCTCGATCGGCATCGTCATCGGCGGGTCGGGCAACGGCGAGGTCATCGCCGCCAACAAGGTGAAGGGCGTACGGGCGGCCCTGGTCTGGAGCGACGAGACCGCCACGCTCGGCCGTGAGCACAACGACGCCAACGTGATCAGCATCGGCGCCCGCATGCACGACCTCGACACCGCGACCAGATTCGTCGAGCTTTTCCTGAACACGCCGTACTCCAAGGAGGAACGGCATACGCGCCGGATCGAGATGATCGCCCGGTACGAGGAGTCCGGCGAGCTCCCGCCGGAGACCGGGACGGCCTGACCCGCGACGGCGCTGGCGGCGGCCGGTGGAGGACAGCGGCGCGGCTGACGGCGGCTGGTGGCCGGCAGCGACTGACGGCCTGTTCGTGGCGGCCGTTGGCGATGGCCGTTAGCGGCGGGCGCGGGCGCGGCGTTTGCCGAGCCGGCGCCGTTCGGCCTTGCTGGGCCTGGTGCGCTCCGGCAGGGCCTCCTGAGCGCGGTCGGCCCGCGCGCCCTGGTCGCGGTCGGCCCGGGCATCGCGGTCGGCCCGGCCGCCCGGCTGGTCGCGGTTGACGCCGGCCTGGTCGGCCGCGGCGGCGCGCTGCGCGCCCGGAGGTGCCGCGCCCGGCGGCTGGTCCTCCAGTTTCCGCTCGACCTCGGGGCGGGACACGTCCCGTGCCCGCATGGCCGCGTTGACCGTCACACGCATGCCAGGCTGACCCATGCCCCTGTTCTTCCCCGCCGATCGAGACTGACTCGTCCGGTTGCCGACAACCTATTGACGGGCTGATCGGTGAGGGGACTGTCACGTAGGGTGAATGCTGGGGTGGAAATCCACCGTCGCCCCGGCATGCTCGATACAGTTCCGGAGATGCTGCAACGTCTGGTCCACCTTCTACCCCGGCGGCTGCGCGCCCTGCTCCGCCGCGTTCCGATCCTGGTGCGGATCTATCGGTGGCTCCGACGTGGGCAGTTGACCAGGGAGCGCTACATGTTCGTGGCGCTGGCGGCCGCGACGATCGCCATCGGCATCGCCTCCACCGTGTCGCTGGCCTGGTTCCCGCCGGGCGCCGTCGTACTGACCGTGCTCGCCGGCGGGCTGCTGTTGCGGGTCCGCACGCTCGCCGCGCTGCTGGGCGTCGTGGCGGCGGTGCTGCTGTACGACTCGTTCGCCGAGGGATTCCGCCGGGTCGGTCCGGGCGTCATGATCACCGTGGCCATCACCGCCGTACTGGCGATCATGATGGCGCGCAACCGGGAGGAGATCGGAGTCCAGGGCCTGCGCGGCGAGTACATGCTGCTCGACCTGCGCGATCGGCTGCGCCGTCAAGGCGAGCTGCCGCGGCTGCCGACCGGCTGGGACTCCCAGGTGGTGCTCCTGCAGGCTGGCGGCTCGTCGTTCGGCGGCGACTTCGTGGTGTCGTTCTGCGACGGCAAGACCCTAGAGGTCGCGCTGATCGATGTCTCGGGCAAGGGCACCGACGCCGGAACCCGGGCGCTGATGCTCTCCGGGGCGTTCGGCGGACTGCTCGGCTCGGTCGGCGAGGACCAGTTCCTCCCGGCCTGCAACGCCTACCTGCAACGCCAGCGGTGGGACGAGGGCTTCGTCACCGCCGTCCACCTGATCCTCGACCTGGCGACGGGAGAGTACGTCGTCGAGTCGGCCGGGCACCCGCCGGCCGTGCAGTTCGACGCGGGCAGCGGCACCTGGCGGGTCAGCACGGCCAAGGGCGTCGTTCTTGGCGTGGTCCCCGACCTGCGCTGCCGGCCCGAGCGCGGGCTGCTGCGCCCGGGCGACGCGATGCTGCTCTATACCGACGGCCTCGTCGAGGCGCCGGGCCGCGATCTCGACGCCGGCATCGACCGGCTGCTCGGCGAGGCGGAGCGGCTGGTGCCGCAGGGGTTCCGCAAGGGTGCCAAAGAGCTCGTCCAGACCATGGCGGCCACCCGCGACGACGACTGCGCCCTCGTCCTCATCTGGCGTACCTGATCAAGCCGTCGCCTGCGGCCAGGGGACATCGGCGGAGCGGTGGAAGGCGACGCCCGCGGCGGCCCAGCGGGCGGCGTGGGCGGCCAGCCGGGTTCGGTAGTCCGCCCAGGACCGTCCGGCCCCGCCCGCCGGCGGCGACCAGCCGATCTCGGCGATGCCCGACAGCCGGGGAATGGTCATGTACTCGATGTCGGCGGCGGTCGTGATCGTCTCCGTCCACAGCGCGGCCTCGACTCCGGCCACGTGCTCCGGGCCGATCCCGTCGAGGAGCGTCGCCGGATCCCAGTCGTACGACTGGCGCGCGTCGACCAGCCCGGCCCAATCGAGACCGAGCCGCGTGCCGGCGTCGTACTTGATGTCGAGGTACGCGTGCGTGGCCGGCGACAGGATCAGCTTCGCCCCCTGCCGTACCGCCGCCTGCGCGGCCTCGCTGTGCCGGGTCTGCCAGTACTGGACCAGGGTCGCGGGGGAGATGCGGGCCGCGGCCACCTCCTGCCAGCCGACCATGGTCTTGCCGTGCCGCCGCACGATCTGCTCGGCCCGCCGGATGAAGTCGCGGTAGCCCGCCGGGTCGGTGCTGTGCGCCTCGTCGCCGCCGAGATGGACGTACGGACCGGGGGTCAGCGCGGCGACCTCCTCGACCACGTCGTCGAGGAACCGGTAGGTGATGTCCGCGCCGGTGACAAGGGAGCTGAACCCGACCTCGATCCCGGTGTAGCGCTCGGGCGCCGGGCCGTGCCCGTTCAGCTCCGGGTACGAGGCCAGCGCGGCATTCGTGTGTCCGGGCACGTCGATCTCGGGCACGACCGTCATGTGCTGTGCGGCGGCGTAGCGGACGATCTGGGCGTAGTCGGCCTTGCTGTAGTGACCGCCCGGCCCGCCGCCCACCTCTGATCCGCCGCCGTACGAGGCCAGCCGCGGCCACCGGTCGACGGCGATGCGCCAGCCCTGGTCGTCCGTCAGGTGCAGGTGCAGCGTGTTGATCTTGTACGGCGCGGCCAGGTCGATGAAGCGCTGGACGGTCTCGACCGGGAAGAAGTGCCGGGCCACGTCGAGCATCACCCCGCGCCAGCCGAACCGCGGCCGATCGTCGATCCGGACGCCGGGGATCGACCACGGGCCGGGCTGTACCTCCGCCGCCTCGACCTGCGGCGGCAGCAGTTGCCGCAGCGTCTGAACGCCGCGGAACAGTCCCGTCGGGGTGTGCGCCCGGAGCCGTACGCCGGAGTCTGCGACGTCGAGCAGGTAGCCCTCGGCGCCCAGCCGGGACGGGCCGTCCAGGGCCAATGAGATTCCCCCGCCGTCGCCGGGGCTGGGGCGGGCGATCGGGAGCGGGAGGCCCGTCGATCGCCGCAGCAGATCCGCGAGCCAGACGGCGACCGGCTCGACGTCCTGCTCGACGTCCTGCTCGGCGTTCACGCCGGCGATGCTGATCGCGGTGTCGGGAGACAGCTCGTACGACTCGTCGGGGCGAGCCGTCAGGGACGCCGGCGCCGGAATGAGACAGTCCACTCCTGAATCATGCCGGAAACTTTCCAGTTTCGGAGAGCCGGGTGAAGGCCGTGCGGTAGGCCGTCGGCGTGAGGCCGACCTGGCGGAGCAGGTGGGCGCGCAGCGAGTCGGCGGTGCCGAGTCCGCTGAACCTTGCGACCTCGTCGATCGACAGCGACGTCGCCTCCAGCAGCTCTCTGGCCCGGCCGATGCGCTGCTGCAACAGCCATTGCAGCGGGCTCAGACCGGTCTCGTCGCGGAACCTGCGGGTCAGCGTGCGGACACTCACCCGGGCCTGCCGGGCCAGGTCGTCCAAGGTCAGCCGCTGGTCGAGCCGCTCCAGCGCCCAGCCGCGGGTGGCGCCGAGCGAGCCGTCGCCGGACGGCAGCGGTGAGGCGATGAACTGCGCCTGCCCGCCCGACCGCACGGGGGCGACCACGATGCTGCGGGCGACGGCGTTGGCGACGGCGGCGCCGTAGTCGTCGCGGACGATGTGCAGGCACAGGTCGATGCCGGCGGCGAGCCCGGCCGAGGTGAGGATCTGCCCCTCGTCGACGTAGAGCACCCGCGGGTCGAGATCGACGGCGGGGAAGCGCGTGGCGAACTCCTCGGTCCGGCGCCAGTACGTCGTGGCCCGGCGGCCGTCCAGGATCCCGGCCATGGCCAGCACGAACGCACCCGTGCAAATGGAGACCAGCCGGCGGCCCTCGGTGGCGGCCCGGCGGAGGGCGTCGCGGACGCGCGGGTCGATCTCGTACCGGCTGTAGGTGCCGGGAATCACGATCGTGCCGGCTTCGTCCAAGGCGGCCAGCCCGTGCGGGACCACGATCTCGACGTCCGAGGAGCTGTCCGCGGTGGCGATCGGCCCCGGCTCGGCCGTGACCGTTCGCACCTCGTAGCACGGCCGCCCGGCGGCCTCGGCGTATCCGAAGACCAGGCCGGGGATCGCGAGGTCGAACGGCACGACGGGCGGCACGGCCAGTACGGCGACCAGGTGCGGCGCGGCGGCGGGGCCGCCCTGGCCTCTGGGATGGGGCATGGCCGGATCCTCCGGAAGGGTGGCGTTCTGGCCACTGTCGCACATGGGTGGACATGATGCACAGTGATCAGCCTGAGGATTTCGCCGAGGAGGTCGCATGTCCCGTCGTGTGCTGCCGGCCCGTCTTCACCGGGCCTGGGTGGTCGCGGCCGTGGCGTTCGTCGCCCTGATCGGCGCGGCCGGGTTCCGCGCCACGCCGGGCGTGCTGATCGTGCCGCTGCAGGAGGAATTCGGCTGGTCGCGAGCGGCGACCTCGCTGGCGGTGTCGGTCAACCTGATCCTCTTCGGGCTGACGGCGCCGTTCGCCGCCGCGCTGATGGATCGCTTCGGCATCCGGCGGGTCACGGCAGTGGCGTTGGCGCTGGTCGCGGCGGGCAGCGGGCTGACCGTCTTCATGAACGCGACCTGGCAGCTGGTGCTGTGCTGGGGCGTGCTGGTCGGGCTCGGCACCGGCTCGATGGCGATGGTCTTCGCGGCTACGGTCGCCAACCGCTGGTTCGTCCGGCACCGCGGCCTGGTCATCGGCGTCCTGACGGCGGGCGGCGCGACCGGGCAGCTGATCTTCCTGCCGGTGCTGGCCGTGCTCGCCGACCGGCACGGCTGGCGCGCGGCGGCGGTGCTGGTCTCCGTGGCGGCGCTCGCCGTCGTCCCGCTGGTCGTACTGGTGCTGCGCGATCGACCGCATGACGTCGGTCTCGAGCCGTACGGCGCGGCGGGTCCGGTAGACGAGCCGCAGGCGACCGGCGGGGCCGCCCGGGCTGCGCTCAACGCGCTGCGGACGGCCTCGCGCGCCAAGGAGTTCTGGCTGCTCGCCGGCGGGTTCTTCATCTGCGGCGCGTCGACCAACGGCCTGGTCGGCACGCACTTCATCCCCGCGGCGCACGACCACGGCATGTCGGACACGACGGCGGCCGGCCTGCTCGCCCTCGTCGGGATCTTCGACATCGTCGGCACGATCTCGTCGGGCTGGCTGACCGACCGGTTCGACAGCCGCCGGCTGCTCGGCTGGTACTACGGCATGCGCGGGCTCTCGCTGCTGGTACTGCCCATGCTGTTCGCGTCGTCCCCGCACCCGAGCATGCTCGTGTTCGTTTTGTTCTACGGCCTCGACTGGGTGGCCACCGTGCCGCCGACCGTGGCGCTCGCGCGCGAAGTGTTCGGGCCGGCCCAGGGCACGGTCGTGTTCGGCTGGGTGTTCGCCTCGCACCAGATCGGCGCGGCCACGGCGGCCGGGGTGGCCGGGCTCATCCGTACCTCGCTCGGCACGTACACGCTGGCCTGGTGGGGCGCCGGGGCGCTCTGCCTGTTCGCCGCCGGGATGTCTTTGTCGATCCGGCGCCGTACCCCCGTTCCGGCCACCGACCCGGTGCCCGCGACCGCCTGACCGGTCCGCACGGCTTGAAACACGAAGTTCACATG
Source organism: Streptosporangiaceae bacterium (assembly GCA_036555725.1). Classification (GTDB taxonomy): domain Bacteria; phylum Actinomycetota; class Actinomycetes; order Streptosporangiales; family Streptosporangiaceae; genus CALAED01. The sequence continues at coordinate 7,812 of DATBKU010000094.1, read as the reverse complement.
GGCGTAGCCCATGACGCCATTACGGTTCGCAGAATCAATTTTCGGAATCAAATCGGCGACGTCAGTCGTTCGGAAATTCGGAAGGAGTTTTGATCTCCGCGGGCCTTGGTACGGTGCCTCGCTTCATCGGGGGAGCACCGTGACGAGGTACACGCGGGGCCGGGCCTGCGGCGCCGGTCGGTCATCGCCGGTTCCTCCTCTAGCCGAGGACCGTGACCGGCCCGCCTGGGCGCGGCGGACCTGCGTCCGCGTGGTGGTGCTCCAGGGGTGGGTGGCATCACCGCGCGGACGTTGGCGCTTCGGTGGAAACCAACCGTGCGGGCCCGTCCGCGACCGCGATGCCGCTTTCTCGTACCCTTCCGGACATGAACCGTGAGATTCGCCTGGCGGCCCGCCCCCGTGGCTGGCCCACGCCGGCCGACTTCGAGCTCGTCGAGACCCCCACGCCGCACGCCGCGGACGGCCAGGTCGTCGTGCGGAACCAGTTCATGTCCGTCGACCCGTACATGCGGGGGCGCATGAACGACGTCAAGTCGTACGTCCCGCCGTTCGAGCTCGGCAAGGTCATGGACGGCGGTGCGGTCGGCGAGGTGGTCGAGTCGCGGTCGCCCGACCTGGCCGTCGGCGATTTGGTGCTGCACAGGTACGGCTGGCGGGAATACGCGGTCGACGACGCCGGCCGGTTCCGCCGGGTCGAGCCGATCCAGGGGCTGTCCTCGTCGGTCTACCTGGGCGTGCTCGGCATGACCGCGCTCACCGCGTACGTGGGGTTGCTCGACATCGCGTCCTTCGCCGCGGGCGACGTCGTGTTCGTCTCGGGCGCGGCGGGCGCGGTGGGCAGCATGGCCGGCCAGATCGCCCGGCTGCGCGGCGCGGCGCGCGTCATCGGCAGCGCCGGCTCCGGCGCCAAGGTCGCGCACCTGATTGACGACCTCGGGTTCGACGTCGCGTTCAACTACAAGGACGGCCCGGTCGCGCGGCAGCTGGCCGAGGCCGCTCCGGACGGCATCGACGTCTACTTCGACAACGTGGGCGGTGACCATCTCGAGGCGGCGCTGGGCGCGCTCAAGCTCTACGGCCGGGTCGCACTGTGCGGGGCCATCTCGGTCTACAACGCTGACTCGCCGCAGCCTGGGCCGCGCAACCTCGGCCTGGCGGTCGGCAAGCGGCTGACCCTGCGCGGGTACATCATCAGCGATCACGGCGACCGGATGCCGGACATGATCGCCGAGATCGGTGACTGGTTGCGCGAGGGCAAGATCCGGCACGAGGAGACCGTGGTCAAGGGCATCGACCACGCGGTCGACGCCTTCCTCGGCATGCTGCGCGGCGAGAACACCGGCAAGATGATCGTCGACCTGACCTGACGCCGATCCGGTCGGGCCGCGATCGCGTACGGCCCGGGTGGTGCGCGTGATCACGGCCGTACGATCGGGCGGTGGTCGCGGACGGCTCACGTCGTGCGCGTGATCACAGCCGTACGATCGGTTCGCGCTCGAACATGGTGAGCAGCTCGCAGCCGTCCTCGGTGATCAGCGCGGTGTCGGACACGCAGTACTCCGCGGGCTGCGTGCCGAGCATCCAGGACTGGACGTGGAAGACCATGCCGGGCTGGATCTCCAGCTTGCCGTCGCGGCGGATGCCGGTGACGCGGCTGCCGCCGACCCAGCTCGGCGGGAACCCGATGCCGACCATGTAGCCGCAGTGATGCCGGTCGTGCCGCCGGCCGAGCTCGCCGTACACGGCCCGCGACCAGGCCTCGTACACGTCGCCGCTCACCGCGCCGGGCCGCAGCGTGTGCTCGATGGCGCTCAGCCCGGCGATCGCGGCCTGCGAGGCCTGTTCGACGCCGGCCGGCAGCCGGCCGACGTACACCATCCGCGTCAGCGGCGCGTGGTAGCGGTAGACCGAGGCCGACAGCTCCATGATCAGGCCGGACTCGCGGCGCAGCGACCGATCGCGCCAGGTGACGTGCTCGTGATGCAGGATCTCGGTCGACCGGATGAACGGTGCGAAGCCGGGGTGCTCGCTGCCGTTGAGCACCATCTCGTGGTAGGTCGCCGCCGCGACCATGCGCTCGGTACGACCTGTGCCGGCGGCCTCGACCCCCGCCCGTACGGCGCTGTCGGAGATCTCGGCCGCGCGCCGGATGAAGGCGATCTCGGGCTTGGACTTGATCGACCGTACGTTCTCGACGATCCCGGAGCCGTCGGTCCAGGAGCGTTCGCCCACCGACTCGCGGATGCGCTCCCAGACCCCGACCGGGAAGAACATCGCGCCCCGCTCCACCCCCAGCACCGCCGAGCGCGGCGTACTCCGCCCGATCACCGAGGCCACGACCTCGGCGGGGTCGTCGTCATCGTCGTATCCGATGTGCTCGCAGCTCGGCACCTGCGCGCTGAGCGTGGCGTGCTCCATGGCGCGCGCCACCAGCAGCGGCGGCCCGTTCAGCGGCAGCAGTACGAGTGTGAACGAGAAGTAGCCCTGATGGTTGAGGCCGAGGACGTAGTAGATGTTCTCGGGACTGGCCAGCATGAGGGCGTCGATGCCCTGCCGGTCCATCGCCTCCCGCACCTTCTCGATGCGGGCGTGGAATTCTTCCGCCGGGAAATCGGCGGCCACGTATGGCGACGGCAGATCCCGTACGATGATGCGTTCTCTCAGGCGCTCGGTCGTGCCCTCCGTCATTTGTGCTCCCCCACTGAGCGCTGGCCCGGAGGCGTCGCCCTCCGGTGCAGTGCTGTGCCTGCGGCCCTCGAGGCGGCGCACCATCCGAGCTCGGCCCGGCCGCGGCGGCAACGGGAACGCCAGGCCGGACGTGCGTACTTGGGCGTCCGGTACTACCTCGCCGAAACGCCCACCCCTGCGATGATTGACGATCAACAATCATGGAAACATGCCGGGGAGCGTCCAGGGAAGTGATCGGCCGAGCGATGTGCCGGCACTTTGTGGACTCGCCGTCCGGACCCCGGCGCCGGGGGCGGCGGCTAGGTGACAGGCAGCTCTGTGGGCAGGTCGAACGCCGGGAACAGCGCCGGCTCGTGGAACGCGGTGATCTCCGCGATGCGGCCGCCCTCGACGCGCACCACGCCGACCGCGAAGGCGCGGTACGCGGACTCGCCGCGGCCGCGGACGTACGACGCCACGGCGGGGCTTGCGTTGGCCCGGGTCGGCAGCATCCGGAACCGGCCCACGTAGCGCGGAGAGCCGGTGTCCCAGCTCACGGTCAGCGCCGCCATGACCACGTCGCGACCCAGATGCCACATCGGGTAGGGCGGCATGGTGGCCCGTACATCCTCGGCAAGCAGTTCGGCCATCGCGGCGAGGTCGGCGCGCTCCATCGCGTCCATGTAGCGCCGCAGCACCGCGCGTTCGTCCTCGGTGGGCTCCGTGGCCGGCGCCCACTCCAGACGCCGCTCGGGCAGGTGCTCCTTCAGCGTGGCCCGGGCCCGCTGCAGCGCACTGTTGACCGAGGCCACGCTGCCGTCCAGCAGCGTCGCGGTCTGCTTCGCCGGCCAGCCGAGCACGTCGCGCAGGATCAGCGCGGCGCGCTGCCGCGGCGGCAGATGCTGGATCGCGGCGAGGAACGCCAGCTCGATCGTTTCCCTGGCGACCGCAGCCTCGTCGGGGCGCGCCTCGCTCGGCGCGACCGGCTCCCACAGCCGGTCGGGGAACGGCTGCAGCCACGGGATGTCGGTACGGGGTGCCAGCACGACGCTCGGGTCGGTGGGGGCGGTCAGGTGGTGGGGGAGTACGCGGCGGGCCCGGCCGTCGAGGGCGTCGAGGCACGCGTTCGTCGCGATCCGGTACAGCCAGGCGCGGAACGACGAGCGGCCCTCGAAGCCGCCCAGCTTCTTCCAGGCGCGCAGGAACGTCTCCTGGACCAGGTCTTCCGCTTCCTCGTACGAGCCCAGCATCCGGTAGCAGTGCACCAGCAGCTCGCGCCGGTGCCGCTCGATGAGCGTCGCGAACGCGGACTCGTCGCCCGCCCGCGCCGCAACCAGGATCGCTTGGTCGTCGCCCGCGCCGAGGATCGCCTCGTCGTTGCCCGTGCCCAACACCGCCTCCGCTCGCTCGGCTCGCTAGCCACAAACGCTACGACAGCCCACCGACAGCGTCGTGGCCCCCGCCGGGGCGGTGCGCCGATGTCAGCGGACCGCTCGGGTGGCGTCGGCGTACCGCCTGCTGACGGGCGACCAGGATGAGTCGAGGTTCAAGATGCGCCCGTCCTGGTCAAAGGTACGGCCGTCGGTGTCCTGGAATCGCAGATGCTCGAGCAGGTACGGGCGTCGCGCGGGGGGTCGCCGAACTTCGCGTGGCCGGGGATGTCGAGACCGTGCGGGCGGCTCCGACCTCCTCATGTACGGCGCGGATCGAGCGCCGCGACAACAGTTGGAGGCAGAGATGAGCAAGGTCACCTGTGACATCACGATGTCGGTCGACGGGTTCGTCGCCGGCCCGAACCAGAGCATGGACAACCCGTTCGGGGAGGGCGTCGGCCCGGACGGGGAGCGCCTGCACAAGTGGATGTTCGCCGAGCCAGAGGCGAACGCCGCGGCGATCGAAGCCCTCACGGCGGCCGGTGCGTTCATCATGGGCCGGAACATGTTCGGCCCCGGCCGCGGTGCCTGGGACCTGGAGTGGACGGGCTGGTGGGGCGACGACCCGCCGTATCACGCGCCGGTGTTCGTGCTCACCCACCAACCGCGCGAAACCGTCACCATGCAGGGTGGCACCACGTATACGTTCGTCACCGACGGCATCGAATCGGCGTTGGCGCAGGCCCAGAAGGCCGCGGGCGACGCCAACGTCGCGATCGCCGGCGGTGCCGCCACCGTGAACCAGTACATCGCGGCGGGGTTGATCGACGAGCTGCGGCTGCACGTCGCACCGGTGATCATCGGCGCCGGGGAGCGGCTGTTCGAGGGCGTCGGCCAGCACTCCCTCGAGCCGGTCGGCCGCTCCGGCACCGACCTCGTCACCCACCTGACCTACCGCCCTCGGCCGATGAGGCCGTAGCCGGGCCTGGGTCTGTCAGGCGTTCTACTGGGGCTTCGTCCCGTTCGCGAGCTGGGTGTCGAGGTCGCGCAGGGCATGCAGAAAGGCTTCGGAGAAGGTCGGGAACGGCTGGATGACGTCGAGGAGGACGCTCAGCGGCACGCGGGCGCGGATCGCAACGGTGGCCTGCTGGAGCCATTCGCCCGCCTCGGGGCCGACGGCGTACGCGCCGGTGAGCCGTTCGCCGTCGGAGACGAGCGTGAGGAAGCCGGGTCGCGTTTCGTAGGCGCTGGTGTACGTCGCCGTCCGCGGGACGCCGCTGAGCTGCGCGGTCGCGGTGTAGGCTCCGTCGGCCGCGCCCACGGCGGCCGCCTGCGGGTCGCAGAACACGACCCGCGGGACGGCGTCGTAGGTGGCGGAGCGCGGACGGCCGAGGATGTTGGAGGCTACGACGCGGCCCTGGTACTCGCCGACGTGGGTGAGCTTCCACAGTCCCGTGACGTCACCGATCGCCCACAGTCCCTCGGCGACGGCCATGCGGTCGTCGACGGCGACGCCCTTGGGGTTCGCCTCGACACCGACCGTCTCCAGGCCCAGCCCCTCGACGCGGGGGCGGCGGCCGGTCGCGACGAGCAGCCGGTCGCCGCGCAGCTGCGTGCCGTCGGGGAAGTCGAGGACGTACTCGTCGCCGTCGAGGCGGGCGGCGCTGGCGTGCTGTCCGAGGTGCAGCTCGATTCCCTCGGCGGTCAGCGCCTCGCCGACCGCCTCCCCGAGTGCGCGCGGCTCGCGCGAGAGCACCCGGTCGCGGCCGCCGACGAGGGCGACCGCGGCGCCCATGCGGGCGATGGCCTGGGCCATCTCGACGCCGACCGGTCCGTCGCCGAGAACGAGTAGCCGTCGCGGGATCTCCTTGATGCCGGTGACCTCGCGATTCGTCCAGATGCCCGGAAGGTCCTTTAGCCCGGTGATCGGCGGGATGATCGCGTCCGCGCCGTTGGCGAGGACGACATGATCGGCCGTGTAGGTCTGTTCGCCCACCGCGACGGTGTGCGGGCCGGCGAGCCGCCCTACCCCGCGCACCACCGCGATGCCCGTGTTGCGGGCCCACGTCTCGGCGCCCGCGTCGTCGTAGTTGGAGACCATGAAGTCGCGGTACTCCAGCGCCGCGCGTACGTCGAGCGAACCGGTGACCGCCTCACGGGCGCCCGGCACGTCGCGTGCGGCCGCGAGCGCCTCGCCGGGGCGCAGCAGCGTCTTCGACGGGATGCAGGCGTAGTAGGAGCATTCGCCGCCGAGCAGGCCACGCTCCACGATGGCGACCCGGAGACCACCGGCGGCGATGGCGGCGGCGCAGTGCTCCCCAGGTGCCCCACCGCCGAGGACGATGACGTCGAAATCGCGCCGGGCACGAGTTCCTTGGTCGTCTTCGGTCATGCCGCCCCCTAATCGAGATTCCGTTTGACCGCGACGCTACGGTGTCACGGCGGATGTCCGTAGTGGAGACGCGCCGGATGCCGCCGAGCGCGGTCAGGTGGGTCGGAGGGAGACGGCCAGGCGACGTACGCCGGTGCTGATCTGATCGTCGGGTGTGGCGGCGTAGCCGAGCAGGAGCCCGGGACGCCCGTACGGCTCTTGGGCGTGGGCGGACAGCGGCTGGGTGTCCACACCGTGCGCGGCGGCTCGGGTGGCGGCCGCCTCGTCGTCATAGCTGTCGCGCAGCCAGCCGATGAGGTGCAGGCCCGCGTGCGCCGGAGTCACCGACATGAGCCCGTCGAGTTCCCGTCGTACGGCGTGTACGAGCGTCGCCTCGCGTTGGGCGTACAGCGCGCGCATGCGCCGGAGGTGCCGTGGGAAATGGCCGTCGGCGATGAAGTCGGTGAGCGCGGCCTGCTCGAGGGCGGGGACATGGATGGCCGCGAAACGGTGTCCGGCCGCGAACGCGTCGACCAGCTCGTCGGGCACGATCACATATCCGATACGCAGCGCCGGAAAGAGCACCTTGCTGAAGCTTCCGACGTAGATCACCCGCCCGGTCGAGTCGAGGCCCTGCAGCGACGGCAGCGGGTCCCCGACGTAGCGGTACTCGCTGTCGTAGTCGTCCTCGACCACGTACATGCCGGTCGTACGGGCCCATTCCAGCAGGGCGAGCCGGCGCGGCAGGCTCATGGTCACGCCGAGCGGGAACTGATGGGACGGGGTGACATAGGCGATCCGGGCCTCGGGCGCTCGGCGCCGGGCGGCCTCGACGTCGAGTCCGTCGCCGTCGACGGGTACCGGGATCGGGGTCGCGCCCGCGGCGACGATGGCGCCGCGGGCGCCGTAGTAGCCCGGATCCTCCATCCACGCGTGGTCTCCCGGGTCGAGCAGCAGCCGGGCGGTGAGGCTGAGGCCGGCTTGCGCGCCGCTGACCACCAGCACCTGGTCAGGGGTGCACCGCACGCCGCGGGCCATCCCGGCGTAGGCCGCGATCGCCTCGCGCAGCGGCCGGTACCCGGACGGGTGCTGGTAGCGCAGCAGCGAGCCGGTCGACCGGCGGGCTCGCCGCGCCACCACCTTGCTCCACAACTCGACCGGGAACGCGTCGAAGGCCGGCCGGCCGACCGGGAACGCGGCCGGGCCCGAGTCCGGGGTCGGCATGGCGCGTCGCATCCGCCACCGCACGGCGGCCAGATCGGCGCCCTGGGCGGACAGCCGGGGCGCCCGTACGGACGGCGGCGCGCGGTCGGCGGCCTGCGGGCGGAGGTTCGGCAGGTCGGCCACGGTGGTACCGGCGCCCACTCGTCCGTCGAGGTGTCCCTCGTCGCGCAGCCGCTC
>DATBKU010000093.1:0-45534 GCA_036555725.1 Streptosporangiaceae bacterium | reverse complement strand
GCCGACGAGCTGTACCGAGCCGACAAGCGCGCCCGCCGCGTACTCAACCAAGCGTTCTTCACACGGCTCTACGTCGACGTAGACGACACCGGACCCAGCGTTTCGACCAACGGAGCGGACCGAACCGTTCGCGCCCCTCCTCGGCCTCTACAAGACCCCGGAAGACGAACAGCGGCGGCAACGCCCAACCGGGCGACGCCGCCGCTACCAACGATCCTTCGGCGCTCCTCCGCACCGCCCTTGCGGGTCAGTGTTCGAGTAACGCCCCTTGGGTGGAGCTATGGGGATTCGAACCCCAGACCTCCTCCATGCCATGGAGGCGCGCTACCAACTGCGCCATAGCCCCATGCGCTCGGTGGACCTGCCGTCCACGGCGCCTCGCCAGTGTATAGGAGAGCGGGCACTGGTTCGAAACGGATACGGAGGCCGTCAGTTGTCGCGGGAGGTGCTGTCGTCGCTGAGCACGGGTTCGGGAAGGGTGCCGGCGTTGTGCTCGACCAGGCGCCAGCCGCCGTCGCGCATCTCGGCGACCACCGACCAGCTGCAGTTGGACAGGCCGCCGAGTCGATCCCAGAGCTCCTCGGGGAAGCCGAGCAGGTGGGCCAGGCCCAGGCGAAGGGCCGCGCCGTGCGAGGCGACGACCAGCAGGCCGCTGTCCGGGAGGCGGCCGATGGCTCGCTCGAACGCCGTGCCGACGCGCTTGGCGACCTGGGCGCTGGTCTCACCACCCGGGGGCTGCCAGGTGGCGTACTCGGCCGGGTAGCGCTCCCTGATCTCGGCGTTGGTGAGTCCCTCCCAGGCGCCGCCGTCCCGTTCGATCAGGTCCGGGTCGTACGAAGGGGTGAGCCCGGTGACCTCGGCGAGGGCTTCCGCCGTACGGGCGGCGCGCTTGAGCGGGGAGGAGAGGATCGCGGTCGGGCGGAGCGCGGCCAGCAGCCGGGCGGCCCGTTCGGCCTGGGCGATACCCGTGTCGTCAAGTGCGATGTCGGTCTTGCCCTGGAAGCGACGTTCGACGTTCCATGCCGTCTGGCCGTGCCGCCACAGAACGACGCGGCGCCGGCTCACGCGACTCCCCGCCTTCCCCCGCCCGATGGTGCCCGGCCCTCGCCCAGGGCCTCGCCGGCGCACGAGCGAACTCGCCGCATCGAAACGTTCACCGCGCCTCTCCCGCGCGCACCCGCTGGACCGCGTGGGCGTTGATGCCCTCGGGCAGCTCGATCTGCGGACAGTCCTTCCAAAGCCGTTCGAGTGCGTAGAAGAGGCGATCTTCCTCGTGCTGGATGTGCACGATGATGTCGATGTAGTCGAGCAGCACCCAGCGGCCGTCGCGCTCCCCTTCGCGGCGGATGGGCTTGGCCTGCGCCTCCTCGCGCAGTCGCTTCTCGACCTCTTCCACGATGGCGCGGACCTGCCGGTCGTTGGATGCGGAGCAGAGCACGAACGCGTCGGTGATGACCAGTTGCTCGCTCACGTCGTAGGCGATGATGCCGTCGGCCAGCTTGTCGGCCGCGGCGTCGGCGGCGATACGGACCAGCCGGGTGGCTTTCTCGGATGCGGTCACGGTTGCGTCGCGATCCTCCTCGTCGGGAGTGGTACCCAGAACCACCATCTCATGGTTCCCGGTAGAGCCCCCGTTTGTTGATGTACTGGACGATCCCGTCGGGCACGAGGTACCAGATCGGCTCCCCGGACCGTACGCGCTCGCGGCACTCGGTGGACGAGATCGCCAGCGCCGGCACCTCGACGAGGCTGACCCGGCCGTTGGGCAGGCCCGGATCGGACAGCTGATGCCCGGGACGAGTACAGCCTATGAAATGCGCGAGGGTGAATAGTTCGTCCATGTCGCGCCAGCTCAGCATCTGCGCGAGGGCGTCGGCGCCGGTGATGAAGAACAAGTCGGTGTCCGGGCCGTGGATCTCGTGCATCTCGCGCAGCGTGTCGATGGTGTACGTCGGCCGGGGACGTTCGATGTCGACCCGGCTGACGGAGAAACGGGGGTTCGACGCGGTCGCTATCACGGTCATCAGGTAGCGGTCCTCGGCCGCGGTGACCTTGTGATCGCTCTTGTGCCACGGCTGCCCGGTCGGCACGAACACCACCTCGTCCAGCGAGAACAGGTGCGCCACCTCGCTCGCGGCCACGAGGTGGCCGTTGTGTATGGGGTCGAAGGTGCCGCCCATGATGCCCAGGCGCCGCCGCTCCTGATCCTCCCCATGCGTGCTCATGCGAGCGACCCTAACCCGGCCCGCCCGCGCCCCGGAGCGCCGCCCCGCTGGCCGCGTCCACGCTCGAACGGCCGCCCCGCTGGCCGCGTCCACGCTCGGACGGCCGCCCCGCTGGCCGCGTCCACGCTTGTACGGACGGCGGCGCGGCGCCCGTAGCGCCGTTCAGTCGAGGCCGGGCAGGGGGGCGGCGCCGGACTCCCAGGTGACCACGCGGACGGCTTTGCCGATCTCCACGCGTGGCACCGTGCCGGTGGGGAGGATCCGCACGTCGGCGTGCAGGCCCAGCCGTTCGTACAAGGTCTGGCCGACCCTCTCGCGGCTCAGGTCGGCGGTGGCCTCGCAGGCCACCACCAGCCGGGGCATGGCCTGGCGCCGGTCGATCACCAGCTGGTAGTGCGGCTCGATCTGGGCGAAGCCGAGCAGCACCCGCTCCACCTCGGTCGGGTAGACGTTGACGCCGCGGATCACGATCATGTCGTCGGCCCGGCCGAGCACCTTGCTCATCCGGACGAGAGTGCGCCCGCACGGGCAGGGGTCGTACGAGAGAGAGGCGATGTCGCCGGACCGGTACCGCAGCAGCGGCAGCGCCTCCTTCGTCGGCGTGGTGAACACCAGCTCGCCCGGCGTGCCTTCCGGCACGGGCTCTCCGGAGGCCGGGTCGATCGCCTCGACGATGAAGTGATCTTCGTTGACGTGCAGGCCGTTCTGTTCGAGGCACTCGGTGGCGACGCCGGGCCCGATGACCTCGGACAGGCCGTAGATGTCGAGGGCGCGCAGCGGCAGCAGGCCCTCGATGGTGGCGCGCAGCTCCGCCGACCACGGCTCGGCCCCGAAGAGCCCGGCCCGCAGCGGCAGCGTGACCCCTGCCTCGGCGATCGCCTCCCCGAGCCGGACCGCGTACGAGGGCGTGCACGTGAGGATGTCGGCGCCGAGGTCGGTGAGCATCCGTATCTGCCGCTCGGTCATGCCGCCCGACATCGGGACGACCGTGGCGCCCAGCGCCAAGGCCCCCTGGTGGATGCCCAGGCCGCCGGTGAACAGCCCGTAGCCGTACGCGTTGTGCACGATGCTCTCGCGGGTCGCGCCCGCACAGGCCAGCGACCGGGCGCACATCCGCGACCACAGCTCCAGGTCGTTGCGCGAGTAGGCGACCAGCGTGGGGCGCCCGCGGGTGCCGCTGGAGCCGTGGACGGCCGCCACCCGGTCCTGCGGGACCAGGACCATGCCGAACGGGTACGCGTCCCAAAGATCCTGCCTTGTCGTAGTAGGCAGGCTGGACAGGTCGGAGAGGGCCACGTTGGCGCCGCCTCCGACGCCGGTGTCGCGCAAGCGCTTTCCCTGCGGGCCGCCGGCCGTTAGCAGCCGATCGATCAATGACCGCAGCCGGTCACGCTGCAGTTCGGCCCGTTGCTCCCGAGACATGGCCTCGGCCTGCGGATCGAACATCGCGCCTCCTCAGCGCCGGAAGGCAAGGAACCCTAGGCCCCGTTGATTCGTCGGACATAGCATGCCGGACATGACGACCAATACGCCCGATCGAGCACGCACCCGCCTCCCTGGGATCAGCTCCCGGGCTTATGAGCATCCCGCAGATCGGTCGGCGCTCGTCGCCATGCGGTCGCTGACCGGGTTCGACACGGTGCTGAAGAAGCTCGCCGGGTTGTTCAGTGAGCGCGCCATCCGGCTGATGTTCCTGGGCGGGGCGGTACGCGTGAGCGACCGCCAGTTCCGCCACCTCAACGACATGCTGCGCGACAGCGCGTACATCCTGGACATGCCCGACGTCCCCGAGCTGTACGTCATCCAGGACCCGCAGCCCAACGCCATGGCGATCGGCTTCGACCACCCGTTCATCGTGGTCAACACCGGGTTGATCGACCTGCTCGACGACGAGGAGCAGCGGTACGTCGTGGGGCACGAGGTCGGGCACATCCTGTCCGGGCACGCGGTGTACCGGACCATGGCGCTGATCCTCACCTCGCTCGCCGAGCGGATCGCCTGGATCCCGCTGGGCAGCATCGCGCTGCGCGGGATCATCATGGCCCTCAACGAGTGGATGCGTAAGTCGGAGCTGTCGGCCGACCGCGCCGGGCTGCTCGCCGGGCAGGACGTCGACGCGGTCAAGCGGGCCCTGATGAAGATGGCCGGCGGCACGCGGCTGCACGAAATGGACACCGAGGCGTTCCTGGAGCAGGCCAGGGAGTACGACGCGGCCGGCGACGTACGAGACGGCCTGCTGAAGTTCCTCAACCTGCTGCGGCAGTCGCACCCGTTCGCCGTTATCCGGTTCGCCGAGATCGACCGCTGGGCGCGTGAGGGCGAGTACCAGCGGATCATCGACGGCGACTACCCGCGACGGACCGAAGACTCCAGCGCCTCCTTCAGCGAAGAGGCCAAGAACGCGGCCAACTCCTACCGCGAGTCTTGGGGCCGCAGCGCCGACCCGTTCGTCGGGGTGCTGCGCGACGTGGCCGAGGGCGCGGCCGGTGCGGGCGAGCGAATCTTCCAGCGGTTCGGCCGCCGTGGCGACGGTGGCGGTGATGGCGGCCCGAGCGGCGGCTCGACCAGCGGCTCGACCAGCGGCTCGAGCGGCGGCTCCAACGGAGGCTAGCCGCTAATAGTCCGCCGTGCTCATGCAGTCGTGGCAGCGCCGGCTGCATGGGCGCGGCGGCACCAACCGCTAGACACCTTTCACGTGGCCTTCGCCGGTGACGACGTACTTGGTCGAGGTGAGCTCCGGCAGGCCCATCGGGCCGCGGGCGTGCAGCTTCTGGGTGGAGATGCCGATCTCGGCACCGAAGCCGAACTCCTCGCCGTCGGTGAACCTCGTGGACGCGTTGACCATGACCGCCGCCGAGTCGACCTGCGCGACGAATCGCCGGGCGGCCTGCTGCGACGTGGTGACGATGGCCTCGGTGTGGCTGGAGCCGTACTTCCGGATGTGCGCTACCGCGGCGTCCAGCGAGTCGACCACGGCGGCGGCGATGTCGAGCGAGAGGTACTCGGCGTAGAAGTCCTCGTCGGTGGCGGCCCGCACACCGGAGTCGAACGCCTGGACGCGGGCGTCACCGTGCACGGTCACGCCCTTGGCCCGCAGCGCCTCCAGCGCGCGCGGCACGAAGGCGTCGGCGATGGCGGCGTGGACGAGGAACGACTCCGCGGCGTTGCAGACCGACGGCCGCTGGGTCTTGGCGTTCACCAGGATGCCGACCGCCATGTCCAGGTCGGCGTCGGCGTCGATGTAGACGTGGCAGTTGCCCACCCCGGTCTCGATGACCGGCACCGTCGACTCCTCCACCACCGAGTTGATCAGCGACGCGCCGCCCCGCGGGATCAGCACGTCGACCAGGCCGCGCGCCCGCATCAGGTGCTTGACCGACTCCCGGCCGGCGCCCGGGACCAGCTGTACGGCGTCCGCCGGCACCTCGGTCGCCCGCAGCGCGTCGCGCATGATCTCGATCAGCGCGGCGTTCGACTCGTACGCCGAGGAGGACCCGCGCAGCAGTACGGCGTTGCCGCTCTTGAGGGTGAGCGCGGCGGCGTCGACGGTGACGTTGGGCCGCCCTTCGTAGATGATGCCGACCACGCCGAGCGGCACCCGGATCTGGCGCAGCTCGAGCCCGTTCGGCAGCGTGTACCCGCGTACGCTCTCGCCCACCGGGTCGGGCAGCGCGGCGACCTGGCGGGTGGCGGCGCCGATGGCGGCGACCCGCTCCTCGGTGAGACTGAGCCGGTCGATCATGGCCTCGCTCGTCCCCGCCGCCCGGGCGCGGGTGACGTCACCGGCGTTGGCCTTCACGATCTCGGCCGCGCGGGCGACGAGCGCGTCGGCGATGGCGTGCAGTGCCGCGTCCTTGGCCCGGCGCGGCAGCGGGGCGAGCTCCGCGGCGGCCGTACGGGCCCGGCGCGCGACATCCAGCACCTGCTCCTGCGTTGCCTCACTCATCGCCTGCTCCTTCTGTGCTGCATGATCTTGCCTATCGAGATGTGACTCGCAGGCCGCTCGTCAGGACGACCATGCCGTCGCGATGGATGATCTCCCGCTCGTACTCCGGGCCGAGCTCCCGGGCGAGCCACCGGGTCGAGCGGCCCATCAGGTCGGGGATCTCGCCAGCGTCGTAGTTCACCAGCCCGCGGGCGACCACGGCGCCGACCTCGTCGCACACGTCGACCGGATCGCCCGCCGCGAAGTCGCCCTCGACGCCCGTCACCCCGGCCGGCAGCAGCGACTTGCGCCGCCGTACGACCGCGTCCACCGCGCCGCGGTCGAGGATGAGCCGGCCCTGCCCGGTGGTGGCGTGCGCCAGCCACAGGTGCCGCGTCGACGGCCGCGGGCCGTTGGCATGGAAGAACGTGCCGACCGGCTGTCCGGCGAGCGCGGCGGCGATCGAGGCCGCGTTGGTCAGCACGACGGGCACCCCGGCGCCGGTGGCGATCGTCGCCGCCTCGACCTTGGTGACCATGCCGCCGGTTCCGACCCGGCCGCCGGCTCCGCCGAGGCGCACGCCGTCGAGGTCGTCTTGCGTCTTGACTTCGTCGATCCGGACGGCGTTCGGGCGGCGCGGGTTCCCGTCGTAGAGTGCGTCCACGTCGGACAGCAGCACCAGGGCATCGGCCCGGACCAGGTGTGCCACCAGCGCGGCCAGCCGGTCGTTGTCGCCGAACCTGATCTCGTCGGTGGCGACCGTGTCGTTCTCGTTGACGATCGGCACGACGCCGAGCGTGAGCAGCTGGCCGAGGGTGCGCTGGGCGTTGCGGTGGTGGGAGCGGCGCATCATGTCGTCGGCGGTCAGCAGCACCTGGCCGACACGCAGGCCGTGCCGTGCGAACGACGAGGCGTACCGGGCGACGAGCAGCCCCTGCCCCACACTCGCCGCCGCCTGCTGGATGGCCAGGTCACGGGGCCGGCGCGGCAGGCCGAGCGGGCCCAGCCCGGCGGCGATCGCGCCGGAGGACACGAAGACGACCTCGCCGCCGTCCGCGCGGCGCGCCGCCAGTACGTCGACGAGCGCGTCGATGCGGTCCGCGTCGATCAGCCCGTGCTCAGTGGTCAGGGACGACGACCCGACCTTGACCACGATGCGGCGGGCGGCCGCGATCGACGCGCGCATGGGTTACCGTCCCTCGAGTCTGCTGTCGGTGCCGCGTGGGCCGCGGACCTGGTGATCGCTGGCGATGAGTTCCGGCTCCCAGTCGAACACGACCGAGTCGTCTTCGGTGCCGATGAGGACCGTGGCGCCCGCCTCGGCGCCGGCCTTGGCCAGCCGTTCCTCGACGCCGAGCCGGGCCAACCGGTCGGCCAGATAGCCGACCGCCTCGTCGTTGGTGAAGTCGGTCTGCCGAAGCCAGCGCAGCGGCTTCTCGCCGGTGATCAGGTACGTGTTGTCGCCGAGGTCCTGGACCTCGAACTCGACGCCGCCGACCGGCTCCGGCCGCAGGACGATGCGGGTCGGCTCTTCCGGCGGCAGCGCGGCCCGGTAGCGGCGGACCATCTCGGCCATCGCGAACGTCAGCTTCCGCAGGCCCTCGTGGGAGGCGGCGGAGACCTCGTAGACGTCGAGGCCCCGGCGCTCGAACTCGGGACGGACCAACTCGGCCAGCTCACGGGCGTCCGGTACGTCGATCTTGTTGAGGACGACGAGCCGGGGCCGGTCGGACAGCGGCCGGTCCCCGAGCTCCGTGTCGTACGCGGCCAGCTCGCGCTCGATCACCTCGAAGTCCGAGACGGGGTCGCGGCCCGGCTCCAACGTGGCGCAATCGAGGACGTGGACGATCGTGGACGAGCGTTCGATGTGGCGCAGGAACTCCAGGCCGAGCCCGCGGCCCTGGCTGGCGCCCTCGATGAGGCCGGGCACGTCGGCGACCGTGAAGGTCTGGTCGCCGGCGCCGACCACGCCGAGGTTGGGGATCAGGGTGGTGAACGGGTAGTCGGCGATCTTGGGCCGGGCGGCCGACAGCGCGGCGATCAGCGACGACTTTCCGGCGCTCGGGAAGCCGACGAGCGCCACGTCGGCCACGGTCTTGAGCTCGAGGACGACGTCGCGGGTCTCGCCCGGCTCGCCGAGCAGCGCGAACCCGGGGGCCTTGCGCTTGGCGCCGGCCAGTGCCGCGTTACCGAGACCGCCGCGCCCGCCCTCGGCGACGACGTAGCGCGTGCCGGCCCCGACCAGGTCGGCCAGCACTTCACCGCCGGAGGTCTTGACGACGGTGCCGTTGGGCACCGGCAGCACGATGGTCTCACCGTCCGCGCCGGTCCGGAGGGAGCCCCGGCCGGGCTTGCCGCTGCCCGCCTTGCGGTGCGGGCGCTTGTGATAGTCGAGCAGGCTCGCGGTATTGGTCTCGACCTCGAGGACGACGTCGCCGCCACGTCCGCCGTTGGCGCCGTCGGGGCCGCCGAGGGGCTTGAACTTCTCCCGATGGACGGACACGCAGCCGTTGCCGCCGTTGCCCGCCGCGATGTGCAGGACGACGCGGTCGACGAACTCCGCCATGGTGAACCCCTCCCCTCTGTGCGGCCCTGTACTACCTAGAAAGACGATGGGGCGGACCGTGTCGGTACGGTCCGCCCCTCACCTATGCCTGTGTTTGTGGCGGCTACTCCGCCGGCGGGACAATGCTCACGGCCCGCCGGCCCCGGTAGCGGCCGAACTCGACCGTGCCCGCGACCAGCGCGAACAGGGTGTCGTCCTTGCCGCGACCCACGTTGAGGCCGGGGTGAAAGTGGGTGCCGCGCTGCCGGACGATGATCTCGCCGGCGTTGACCACCTGCCCACCGAACCGCTTGACGCCAAGGTACTGCGCGTTGGAGTCGCGGCCGTTACGGCTGGACGAGGCGCCCTTCTTGTGTGCCATCTCGCTACGCCTACTTTCCGGCCTTGATACCGGTGACCTTGACCTGGGTGTACGGCTGCCGATGACCCATGCGCCGCTTGTACCCGGTCTTGTTCCGGTAGTGCATGATGTTGATCTTGGGGCCTTTGACCGCGCCGAGGATCTCGGCGGTGATCGTGTACTTGGCCAGCTTGGCGGGGTCGCTGACCACCTTCTCGCCGTCCACGACGAGGACGGCCGGAAACGTCACCGTCGAGCCGACCTCGCCGGTCAGCTTGTCGACGGTCAGGACGTCATCGACCGCCACCTTCTCCTGGTGGCCGCCGCAACGGACGATCGCGTACACCGCGAAACCCTTCCCTTGTGCGCGCCGAGCGGCGCGCGGTCTCGTGCCGGTCTCCCAAGGGAGACCACAACCCTTACACAGGGCCGCTGATTGAGGCTGTGCGGGCGTCGCCATACGCCGAGCCCGGAGGCTCTAGGCGCAGAGACATAGGCGCGCCAACGACGCGCCGGAGATCCAGGTTACCGGATCCCCGGCCCGGAACGCGAACCAACGTCCGCGCTCCCCCTCGCGACTACGACGGCTTCGTACTCGCCCGGCGAGAGCGGCGACGGCGGCCGTTGCCCACCGGCGGCTCGTCGTCCTCGTCGGTGTCGTCTGTGTCGTCGGTGCCGCCGGTGACATCGGTGCCGGTGCCGTCGGTGTCGATGCCGGTTTCATCGTCCGTGTCGTCGTTGGTGTCGTCCGTGTCGTAGTCCTCGTCGACGCCGTAGGTGTAGTCGTCGTCGGCATCTTCGGCCGCGTCCGCGGTCGCGTCGTCGAGGTCGACCGGCTCGATCGAGTCGAGCTGGGCGGGTCCGGTCTCGGTAACCTCGATCGCGGCCTCGGCGGCGTCCTCGGCGGCCAGCCCCGCCGTGGCGTGCGTGGCCGTGTCGTCCTCGTCGACCGCGCCGCCGGGCTCGGCCGCAGCGGCATCCGGCGCCGGCGGCCACTGAATCGCCGATCCGGAGGCCTGCCCGCCCGAGCCGGTCCCCTGGGCATTCGCGGCCACCGGCTCCTGGGCCTCCGGCTCCTGGGCCTCCGGCTCCGGGAAGGCCGGGGCCGACGGCTCGGCCGGCTCATCCTCGGCGGCGGCCGCCGCCGTCGCCGCAGCCTGGGCGGTCTTGCTCTTGGCCTTGCTCTTGGCCTTGCCCGTCTTCCGGTCGGCGGTCTTCGCGTCGCCCGTCTTCGCGTCGCCCGTCTTCCGGTCGGCGGTCTTCGCGTCGCCCGTTTTCCCGTCGGCCGTTTTCCCGTCGGCGGCCTTATCTTCGGCCGTCTTCGCGTCGGCCGTCGATGCCTTGGCGGTCTTCTCGGCGGTCCGCTCCTTGCCGGTCTCGTGGTGGGCGAGCTTCCGCTCGACGGCCCGCTCCACCTCGCCCTTGCGCTTACGACGGCGGCTGCCGGCGGCGGCCTTCTCCGGCTTGTCGTCGACCGGCGTGATCGACACGTGGATGCCGCGGCCGTTGCAGCACTCGCAGACCTCGGAGAACGCCTCGAGCAGGCCCTGCCCGACCCGCTTACGGGTCATCTGCACCAGGCCCAGCGACGTCACCTCGGCTACCTGGTGCTTCGTACGGTCCCTGGCCAGGCACTCCAGCAGCCGGCGGAGCACCAGGTCACGGTTGCTCTCCAGGACCATGTCGATGAAGTCCACGACGATGATGCCGCCGACGTCGCGCAGCCGCAGCTGCCGGACGATCTCCTCGGCCGCCTCGAGGTTGTTGCGGGTGACGGTCTCCTCGAGGTTGCCGCCCTGCCCGGTGAACTTGCCGGTGTTGACGTCGATGACGGTCATCGCCTCGGTGCGGTCGATGACCAGCGAGCCGCCGCTGGGCAGCCACACCTTGCGCTCCAGCGCCTTGGCGATCTGCTCGTCGATCCGGTACGCGTCGAAGACGTCGCGCGACTCGGTCCATTTCTCGGCCCGGTCGGCCAGGTGCGGCGCGACGTACTGGACGTACTCGGCCACCGTCTCCCAGCTCTCGTCGCCGGACACGACCAACTGGGTGAAGTCCTCGTTGAAGACGTCTCGTACGACCCGGATGGTCAGGTCGGGCTCGCCGTACAGCAGCGCGGGCGCGGACGCCGTCTTGGCCTGCCGCTGGATGTTCTCCCACTGGGCGGACAGCCGCGAGACGTCCCTGGACAGCTCCTCCTCGGTGGCGCCCTCGGCCGCCGTACGGACGATCACGCCCGCGTTCTCCGGCATGACCTTCTTGAGGATCTGCTTGAGCCGGTTGCGTTCCTTGTCGGGCAGCTTGCGGCTGATGCCGGTCATCGACCCGTCCGGCACGTACACCAGGTAGCGGCCGGGCAGCGAGATCTGGCTGGTCAGCCGGGCGCCCTTGTGGCCGAGCGGGTCCTTGGTGACCTGCACCAGGACCGACTGGCCCGACTTCAGCGCGGACTCGATGCGGCGCGGCTGACCCTCCAGGCCGACGACGTCCCAGTTGACCTCGCCGGCGTACAGGACCGCGTTGCGGCCCTTACCGATGTCGACGAACGCCGCCTCCATCGAGGGCAGCACGTTCTGCACCTTGCCGAGGTAGACGTTGCCGACGTACGACTGGTGGCTGGCGCGATCCACGTAGTGCTCGACCAGGACGTCGTCCTCGAGCACCGCGATCTGGGTGCGCTCGGCCTGCCGGCGGACGACCATGACGCGTTCGACCGACTCGCGCCGCGCCAGGAACTCCGACTCGGTGATGATCGGCGGGCGCCGGCGGCCGTGCTCGCGGCCCTCCCGGCGGCGCTGCTTCTTGGCCTCGAGCCGGGTCGAGCCCTTGACGGACTGCACCTCGTCTTCGAGTGCGCGCGGCTCGCGCACGTGGACGACCGTGTTGGGCGGGTCGTCGGACGGCGCGTCTTCGCCGTCTCCCCCGCCGCCACGCCGACGCCGACGACGGCGGCGCCGGGTGCCGCCCGCGTCCTGGTCGTCTTCCTGGTCGTCGGCCTCATCGTCGGGCTGCCCAGACTGCTCGCCCTGGTCGTCGGTGCCGCTCGCGTCCTCGGCCTTGGCCTTGGCCTTGCCCCTCCGGGAGGACTTCTTCTCGGCGGCCTTGCCGTCCGCCTTCTCCGCGGACTTCTCGGTCGCCTTCTCACCGGCCTTCTCGGTTGCCTTCGGCTCCGCGTCGGTCTCGCCGCCGGCGGCCTCGGCGGCCTCGGCGGCCTCGGTGTCCTTGGACTTCCCGCGGCCGCGGCCGCCGCGTCGCCGCCGGCGCCGGGACGGCTTGTCGGTGCCGTCGTCGTCGGCCTCGTCGGCCCCGTCGTCGGCGTCCGAGCCCTCGCCCGGCGGGGCCGACTGCTCCGAACCCCGGCCATCGCCGTGGACGGACTCGTCGCGCTGGGGCGCCCGGGTCACCTCCGGGGGCTGGAATACGACCATCGGCGGCTGGAACGTCGCCGCCGGAACGGACGCGGCGCCCGCCGGAGCAGCGGCAGGGGCCGGGGTCTCTTCGATCTCCGGGGGCGGACCGGCCGGCCGGCTGGCGGCGCGGCGACGCGTGCGCGTCGTCTTCGTACGCGCCGCGGGCTCCGCCGACTCCGTCGGCTCCGTGTTCTCTGTGTCGTTGTCGGGTGTGTTGTCGTTATCGTCGCCGACGCCTGTCGCGTCGCCGGCGCTCTCGTTCTCGAGCATGCGGGCAATCTCCCGTCAGGCCCCCGGGCGCGATACGACAGGCCACTCGATCGGTGACCGTCGCGCGCCGCACAGGAGCTCTCCGTATCTTCTCAGTGCCGTCGGCACCGGTCGGAAACCGGCGCCAACGACCAAAGCCGTTGGTCACGCTCGGCCGATCCTGCGGACACCCGCGTGGGTAGGCGTCCTACGGCCGGGCGCTGACGACGCCCGTATCCACGGCTCCGACCGGTCGCAGGGTGTCGGGGCCGGTCACCACGGCGGCTGCGTCGCCACCGGGCACGGCCTGACGATCGGGTTCGTGCCGATCAGCTTCCTGCCGGTCGGGATCCAGCGGATCCGCAAGCTCACCGGTCGCGGTCAACGGCCCCTGCGCCAGCCGGGTCACCATGGGCGGTGACGGCGGCGCGAGGTCGGCCACATGACGCAGGCCGGTGAGTACGTCGTCGGGTCGTACGGCAGGTGTGGTATGCCGAACAACCATTCGAAGTATCGCACAAGCGGCGGTGGCATCGGCCATGGCATGCCGGTCCAGCTCGAAGGCGGACACGGCGGCCCTGGTGTCGAAACGACGCCGCCCTTTCTTCGTGAGGCGCTCGACCTCGATCTCATCGGCGGCGATGAAAGTTCGTACGGCCCGCTCCGCGACGCCTGGGTCGACGTCGTCCAGCCGTACTCGCCACTCGGACGCCTCGAGCCTGTCCGCGAGCGCGGTGCCCGCCCGGGCCGGTACGACGTCGAGAACGTCGAGGCCGTCGGGCAACGCCGCGTCGAGATCGGCTCGAACCCGCGCGGGGTCGCGGATCTCGATAAGTCCGAGTTCGAGGTATTCCGCCTCACTGGCCACCCCGGTCGCCGCCGCGCCCGCGTAGGAGATTCGCGGATGCGGCGTGAATCCCGCGCTGTACGCAACAGGGATCCCGGCGCGCCGAATCGCGCGTTCCACGGCCCGGGATATGTCGCGATGGCTGGTGAACCGCAGCCTGCCGCGCTTGGCATAGCGCACCCGCAGGCGCTGGGTCACGGGGGCCGGCGCAGGACCCTCCGGCATGGGTGCCAGGGTTCTCAATCCTTCCTATTCAACCTCGGATGATGAAGTCTGCTTCCCTCCAGGGTACGGGTCCCAACGGGATAGTGCGCCCAAGCCCAGCGCCCGAATCACTGTTCGACCGGCTTCGTCCCAGGTGATCGAGGGGTTTGGTCGCGCTGCGTGGTCAGGCGAGTGGTCCACCCGCCGCCGGGCCGACCACAGTGTGGGAAACAACACGCCGCCGACGGTTGACAGCCTCTGCAGCGAACGCCGGGCAAAGTGTGTCGTGTTCGTTCGATGCCGGCCCTCATCGTCCACCGCGCCCGAGGGGCGGAACGTTCACCATAAGTTCAGCCGATCGCCGTCGCCGATCGACCACACGCCTGCCGACAATGTTCGTTTGGCTCGTTCCACCCGCCTCGTTCCACCACCCCGGAGGTCGCTACAGTGCTGGCACCTTCCCCTCGCCGGCTGACTTACCTCGGCTTGATCGGTGTGGGCGTCGTGCTCGCGGGGGCCACGGCGCTGCTGGTCACGAAGGTCGTCACGGCGGCGGTGGCAGTGGCCGCGGTGCTCGGCGCGGCCGTCCTCGGTGCTGTCATCACGCTGCTGTCCGCGATCGTTCGGCTCGATCACCGGCTGGCGCGGCTGGCCAAGCGGGCCGACCGCCAGGCGCACGACGAGCAGGCGCGTGCGGCGGCGGTCGGCGCGGCGCTGGAGCGGCTGGACGCACACGTGAGCCGCGCCCGCGAGTGGGTCAGCCGGGACGTCTTCGCGGCGTACCGGCAGCTGGAGGCCGTCGTCGACCTGCGCGCACTGATCCGGCCGCGGGCGCCGATGCCGCCGCTGCGCGGCTGGGCGCTGTCACCGGACGCGCTCCGGCTGATCATGCATGAGGTGCTCGCGCGGCAGCCGCAGCTCATCGTCGAGTGCGGCAGCGGGTCGTCGAGCGTGTGGCTCGGGTACACGACTCAGCAGCTCGGCACCGGGCGCATAGTGTCACTCGAACACGACGAGCGGTATGCGGACCTGTCGCGCGACCTGCTGCAGGCGCACGGCCTGGACGACGTCGTCGAGGTCCGGCACGCTCCCCTCGTGCCGTGGGACGGCGGCACAGGTCCGCAGCCGTGGTACGACCTGCGCGCGATCCAGGACCTCGAGAAGATCGGCCTGGTGCTGGTCGACGGCCCGCCGGGCACGCTCGGCGAGGCCGCACGATACCCGGCCCTGCCGCTGCTGTTGCCCAAGTGCGCGGACGGCGCGCTGATCCTGCTCGACGACGTCATCCGCACCCAGGAGAGCGCGGTCAGCGACCGGTGGCTGGCCGAGCACCCCGAGCTCCACCGCACGGTGCACGAGTTCGAGAAGGGCCTGCACGTCTTCGAGCGCGCAACGCCCTGACCGCCCGCCGTACGGCGCCCGGGCGGGTGATGATCAGATTCGAGCGCGCTCCCGGGGCGCAATCCCCCGCTGGTCGCCGTAGTGCGCCCGGGCCGGTGACGCTCAGACGAGCACGTGTTCGTCCGGCAGCGCTGCGATACCACTGACACCCCGGCGGCCGCCAGCTCGACGACCTCGCGCGGACCGCGGGCGGCGACGACCTTGTAGATCTTCCGCGCCGTGATCATGGTCTCGTCCGACGGGCGCCGGCGAGGTGCGCACCCGGCGCGACCTTACGTACCGGCCCGTAGACGTGCGGGCCGAGCTCGCCCGCCGCGTCGACCAGCGCCCCGGCCGGACATGTCTCCGCCAGCTGTCCTAGACCCAGAAAGCGCCGCAAAGGGTCATACCGTACGGTCCGCAACCGGGCGGGACGGTGCTGTTCAGCCAGCCGTGGGCGATTGTTCACCGAGGCGTCGTCAGCGCGGGCCGCCCCAATCGGCGTGGTAGGCGGCCCAGTCCGCGTCGGTGGCGGCGAAGTCGATGTAGAGGGCGACCCCGAACCGCTGCCGCCGGTCCGCGCCGAGCCCCAGCCGTACGCCGTGGATCGCGGTCGCCACCGTCTCGGCCGAGGAGAAATGGCCCAGGTCATGGCTCTGGAACGCGGGCAACCCCATGAGCAGTTCGGTCTGCGGCGGTACGGCGGCGAGCGCCACGTCGGTCTGCCGCCGCACGTACCCGCCGTACAGCGACCGGGTGGGCAGGGCCGTGTCGTAGCTCATCATCGCCACCTGGTCGACGCGGGTGGCGACCTGGTGCAGGTAGCCCGGCGACCACCACTTCGTGTGCCCGATGACCAGGTCGTCGACCGCGCTCATACCCGGTAGCGGCTCGACGTGGTGCGCCGACATCGACAGCACGCCGCCCCGCGCCCGGACGAGCGCCCGCGTGCCGTCGAGCAGGTCAAGCAGGCCGCGATCGCCGTTCGGCACCGGCTCGAAGTTGTAGTGGACGCCGCCGAAGCCGAGGTCGAGCACCTGCCGTGCGGACTCGAGAACCCGTGCCCGCGTCGCCGCGTCGTCCAGGTCGAGCCCATCGCGGCCGTCCAGCCGCTGCCCCAGCCAGGCCTGCACGCGCACTCCGGGGAAGGCCGCGCGCAGCGCCTGCGCCGCCCAGGCCGCCCGCGGATGCAGCGCCGGGTCCAGCCGTCCGTCCTTGGCCAGCGGGCCGGTATGGACGTACAGGTCGTGGATGCCGGAGCCGAGCATGTGCTGGGCGAGCGCGGCGAGGTCGGAGTAGCCGCGCCGGCCGTCCACCCACGCGTGCCCCAGCCAGATCGCGTCGTGGCCCCGTGTGCGGGCCTGCGCATTGACGTCCCCGACGTACGCCAGCCGCAGCGCGACGCCCGCCGCGACGAACGGCGTCAGCAGTACCCCGACGATCGCGACCAGGAGTACACGACGCCGCGTCCACCGGCGCCTACGCCTCGGCCCACTCTCGGCGGGGGCGGCCTCCCGTGGGTCGGGATCGTGTTCGTCGCGTTCGTCGCGGGCGAGACCTTGATCCACGGGATCACCCCCGGCCTGGCGTAGTGTCAGCCGACGACGGTGAGCGGCAGCAGCTTCCGTCCCGTCGGTCCGATCTGGATCTCGGTGCCCATCGACGGGCAGACGCCGCAGTCGTAGCACGGTGTCCACCGGCAGTCGTCGACCTCGGTCTCGTCGATGGCGTCCTGCCAGTCCTGCCAGAGCCACTCGCGGTCGAGCCCGGCGTCGAGGTGGTCCCAGGGCAGCACCTCGACCTCGTCGCGCTCACGGACGGTGTACCAGTCGAGATCGACCGGCTCATCGGCCAGGGCCTTGTCGGCGCAGGCCGCCCAGCGATCGTAGGAGAAGTGCTCGGACCAGCCGTCGAACCGGCCGCCGTCCGCCCACACGGCCCGGATCACGCGGCCCACCCGGCGGTCGCCGCGGGACAGCAGGCCCTCGATGATCGACGGCTTGCCGTCGTGGTAGCGCAGGCCGATCGCGCGGCTGTACCGCTTGTCGCGGCGGAGCGTGTCGCGCAGCGCGTGCAGCCGCCGGTCGACGGTCTCGTGGTCGCTCTGCGCGGCCCACTGGAACGGCGTGTGCGGTTTGGGCACGAACCCGCCGATGGACACAGTGCACCGGATGTCGCGGCGGCCGGTGGCCTCGCGGCCCGCCTGGATGACGCGGCGGGCCATGTCGGCGATGGCCAGCACGTCGTCGTCGGTCTCGGTCGGCAGCCCGCACATGAAGTAGAGCTTGACCTGCCGCCAGCCGTGCTCGTACGCGGTGGTCACGGTGCGGATCAGGTCGTCTTCGGTGACCATCTTGTTGATCACCTTGCGCATCCGCTCCGAGCCGCCCTCGGGCGCGAACGTCAGGCCCGATCGGCGGCCGTTCCGCGACAGTTCGTTGGCCAGGGTGATGTTGAACGCGTCGACCCGCGTCGAGGGCAGCGACAGCGACGTGTTGGTGCCTTGGTAGCGGTCGGCCAGGCCCTTGGCGATGTCGCCGATCTCTGAATGGTCGGCGCTGGACAGCGACAGCAGGCCGACCTCGTCGAGGCCAGACTCCTTGATTCCCTGGTCGACCATGTCGCCGATCGTGGTGATCGACCGCTCCCGTACCGGACGGGTGATCATGCCGGCCTGGCAGAACCTGCACCCGCGCGTGCAGCCCCGGAAGATCTCGACGCTGAACCGTTCGTGCACGGTCTCGGCCAGCGGGACCAGCGGCTTCTTCGGGTACGGCCACGCGTCGAGATCCATGACCGTGTGTTTGGCCACCCGCCAGGGCACCCCGGGCCGGTTCGGCGCCACCCGCCGGATCCGCCCGTCCGGCAGATAACTCACGTCATAGAACGAAGGGACATAAACGCCGCCCGAGGCCGCCAGCCGCAGCAGCAGCCCGTCGCGCCCGCCCGGCCGGCCCTCCGCCTTCCACTCCCTGATCACTTCGGTGATGGCGAGAACGACCTGCTCGCCGTCGCCCAGCACCGCCGCGTCGAGGAAGTCGGCGATCGGCTCGGGGTTGAACGCCGCGTGCCCGCCCGCGATCACGATGGGGTGCTCGTCCATGCGCTCGGCCGCCGCCAGCGGGATCCCGGCGAGATCGAGCGCCGTCAGCATGTTGGTGTACCCGAGCTCGGTCGCGAAGCTCACCCCGAGGACGTCGAACGCCGCCACCGGCCGGTGCCCGTCGACCGTGAACTGCGGCACCCCGTGCTCGCGCATCAGCGCCTCGAGGTCGGGCCAGACGGTGTACGTCCGCTCCGCCAGCACCCCGTCGCGCTCGTTCAGGATCTCGTACAGGATCTGCACGCCCTGGTTGGGCTGGCCGACCTCGTACGCGTCCGGGTACATCAGCGCCCATCGGACGTCGGCCGCATCCCAGTCCTTGACCGACGAGTTCAGCTCGCCGCCGACGTACTGAATCGGCTTCTGCACCAGGGGCAGCAGCGGCTCCAGGCGCGGAAAGATCGACTCAACGGGCATGGGGATGGCCTCCGGAGGACACTCTGGGTCGAACAATCAGCCTACGCCGACTCTCAGTCGAAGGGGGTACGGCGCAGGTGGACGGCCTGGAGCAGGCCCAAGGCGATCATGTTGGCGAAGGTCGCCGAGCCTCCGTACGACACAAAGGGCAGCGGCAGGCCGGTGATCGGCATGATGCCGACGGTCATGCCGATGTTCTCGAAGGTCTGGAAGGCCAGCCAACAGACCGCGCCGGTGGCGAGCAGCCGGCCGAACAGGTCTGCGGCCTGGCTCGCGATGCGCAGCGCGCGCCACAGGATGATGCCGAGCAGCAGCAGGATCACCGCGGCGCCGATGAAGCCGAGTTCCTCGCCGGCGACGGTGAAGATGAAGTCGGTCTGCTGTTCCGGGACGAAATGGCCGGTGGTCTGCTCGCCGTGGAAGAGGCCTTTGCCGAAGATGCCGCCGGAGCCGACCGCGATGCGGGCCTGCTGCGCGTTGTACCCGGCGCCCCGCGGATCGGCCGCCGGGTTGGCGAACGCGGTGAAGCGGGCGATCTGGTACGGCTTCAGGATGCCGAGCCACCATACGGCGAGGCCGCCGGCCAGCGCCGCCGTGCCCAGCCCGGCCAGCCAGGTCTTCCGTACGCCGGCGATGGCCAGCATGCCGAGGATCACGGCGGCGAAGACCAGCGTGGTGCCGAGATCGGGCTGCAACAAGATCAGCACAGCGGGCAGTGCGGCCAGCCCGAGGGCGAGCCAGATGTCACGCGACCCGGGGCCCACCTCGCCGTCTCGCGGTTCGCCGAGGAGCATCGCGAGCAGGCCGACCAGACCGACCTTGGCGAACTCCGACGGCTGGATCTGGAAACCCCCGCCGAGCACGATCCACGAGTGCGAGCCGTTGATCGTGGCGCCCAGCGGGCTCAGCACGGCGATCAGCCCGATACAGGATACGGCGTACAGGATCGGCGCGTATGCCCGCAGCAGCCGGTAGTCGAGCGTCGCGACGACCCCGCCGAGCACGAACCCGACCGCGAGGTTGAGCAGGTGCCGCTTGAGGAAGGCCTGCGGGTCGCCGCCCTGCTCGGTCAGCGCCGCGCGGGTGGCCGACCACACCAGCACGGAGCCGAGGATCGACAGCGCGATGACGGCGAGCATCAGCGGCCAGTCGAGCCGGCGCAGCGGCGACTCGCGGGCCATCATCCGTCGCGCCCACGTCCTGCGGAACCCGTAGCCCTCGATCATCCGTAGCCCTTGGGCGGAGTAACCGAGCCGTCAGGGGCGATCTTGGGCAGCTTGCCTGGCGGCGTGCCGTCCGGCAGCAGTGGCGGCTTATTGTCCTTGCCCAAGCCGTAGATCCCCTCGTAGATCTCCCGTACGGCCGGGGCCGCCACCTGCGCGCCCTGACCGGCCTGCGAGACCATCACCACGACCGCGTACCGCGGGTTCTTGGCCGGGGCGAACGAGGCGAACCACGAGGTGTCCTTCTTGCCGTAGACCTCGGCGGTGCCCGTCTTGCCCGCCACCGCGAGCTTGTCGAAGTCCCAGCCGGAGAACGCGCCGGCCGCCGTACCGCTCTTCGGCACGTCGGCGAGGGAGTTCCGGACGTAGGACAGGATCCGCTTGCTGACCGGGAGTTTGCCGGCCTTGACCGGGTTGATCGAGCGGATCACCCGGCCGTCCGGCGACACGACCGCTCGTGCCAGGCGCGGTTGCCACAGCGTGCCGCCGTTGGCCAGCGCCGCGTACGCCCTGGTCAGCTGCAGCGGCGTGACCAGCACGTCGCCCTGTCCCACGGCGAAGTTGGCGGCGTCACCGGCGCGCCACACATAGCCGTCGGTACAGTTCTCCGCGGCGATCGCCTTGAGGTAGGCGGCCCGGGCCGGGTCCATCCCGGGGTAGCCGGTCTTGGCGTGCTTGCAGTCGGACTTCCTGGTGGCCTCCCAGTAGTCCTTCTTCCAGCCACGGTCCGGGATGCGGCCGGCGGACTCATTGGGCAGGTCGATGCCCGTGGGCTTGCCGAAGCCGTAGGACCGCGCCATCTTCACCATGGGGTCCTTGGGCTTCTTGACCGGATGGACGCCGCCGTCATGCAGCCACTCGTCGTAGGCGAACCTGTAGAAGATCGTGTCGCACGAGACGACGAGCCCCTCGTGCAGGTTCATCGGCCCGCGCGCCTCGCCCTCGAAGTTGCGGAACGACCGGTTGCCGACCTCGTAAGACCCGGGGCAGTCATAGGTGCCGGCCAGGCTGTTGCCCGCCTCCACCGCCGCCGCCACGGACGAGATCTTGAACGTCGAGCCGGGCGCGAACTGACCCTGCACGGCCCTGGAGATCAGCGGCTGCCCCTGGCTGGTGCCGAGCAGCTCGTCGTACTGCTTCTGGGTGACCCCGCCGGCCCAGATGCTCGGGTTGTACGTGGGGTAGCTGGCCAGCGCGACCACCCGGCCCGTCCGCACGTCCATCACCACGCCCGCCGCCGAGTCGCCCTTGTTGCCGAGCTGGTGCGCCCGCTTGACCGCGTTGTCGAGCGCCTTTTCCACGGTGGCCTGCACACCCGCGTCGATGCTGGTGACGAGGTTGTCGCCGGCGGCGGCCGGCTGCTCATGGGCGGTGCCGGTGACCCGGCCCTGGCTGTCGACCATGACGGTGCGCACGCCGGGGGTGCCGCGCAGGTCGGTGTCGTACTCGCCCTCGAGCCCGTCGCGGCCGATGAGGTCGACGCCGCTGAAGCCGGTCACCTTGAGGCCCTTGCGCTTGTCGAGCTCCTCCTGCGTGATCGGCTGGAGGTATCCCAGGGTCTGCGCCGCGCCCGCGCCATCCGGTCGCGGAAACTGCCGTACGGCCTGGACCTGGGCGGTCACGCCGGGGAAGTCCTCATGCCGTTCCATGATCTGCAGGGCCTTCTTGGCGGTGACGCGGTCGTCGACGGGGATCGGCTGGTACGGCGATCCCGGCCAGCACGGCCGCTGGATGCCGGGCCCGCACAGCCGTACCTTCTCGGCGAGCTTGTCCGGCTTGGTGCCGAGCACCTTGGCCAGCCGCCCGAGGACGGCCGTGCCGCCGTCGTGTTGCCGGGACAGGACCGTACGGTCGACCGACACCACCAGCGCGGTCCGGTTCCGTACCAGGGGACGGCCGACGTCGTCGAGGATCTGCCCCCGTACGGCCGGGACCACGATGTCGCGGGTGCGGTTCTCGGCGGCCACCCGGTCGTACTGGGAGCCGTTGAGCACCTGCAGGTACCACAGCCGTCCGGCCAGCGACACGAGCAGCGAGGCCACCAGCACGTGCAGCACCAGCAGCCGAAAGTGGGAGCGGGAATTCATGGCGCGCTCCGCTCGCCGGGCTCGCCGCGCGAGCGCGCGTTCATGGCGCGCTCCGCTCGCAGTGCTCGCCGCGCGGGCGCGCCTTCATGGCGCACTCCGCTCGCCGGACTCGCCGCACGAGCGCGTGTCATACCCGCTCCCGCGACATGGCTCGATAGCGGGTGGGCTCGAGGGCGTTGCGGTCGTAGACGCGCCTGCCGTCGGCGCGCCGGGTGAGCCGCAGCACGGCCCACAGCACGAACGGGCTGGCCAGCACGTCGTACAGGACGGCGAGCGGTACGATGTGGGAGATGATCGGCCAGGTGGCCCGGGGATCGTCGAGCAGCACGCCCACCCCTGCGTACAGCACCGTGCCGGCCAGCGCGCCGGCGCCGACGGCCAGGAACGGCCCGATCGCCGACCGGTCCATCTCGCCGGCGAGGAGCCCGGCGAAGTAGCCGATCAGGCAGTACACCAGGGCGTACCGCCCGATCGTATGGTCGGCGGGCGGCACGATGTCGGTGGCCAGTCCGGCGCCGAACCCGACCGTCATGCCGAGCAGAGACCCGTTCGTCAGCGCCAGCGCCACCACGGTGAGCAGCACGAGGTCGGGGGTGACCGCGCCGGGCAGCGGCAGCCGATTGGCCACCGCCACCTGGAGGACGAGGGCCAGCACGGTGATCAGGACGGCCAGCAGGTTGCGCGACATGTCACCTCCCAGGGCGCCGGGTCGGCGTCGCCGTCGGCGTCGCAGAGGGGGTGGTCGCCGTGGGGCTGGGGGTCGGCGTCTGGGGCGGCGTGGGCCTGGGCGGCAGCACGGCGTCATGCGGGTCGGACTTGGGCGGCCCCACCACGACGCCGACCACGTCGAGCCGGCTGAAGTGCACGAACGGCGTGAGGAAGGCCGTACGGGTGAGCGAGCCCGGCGTCTGCTCCACGCGCTGCACCACACCGATCGGCACGCCGGGCACGTACGGGCGGTCGCCCTGCGAGCCGAACGTCACCACACGCTGACCCGGCTGCAGCGGCGCGCTGGAGTCGAGCAGCTGGAAGCCGAGCGGAGTGCCGTCGACACCGACCCGCCGCCGTCCGGTGCCCTGCACGATGCCGATCTCTTTGGAGGCCTCCAGGCGCCCGCCGATCGACGAGGCGGCGTCGGTCGCGAGCAGCACGGTCGACGTGGACGGGCCGACCTGGCTGATCCGGCCGACGAGACCGTCGCCGGTCATCACGGTCATGTCCCGGCGGACGCCGCTGGAGCTGCCGACGTCGAGGGTGACCGTGTCTTCGAAGCCCTGCCCGGCGGAGATCACCCGGGCCGCGACCACCTTGTAGCCGCCGAGCCCGGCGGCGCCGAGCAGCCGGTCGAGCTGACCGGCCCGGTCCCGGTCGAGCTGGGCCGCGCGCAGTTGCTCGCGCAGCCTTTGGTTCTCCTTCTCGACGCGGTCCGCGCGCCGTTGCGCTCCGGGCGCGTCGGCGAGGGCGCCGATCGTGTCGCCGATCGGATGCACCACCGAGGCCGCGACATTCTCGATCGGGCCGAACACGGCCGAGCCCAGCCCCCGCAGGCCGCGCAGCGGCGAGTTGTCGCCGCCGCGATAGTCGATCGTGATGAGCATGATCGCGACGAGCAGCAGCACGCCGAGGACCATCCGGGTCCGTCGGGTGTCGTTCACCCGCCTACCTCCGGGAAGTCAGCGTCGCGGTTCGGGTACGAGGACCTGCCGTAGAGATTCGAAATCCTCGACGCATTTGCCCGTGCCCAGCACGACCGAGTCGAGCGGGTTGTCGACGAGATGGATCGGCATGCCGGTCTCCTCGCGCAGCCGCTCGTCGAGGTTCTTCAACAGCGCCCCGCCCCCGGTGAGCGCGACCCCACGGTCCATGACGTCGCCGGACAGCTCCGGCGGACACTTGTCGAGTGTTGTCTTGACGGCGTCGACGATGGCGTTGACCGGCTCCTCGATCGCGCGCCGCACCTCTTCGGCCGAGATGATGATCGTCTTCGGCAGGCCGCTCACCAGGTCGCGACCGCGGATCTCCGCGTGCGGCTCGTCGGTGAAGGGGTAGGCCGAGCCGATGGCCATCTTGATCTCTTCCGAGGTGCGCTCCCCCAGCATGAGGGAGTACTCCTTCTTGGAGTAGGAGATGATCGACTGGTCGAGCTCGTCGCCGCCGACCCGTACCGACTGGCTCGTGACGATGCCGCCGAGGGAGATGATCGCCACCTCGGTGGTGCCGCCGCCGATGTCGACGACCATGTTGCCGGTGGGCTCGTGCACTGGCAGGCCGGCGCCGATCGCGGCGGCCATGGGCTCTTCGATGATGTAGACGCGGCGCGCCCCGGCCTGGTAGCCGGCCTCTTTGACGGCGCGCTGCTCGACGCCCGTGATGCCGCTCGGAACCGCCACCACGATCCGGGGTTTCGCGAAATGCCGTCGTTTGTGGACCTTCTGGATGAAGTAGCGGAGCATCCGCTCGGTGACATCGAAGTCGGCGATGACACCGTCCTTGAGCGGTCGAACGGCGACGATGTTGCCCGGCGTGCGGCCGATCATCCGCTTGGCCTCGATACCGACGGCGACGATCTTGCCGGTGTTGGTGTTGATCGCCACCACGGAGGGCTCGTTGAGGACGATGCCGCGACCGCGCACGTACACCAAGGTGTTCGCCGTACCCAGATCGACCGCCATGTCGCGGCCGAGGAACGACAGCTTGTTACCCATGAAGAAATGAGGCCCTTCCCGGTGCGGCGGGCGTACAGAGAGGCTTGTCCATCGTAACGCGATAGCGCAGGTTAGATAGTCGCCGGGGCTGCGTAAGTTGTCCGAAAACGGGCCCATGGCCTGGCAACTTACATGCAAAAACGACGCGCGGGCCGGAGCCCCCGGCCCGCGCGTCTGTGCGCTTCATCTTTGCCGTCGTACGGTCCTTGTCTTCATGTCCGTACGGTTGTTGAAAATTCTTCTCCGGCTCTTGTAGAAGTCTGCCGTCCACAGGCTCCTAGAAGAGGTCCGGGAAGAACAGCTTGATCTCCCGTTCCGCGGAGTAGGTCGAGTCGGAGCCGTGCACGATGTTCTCTTGGATCTCCAACGCGTGGTCGCCACGGATGGTGCCAGGCGTCGCGGCGACCGGGTCGGTGGCGCCGGCCAGCGCCCGGAAGGCCTCGACCGCCCGCGGGCCCTCGACCACCATCGCGACGAGCGGCCCGCCCGTGATGAACTCGACGAGACTGCCGAAGAACGGCTTGGCGCGGTGCTCGTCGTAATGGGCCTCGGCCGTCTCGCGCGCCAGCGTACGCAGGTTCATCGCGACGATTCGCAGGCCCTTGCGCTCGATGCGCGCGATGACGTCGCCGACCAGACCGCGGCGGACGCCGTCGGGTTTGATCAGGACAAGAGTGCGCTCGGACACGAATATCTCCTCTTGCTTCAAGCCGCTTGTGGATGCGGGCGAAGCTTACCCGGGCCGGCGTGGGCTTGCCCGGGCCACTACAGGTCTACCCGGCCGCCGCCTCGTCGCCGACGGTATCGGGGGCCGTGGTGGTGCGGCGGCGTCCGGCGACGGCGACCGCGCCCGCCAGCAGCACCGTGATGACGCCGGCCACGATGAGCCAGACGCGGAACGCCGCGGTCAGCGCGTAGACGACGTCAGCGGGCCGGCCGCCCGCCGCGATCGCGGCGCTGAGCTTGTGTATCTGCAGCGGGCCGACCACCAGGTAGCCGCACAGCACGGCCGGGAAACACAGCGTGAGCCCGAACAGCGCCGAGGCGATACCGGCCGCGCGCAGCGCCGCCGCGAGCGCCAGGCCGAGCCCGGCGCCGAGCAGCACCAGCGGGGCCAGCACCGGCCACTGCTGCGCGGACCTGCCCGCCATCGTGTCGGTCGCGAGCAGCACCAGGACGGCCACGACGGCGAGGCCGTGGCCGGTGAGGATGGCCGTCCGCGCCGCCACCGTACTGAGCCGGGACGCCACCAGGGCGCCGGCCAGCGCGGCCGCCGCCGCCCCGCCGAACGGCAGGAGCGGCACGCCGTGCGGGCCGAGGTACGTGCTGATCAGCCCGGCCAGCGGCGCGGCCACTGGCATGCCGAGCAGCCCGGCGGTGAGCATGACGACGGCGAAGCCGAGCGGGGTTCCGGCGGTCGCGTCCTTGGACCCGACGATCGCGAGGCCGAGCAGCCCGGCCAGCCCGAGCCCGGCGACGATCAGCTGCGCGCCGGACGACCAGCCGTATGTGGTCACGACGGCGAGGAAGGCGAACCCGACGCCCGGGACGACGGGCAGGAGCAGCTGGGTGCGCTCGGTGTGCCGCATCGCGGGGGTGCCGGCCGGGCTGCGCAGCAGGCTGCACAGCGCGGCGGCGGCCAGCGCGATCAGGGTGAGCCACGGGTACGGCTGGAGCGCCGCCCGCCACTGCCCGGCGACCTGACCGAGCGGAAGGATGCCGGGGAACCCCCCTTGACCGCCCGCCGCGGGCATCCCGTACAGCGCGAGCGGCATGGCCACGACGAGCGACGCGGAGAGCGCCCCGGCCCAGACGGCGGCGAGGACGCGCCCGCCCGGCCCGTCGTGCCGCCATGCCACGACCAGCGCGGCGGGCAGTACGGCGCCGGCGCCGAGGCCCTCGACGACCCGTACGGCGCCGACGAGCGGCACCGCGCCGACCACGTGGACCGTGCCGACAAGCTGGGCGGCGAACTCCCCGCCCAGCACCACGCCCAGGCCGCCGATCAGCACCAGGGACGCGGAGAAGCGGCGCGCGAGCACGGCGGCCAGCGGCACGGCGAGCAGCAGGGCGGGCAGTGCGAGGCCGTTGGCGCGCACCAGGCCGGCCGACTGCGCGGAGGGCAGGCCGAGGTCGCGGACCGCCTGCGCGACCACGTACGACATCGTGTTGGGCACGACGAGCGCGGCGGCCGGTACGGACGTGACCACGACAAGGAGGGCGGCCAGCCGGCTCCACCACGAGGGCCGGACCGTACGGACCGGGGGCGGGGCCGATTGCGCCCCGGAGACCGATGACCCGGCGGGGACCGCTGACGCGGCGGGGACCGACGTCGAAGGTGCGGACGACGTCGACGATGTGGGCGACGGGGAGGGTGTGGACGATGTCGAAGGAGTCGACGACGGCGAAGGAGTGGACACAGCCTTCTCCCGGAGGTTTGGGATTCGCCGCACCATAATTGCCAAAGGTCCGATTTGCGGAATTGGTTGGGAATGGCGAGAATTGGCGGACGAAAGGATTTTCTTTTCTTCGGGAGATTAGCCTGCCTGAGCGCGCTCCGTACGGCGTCCGAGCCAAATGGCCGTTCCCCACAGCGCGCCAAATACGGCGCCGAGGAAGAACATGGTGGAAACCACGATTCCGGTGGCGAATACCGCAACCTGGAGAACGGTCCCGGCGATATAGGCCCACCGGTAGCGCAGCAATCCGGCCAGCAGCAGGCAGCAAAGCGCGAGCCCGCCGCCGACGAGACCGGCCTGGGCGCCGTCGGCGTGCGCGATCGAGATGGCGACCGGGATGGCCAGCGCGATGACGATGGCCTCGCAGGCCAGCACCGTGGCGCAGAGGCGTCTCATGCGTTGCCCGCCCGAAGTAGGGTCCGGGCGTCTCCGGCCGTCCGCACCGAGCCGGTGATCAGCACCCCGGCGCCCTGGTACTCCCCCGTCTCCTCGGCCAGCGCGATCGCCCGGTCGATGGCGTCGTCCATGCGCTCGGCGACGTGCACGCGCTCCGCGCCGAAGACTCCCTCGGCGATCTCGGCGAGCTCCTGGGGTGGCAGCGAGCGCGGCGAGGAGTTGCGGGTGACGATGAGCTCGGCCAGCACGGGCTCGAGCTGGTCCAGGATCCCGGCCACGTCCTTGTCCTGAGCGATCGCGACGACCCCGACCAGCCGGGTGAAACCGAACGAGTCGGTGACCGTCTCCACGGCCGCCGCCATGCCCGCCGGGTTGTGCGCCGCGTCGACCAGTATGGTCGGGCCGGTGCGGACGACCTCCAGCCGTCCCGGGGACGTCGCCCGGGCGAACCCGGCTCGTACGAGAGCCGGATCGAGCTGGTCGGCCGTCCCCTCGAACTCGGCCTCGGCCACCGACCCGCGCGTCACGGCGTCGAGGTCGGGCTCCCCGGCGGTGGCGGCGCCGGTGGCGAACGCCTCGACCGCGGCCAGCGCGCAGGCCGCGTTGCCGGCCTGGTGATCGCCGAACATGGGCAGGAAGACCTCGTCGTACACCGCGTGCAGGCCCTGCAGCCGCAGCAGCTGCCCGCCCACGGCCACGTCGCGGTGCACCACGCCGAACTCGATGCCCTCGCGGGCGACCGTGGCATGCACTTCCGCGATCTTCCTGAGCAGCACCTCGGCGGCGGCCAGCGGCTGCTGCGCCAGGATCGCGATCGCGCCCGGCTTGATGATCCCGGCCTTCTCCTCGGCGATCTCCTCGATCGTGTCGCCGAGATACCTGGTGTGGTCGAGACCGATCGGCGTCACCACCGCCACCACTCCGTCGGCGACGTTGGTGGCGTCCCAGGTGCCGCCCATGCCGACCTCGACGACCGCCACGTCCACCGGCGCGTCGGCGAACGCCGCGAACCCCATCGCGGTCAGCACCTCGAAGAACGACAGCTTGACGCCGTGCTTCTCGTCGATCATCTGGACGTACGGCAGGATGTCCTCGTACGTCTCGACGAAGACCTCCTGGCTGATCGGCGCGCCGTCGACGGCGATCCGCTCGCGCATCGTGGTCATCTCGGGGCTCGTGTAGCGGCCGACGCGGAGTCCCCGTTCGCGCAGCAGGGCGTCGATCAGCCGGGCCGTGGTCGACTTGCCGTTGGTGCCCGCCACGTGGATGACCGGGTACGCCCGCTGCGGCGCGCTCAGCAGGTCCATCAGGTCGCGAATACGCTCGA
This sequence comes from Streptosporangiaceae bacterium, assembly GCA_036555725.1. Taxonomy (GTDB): domain Bacteria; phylum Actinomycetota; class Actinomycetes; order Streptosporangiales; family Streptosporangiaceae; genus CALAED01. The sequence goes on along the minus strand of DATBKU010000093.1, from coordinate 16,671 downwards.
CCGTCGGGTCGATGTCCCACTCGACGCCGCGTGACCTGATCGCGCTGACGGTTGCCCTGTAGTCGCTCACTGTCCCCTGCACCTGCTCATGGGTCGCTCACCCTCCTCGTACGCGTCGCGAACGGCGCGCCGACCGCTCCGCTCACTCGATCGGGGTTCGCTCCATGCTCGCCTGCTACGTCCCGCAGCCTACTGAAGGGCCGGGTAGGCTCGATCGTCTGATGGCGGCTGAGGGCTCCTGGACGGTGTTCTGGGCTGAGTGGGACGGGCGCGCACCTGGCGAAACCCGCAGCCTCGACCGGGCCCGGCTGCTGGTCACGGCGCTGGGCTTCGAAGATCCGGGCCGCCCGGTCCTCACCGTGGTCGGATCCAAAGGCAAGGGCACAGCCGCGACGTACGCCTCCGCCTACCTCGTCGCCGCCGGCCTCCAGGTCGTCATGGTAACCAGCCCGGACCTGCGCGGTCCCCGGGATCGCATCCGCCTCGACGGCCAAGCCGTCAGCGAGCGCGACCTCGCCTCCCTGGCCGAACGGCTCGACGCCGGCCGCCGAACCCTCCCCCACCGCCCGTCCACTGGCAGCCCACCCCGCAAGGATGACGGCCCTACGGGCGGCGAGGCCGGGCTCGCCGGTGGCTACCTGTCGCCGAGCGGGCTGTTCCTCATTGCCGGGGTGCTGTACGCGAAGGTCGTCGATGCGGACGTCATCGTGCTCGAGGCGGGTATGGGCGGCGCGTCGGACGAGGTCAGTCTATTTCCGCCCACCGTCGTGGCGATTACTCCGGTCTTCGGCGAACATCTCGGGGTGCTGGGCGACACGCCCGCCGAAATCGCCACCGATAAGGCGGGCGTGGTTGCACCGATCACCCGAGCTGTGCTGTCGGCGCCGCAGGACTCGCAGGTCGAGGCGGTGATCCAGGCCAGGGTCGGCGCCGGTACGGACGGGCCGGTCGGTGTGGAGGTGGTCGAGCCCGGCACCAGTGGCCTGCCGGCCCACCTGCTGCCGCCCGGGCTGGGCCGGTCGAACGCCGAGCTCGGCTGCGTCGCGGCCCGGCGGCTGCTCGACGCCATCGGCCGGCAGGCTCCGCCCGATGGACGGCTGTCCGGCGTGCTGGCCTCCGTGGCCGTACCGGGTCGTGGGTCCTGGCACGACGTACCGGGCACCACCAGCCGGATCTTCGCCGATGCCGCCATCAACCGGGCCGGGATCGCCGCCGCGCTGGCCGAGGTGTCCCGCCACTGGACCGAGATCGACCGCGTCCTGCTCTGTCTTCCCGACCACAAGGACCTGGCCGGAGCGATCGCCGAGCTCGCCGCAGTGCCCGTTACGTTTGTACGACTGACCGGCGACGCGCGCCTGCGGTTCACTCATGCGCTGCCGCCGGGCTGGGAGGTGCTGGACATCGGCGACGTCGACCGGGAGTTCCTGGCGGCGCGGGGGCCGCGGCTGGTCGCGCTCGGCACCGGCTACTTCATCGCCCGCATCCTCGACCTGGTGGGCGCCGACACCGACCGGCTCTTCCTTCCGCCGGACGAGACTCTTCACCGGCCGTCGATCTGAAAGCACGCGGCCGTACGACCACGCTGGTCCTGGGACGAGCCGCAGCGATCGGAAAGCCCGCGTACGATCACGAGGCCCGTGCCGTGCTCGTCGAGGACACCCGAGGCCATGGGCGGGATGGTGTCCGCGCCGCCATCGCCGGTGATCTCCACTCGTACGCGGTGATCGTCCGCCAGGACGCTGAGCCACAACCGACCTGTAACCCGGGAATTAGCGCGACATATCTGGACAATTAGCCCGATTGCTGGCCTTCAATTTCTTACGGAATTCCTTTTCAGCGGGCCTTCGCGGCCGCCGTTTTGTCGGTGGCGCCTCGTAATCTTGGTGTCATGGAAAGGACGCGGCAGGCGATTCCGGAAGGCCTGGCGGACATGCCGCCCGGGCCGGGGTTGGCCGCCGTCCTGGCCACGATCGACCTATCCCGCCTGGGCGGGCTCGACTGTGTCGAGGTGTTGCGCGCCCAGCACCGGCAGGCCAGCCACGAGCAGGCCCGGCAGATGGCGGCGATGGTCGAGGTCGCGCTGTGCGCGGTCGGCCCTGACGCTGCGCTGCCCCGCATGGCCGTCCCGGACGAGTGGTCCGCCGATGAGATACGCGCCGCGCTTTCCTGGACGCGGTCTGCCGCCGACACGCAATTGTCATTGGCATGGGATCTGACGAGCAGGCTCCCCCAGGTATTCGCCGCGTTGGACGCCGGGCATATCGACATGCCAAGGACAAGAGTCTTTTCGGAATGGACCGGCGGGCTGACCGATCAACAGGCCCATCAAATCTGCGACCGGCTGCTGCCCGAGGCGCCGCGGCTTACCACCGGGCAGCTGTGTGAGCGCATCAAGAAGATGGCGATCGCCATCGATCCGGAGTGGGCCAGAAAGCGGTACGAGGAGGCGGTACGAGACCGCAAGGTCGTCGGCTACCGCAACGAAGACGGCACCGGCACTCTGTCCGGCTACAACCTGCCCGCCGACCAGGCCGCAGCCGCATGCGCCCACATCGACGCGGTGGCACGCACGATCAAGCGTTCCGGCGACGGTCGCCCGATCGACCATATCCGAGCCGATTTGTACATCGGCCTACTCGACGGCTCCTACATCGGGTGGTCTGAGCGCGACATCGTCGCCCACATGCTGACGGCTGCCAACGAGCGCACCGACACCGATCGGCAAGCCAAGCCCACCGATCCACGCGGATCCCAATCCCACGTCGGTTCGTCCCAGACCAAGCGCAACCACGATGAACACCGGCGAGCCCCCGCCCACAGCAGTACCCAGCTCACCCCCACCCCCGCCGCGGACGACACCCGTGCCGGCACTGCACCCACACCCCCGTCGGGGCGGCGAGCGGGCGTAGAAGTCCGCACCGAGATCACCACGCTGCTCGGCCTCAACGACCATCCAGCGGAGATCGCCGGGTGGGGGTTCGTCGACGCCGAGACCGCCCGCCGACTCGTCGCCGACCAGACCGCCGCCGAGTGGCGATTCGCCATCACCAACGATGACGGCCACCTGCTATTTGAGGGCATCACCCGTGTGCGTCCGGCCGGGTTTCCCGCCCGAGCCGACGCACCCTGCCGCGGCGGCGTGGTCGAGCTGCAAATCACCCTGGCCGACCTCGGATGCCTCGCTGCCCGCCCCGCACGACTCCCCAACTGGGCCAAACTAATCGCCGACCTGGCCAATCAGGCCGGCCATCAGCCCAATCACCAGCAGGGCCAATACGATCGGCGCCACGGGCACGGCGCCGGCGACGAGTCGGGCTCCTGCGGCGATGGTGACTGGAGCGAACGCAGGCGTGACCATGACCGTGACGAACGCAGGCGCGACGGTCGCAGCCCCGGTGTGCCGTTGCGGCGGCGCACCCAGATTCGCGACCGTACTTGTACCTATCCCGGCTGCCGTGTCCCCGCCAACTGCACTGATGGCGACCACACCCGGGAATGGGGGCACGGCGGGCCGACCACCGACGACAACATCGGGTCGGCATGCCGCCACGATCACCGGCTCCGGCATGAGGGCGGGTGGCGGGTCAGTCAGCCCACGCCCGGCCAATTCACCTGGACCAGCAGACTTGGCATGCACTACCGGGTTCGCCCGCCATTGATCATCGAGCCACTGCCCGACCCCATTCCACGGCACCCGCCCACGCTTCACCGCAGGCCACCCCCTCACGGATTAGACGACGACTCGGACGACGACGAGCCGACCTGGCGGGAGCCACAAGCCGTGCCCACACCCGGACCGACGGGAGACCGCGGCGCGCCCGATGAGCCCCCGCCCTTTTAACGCAGGGCTCCGCCGCGCCTGCCTTCGCTATCGCGCTGCACACCCGCCAGGTTGTGCACTCGGCAGGCCGGTGTGGGGTGACGCCAACCGCTGGGCCGTAGTGGTCGGCGGTGCGTGTATAGGCGCCCAGGCTGCGTCGCGCACGCCCCCGGCTATGTCCTGATGCCTCGTTGCCGATGATCTGTACGGCCGTCTGGCTGTCGATCGCGCGAGTGCCCCAGTTATGAGGCGACGCTTTTCGCGACACCCGGCGAGCGTGCGCTATCCGAAGCCGTTTTCGCGATCTGCCTGGCGAGCTAGGTGGCGTACTCCAGGTCGGGGCGCATAGTGCGCATGAGCTGGGCGACTTCGCTCGAGGAGCGGCCGGGGGCCGTTGACACGATCTCGCCGAAGGAGTCGTTGGTCGCCCACGCGCAGAAGGCGACTGCCACCGTGCCGGAGCCGACCTGGGCGCACACGCCGCGGCCGCCGCCGGCGCCCGGATCGACCTCGGTGACCTTCCCGGACTGGGACGCCGCGCCTTTGAAGCTCGACACGAACAGATCGGGATCGCCGATCGGGCCGGTGCCGCCGAGGAAGATGACCCCGGCGGGCTGTGAGGCGCTGGACGATCCGTTGGGATCCTTGTAGAACCCGGAGACGACCTTGGTGAGCCGGTTGCCGGTCGAGTTGCGCAACGTGGTCTTCTGCGAGTCGATGGTCGAGGCGAAGTGGCTCTCTCCGGCGGCGTCGCGCCGCCACCCGCCGGCCGTCTGGGCGGCGACCACGTCGTGCGACCTGCTGACCGGGGTCGTGGGCGGGCTGGAGTAGGTGCTGGTGGGCGAGTTCGTCGGCGTGGGCGGATTGTCGCGCCCGTTCGCCAGCACCACGACGACCACGACGAGAACGAGGAGCAGCGCGGCACCGCCGCCACCGGCGACGATCAGGCCGACGTTGGGCGTCCGCCGCTGCGGCGTCGGAACTGTGTACGGCTGACTGTACGGCTGCTGTCCGTACGAGGCGGCGGGTGTCTGCTGCGGGGCCGGGTACGGGGGCGGCGGCACCGGGGGCTGCGGGAACGGCGGCGGAGTTGTGGCGTAGAGCGGGGCCGCGGGCGCCGGAGGTGTCGCGGGCGTGGCCGCCTGGACGCCCTGGGTGAGGAGGTTCTGCCCGGCGGCGGCCACGGGCGCCGCCGGGACGTCCGCGCCGCCGAGGAGGCGCAGCAGGATCTGCCGCGCCGTGGGGCGGACCAACGGGTCCTTGGCCAGGCACTGGGCCACGATGTCGCGCAGCGGGCCGGACAGTTCGCCGAGGTCGGGCGGCTGGTTGACGACCCTGTTCATGATCGCGGGGATCGAGTCGTCGCCGTGCGGCGGACGGCCGTTGGCGGCGAACGCCATCGTGCAGCCCCAGGCGAAGACGTCGGTCGGCGGGCCGACGTCGTTGCCGGAGAACTGTTCGGGCGACATATACGAGGGCGTGCCCAGCGAAGCGTTCGTGAGCGTGCCCGTCGTGTTCAGCGCCCGCGCGATGCCGAAGTCGATCACCCGCGGCCCGTCCGGCGCGATGATGACGTTGCCCGGCTTGAAGTCGCGATGGACGATGCCCGCCTCGTGGATCGCGGTAAGCGCCGTGATGGTGCCGATCGCCAGCCGGTCGAGGGCGACTCCGGTCCGCCGTCCGTCGCGGCGCAGCACCTCGTTCAGCGATGGGCCGTCGATGAACTCGCTGACGATGTACGGCAGGTCGCCCTCGGCGTCGGCGTCGAGGACCCGTGCCGTACAGAAGGGCATGATCCGCTTGGCGTGGTCGATCTCGCGGGCGAAGCGCGCACGGGCCCTGGCATCGCCGAGCAGCCAGGTGTGCAGGATCTTGACGGCGACCCGCTCACCCGCCGCGCTCTCGCCCAGAAAGACGCTCCCCTGGCCGCCTTCGCCGAGGCGGCCAGTGAGCCGGTACATGCCCAGGCGTTCGGGATCGCCGGGACGAAGCGGGCCGACGTCGGTCATCACGCCCCTCAGCGCCTCGATGGTGACCTGGGTTAAGCGGTGATTGCTGTTGGCTTACTTCTCGTGCTCGAGGTCCGGACGCATCTTGCGCATCAGGTCGGCCACATCGGAGGCCGACTTGCCGGGCGACGTCGACACGATCTCGCCGAAGGAGTCGTTGGTCGCCCACGCACAGAACGCGATGGTCTGGCTGGCGGCACTGGCCTCGGCGCAGACGCCGCGGCCGCCGCCGGCGCCCGGATCCACCTCGGTGACGGTGCCCGAGGACGACGCCGCGCTCCGGAAGCTCGACACGAACTTGTCCGGGTCGCCCAGCGGCCCCGTGCCGCCGATGAAGATCACACCGGCCGGCAGCAGGCTGCTCGAGGAGCCACCCGGGTCCTTGTAGAACGCGGACACGACCTTGTCGAGCTTGCCGCCGGTCGCGGACTCGAGGGAGTTCTTCTGGGTGTTGATGTTAGTGCCGAACCGGCTCTCGCCGGCCGGGTCGCGCTGCCAGCCGCCCGCACTCGCCGCAGCCACCACGTCGTGCTTCTTGCCGCCGACGCCGCCGCCTCCGGACATGGCAACCACGACGACCACCAGAATGATCACGACGGCGATCGCGCCGCCCACGATGCCGAGGATGAGGCCGGTGTTGGACTTGTTCGGCGGTGAGCCGTAGGTCGTGGGCTGCCCGTACTGCTGGCCGTAGCTTTGCTGCTGGCCATAACCCGGCTGCGTCGGCTGCCCGTACCCGCCCTGCTGGCCGTACCCGGATTGCTGGCCATAGCCGCCCTGGCCGCTTTGACCGTAGCCGCCTTGACCGCCCTGGCCGTAGCCTGGCTGACCGCCGCCGTACGGCTGCTGCCCGCCGTAGCCGCCCTGGCCACCTTGGCCGTAGCCGCCCTGGTCGCCGTACCCGCCTTGGCCACCTTGGCCGTAGCCGCCCTGGTCGCCGTACCCGCCTTGACCGCCCTGGCCATAGCCGCCTTGGCCGCCCTGGCCGTAACCGCCCTGGTCCCCGTACCCGCCCTGCTGTCCATAGCCGGGCTGCTGCCCGTAGTCCGGGCTACCGCCATACGGCGAGTCTCCCGAGCCGCCCGGCGGCGGGTTCCAACCGCTCATTGTTTCTCCTCAGCGTCGCCGGAACTCCGGCCGCCTTCGTTTGGTTCGCTGCATTTAGCCGTCAGGCTGTTGGAGAGCAATTCTCCCCCATTGGTTCCGCCGCAGCCGCCGCGATCGGGGATCGATCTCCGCCCGGATGCGTCAACTGCCGTACTTCCTCCGTAGACTCTGCCCCCGTGACCGAGTCCATCGAGCGCGGCGAGCTGCCCACGCACTACACGCCTGCGGATGTTGAAGGCAGACTCTACGAACGCTGGATATCCTCCGGCCTGTTCGCGGCGGACCCAACCCGCCACCCTGCCCGCCCGCACTTCTCGATTGTGATCCCGCCGCCAAATGTGACCGGATCGTTGCATATGGGACACGCGCTGGATCACTCGATCCAGGACGCGCTGACCCGGCGCCGCCGCATGCAGGGCGCCGAGACGCTCTGGCTGCCGGGCATGGACCATGCCGGGATCGCCACCCAGAACGTCGTCGAGCGCGAGCTGGCCAAGGAGGGCCTGTCCAGGCACGACCTGGGCCGGGAGGCGTTCGTCGAGCGCGTGTGGCAGTGGAAGGGCGAGTCCGGCGGCCGCATCCTCGGTCAGATGAAACGGCTCGGCGACGGCGTCGACTGGTCCCGCGAGGCGTTCACCATGGACGACCAGCGGGCCCGCGCCGTCCGCACGATCTTCAAGCGGTTGTACGACGACGGGCTCATCCACCGGGCCGAACGCATCATCAACTGGTGCCCGCGCTGCCTCACCGCGCTGTCGGACATCGAGGTCGAGCACGCCGACCTGGAGGGCGAGCTGATCTCCATCCGGTACGGCGCCGGCGTCGACAGCATCGTCGTGGTGACCACGCGCGCGGAGACCATGCTCGGCGACACGGCCGTCGCCGTGCATCCCGATGACGACAGGTATCGCCATCTCGTCGGCCGCCAGATCGAGCTGCCGCTGACGGGACGGCGCATCCCGGTCGTGGCGGACGAACACGTGGATCCTTCCTTCGGGACGGGCGCGGTGAAGGTGACTCCGGCGCACGATCCGATCGACTTCGAGATCGGACAGCGGCACGGCTTGCCATCCCTCACAGTGATGGACGAGCGCGGCGTCATCTCGGTTCATGGCCCGTTTGAAGGACTCGATCGCTTCGAGGCGCGGCCGGCCGTCGTCGCCGCGCTGCGCGAGCAGGGCCGCGTCGTCAAGGAGGTACGGCCGCACGAGCATGCCGTCGGGCACTGCCAGCGCTGCGCCACCGTGGTCGAGCCGCGCGTCTCGCTGCAGTGGTTCGTCCGCGTCGCGCCGCTGGCCAAGGCCGCCGGCGACGCCGTACGGGACGGCCGGGTGCGCATCCACCCGCCGCAGATGGCCGCGCGCTACTTCGCCTGGGTCGACAACATGCACGACTGGTGCATCAGCCGGCAGCTGTGGTGGGGCCACCGCATCCCGGTCTGGTACGGCCCATCCGGCGAGACGGTCTGTATCGGCCCTGACGAGACGCCGCCCGAGGGGTGGACCCAGGACACCGATGTCCTGGATACATGGTTCTCCTCGGCGCTGTGGCCGTTCTCGACACTGGGCTGGCCGGACGACACGCCGGACCTACGGCGCTTCTATCCGACCTCGGTGCTCGTCACCGGTTACGACATCCTGTTCTTCTGGGTCGCCCGGATGATGATGTTCGGGCTGTACGCCATGGACGGCACCGAGCCGTTCAAGGTCATCGCGCTGCACGGCATGGTCCGCGACCAGCATGGCAAGAAGATGTCCAAGTCGTTCGGCAACGTGGTCGACCCGCTGGACTGGATCGACCGGTCCGGCGCCGACGCGACACGGTTCACCCTGCTGCGCGGAGCGAGCCCGGGCGGCGACGTGCCGGTCGCCGAGGAGTGGGCGCAGGGCTCCAGAAACTTCTGCAACAAGCTGTGGAACGCGACGCGGTTCGCGCTCATGAACGGCGCGCACGTACGGGGCGATCTGCCGGCCAAGCTCGGCACTGCCGACGCGTGGATCCTGTCGCGGCTGCAACAGGTCATCGCGGAGGTCGACGCGCACTTCGAGGACTTCGACTTCGCCAAGGCCTGCGAGGTGCTCTATCACTTCGCCTGGGACGAGTTCTGCGACTGGTATGTCGAGCTCGCCAAGGTGCCGCTGGCCGGCCCGGAGGCCGACGACACGCGACGGGTGCTGGGCGAGGTGCTCGACAAACTGCTCCGGCTGCTGCACCCGCTCACGCCGTACGTCACGGAGGAGCTCTGGACGGCGCTCACCGGTGCCGAATCCCTTGTGGCCGCCGACTGGCCGGTACGGCGGGGGTCGCTCACCGACCGGGCCGCCGAGGCCGAGATCACCTCGCTGCAGCGCCTGGTCACCGAGGTCCGCCGGTTCCGTGCCGACCAGGGCCTCAAGCCGGGCCAGCGGGTGCCGGCCGTACTGGAGTTCGGCGGCTCGCCGCTGGCCGACCATGAGGAGGCCATCCGCACCCTGCTGCGGCTGACCGCGCCCGCCGGCGGCTTCACCGCGACGGCGTCGTTGCCCGTCGAGGGCGTCGCGGTACGGCTCGACACCGCGGGCGTCATCGACGTGGAGGCCGAACGCAAGCGCCTGGAGAAGGACCTGGCCGCCGCCCGCAAGGAGGTCGACCAGTCCACGCGGAAGCTGAACAACCAGGACTTCATGGCCAAGGCCCCCGAGGCCGTCGTCACCAAGACGCGTTCCCGCCTCGAACAGGCCGAGGCCGACATCGCCCGCCTGGAACGCCAGCTCGCCGCCCTCCCCGCGTGAGCCTGGCGAAACGCCGTGCCCTGCTGCACGACGTGCGACGGCTCCCCGACAGTCTCGAGACAGTTCATGCGATGGCTCCGCCCCCTTCGGGAGCCATCGCATGATCACATCCGGTCATTTAGTGGGCGGCCCAGTGGCGGCGCAGATGGGGGATGAGGTCGGCGGCGCGTTCGTGGGGGAAGAACAGCTTGCCGCCCTCGATCTCCACTACCTCGGTGACGCCCGGGATGGTGTCGCGCAGCCAGTACGCCCAGTCGAGCTCGAAGAACTCGTCGGCGGTGCCCCAGACGACGAGGGTCGGCACGTCCAGCTGCTTGAGGCCGGGCTCGATGTCGACGAGGTCGGCGGCGCGCAGCGAGACGAGGAACCGCTCGAACTCGCGCGCCCGCTCCGGTGTGCCGGCGACCGGCTCGATGAAGGCGCGGATGGTCTCGTCGGTGAGCGCGTCGGGCCATTGGTAGCCCCCGCCGAGGCTCGCCCGTGCGATCTCGACCGGGTCGCCCTCCGTCACGAGCGGTGCCAGCTCACCGCGCTCGGCCAGCTCGATCGTGGGCTTGAACTGCTCCGGCGGCAGGTTGTCGTGCGTGTCGCAGTTGGTGAGCGTAAAGGTGCGCAGCCGCTCCGGGTGGCGTACGGCGAAGACCTGGGCGATCGCGCCGCCGGTGTCGTTGGCGACCAGGTCGATCCCGGTCAGGTCGAGGGCGTCGCAGAAGTCCTCGATGGCCTCGGCCAGCGCGGGCAGCGTGTAGTCCTTGCGCGCCGGCGACCCGCCGTGCAGCGGAAGGTCGACGGCGATGCAACGGCGCTCGTCGCCATCGACTTGCCGGAGCCCCTCGATGACGTCGTGCCACAGGCTGCTGCTGGTGGCCACCCCGTGCAGGAACAGCGCGACGCGGCCCTGGCCTGCGTCGACGTACGCCATTTCGCCGGACCGGGTCTGGATCGTGCGGGATTCCATGCAACAATCTCCTTAAGTTCCGTACCGACTGTCGGTTTTGACCATTGCATACCGACAGTCGGTACGTCAACATATCCGGTATGAATGAGGCCCATGAACAAGAAGGTCGAGCGTGGCCGGGCGACGCGCGAGCAACTGATAGCCATCGCGACCCGGCTGTTCGCAGAGCGCGGCTACGAGGACACGTCGATCGAGGCGGTGCTGCAGGAGTCCGGGGTCAGCCGCGGCGCCCTCTACCACCACTTCTCCGGTAAGGAGGGCCTCTTCGAGGCGGTCCACGAAGAGGTCGGGATCCAGGTCGCGCGCGACTACGGCGATGCCATCCAGGGGCTGGGCGACCCGGTGGCCATTTTGTACGCGGGCGCCCGCACCTGGGTCCGGCTCGCCGGCGACCCTACGGTGCAACGCATCCTGCTCGTCGACGCCCCCGCGGTCTTCGGCTGGCAGCGGTGGCGGGACATGGAGAACGAATACTCTCTCGGCCCGGTCAAGGACGTCTTGCAGGCCGTCGCCGACGCCGGACGGCTGCCCGAGCACCTCGTCACGCCGTTCGCGCACATGCTGCTGGCCTCGCTCAACGAGATCGGGTTCGTCATCGCCCAGTCCGACGACACCGAGAAGGCCACCCGCGAGGGCGAGATCGCCGTCGCGGCCCTCATCGACCGCATCCTTGCCGCCGAAGGCCCGCCCCAGCCTAAGGGCGCGTCCGGACAGCCTTAGTCGATCGCCATGCGGCATGAGTACGCCCCGGTGGTTCGGCTCCACCGGGGCGTCTCGCTGCGTTTGGGTTGGCGTTAGGCGGACTTTTCGCGCGGCTCGCGCTTGTTGGTGCGCTCGCGCGGCACGAGTGTCGGGTTGACGTGCTCCAGGACGGCCTCGCGGGTGATGACGACCCTGGCCACGTCGGCGCGGCTGGGCACCTCGTACATCACCGACAGGAGGACCTCCTCCATGATCGCGCGCAGCCCGCGCGCGCCGGTGCCGCGCAGCACCGCCTGGTCGGCGATGGCCTCGAGCGCGTCGTCGGTGAACTCCAGGTCGACCCCGTCGAGCTCGAACAGCCGGTGGTACTGCTTCACCAGCGCGTTCTTGGGCTCGGTGAGGATCTCGATGAGCGCCTCGCGGTCGAGGTTGTGCACGGAGGTGATCACCGGAAGCCGGCCGACGAACTCCGGGATCATCCCGAACTTCAGCAGGTCCTCCGGCATCACGTCGGAGAACACGTCGGGCAGCTCGTCGAAGTCTTCCTTCGAGCGCAGCACCGCGCCGAACCCCATGCCCTGCTTGCCGACCCGCTGCTCGATGATCTTCTCCAGACCGGCGAACGCGCCACCGCAGATGAACAGCACGTTCGTCGTGTCGATCTGGATGAACTCCTGGTGCGGGTGTTTGCGGCCACCCTGGGGCGGCACACTCGCCGTCGTCCCTTCCAGGATCTTCAGCAGGGCCTGCTGGACGCCCTCGCCCGAGACATCGCGGGTGATCGACGGATTCTCGCTCTTGCGGGCGATCTTGTCGACCTCATCGATGTAGATGATCCCGGTCTCGGCCTTCTTGACGTCGTAGTCCGCGGCCTGGATCAGCTTCAGCAGGATGTTCTCGACATCCTCACCGACGTACCCGGCCTCGGTCAGGGCCGTCGCGTCCGCGATGGCGAACGGCACGTTGAGCAGCTTGGCGAGCGTCTGCGCGAGCAAGGTCTTGCCGGACCCGGTCGGCCCGAGCAGCAGGATGTTCGACTTGGCCAGCTCGACCGCGTCGTCTCTGCTGTTGTCCCCGGACTGGATCCGCTTGTAGTGGTTGTAGACCGCGACGGACAGCGCCTTCTTGGCCTTCTCCTGCCCGATCACGTAGGAGTCGAGGAACTCGTAGATCTCCCGCGGCTTGGGCAGGTTGTCCCACTTCATGTCGGAGGACTCGGAGAGCTCCTCCTCGATGATCTCGTTACAGAGATCGATGCACTCGTCGCAGATGTACACGCCAGGGCCCGCGATGAGCTTTTTGACCTGCTTCTGGCTCTTTCCGCAGAACGAGCACTTGAGCAGGTCACCACCGTCGCCGATGCGTGCCACCCAGATCTCTCCTTTTCGTGGGGCCGCGCGTCCAAGATGCGCCTATTGAGTACACCTTGGATGCTTTCGACGTTGGCTCCGACGTTACCGTCTCTGAGGCTTTTGGTAAGCCCCTCACTCAGAAGTATGACGGTGAGCCGGAGCCGGCCGGTCCGCCGCCTTTAGGACGACACTACCTCGGCTCGCCGCTTCCTGCTTGCGAAGACGTCGTCGACGAGGCCGTACTCCTTGGCCTCCTCAGCCGTAAGGATCTTGTCGCGCTCGATGTCGGCCCGGACCTGCTCGATCTTCCGGTTGGAGTGTCGCGCGATGATTTCCTCGAGCTGCTCGCGGATCCGCATGATCTCGCGCGCCTGGATCTCGATGTCGCTCGACTGGCCGTACGTGCCCTCGGTGGCCGGCTGGTGGATCAGGATCCGGGAGTGCGGCAACGCGGCGCGCTTGCCCGGCGTGCCGGCGCCGAGCAGTACGGCGGCGGCCGAGGCGGCCTGGCCGATGCACACCGTCTGAATGTCGGGCTTGACGAACTGCATCGTGTCGTAGATCGCCGTCATCGCGGTGAACGAGCCGCCGGGCGAGTTGATGTAGATGCTGATGTCGCGGTCGGGGTCGATCGACTCCAGCGTCAGCAGCTGCGCCATCACGTCGTTGGCCGACGCGTCGTCGATCTGCACCCCGAGGAAGATGATCCGCTCCTCGAAGAGCTTGTTGTACGGGTTCATCTCCTTGACCCCGTACGTCGTCCGCTCCACGAAGGACGGGATGATGTACCGGCTCTCCACCGGGCGCGCGTCGCCCACCTGGATGCTCGGCCGGATCAGGTCAGTCATGTCTGTGCCTCCGCTCAGTCCTGGCCTCAAGAGACGGGGCCCTCGGAGGGCACCTGGGTAGCGCTCTGCACCACCTGGTCGACGAGGCCGTAGTCCTTGGCCTCCTCGGCGGTGAACCAGCGGTCGCGGTCGGAGTCCTTCTCGATCTGGTCGAGAGCCTGACCGGTGTGGAAGGCGATCCGCTCGGCGAGCGTCTTCTTGACGTACAACATCTGCTCGGCCTGGATCTTGATGTCGGAGGCCGTGCCCCCGATGCCGCCGGACGGCTGGTGCATCATGATCCGCGCGTGCGGCAGGGCGTAGCGCTTGCCCGGGGTGCCGGCGCACAACAGGAACTGCCCCATCGACGCGGCCAGCCCCATCCCGACCGTCGCCACGTTGTTCGGGACGTACTGCATGATGTCGTAGATCGCCATACCGGCCGTCACCGAGCCGCCGGGCGAGTTGATGTACAGGTAGATGTCACGCTGGCCGTCTTCGGCCGACAACAGCAGCAGCTCCGCGCAGATGCGGTTGGCGATGTCGTCGTCTACCTGCTGGCCGAGGAAGATGATGCGCTCGCGGAGCAGCCGCTGGAACAGCTGGTCCGACAGCGGCAGCAGCGGCGCCTCCGCCACCCGCGACACGACCGGCTTCGGCTCGTCGAGGAGCGGCGACCGGCTCGCGAGGCCTCCTCGCCCGTCCTCGTCGGCCACGCTCGCCGTGGCCGCCCTGCTTATTGGCTCGCTCGCAAGCTCGCTCACGGGGATGTTCCTCCGTCATATCGAGTCCGATGATTGGACAGTAACGCGCTCTGGTGCGCGGTTACGCCGCAAGGTCGGCGTTTTCGCTCGCGGCGTACCTGCACCGCCGCCCGAGACCCGGTCGCAGCCGCCCGAGACGCGGTCGTCGCCGGCCGAGCAGACGTGCGCCGGCAAACGCGTACGGGCCGGACCGCGGACAGCGGCTCTGGCCCGTACCGAGCTCGTCCAGAGTTCGTACACCGGTTCGTACACCGGCGGGCGGCCGTCAGGCGTCGGACTTGTCCGCGGCCTTCTCGCCGGAGGTATCGGCGTCCGACTCCTCAGCCGCGGCGTCATCCGCCGCATCGTCTGTATCGTCCGAGGTCGCCTCGACCGTCTCGCCGGTTTCGCCGCTGATTTCGTGGCGGATCGCCTCAAGGTCGAGCTCGGTACCCGACTCCTCGGTGACCTTGACGTGCTCCACGATGAGGTTGAGCGCCTTGTTGCGCAGCACCTCGGAGACGAGGGACGGCAGCTGACCGGACTCCGTCAGGTGCTCGGCGAGCTGCTGCGGCTGCACGCCCATCTGCATGGCCTGCGTGACGACGTACTCGCTGAGCTCCTCGTTCTCGACGCCGAGCTCCTCCTGGAGCGCGAGCTGGTCGAGCAGGAACCCGCCGCGTACGGCCTGGCGCGCGGCCTCGGATACTTCCTCGTCGAACTCCTCGGCCGTCTTGCTCTCGGACTTGAGGTAGTCCTCGCGCGAGAGGCCGACCTGCTGGAGTTGCTGCTCGAGCTGCTCGTTACGGCGGGAGATCTCGCTCTCGACGACGCTGTCGGGCAGCGGGAAGTCGACCTTCTCGAGCAGGGTCTCGAGGGCGTTGTCGCGGGCCTGCGCGATCTGCTGCATGCGCTTTTGCCGCTCGAGCCGCTTGCGAAGGTCGGACCGCAGCTCACCGATCGTGTCGAACTCGCTGGCCAGCTGGGCGAAATCGTCGTCGAGGTCGGGCAGCTCCTTGACCTTGACGCTCTGCGCGGTGACGGTGATCTCGGCCTCCTCCCCCGCGTGCTCGCCGCCGGCGAGCTTGGAGGTGAAGGTCTTGGACTCACCGGCCGACATGCCGACGAGCGCCTCGTCGAGGCCTTCGATGGAGCCGCCGGAGCCGATCTCGTACGAGTAGCCGGTGGTGTGGGCGTCCTCGATCTCCTCGCCGTCGATGGTGGCGGACAGGTCGATGGACGCGAAGTCGCCGTTCTGGGCCGGCCGGTCGGCGGCGGTCAGCGAGGCGAACCGCTCGCGCAGGTTGCCGAGCGTCTCTTCGACCTCGTCCGGCGTGACGACGGCGTCGGGGACCGTCACCGGGAGGCCGTCGTATTCGGGCACCTGGAACTTGGGCCGGACGTCGACCTCGGCGGTGAACGCGAGCTCGTCGCCGTCGTCGAGCTTGGTGATCTCGACGTCGGGCTGGCCGAGGGCGAACACCTCGGTCTCCTCGACGGCCCGCCCGTACAGCCCGGGCAGCGCGTCATTGACCGCCTCCTGCAGGACCGCGCCACGGCCGACGTACTGGTCGATCAGCCGAGCGGGCACCTTGCCCGGGCGGAACCCCTTGAGGCGCACCTGCTTCGAGATCTCTTTGTACGCCTTGTCGAGGTTCGGCTTGAGCTCGTCGAAAGGCACCTCGACGGTGAGCTTGACCCTGGTCGGGCTCAGCTCCTCAACATCGGTCTTCACTGGGGCAGATCTCCTTGATCCGGCGCGTTGCGGCCTGGTTGGGCTTCGAGCGCCCGGCGTAGGGCCCTCTCGCCGCGGCGTTGTCGGCGTGTCTCAGCCTCGCGCGACTGCTGAGCATGTTCAGCCTGCCGCGCAAATGCAGCGGACGGCCCCGCACGCCTTCGCGCGCCCAAGTCTATGGCGTTCCGGCAGCACCCGCTGACATCCGGTGCCGCGCCGCGCGAATGGGACGCCCCGGTGGAACGATCGGCCCCGTCTGGTGGAAACGGTCAGTCCGTCTGGTCGTCCGTTTCGGCGTCCGCCGCGTGCCGCTTTACCGAGTCGATGCCGTTGAGCGCCGCGGACTTGGTGGTGTACGCCTCGCTGGACGCGATCACCTGGCCATTCGACGCCACCAGGTTGAACCGGAACTGCCCCCCGGCGTCCTTCTTCAACACGAACTTCCCGGCCATGTCGTCCTCCTCGACTAGGTCATCGGTCACGGCGGTTGCCCCAACCGCCGTGATGCTAGCCCGGCAAGACCGACATATTCGCAAATATCAGAACCGTGTAGTGAAAAATCTTCACTTGTCTCACTTCGTACATAGTTCACGCTGGACGGCAGTGGATCGTACGTTATCGTCACGCTCAGCCAATGCCTGGCCCAG
>DATBKU010000092.1:0-54436 GCA_036555725.1 Streptosporangiaceae bacterium | reverse complement strand
GCACGTCGCGCTCGGCCGTGTGTGGCAGGTCCGCAGGTCATAGGCGCATCAAAAGGGCGGATCGGTGCTGTTGTTTCCCCATTCGGATGCGGCCGTCGCCCCGCGTTGAGGGCCTGCACCGGCGGAGACGGACCCGGCGCCCTGCTGCTGCGCTCGGACGATCTTCGCGGTGGCATTGCGCAGAGAGGGCCCGACCTCGTCGGCCTCGATCTCATAGACGGTCCGCTTCTCGCCCTCGCGGGTTTCGTACGACCGCTGCTTGAGCCGGCCCTGCACGATCACCCGCATGCCGCGCTGCAGGCTTTCGGCGACGTTCTCGGCCGCCTGCCGCCAGACATTGCAGGTGAGGAAGAGGCTCTCGCCGTCCTTCCACTCGTTCGTCTGCCGGTCCATATACCTCGGGGTGGACGCCACGCGGAAGCTCGCGACGGCCTGACCGCTAGGCGTGAAGCGGAGGTTCGGGTCCTCGACGAGGTTCCCGACGATCGTGATCTGGGTGTCGCCTGCTGCCATGGGGCTCGCTCCGGCTGATCTTCGGCCCGGGTATGGGCTCAGTGGGCCTCGGGACGGATGACCTTCGTACGCAGAATCGACTCGTTGAGGTTGAGCTGCCGGTCAAGCTCCTTGACCGTGGCAGGCTGCGCCGTGAGGTCGACGACCGCGTAGATGCCTTCGGACTTCTTCTTGATGTCGTACGCCAGGCGCCGGCGGCCCCAGACGTCGACCTTCTCCACACTGCCACCCTCGGACTTCACGACCCCGAGAAACTGGTCGATGGACGGGGCGACGGTGCGCTCCTCGACATTGGGATCGAGGATGATCATAAGTTCGTAGCGACGCATGCTGTGTCCCTACCTCCTTTGGACTGATGCGGTCACGGCGTTTCCGTGACAGGAGGGCTCTTGCGTCCGCCCCACAGGCCCACACGCTCGTGAGCTCGGCCCGGGGACCGACAAAGGCTATCAACAACTGACAGCAGGTGAGCCCGCCGCACGACTTCTCCGCCGGTCGAGCTCGGCGATGATGTCGGCCATGCGCGCCCGCATGCGCGCCGTCTGCGTCGTCAGCAGCGACAGCTCGTCGATCAGCTCCACGTCACCGATGCCCTGGAGGTCGCCTGCGCTCATGCCAACGTAGCCGTCCATGCCCACCCTCCGTCCGGAGTCGTTCGAAGTTGTGTTCGACACTAGCGGATGGCCCTGACAGAACCTCGATGAGCGATCCGGGTACGGCCTCGAGGACGGCAGCTGCCCCGTAACACAGCCCATTCCGGGGCGCCGGGACCTAAGCTTGACGTTCAGGTGATCAGGGAATCAACCTGGCACGTAGTGGCTCTCGAACCTCCAAGGGGGTGGCCTTGATGCCACAGGTGGCCCGCAGACCGCACGTCACGCTCAACACCGACGGCGAGCGGCACCCGAAGGAGAACCTGCTGGCGATCGTCTCCTTCGTCCTGGGCATGATCGCGTTCGTCCTTGGCTTCATCGTGACGGCGCACCTGCCTGCGGCGATCATCGGGATCATCGGCTTCCCGATCGCGCTCTACTCGCAGATGATCTCGGTCACAACCGGCGAGCGCTGGCTCAACGTCATCGGCATGATCGGCGCCTTCGTCGGTTTGGGGCTGGCCCTCGCCCACGGCGGCTTCACCTACTGAGCCCCCGGCTCGACCCTCCGAGCCCAGCCGAGCCCCCGCTCCACCCAAAACGTCCTACGGCGCGACTAGCCTGGGCGGCATGCGCATCGGAGCCCACGTCCATCAAAGCGACATCCTCGCCGGGGCCACCGCCCGCAAGGCGGAGGTCGTGCAGTTCTTCCTCGGCGACCCCCAGGGCTGGAAGGAGCCCGTGCTGCCGGACGGGGTCGACGAGATCACGAACTCCGGCCTCGACATCTACATTCACGCGCCGTACCGCATCAACGTCGCGACCTCCAATAACCGCATTCGCATTCCCAGCCGCAAGCTGCTCAGCCAGCACCTCGAGGCGGCCGCGGCGATCGGGGCCAAGGCGCTCATCGTGCACGGCGGCCATGTGCTCGACAGCGACGACCCGCAGCTGGGCTTCGACAACTGGCGCAAGGTCTTCGAGCGCCTGGAGAACTGCCCGATCCCGGTCTACATCGAGAACACCGCCGGCGGCGGCAACGCGATGGCCCGCAAGTTCGACCGGATCGCCCGGCTCTGGGAGACCCTCGACGGGGTCACCGACCTCGACAAAAACCTCGGCTTCTGCCTCGACACCTGCCATGCCTACTCGGCGGGCGAGCAGCTCGTCGACGCGGTCGACCGGATCAAGGCGATCACCGGGCGCATCGACCTTGTGCACTGCAACGACAGCAGAGACGCCTTTGACTCCGGCGCCGACCGCCACGCCAACCTGGGCGACGGCACGATCGATCCCGAGTCACTGCTGACCGTCGTCCGAGCCGCGGGCGTGCCGGTGCTGGTCGAGACGCCGGCCGAGGGCCAGGCCGGCGACATCGCCTGGCTCCGCGACAACGTCTGACCTGGTCATGACGGGGCACACACACGACGACTTCGACTGGGCGGACCGCCTGGCCGACCTGCGAAGAGTCGACGCCATCACCCGTACCACCATGCGCGAGGTGGCCGAACGCCTGCTGGCCGTGACGCCGCGCGGAGCGACCGTGGTCGATATCGGGTCCGGCGCGGGCGGCATGAGCGCGCAACTCGCGCTGGCCCTGCGCGCCCGCGGCGGCGGCACCCTGATCCTCGTCGACGCCGTCCCCGAGCTGCTCGACGCCGCCACCGCACACGTCGCCGCCACCCTCGCCGAGCCGCAGGATGCTTCGCCAGGCGAGGTCGAAGTGCGAGGGGTGTTGGCGGACGCAGCCGACGCCGAGTTGCCGAAGCGGGTCCCGCCGGCGCACCTGGTGTGGGCGGCGCATGTCGTCCACCACCTCCGCGACCAGCAGGAAGGGGTGAGCCGGCTGGCGCGGCTGCTGGCGCCCGGCGGTTGGCTGGCCCTGTCCGAGGGCGGTCTCGGCACGCAATGCCTGCCCTGGGACCTCGGCGTCGGCGAGCCGGGCCTGGTCGATCGGGTGGTGGCCGCCCGCAATCGCTGGTTCGCCGACATGCGCGCCGACATCCCCGGGGCGACGCGACTGACGGTCGGCTGGACGCATGCGCTCGATAACGCCGGGCTGACCGATACCACCTCGTTCAGCTACCTCGTCGACCACCCGGCGCCCGCCGCCGATGAGGTACGGCAGGCGGCCGCCGGCTGGCTGCACTGGCATGCCGACGCAGGTGACGACCGGCTGGACCCCGGCGACCGCGACGCCATACGCCGCCTGCTCGATCCGCACGACTCCGCCTACGTCGGAGCCCGAGACGACGTCTTCTATCTGTCCTCGTACACGGTCAACCTGGGCCGCCGGCCCGCCTGACCAACCGCCCACCGCGCCGCCGCGGGTCAGCCGGCCCAGGAGCCGGACGTGAAGATCACGATCTGGGCGGCGAGCAGCGGCGTGAAGAGCGCGACCAAGGCGAGGTACGGCAAGGGACGGCGGACCCCGAAGGCGCCGATCGCCAGCCAGAGCGGCCACCACAGCAACGTCGACCGGCCGATGGACAAATAGAACGCGGACGTCAGCAGCGCGGCCACCTGGAGCCCGACGTACGTCAGCTCGGCCCACCGGCGGCGGACCAGCAGCCACACCGTGAGCAGCACGCCGACCAGCGCCGCGAGCAGCTCCACCCGGAACGCCACCGTGAACTGGTCGTGCTGCCCGAACGCCGCCATCCACGTCGTGTGCAGGGCCTGCCACGGGACGACCAGGCTGCGCCCCCACCCCCGCTCCTGCGCGTGCTGCCAGGCGAACCAGTCGCCGGTGCGCCCGTGCAGGTACGCCGCGTACGCCACGGGACCGACGAACGGCAGGACCAGCCACGGCAGCCGCGGCCACCGCCGGTCGCGCACCACGAACTCCACCACGAGGGCGAGCGCCAGAAAAAGGCCGGTGATCCGGACGAACCCGGCGGCCAGACCGCATGCGGCGGCCAGTTCCCAGCGCCCCTGCCGGGCCAGCAGCCAGGCGGGCAGCGCACACGCCAGGAACAGCGCCTCGGTGTAGCCGGCGAACAGGAACACCGCCACCGGGCAGAGCAGCAGCGCGATCACCGCCCGCGGACCGGTGCCGGGCGGGCCCTCCTGCTCGCCGAGCCGGGCCAGCGCCACCATGGCGACCCCGCCCGCCACGAACGTGATGAGCAGCGCGCCGATCCGCCAGTCCGGCACCACGTAGTGCACGGCCCGCAGCAGCAGCGGAAAGCCGGGGAAGAACCCGGGCAGCCCTGGGTCGGGCGGCTTCGCCGGATCGCCGCCGTACCCGAACCGGGCGATGTCGATGAGGTGGTCGACGTCCCATTGCGTCCACCGGTCGAGGAAGGAGTCCTGCAGGTCCCCTCGTACCAGCACGCGCGCGGCCACCACCGCCACGAGCAGCACGCCTGCGCGGGTGGCCAGCCAGGCGGTCAGCGCCGCGCGGTCCGGCCGCACGCGCCGCGGCTTATGCAGGGGCCGGGTCAGCACGGCGGACCAGCCGGAACCGGTCTGCGGCGCCGTCGAGGACGCCGCCCGCCGGGTCGTCGGCGCCGTCCCGTCGTACGAGATCGCGGCCCGGCCGGTAGATATCGACGAGAACCAGGATCGCCATCAGCAGGACGCCGGCGAACCGGGCCAGCATGGTGATGAAGTACGTGGTGTCGCCGATGCCCTCGGCCCCCTGGGTCTGCACGTTCAGCAGGTACCACCAGATGCCGAAGAAGTACGCGATCTCGCCCGCCTGCCAGAGCAGATACGCGGGCAGCCGCGGCCGGGCCAGCACGATGAGCGGCAGCAGCCACAGGACGTACTGCGGCGACCAGACCTTGTTGGTCAGCATGAACGCGGCGGCCACGAGGAACAGCAACTGCGGCAGCCGCGGCCGGCGGCGCGCGGTCAGCGCGATCGCGCCGATGGCCAGCGCGAGTACGGCGAACGACAGCTCGCCGACCTTGTTGAGGGTGGAGACGTTGTCGACCCAGGTCTGCCCGTGCCGGGCGGCGAGGAAGAAGATCGAACCCCAGTCGACCGACCGTTCCTTGCTGAAGCTGTAGAACCGGAGCCAGCCGTTCCAGGCGAGCACCATCACCGGGACGTTGATCACCAGCCAGGACCCGGCGGTGCCGGCGAGCAGTTTGCCGAGCTCCCGCCACCGTCCGGCGCGCAGGCACAACAGCACGAACGGCCACACGAAGACGATCGGGTAGAACTTCGCCGAGATGGCCAGGCCGAGCAGCACCCCGGCGGTGACCGTACGGCGCCCGGCCCAGGCGGCGACCGCCAGCGCGGACAGCGCGACGGCCAGCAGATCCCAGTTGATGTACGCGGCGAGCAGCAGGCCGGGCGCGAGCGCGCACATCAGTCCGGCCCGCAGGCTGAGCCGCGCCCCGGCGGCGTACGCGGTCGCCACGACGGCGAGGATGGCGAGCAGCGCGAGGGACACCGCGGTCAGGTCGTAGAACGCCAGCCCGCGGGACTGCACGGGGGCGTGCGGCAGGGTCCAGCGCACGATCGAGGAGATCGCGTGCATGAACCAGCCGGTCAGCACGGGGTATTCGACCGGCTCGGGGATCTTGTCGAGGTACGGGACCTTGCCGTCGGCCAGCCCGCGGACGAAGTACAACGGGTAGATGTCGGTGTAGCAGGCGCGCTGCACCGTACCCGCGTAGTCGAACCCGATCGAACGGCAGGGCACCTTCTGCAGGTAGCCGAGGGCGGAGACGACGACGGTGGTCGCGACGAGCACCGGCGCCAGCTCGGCCACCCGGAACACCGACGGGCCCCGGCGCTGCCCGCCGGGCTCTTGATCGTCGGCACCCGCCCCCATGGTCAGCTCCGCACCAGATGATGAGCCGGACGATGACATGAGCGCAGCCTAGTCGGTGAAGAACGGACGATTCGCGCGATCATCTCCCGCGCCGCCCCGGGCTCGCTACGGCCCGGGGTGACGTGTCTTCCCAGGGGTCGGGGTCGGGCTGCCGGTCGCGCCGTCGCTCGGCCGCGGGAACGGCAGGATCGGACCTCCCGGGCTGTTGGTCGGCGCCCCCGGAGCGTTCGGTGTCGGTGTCGGTGGCGCGGTCGGCGCGCCAGGCGTCGGCGTGGGCGTGGTCGGCGGCGGGCTGTCCCACAGCTGCCGGTTGCCTTCGAACGTGGGCGCCTGGAACGGCACCGGCGGCATGGACTGCGTGACCTGCAGCATGAAGTTCTTCCAGATCTCCGCCGGGACTGTGCCGCCGTAGACGCTGGCTCCCTGGAAGCCGGGGATGCCGGCCATCGGCTTGTTCTTGATGTTGAACATCGTCACTGCGGTGGACACCTGCGGTACGTAGCCGACGAACCAGGCGGCCTTGTTCTTCTCCGTGGTGCCGGTCTTGCCGGCGACCTCGCGGCCCGGCAGCGCGGCCCGGGTGCCGGTGCCGCTGGTCACCACACTGCGCAGGGCGTACGTCGCCTGCGCCGCCTGCTCCTGCGTCAGCACTGGCGAGGCCTTCTTGTTCCAGGGCAGGTTGCCGATGGACCGCCCATGCGAGTCGGTGATCTTGGTGATCAGGTGCGGGGTGACAGGCGTGCCGCCATTGGCGAACGCCGCATACCCGGCCGCCTGGTATGCGGCGGGGATGTTGGCGATACCGAGCGACAGACCGGCCTGGCCCTTGAACTGCTTGATGTACTCCTCGGGGATGCCGAAGGCCTCCGCGGTGTCGGCCACATTGCTGAGGCCGACGTTGAGGCCGAGCTTGACGTACGCGGTGTTGACCGACATCTGCGTGGCCTTCACCAGGTCGATGACGCCCATGGGCGGGTCGCCCGCGTCGTTATGCACGAGGTACCCGTCGGTGCTGTTCAGCGGCAGGTTGTCGCCGTCGTTGCCGAACCGCTGCGGCGACTTGCCGCTGATCATCGACTTGACGTTGTCGCCCTGCTTGAGCGAGGCGGCCAGCACGTACGGCTTGAACGACGAGCCCACCTGCGCCGAGGCGTGCCACACTGTGTCGTACTGGCTGCGCTTCCAGTTGCCGCCGTAGAACGCCTTCACGGCGCCGGTCTTGGGATCGACCGCGATCAGCCCGACGCCGATGTTCTTCGGCCAGGCGCCGACGCCCTGGGTCTTCACGGCCCGGGTGGCGTAGCCCATCCACTTCGGGTCGAGGCTGGTCTGGATCTTCAGCCCACCGCTGCTGAGCTGCGAGTCGGGGATGCCCGCGGTCCGCAGCTCGTCGGTGATCCGCTGCTGGATGTAGCCGCTCTGGCCGTTCTCCTTGACGTCGGTCCAGCTGTCGCGGGTCTTGGGGAAGACCTGCTTGGCCCGCTCGGCCGGGCTGAGCTTGCCCATGGTGACCATGCCGTCGAGCACGTAGTTCCACCGGACTCGCAGCGCCTGTGCGGCTGCGTCGTTGCCCTGCGTGTGGAAGTACGCCGGCTGCTGGATCATCGCGGCCAGCATCGCCGACTGCGAGACGGTCAGCTGGGACACGTCGCGGCCGAAGTACGCCCGCGACGCGGCCTGGATGCCGTACGCCTGCCGGCCGAAGTAGACCGTGTTGAGGTACGTGCTGAGGATGTACGTCTTCTGCCGCTCCTTGCCCAGCCGTACGGAGATCAGGATCTCCTTGAACTTACGGGAGACCGACCGTTCCTGGCTCAGCCCGGCGTAGTAGTTCCGGGCCATCTGCTGCGTGATCGTCGAGCCACCCGTCACGTCGCCGCCGGAGGCAGTCGTCCACACCGCCCGCGCGATGCCCTTGGGCGAGACGCCCGGCTCGGTGTAGAAGCCGCGATCCTCGGCGGCCAGCACCGCCGTCTGCACGTGCTCCGGGATCTTTTTGAGCGGCACCGACTCGCGGTGGCGTCCGATGCGCATCAGCGGCGTCTTGCCGTTGTCGTAGTAGATCACCGAGCCCTGCGCGGTGGCGTCCGACTGCTTCTCGGACGGGATCGGGGTCATGGCGTACGCCACGATGATGATCACCATTACGGCCAGGCCGCCGAGCCCCATGACCGCGAGCACGATCTTCCACGACGGCAGGTACCGCCGCCAGCCCGTCTTCTCGTCGTCGCCGAACGGGTCCGACGGCCCACGGCGTCGCCGCCCGCCGCCGTGGCCACCGCCACCGCCACCGTGGCCACCGCCACCGCCGCGGCGGCCCGAGCCTCCGCCAAGGCCGCGCAGGCCATCCCCCAGACTACGGAGCCCGCCTCCTGCGGAGCTTCCTCTACCTGGTCTATCGGCCTCGATGGGGCCCCAGAAGTCGTCGTCTGCCGGCGCACCGCGGTTCGCTGATCGCCGGTCCGGCCCGTAGTGGCTGGGGTAACTCACGTAACCTCGTTCGCTAGGGGGCAAGATCGACCGTCCGGTGGTCAGCGGCCATCCTGACACACTTGTAACGGCATACGTCCTCATTCGCCCTAATCTCAGACGATCACCAAGGACTCACCGGCCACGGCACGCTGACGCCGTACCGAACCTACCGTCACTCGTCAGTGCGTGGGACGCGCTGCGCCGACTGCTCCTGTGCGGCCGGCTGCTGGCCGCCCCCACCGCCGTTGCGGTTGCCGGGGCAGCCGGGCAGGTTCGGGAACTGGGCGCATTGGTCCGGCTGCGGCGTCTGGGGCGGCGGGCAGGGCTGCCCGTTGTTGACGCCGCCACCGCCGTTCGGCTGGCAGGTCGGGCCCGGGCTCGGCGTGATGTTCTGGCAGCGCCGCGGCTTGAAGAACCCGTTGAATCGGTCGCAGTTCCGCCGCGGGTCGGGCGACGGGGACGACACGGTCGGTGTCGGTGTGGCGTACTTGTGGGTCTCGCCCACGTTCGCCTGCGGCGGGAACTGCTCGACCGGCTTGCCGTTCATCGCGACCGTCATGTAGTCACGCCAGATGTCGGCGGGCAGCTGGCCACCGTAGATCTGGCTGTAACCGCCGATGCCGCGCAGCGACAGGAACTTCGGCCCGTGCTTCGTGCTCACCTGCCGCCACATGGCGACCGACGTGGAGATCTGCGGGGTGTAGCCGACGAACCACGCGGCCTTGTTCTCGTTCGTGGTTCCGGTCTTGCCGGCGATGGGCCGGCCGTCGGGCAGCCGCGCCCGCGTGCCGGTGCCGTACTTCACCACGGCCTGCATGGCGTACGTCGCGTCGGCGGCGATGCCCTCGCTCTCCGGGCCGAAGGCGGGCGCGTCCTTCTTGTCGAGCGGCAGCTTCTTCATCACCTTGTGGTGCTTCATGTCCGCTTCGTTGCGGTAGATCGCCTTGATGCTGTGCGGCGTGTTGGCCTTGCCATTGTTGGCGAATGTCGCGAACCCGGCCGCCTGGTCGAGCGGACGCAGCGCCGCCTGGCCCAGCGACACACCACCGACGCCGGCGGTGAGGTCGGGCGAGCTCCGCGGGATGCCGGAGTTCACCGCGGCGTCCACGACGTTGTCGAGGCCGGCCCGGAGGCCGAGCGGGACGTACACCGTGTTGAGCGAGTGGGCGGTGGAGAAGACCAGGTCCTTGACGCCGAAGGCCTCGTTGCCGTCGTTGTGCACCGTGTAGCCCTCTTGGCCGCGCGGCAGGTCCTCGCCGTGGTTGCCGAAGGTCTGCGGTGAGCGGGTGTCGAACAGGCTCTTCAGGCCGATGCCCTGCTGCAGCCCGGCCGCGAGCACGTACGGCTTGAACGACGATCCGGCCTGCACCCGGCTCTGGTAGGCGTCGTCGACGTATTGCTTGAGGTAGTCGGGGCCGCCGTACGCCGCGAGCAGCTCGCCGTTGGAGGCGTCGATCGAGGCGAGCCCGATCCGGACGTCCTTGCCGAAGCCCTTCTGCTTCTTGTAGCTCTCCACCGACCGCTTGGCCGTCGCCTGCAGATCCTGGTCCCAGGTGGTGACGATGCGGTAGCCGTTCTTGGAGATCTCCTGCTCGCTGATTCCGTAGCTCGCCAGCGCGGTCTCGGCACGCTTCAGCAGGTAGCCGTTCTGTCCGGCGAACACGCCGCTCCGGCTCTCCGGGAAGACCTTCGGCAGCCGCGCCTTGTACTTGGCGGCGCTGGCCGCGTCGAGCTTGCCCATGGCGGCCATGCCGTCGATCACATAGGTGTAGCGCTGGGTGACGTACGCCCGGTTGGCCTTCACCCGCGGGTCCTTGTTCGGGTCCTGGATGATGCCGGCGAGCAGCGCCGCCTGGTCGGGCTTGAGGTGCGCCACGTCGGTATGGAAGTACTCGCGGGCCGCCGCCTGGATGCCGTAGGTGTTGCGGCCGAAGTAGATCGTGTTGAGGTAGAGCTCGAGGATCTTGTCCTTTTCGTACTTGTTCTCGAGCTTGACCGAGATGAACAGCTCCTTGAACTTCCGGCTCATCGTCCGGTTGTTCGGGTCGGAATAGTAGTTCTTCGACAGCTGCTGGGTGATCGTCGAGCCGCCCTGGGTGGCGCCGCCGCGGACGTTGTTCCACACCGCGCGGGCGATGCCGGTCGGCGAGAAGCCGGGGTCGGTGCGGAAGCTGCGGTTCTCGGCGGCCAGTACCGCGTCTTGTACCGGCTGCGGCACCTGCTTGACGCTGATCATCTCGCGCTTGGTGCCGATGCGGCCGATCTCGGTCTTGCCGTCGCGGTAGTAGAAGACGGACGCCTGGTCCTGGACGCCCTTCACCGTTGGGTCGTCGGGCACCGGCGTCATCGCGTACGCCACGCCCACCAGCGTGCAGGCCCCGACGAAGCCGAGTGCCGCGACGCCGAGGACGACCTTCCACGACGGCACGTACCGGCGCCAGCCGTCGCGCTCTGGTCTGTCGGCGCGCCTGCGGCCGCCGCCGCCACTACCGCCACTACCCCCGCCGAAGCGACGGCTCACGTCGTCCCAGAAGCCTCCGTCGCCAGCGCCACGCAGGCCCCGGCCGCGCGGCGCCCCCGCGGGGCGCCCGGGCAGGCTCGATCCGGCGCGGTGCGACGCGCCTGGTCGGCCGGTTCTGGGGACGTTGGGCGCACCCGGCCGATCTGGTCCAATTTCTGGCCCGTAGTGGCTGGAGTTACTCACGCGACCTCGTTCAACTGGGGTAACGGAAGGTATTCCGTGTCCGACAGTACTGCGCAGGCGAGTGAGCGGACCGCCCAGCAGCGTCTCTCCGCTCCTCGCCGAGTGGTCAGCCCCGCGAGCTGTGGGACCGTCCGTGACCGAGGATGTACGACACCGTCAAGTGGTTCCAAGAACAACCTTGGCACACTTCAACCACATAAGCCCGGAATTCACCGTATTCCCGGGCCATCGCCACGAGCTCATCGGTACCAGCGGCCCGCCCGGCGCTTCGGCCGAGCTCGTCGCCGTACACATAGGTGACGTGGGTCAGCCGCTCCCTGCGGCAGACGGGGCATCGCTTCTCGGTCGGCTCGCCATGATACTTGGCCGCGCGCAGCAGGTACGGATGGGCGTCGCACGCATCGGTGACCTCCAGGCTTCCCGACCACAACGACGCCAGCGTTGCGCGGCGGGCCAGCCCGTAGTCGACAACCGAACGCGGCGACCACATGTGACCCAGATTACGTCCAGCACCGCCGCGCTGGTAGATCCACTATTGCCGCCCCATGGGCATACGGCGGCTCCGATTTGCCAACGCGTGCGCGAGGACGTATCTTCGCGATGTATCGAGCCGATACATTCGCGCGATACATTCAAGCGATACATCGACTCGATAGTACGTCGGGGCGGCAACGGCCGAGCAGGGGGTTCTCATGAGCGGTAGGAAGGGAGCCGGCGAGCTGGAGCTCGCCGTGCTCGGGCTGCTGCACGAGTCTCCTATGCATGGATACGAGCTGCGAAAGCGGCTCAACACCGTGCTCGGCATGTTCCGCGCCTTTTCATATGGCTCCCTCTACCCCTGCCTCAAGCAGCTCCTCGCCAACGGGTTGATCACCGAAGATCGCCCGGAGGACGCGGCGAACGCTCCGCTGGTCCTGCAGAGCCGCAGGTCCAAGATCGTCTACAAGCTCACGGCAGAGGGCAAAGAGCGGCTCCAGGACCTGCTCACCGAGGCTGGACCGGCCTCGTGGGAGGACGAAGGCTTCGGAGTGCACTTCGCCTTCTTCGCCCATACCCGTGCGGACATACGGCTGCGGATCCTCGAAGGCCGGCGCAGCCGGCTGGAGGAGCGCCTCGAGAGCGTACGAGCCGCGCTCGCCCGGACCAGGGAGCGGGTCGACAGCTACACGCTCGAGCTGCAGAACCACGGGCTCGAGTCGGTGGAGCGCGAGGTTCGCTGGCTCAACGAGCTGATCGGCCGGGAGCGGGCCGAGCAGGCCACCACGGACCAGGAGGCCACGAGCCGAGAGACGTCGGGCCAGGCGAAGCGCGACGAGAACGACCACAACGAAGAACCAGACAGCAAGTCAGCCCCATAACAGACACAAGCCAACAAGGATGCCGCCCGCTGGGCGGTGCCTTTTCCCCCGCTAAGAGTAAGGAGCAACCGGATGGGTTCGGTGCGCGTAGCCATCGTCGGTGTGGGCAACTGTGCCTCGTCGCTCGTCCAGGGCGTCGAGTACTACAAGGACGCGGACCCCGGCACCAGGGTGCCAGGCCTGATGCACGTTCAGTTCGGCGAGTACCACGTCGGCGACGTGGAATTCGTCGCCGCCTTCGACGTCGACGCCAAGAAGGTCGGCATGGACCTGTCCGAGGCGATCCTGGCGAGCGAGAACAACACGATCAAGATTTGCGACGTGCCGCCCACCGGCGTCATGGTCCAGCGCGGGCACACCTTCGACGGTCTGGGCGAGTACTATCGCGAGATCATCAAGGAGTCCGACGACGAGCCGGTCGATGTCGTGCAGGCTCTGCGGGACGCGCGCGCGGACGTGCTCGTCTCGTACCTGCCGGTGGGTTCGGAGGAGGCCGACCGCTTCTACGCCCAGTGCGCCATCGACGCGGGCGTGGCATTCGTCAACGCGCTGCCCGTGTTCATCGCGAGCGACCCGGTGTGGGCGAAGAAGTTCGAGGACGCCGGCCTGCCGATCGTCGGCGACGACATCAAGTCGCAGGTCGGCGCGACCATTACGCACCGCGTCATGGCCCGGCTGTTCGAGGACCGCGGCGTTGAGCTGCTGCGCACGTACCAGCTCAACTTCGGCGGGAACATGGACTTCATGAACATGCTGGAGCGCCAGCGCCTCATGTCGAAGAAGATCTCCAAGACCCAGTCGGTCACCTCGCAGATCCCGCACGAGATGGCCAAGGCCGACGTGCACATCGGCCCGTCCGACCACGTGCCCTGGCTGGACGACCGCAAGTGGGCGTACGTCCGGCTGGAGGGCAAGTCGTTCGGCGACACCCCGCTCAACCTGGAGTACAAGCTCGAGGTCTGGGACTCCCCCAACTCGGCCGGTGTCATCATCGACGCCGTCCGCGCCGCGAAGATCGCCAAGGACCGCGGCATCGCCGGCCCGATCCTGTCGGCGTCCTCGTACTTCATGAAGTCGCCGCCCGAGCAGTACAACGACGACGTGGCCCACGAGGCCGTGGAGAAGTTCATCCGCGGCGAAGTCGATCGCTAGACAAAACCGGAGCCCGGATAAGCCCGGCGCGCCTCCCGTACGCCCCCCGGCGGCAACGTGCCGCCGGGGGGCGTTCTTCTCTGCGGGGACCTCGCTTTTGCGGCAATGCGCCCATCCGGGACGTCCGGGCGTGGCAGGACGACGTTAGCGCCTGTTGCGGGGACAGTGTGGAGAGTGATAACGCGGTGACTCTCGGTACAGCACGTCCTGTCCGGGTTAGAGTGGTAACTGGGAGAGACATAATGATCACTCCTGGTTACGTCAATATCACGGCGTTGTTCGGCAACCTGATCAGTTGCGTAACCCCACCAGGCCGGAGGGCTCATGACAGAGCACAAGAGAGGGCTGCTTTCGCTGACCGCCGGCCTCGGCTCACTGGCCATGGGGCTGACCGCCTGCGGCGGCGTCGGAAGCGCGGGCGGCACCGAGGAGGGCAGGCCGCAGACCGGTGGCACGCTCGAGATCATCGGCTCTGGCGGCGTCGATCACCTCGATCCGGCCAGCGCGTACGCCACGTACAGCAGCTCGCTGGAACGCGCCTGGACCCGCCAGCTCTTCGGCTTCCCGGCGTCCGACGACCAGGCGGCGGGCAGCCGGGTCCAGGCGGACGTCGCCACCAGGGTCCCGACCGGGCGCAACGGCGGGATCAGCCCCGACGGCAAGACGTACACGATCAACCTGCGCCGGGGCGTGATGTGGAGCACCACACCGGCCCGCGAGGTCGTGGCCGGCGACTTCATCCGCGGCATCAAGCGGCTTTGCAACCCGAACCCCAACGGCACCGGCGGGAACAAGGCCTACTACACCGACACGATCGCCGGCTTCAGGGCGTTCTGCGCCGGCTACACCAAGGTCAAGGCCGACGACCCCAAGGCCATGGCCGACTACCAGAACACCCACGACGTCGCCGGCATGCGGACGGTGGACGACCACACGCTGGTCTTCACGCTGATCCGCCCGGCCGCCGACTTCCCCAGCATCCTCGCCATGGAGTTCGCGTCGCCCGCGCCCAAGGAGTACGACCAGTACGTCCCGGACAGCGACGACTTCCGCCGGCACACCCTCTCGAGCGGTCCGTACAAGATCGTCAGGTACGACCCGAAGACGGGCATCACGCTGGACCGCAACCCGAACTGGCGGGCCGAGACCGACCCACTGCGCAAGGCGTACGTCGATCGGATCCAGCTGCAGCAGGGCCAGGACTCGCCGGTCGCGGCGGAGCAGCAGATCGAGGCCGGCACGGCCGACCTGATCTGGGATCACGTGGTGCCGACCGCGGCGATCGCCCGGCTGAAGGCGGCGCACGACAAGCGGCTGGGCATCTTCGCTACCGCCAACACCAACCCGCACCTGCGGTTCAACTTCGACAGTCCCAACAACCTGGGCGCGTTGCGGAACCTCAAGATCCGCCAGGCCATCGAGTACGCCATCAACAAGGAGGCGCTGGCCAAGATCTACGGCGGCGCGAGCCTCAACACGCCGCTCACGACGGTCATCCCGCCGGGCAGCACCGGCTATCGGGCCTCGGACCTCTACCGGACGCCGAACTTCCAGGGTGACGTGGCGAAGTGCAAGACGCTGCTGGCCGCCGGCATGAGGGAGGTCGGCATCGGCGCGCTGACGCTGAACTACGTCTACCGGACGTCCAGCAACCACCCGAAGGTGACCCAGTCCGTCGCCGACAACCTCGAGGCCTGCGGCATTCAGACCAGGCTGCAGCCGACGTCCCAGGACGACTTCTACGGGAAGTTCCTGGCCAACCCGCAGAACTCCGAGGAGGGCAAGTGGGACATCGCCGCCCCCGGCTGGAACGCCGACTGGCCAGGCGTCAACGGGCGGTCGATCGTACAGCCGCTGTTCGACGGCACCACCTGCGGCCCGAACTCCATCAACTACGGGTGTTTCCAGAACACCAGGGTCGACCAGTTGATCGACCGGGCGCTCGCGGCCAAGACGCCGGGCGCGGCCGCCGGGCTGTGGGCCCAGGCCGACCGGGAGATCATGAAGGACGCGGGCTTCGTCCCCTTCCTGCAGCAGCTCACCCCGCTGACCCATTCGAGCCGGGTGCACAACGCCCTGTTCCTGCAGAAGGCGCAGCTGTTCGACTACACCAACATCTGGCTGAGCAAGTAAGCCGATGAGCTCCGTGCTGGTCAGCGTCGACGACGTCGCCAAGCACTTCCCGATCAGGCGGGGGGTGGTCTTCCCAAAGGACGTGGCCAGGGTGCGCGCCGTCGACGGGGTGAGCCTCGAGGTCAAGCGCGGCGAGACCCTGGGCATCGTGGGCGAGACCGGCTGCGGCAAGTCGACGCTGGCCCGCTGCGTGACGGGCCTGCACCCGGTGACCAAGGGCCGCATCGTCGTCGACGGCACCGACATCACCCGGCTTCGCGGCACGCGGCTGAAGGAATTCCGCCGCGACGTGCAGATGATCTTCCAGGATCCGTACGGCTCGCTGAACCCGCGGCGGCGCGTCGGCTCGATCATCGGCGACCCGTTCGTCATTCACAAGATCGCGGACGGGGCGGCGCTCAGGCGCCGCGTGCAGGAGCTGATGGAGCTGGTCGGCCTCAACCCCGAGCACTACAACCGCTTCCCGGCCGAGTTCTCCGGCGGCCAGCGGCAGCGCATCGGGGTGGCCAGGGCGCTGGCGCTGCGGCCCAAGCTCATCGTGTGCGACGAGCCGGTGTCGGCGCTCGACGTGTCGATCCAGGCCCAGGTCATCAACCTGCTCGAAGACCTGCAGCAGGAGTTCGGTCTGACGTACCTCTTCATCGCGCACGACCTGTCGGTCGTCCGGCACGTCAGCGACCGGGTGGCGGTCATGTATCTGGGCAAGATCGTCGAGATCGCCGAGCGTGCGGCGCTCTACGAGCGGCCCCGGCATCCGTACACCAAGGCGCTGCTGTCGGCCGCCTCGGTCGCGGACCCGGATCTGGCGAGGAAGCGAGAGCGCATCCTCCTCACCGGAGAGGTGCCGTCGCCGGTCCAGCCGCCGCCGGGCTGCCGGTTCCACCCCCGCTGTCCCAGCGCGCGGGACCGCTGCGCGCGCGAGGAGCCGCCGCTGCCGGAGAGGGGCGACCGCGTCGCCTGCCACTTCCCGGTCGATACCGGTTCGAGCCGCACGCGCGCCTCGGCCCCGGGGAGTGCGACGTGACCCTGACGGAGCTCCAGGCCAAACCGGCCGCGCCGGCGCGGACCGCCGTCCACGCGCGCAGTCCCTGGCAGCTCGCCTGGGCCAGACTGCGCCGCGACAAGGCCGCCGTCGGCTCCGCGGTCATCCTCGTCTTGATCGTCCTGATCGCGGTCGGTGCCCCGCTGCTGACCCATTGGTTCGGCGCCGATCCCACCAAGACCGACGCCGCCGGCGGCCTGAGCGGCGACGGCCTGCCGCTCGGGCCCAGCGCCGCGCACCTGCTGGGCACCGACGAGCTCGGCCGCGACGTCTTCTCCCGGGCCGTGTACGGGGCCCGGGTCTCGCTGCTGGTCGGGCTGTCGTCGACCGTGCTGGCCACCGTCATCGGCGTCGCGGCCGGCACCCTCGCCGGCTACTTCGACGGCTGGTTCGACGGCGTCATCTCCCGGGTGCTGGAGATCGTGCTCTCCTTTCCGTACCTCATCCTGGCGCTCGTCGCGGCGGCCACGATCGGCCCGAGCATGACGATGGAGATCGTCGTGATTTCCTTTTTCTCCTTCGCGGCCATCGCCCGTGTCGTACGCGGCCAGGTGATCTCGATCAGGGCGCGCGAGTACATCGAGGCGGCCCGCTCGCTGGGTGCCGGTCACCTGCGGATCATGCGGGTCGACATCCTGCCGAACCTGCTCGCCCCCGTGATCGTGCTGGCGACGCTGCTGCTGCCGACGGCCATCGTGACCGAGTCGACGCTGACCTTTCTCGGTGCCGGCATTGACATCCGCACGCCCAGCTGGGGCGGCATGCTCAGCGAGTCGACGCAGTACTACCAGGTCGCCTGGTGGTACCTGTTCGTGCCCGGCGGCCTGCTGCTGCTCACGACGCTGGCGTGCAACCTGCTCGGCGACGGGGTCCGCGATGCTCTCGACCCGCGTAGGTAGAAGGGCCTGACGATGTTCCGCTTCCTCGTCCGCCGGCTGCTCATCGGCGTGCTGACGCTGTGGCTGGTGTCGTCGAGCGTGTTCGTCCTCGCGTATTGGTTGCCGGCCGACCCGGCCCGGACCATCGCCGGAGAGCGCGCCACCCAGGAGACCGTCGACAAGGTCCATCGGGCGCTCGGCCTCGGCGATCCGCTCATCGTGCGGTACGGCCGGTACATGGGCCGGCTGGTCCGGCTCGATCTCGGCGACTCCTACGTCAACGGCGGTGCCACCGTGTGGAGCCTGATCAGGAGCTCGCTGCCCACCACGATGTGGCTGGTCTTCGGGGCCGGCGTCATCTGGCTGGCCTTCGGCATCGTCACCGGCGTGCTCAGCGCCACCAAGGCCCGCGGTCTGTTCGACCGGGCGGCGACGGTGTTCGTACTGACCGGGATCTCCATCCCGCCGGCCGTGCTCGCGCTCACCCTCATGTACCTGCTGTTCTTCCAGCTGCGGACGACCTGGGGCATACCACTGTTCGACGTCGGGCAGCCCGGGAGCGTCGTCGCCGAGCCCGGGCAGTTCCTGTCGCGCATGGCACTGCCGTGGATCTCACTGGCGTACCTGATGACCGCGACGTACACCCGGCTGACCCGCAGCTCGATGCTCGAGGTGCTCGGCGAGGACTACATCCGGACGGCCCGGGCCAAGGGGCTGCCGGAACGCCGGGTGGTCTACCGCCACGGGCTGC
The DNA here is from genome assembly GCA_036555725.1 of Streptosporangiaceae bacterium. Lineage (GTDB taxonomy): Bacteria > Actinomycetota > Actinomycetes > Streptosporangiales > Streptosporangiaceae > CALAED01. Next base: position 36,051 of record DATBKU010000092.1, on the reverse strand, counting down.
GGGCGGCGCTCACCCCGGTCATCACCCAGTTCGGCGTCGACATCGGGTACCTGATCGGCGGCACGCTGGTCACCGAGTCGGTGTTCGCGCTCAACGGGTTCGGGTACCTCGCGGTGCACTCGCTCACCGTCGGCGACACCCCGACGGTGATCGGCGTGACGATCTTCGTCGCGATCTTCGTGGTGATCGCGAACCTCGTGGTCGACATCCTCTACTCGTTCCTCGATCCGCGGGTGCGCCGGACCTAGCGGCGCTCCGCGGGTCTCGGGGGGCCGCGCCGCCTCATAGGCTGATCGCGTGCCCTTCCTGCCGGAGCTGCGCGCCGTGTTGCGCGTACGGGACTTCCGCCGGCTGTACGCCACGCGGTTGATCTCCCAGTGCTCCGACGGCGTGTTCCAGGTCAGCCTCGCCGGCTATTACTTCTTCTCCCCCGAGCAGCAGACCTCGGCGGCGAAGGCTGTGGCGGCGTTCGTGGGCCTGCTGCTGCCGTATTCCTTGCTCGGCCCCTTCGTCGGGGTCTTCATCGACCGGTGGTGGCGGCGGCAGATCCTCGTGTTCGAGCCGCTGCTGCGCGCGGCGCTGGTCGGCGCGGTCGCCCTGTTGCTCGCCGCGAACAACGACGGGCCGCTGTTCTTCCTGGCGGCCATCGTCGGGTTCGGCGCCAATCGGTTCTTCCTGGCCGCGCTGTCCGCCGGGCTGCCGCACGTCGTCGACCGCGCCCGGCTGGTCACGGCCAACTCGCTGGCCGTCACGTCGGGCACGATCATCGCGTTCGTCGGCGCCGGGATCGGCTACCTGCTGCGCCGGCTGTTCGGCGCCGGTCATGGCGGCACCGCGCTCATCATGGTCTGTGCGGCGGGCGCGTACCTCGCGGCCGCCCTCATGGCGACCACGCTCGGCCGCCGGCGGCTCGGCCCGGACCTCGACGCCGCCCTGCCGCAGACCCGCGAGGCGCTGTACAACGTGCTGCGCGGACTTCTCGACGGTGTCCGGCACATCTGGAGCCGCCGCCCGGTCGCGCTCGCGCTGGCCGCCATCGCGAGCCATCGGCTGCTGTACGGCATCTGGACGCTGATGACGTTGTTGCTGTTCCGCAACTACTTCGCGGCGTCGGCCGAGGCCGGGCTGGGCGGGGCCGCCGCGGTGCTCGCCACGTCGGGAGTCGGCTACTGCCTCGCGGCGCTGATCACGCCGCCGGTCGTCCGGCGCACCGGGATGACGCTCTGGATCACCGTGCTGCTCGCCGCCGGCGGCCTGGCCGAGCTGGCCTTCGTGGCGCCTTTCAATGAGCTCCTGTACGCCGTCGACGGCTTCGTACTCGGCGTGGTCGCGCAGGGCGTGAAAATCAGCGTCGACACGATCGTCCAGCAGACGGTGCTGGACGCCTACCGGGGCCGGGTCTTCTCCGTCTACGACATGCTGTTCAACGTCGCGTACGTCGCCGGCGCGGCCATCGGTGCCGCGGCCATGCCCACCAGCGGGAAGTCGTACGCCATGGTCGTCGTCGTCGCGGTCGGCTACCTCGTGACCGCGGGCGCCTACTGGCTCACCGCCCGCCGGACCACCCGCAACGCGCTGCCCGTGTGACCTGGCGCCGGCCCTAGAGGGAGCGGGCCGCGGCGACCATGGCCGTGGCGATCTGGCCGACCTCGTCGCGGGTGCAGATGTACGGCGGCATCGCGTAGATCAGCCGGTTGAACGGACGCAGCCAGACGCCGTGGTCCATGGCGATCCGCTGTACGGCCGGTACGTCGACGGGGTCCACCGTCTCGATGACGCCGATCGCGCCCAGCACCCGTACATCTGCGACGCCTGCCACCTCGCGCGCCGGGGCCAGACCGGACGCAAGCCCCTGGGATATCGCGGCGACCTCCGTTCGCCAGTCGCGAGAGTGCAGCAGCTCGATGGATGCGGCGGCCACCGACGCGGCGAGCGGGTTGCCCATATAAGTCGGGCCGTGCATCAGCGCGCCCGCCTCTCCGTCGCTGATGCCGCGGGCGACCCGGTCGGTGCACAGGGTCGCGGCCATCGTCAGGTAGCCGCCGGTGAGCGCCTTGCCCACACACATGATGTCCGGGGTGATCCCGGCATGATCGCAGCCCCAGAGCCGGCCGGACCGCCCGAACCCGGTGGCGATCTCGTCGAGGATCAGCAGCAGCCCATGCTCGTCCGCGAGCTTCCGCAGCGCACGCAGGTAGGCGGGCGCGTAGAAGCGCATTCCGCCGGCACCCTGCACGATCGGCTCGGCGATGATCGCGGCCAGCTCGTTCGCGTGCTTGCCGGCCAGCTCGGCCAGCTCGGCGAGGTAGCGGGGGTCGGGCTCCGTGTCGTACCCGAGTGGCGGCGGCGCGGCGAAGACGTGCTCGGCGAGGACGTCGCTGAACAGGTGGTGCATGCCGTTCACCGGGTCACAGACGGCCATGTCGCCGAACGTGTCGCCGTGGTAGCCGCCCCGGACCGTGAACAGCCGATGCCGCTCGGGATGTCCCTGGGATCGCCAGTACTGCAGGGCCATCTTGATCGCGACCTCGACCGACACCGACCCGGAGTCGGCGAAGAAGACCTTGGTCAGCGGCTCCGGCGTGGAGTCGATCAGCAGCCCGGCCAACCGGACCGCCGGTTCGTGGGTGAGACCGCCGAACATGACGTGGGCCATCCGGCCCAGCTGGTCGGTGACTGCCGCGTTGAGCACCGGGTGGTTGTAGCCGTGGATGGCCGCCCACCACGACGACATCCCGTCGATGAGCCGCCGCCCATCGGCCAGCGTCAGCCGCACTCCGTCGGCCGAGACGACCTGGTGCACAGGCCCGCGCGCCGGCATCGGCGCATACGGATGCCACACGTGCTCGCGGTCGAACGCCGGTATCGACTCCGGCGTCATGGCTGAGCGGCCGGGGGCTCGATGCCGTTCTCGCGGGCCCAGCTCAGCAGCTCCTGGATGGCGGCCTCCTTGCCGATGATGCCGCGGTCGAGGCGGAGGTCGTACAGGAACCGGTAGGCCTTGCCGACGGTCGGGCCCGGCTTGATGCCGAGGACCTTCATGATCTCGTTGCCGTCGAGCTCGGGGCGCAGCTTGGCGAGCTCCTCCTCCTGGGCCAGCCGCTCGATCCGGCGTTCGAGGTCGTCGTATGCCCGCGACAGCGCCGACGCCTTGCGCTTGTTCCGCGTGGTGCAGTCGGCCCGGGTGAGTTTGTGCAGCCGGGGCAGCAGGTGCCCGGCGTCCCGTACGTACCGCCGTACGGCCGAGTCGGTCCATTCCCCCGTCCCGTACCCGTGGAAGCGCAGGTGCAGCTCCACCAGGCGCGACACGTCGGCGATCACGTCCTTGGGGTAGCGCAGCTCCATGAGCCGGTGCTTGACCATCTTGCCGCCGACGACCTCGTGGTGATGGAACGACACCCGCCCGCCCGGCTCGTAGGAGCGCGTCTTGGGCTTGCCGATGTCGTGCAGCAGCGCGGCGAGCCGCAGCACCAGGTCCGGCGCGTCCTCCTCCTCGGCGATCGCCTGCTCCAGGACGATGAGCGAGTGCTCGTACACGTCCTTGTGCCGGTGGTGCTCGTCGATCTCCAGCCGGAGCTTGGGCAACTCGGGGAGCACGTGCGCCGCGAGGCCGGTGTCGACGAGCAGCGCAAGCCCGGCCCGGGGATGGGCACCGCTGATCAACTTGGACAGCTCGTCCCGGATTCGCTCGGCCGAAACGATCTCAATGCGCCCGGCCATTTCCTTCATCGCGGCGACCACCGCGGGATCGACCGAGAAGCCGAGCTGCGCGGCGAACCGAGCCGCGCGCAACATCCGCAGCGGGTCGTCGTTGAAGGAATCCTCCGGGCGTCCGGGCGTCCGCAGCACCTTGCGCCGCAGGTCGGACAGGCCGCCGAAGAGATCCACGAACTCGTGCCCGGGTAGCCGGGCAGCCATCGCGTTGACGGCAAAATCCCGCCGGGCAAGATCCTCCTCTAGGGAAGTTCCGTACAAAACTTCCGGTTTGCGGGACTTTGGGTCGTACGATTCGCTGCGATACGTCGTAATCTCTAGCTGATAGTCCCCCTTGCGGAGACCTACGGTGCCGAACTCGATTCCGATGGTCCAGACCGCGTCGGCCCAATCGCTGACGATCTCGAGGATCCGCTCCGGGTGGGCGTCCGTCGTGAGATCGAGATCGCTCCCAGCCCGGCGGAGCAGCGCGTCGCGTACCGGCCCGCCGACGAGCGCAAGCTCGTGGCCCGCCGCCGCGAAGCGATGGCCGAGCTCGTCCGCGACGGGGGCGACACGGCGGAGCAGCTCGGCGATCGCCTTGCGCTGTTCGGGAGTCAGCTCGTTCGACACGGCCATTGAGGGTAGGTCCTTGCAGGTAGACGACAAAACTAAAGGTCACACGACGCAATCTCCGAAGTTACGTTCTGACCGCGGCCGCGCGGCACTTCGGCAGAACGATCCACGGGAGGTGCGGGGCGTTGGGTCCCCGCAGGACGGAGACAGACGATGAAGGACGCTCTTGCCATCCACCGCATGCTCCTCGAACGCGAGACGCTGCACGAAATCGTACGGCTCCCGCGCGCCATCGCGAACGCGGACGAGCTGCCCAAGGTTCTGGGCCTGCCGCCCAAGCACTGCCTGGCGACGCGCGTCTATCAGGTTGATCCAGTAACGCAGGGCGAACGATATCTCGCGGCGGTGGTGGTCAGCGCCGGCGTCCGGCCCAAGGCCGAGGCGCTGCTCGGGCCCCTCGGCGCCCGGGCCGTGCGGGCCGCCGCCGCCGACTCCGTCAACGCGACCACCGAGTACGCCGCCGAACTCGTCGCGCCGCTGCTGCTGCCGGAGATCATGCCGCTGCTCATCGAACAGCGTGTGATCGACACCCTGCACGTCGACGACGTCGTCTACACCGCGACCGGCGAGCCGAGAACGGCGCTGGGGATCCGCGCCCTCGACCTGTTCGCACTGTGCGGGGCCAAGCCGGTCGACCTGCCTCCCACCACGTCAATGCTGCGGCGCGGCCGGGCCAGGCGATCGGCGGTCAGGTAGCCGCCCGTACGCATCGGGAATTGGGCCGGGGTAAGTGGCCGCCGACGGCCAAGCATCGCCGGACCGGCACTACGATCGAGGCCGTGAAGCGGCGAGACATCGACTCGGCCGCCGCGACGACGGCAGTGCGGCGGGTCGGCGACCGGTCTCCTGGGCGCGAGGATGAAGTGTGCGGTTGAGGGGTGCCGCCGGCTTGGCGGTGGCATTGATCGTGCTGGGCAGTGGCCCGGCGCTCGGCGGAGCACCCGATGCCCGGGCGGCCGGCCCCCAGCCTGGTCATCCGTCGGCGGAAGGCGGCCGGCAGCACGCCGTCTCGCTCGTCATCGAGTCCATCACTCCGAAGGCCGCCGCGCCCACGTCCAAGATCTCCCTCGCCGGGTACGTCCAGAACGCGACGGGTCAGCCGATCGCCGGCATGACCATACGGCTGCGGTACTCCCCGCGGGCGCTGGCCAGCCGCGCCGAACTGGAGCAGCAGGCGTCGGCCGGTGCCCCCGGGTTGCCCGGTCAGACCGCGCATCCCCAGCAGTTCCGGCAGGCTGTCGCGGCCGGCGCGAAACAGGCCTGGGGCCTGGAGACCTCGTCGAAGGAGCTGGGCTTCCGCGCCTTTGGCGTCTATCCGCTGTCCGTCGAGATCAATGACGCGAGCGGCCGTGTCCTCGGCGCGCAGCGCACGTTTCTCACGTACGTGCCGAAGAACTACAAACAGCAGCTGAAGCCGACCAAGATCGCCTGGGTCTGGCCGCTGCTGGACCAGCCGCACCGTACGATCGACAGCCACTTTCGCGACGACCGGCTGGCCGCCGCGTTCGCCCCCGACGGGCGGCTGACCGGACTCCTTACCGCCGCCCACGCCACCAAGACCCCGCTGACCTGGGCGATCGACCCGGCCCTGATCGACGACGCCCGGACGATGACCAGGCCGTACACGGTCCAGACGTCACCCAAGGCCAAAGAGACACCAAAGCCCAAGAGCGCCGCCGCCGAACGCTGGCTCACCGATCTCAAGGCGGCCGCCGCCGGGGACCCGTACTTCGCGATGCCGTACGCCGACACGGACGTTGTGGCGCTCGTACGGCGCGGCCGGACCGCCGACCTCAAGACCGCCTACGGGCCCGCGAGCACGCAGGCCGTCCGCGACACCCTCGGGGGGCCGTCCGAGCCGGTGGCCTGGCCGCCGGAAGGGGTGGCCGACCAGAACACCCTCAACCAGCTCAGCCGGCTGGGGAACAAGGTCTTCCTGCTGACCAGCGACGTGCTGCCGGGTAACCCCAACCTGACGTACACGCCGAGCGCCGCGGTCGCGATGCCGATGTCCGGGGGCACGAAGTACGCCGTCGCGGGCGACCGCACGATCAGCACGGTCATCGGCGGTGACACCCGTTCGCCCGGCGCGGCGCTGCTGACCGAGCAGCGCTTCCTCGCCGAGACCGCGATGATCACCGCGGAGCGGCCGCTGCAGCAGCGCACGGTCCTCGTGGTCCCGCCCCGGCGGTGGAACCCCAGCCCGAGCTTCGCCGCGCAACTGCTGACCGACACCTCGGCGGCGCACTGGCTGCAGCCGACCACGCTGGCCGACGTGACCAGGGCGGCGGTGCCGGAGCGTACGTTCGCCGGCTATCCGGCGGCCTACCAGACGCACGAGCTCAGCGCGAGCTATCTCGCGTCGATCCGGGCCATCCGGACCCAGGCACTCCGCTTCAGCGGCATCTTCGACCCGCCGCTCACCGGCTACCAGTTCGGCGTGCTGCGCCTGGAGTCGTCGGCGTGGCGTGGCAAGCGGGCCGCGAAGCAGGCTCGCCGAGCACGCGACGCGCTCAAGGCCCAGCTCGCCGACGACACCAAGACGGTTCACTTCGTGCTCAACAAGGGCCCCAGCCTGGCCGGCGAGATCGGCCAGGTGCCGGTGACCATCGCCAACGACATGCCTGGCCACACGCTCACCGTCTATCTCGGCGTGAGCTCGGCGAACCCGAGGCTCCAGATCGGGGATTTCCCGCGGATGGTGACGATCCCGCCAGAGAAGAAGGTCACCATCCAGATCCCCATGAAGGCGGCCGCCAACGGGAAGACGGACGTTACCCTGACGCTGCTGACCAAGCAGGACAAACCGATCGGCGTGGTTCGCAATATCACCGTAAATGCGACAGGCTTTGGGCGGACGGCACTCCTTATCACGGGGGGCGCCCTCGTCGTACTCTTCCTGGGCGTGGCGCGGGCGATGCGAGCGAGACGGCGCAACGGGGCGAAAACGCGCCAGACAGCCACGACGAGCGAGCCGCGGCCGCCTAACGGGACCCTGATGCCGAGCGGGAGGCGCAGTGACCACGGAACCGCCGGAAGCGGAGCCACGTCCGGGCCGGCTCCCGGAACCACCTCCAGGCCCCCTCCCGGAACCACCTCCGGGCCTACCCCCGGAGCAACCCCCGGAGCCACTCCCCGCGAGTGAGCAGCCGCCGCCGGCGGACGATGGCGGTGCCAAGGGCTCCAGCCTGATGCGGTCGAGCGCGATCATGGCGCTCGGCACCGTCGTCTCCCGGGTCACCGGCTTTCTGCGTACGGCTGTGCTCGTCATGGCGCTGGGCACGGCGGCGCTGGGCGACGCGTACAACGTCGCGAACACGGTGCCCAACATCGTGTACGACCTGCTGCTCGGCGGCATCCTCACCAGTGTCGTCGTCCCGCTGATCGTCCAGTCGCGCGAGCGGGACAGGCGGTACGGCGAGCAGTACGAGCAGCGGCTGTTCACCGGGGCCGTCATCTTCCTTGCGGTGCTCACGACCATCGCCATGCTGCTGGCGCCCGTGCTCATCAGCGTGTACGGCAACGGATTCAGCGGCCCGCAGCGCGACCTGGCGATCCTGTTCGCGCTCTTCTTCCTGCCGCAGATCTTCTTCTACGGGGTCGGCGCGTTCGCCGGCGCGATGCTCAACGTGCGCGGGCGTTTTGGCCCGCCCATGTGGACGCCGGTGCTCAACAACGTCGTCGTGATCGTGATCGGCATCGTGTTTCTGCTGACCACCACCGGCAAGGTCGCGCCGGACACCATCACGTCGGCGCAGAAGCAACTGCTGGCGATCGGCACCACCGGCGGCATCGTGCTGCAGACGGTGGCGCTGTGGCCTTTCCTGCGCGCGGCGGGCTGGCACTGGCGACCGCGGCTCGACTTCCAGAAGGGCGAGATCGGCGCCATCGGGCGGATGGCCGGCTGGACGCTGGTGTACGTCCTGGCCACCCAGACCGCGTTCGCCGTCATCACCGCGCTGTCCACCGCGGCGGGCGACCGCGGGATCAGGGAAGGCGTCGGCTACGGCGTCGGCTACACGCCGTACTTCAACGCCTATCAGCTGTTCCAGCTGCCGTATGCGATCGTCGGCGTATCGGTGATCACCGCGCTGCTGCCCCGGATGAGCGAGCATGCGGCCGAGGAGCGGCGCGAACTGGTCAGGAGCGATTTCTCGTCCGGGCTGCGGCTGTCGTCGGTGATCATCGTGCCGGCGGCGGCGCTGATGTTCGTGCTCGCCGACGAGGTGACCACGGTGTTGTTCGCGCACGGGAACACGAGCCAAGCCGACGCGCTGGCGATCGGCAGCGTGCTGCGGGCGTTCGCCGTCGCGCTCGTGCCGTACTCGGCGTACCAGCTCATGCTGCGGGTGTTCTACGCCTTCCGTGACACCCGGACGCCCGCCTTCATCGCGCTGATCACGGTGACGACGAACATCACGCTCGCCTTCATCACGTTCGCGATCCTGCCGACTGACAAGATCATCGTGGGCATCGCGGTCGGCGTCGCCATCGCCAACGCGATAGGGGCCTTCGTCTGCTGGGGGGTGCTCCGCTGGCGGCTCGGCGGCCTGGACGGGCGGCGCATCCTCGCCGCCCATGTCAAGCTCGGCATCGCGATGGTGCCTGGGCTGATCTTCGCTTTCGCCGTCCACGAGATCTTCGCCAGGTACGTCGGGATGGGGTTCGTCCCGGCCATAGCGTCCTTGGTCATCGGCAGTGCCGGCGGTCTGCTGCTCTATTTCGTCGCGGCCCGGCTGCTGCGGGCACGCGAGGTGCAGACCCTGCTGCAGACGGTCGCGGGGCGCCTGCCTGGGCGGTAGTGCGGCCGATCGCATGTGCGTCATGTGAGTGACTCGCCGGGCTGTCAATCCAGATAGGCTGACCTACGCGTACGGCAAGGCTGTGGGGCCGCCGGTAACCCCTCAGCGGCCGGCGTACGTCTTACCATTAGGCCGGACCGGCAAAACACCGCAACTTTCGCGGTTGCCAACAAGGAGGGTCGAAGGCGCCAGCTGCCATGCCGTTGACAATGGGACGCGATCATTTGCGCGGGACGGTGCTGTGAGCACCTCTATGATTGAGCCCGGAACCCGTCTCGCCGGTCGTTATCGTCTTGAAGACCGGGTGAGCGAGTCGGGCGGATCAGCGCTGTGGAAGGCGATCGACGAGATTCTGGCTCGGCCGGTGGCGATCCGGACCTTCGAGACGGACTTCGCCCGCGCCGGCGATGTGGTGACCGCCGCCCGGGCGGCAAGCCGGCTCACCGATCCGCGCCTCACCCAGGTCTTCGACGCCGATGACAGCGGCGAGCGCGCCTACGTGGTCAGCGAATGGGTCGTTGGCGACAACCTCGACGATCTGCTGCAGCAGGGCCCGATGGAGCCCGAGCGGGCGGCCGCCCTGCTCTGCGAGGCCGCGGAGGCGATCGCCACCGCCCATCGCGCCGGGCTAGCCCACCTCCGGCTGGCCCCACGCAACCTGATCTGGACGACCGGCGGCACCGTCAAGGTCACCGGCCTGGCCGTCGAGGCGGCGCTCGCCGGTGCTTCGACCGCCGCTGCCGGTGAGGTTGATGCCCGGGGGCTGGGGCGGCTGCTGTACGCCGCGGCCACCGCGTACTGGCCGGCCGACGAGAGCGCCCCGCCGACCGCGTCCCGGCTGCCGGCGGCGCCGATCGACGGCGGCATCGTCTGCGCCCCCGGTCAGGTGCTCGCCGGCGTGCCGCATGCGCTCGACGCCGTCGTCTGCCAGGCGCTCGGGGTCCGCATTCGCGGTGGCAGGCAGCCCTTCACGACGCCCGGCGAGGTCGCCGACGCGCTAGGGCGGCTGCCCCGCACCCCGCTCCCATTGTTCATGGGAATGCGCGGCGGTCCGCCCCCGGCGGTCCCGGCACCGCCGCCCCGTACGGCCTCTCGGCCGACGCCGCCGGTCACGGCCGAGCACGCAACCCCGGCGCCACCGATACCGCCGGTCAGGCGGGTCGGGTCGCCGCCCGCAGCGCAGTCGCACCGGCACCGGTCGACCGGCGGCGGACAGGTCAACAAGCCATTGGTCGGGCTCGCCGCCCTGCTTGCCGTGGTCGTCGTGGCAGTCGGCGGCTGGCAGCTCAGCCATCTCGGTGGCGGTGGGGGCGCGTCGCAGAGCCCGTCCGCCTCCGCTCCGGGGACTACGCAGGGCAGCGAGCTGCGCGTGGCCGGCGCCTCCGGCTTCGATCCGCCGCCCGGCGACGGCGACGAGAAGTCCGATCGGGCGCACCTGGCCGTCGATTCCAAGCAGGGCACCGCCTGGACCACCGAGGCTTACAACTCCGACCGCTTCGGGCGGCTGAAGAGCGGCGTCGGCCTGCTCCTCGACATGGGCAAAACCGTGCGGGTCTCCGATGTCAAGGTCACGTTGCCGGGGGCGACGGGGTCCGTGCTCCAGCTGCGCGTCGGCGACTCCGCCAACCTCGGAAGCCTCCGGCTGGCCGCCAAGTCCACCAACACTGACGGCACGATCACCTTCCACCCCTCCAGTGCGCCACGGGGGCGCTACGTTCTGTTGTGGTTCACCAGGCTGGCCCCGGACGGCGGCCGGTACCGTGGGGAGATCAGCGATGTGGTCATCCGCGGTGCGGCGAGTTGATCGACGTGGGGTTCATGGGCGAGCGGCAGGGGCGTAACCCGGCGGAATCGAGCGAGCCGTGAGCTTCGTGGGTGACAAGCAGATCGACACGGTCTCCGACAAGGAGCTCGTGGAGCGGCACGCCCAAGGTGATCCGGACGCGTTCGCCGAGCTGGTCCACCGGCACCGCGACCGCATGTGGGCCGTGGCACTGCGCACGCTGGGCGACCCCGAAGAGGCCGCCGACGCGCTGCAGGACGCGCTGCTGTCGGCGTACCGGGCCGTCGGCCGGTTCCGCGGCGAGGCGGCGGTCACCACCTGGCTGCATCGCATCGTGGTCAACGCCTGTCTCGACCGGCTGCGCCGCCAGTCGATCCGCCCCTCGGTGCCGATGGGCGATGACGCCACGCTCGACGCCGTCGCGCCGAAGAACTCCGACCCGACGGCCCTGCACGAGGTGTCCCTCGACGTGACGGCGGCCCTGCAGCGCCTGCCGTACGAGCAGCGCGCGGCGTTGATTCTGGTCGACATGATGGGGTACGGCGTCGACGAGGCCGCCCGCGTTCTCGAGGTGCCCACGGGCACCGTGAAGAGCCGGTGCGCGCGGGGCAGGGCGAGACTCGCGCCACTATTGGTGCATCTCAGGAACCGTCGCGGGGGCGGCAACGTCCAACGTGCAGAGGAAGGAGGTGGCTCTGCCAGTGACGGCTGCGCATCTTGACTACGACACGCTCTCCGAGCTGGCCGAAGGTTTGCTCAGCGACGCTCGCGCCGCCTCCGCGGATGAGCACTTGGCGACCTGTCCTGAGTGCCAGGATCGATCGGCCGAGATCGCCGACGTTCCCCGGCTGCTCGCGGAGACGCCGGTGCCGCCGATGCCGGCCGAGCTGGCCTCCCGCATCGACCAGGCGCTCGCCGCCGAGGCCGAGTCGTCCGTGTCGGTGGTGAGCCTGGAGGCCAGGCGCAACCGGCGGCGGGCGCGATTTCTGTCCGCAGCCGCGGCGGCCGTGATCGTGGTCGGCGGTGGGGCCGTGATAGGTCACGCCCTGCTCACCGGCTCAGTGTCGTCCGACAACCAGACGGCCCAGTCCCAGCCCGTCCAAGACCGCACCGGCAGCCCGGGCGCGCGGGCCCCGGCCACCAAGCCGAGCGCCCTGCAGGCGCCGGGTGAGGCCGGCGGGTCGAGCGGCTACCAAGCCGTGCAGAGCGGCACCGACTACACCGCGGCTCGGTTCGGCGACCAACTGTCCGCCGAGCTGGCGAAGGGCGAGAGCCGGGCGAAGGCGGAGCTCGCCCCGCGGCCGCTGTCCGGCTGCGTGGGGCGCGTCGCGCAGGGCAAGGTGCCGCTGCTCGTCGACATGGCCAAGTACGAGGGGCAGCCCGCCACCGTGATCGTGCTGCCCGGCGCTCGTGCCGACCGGCTCGACGTGTGGGTGGTCGGCCCCAACTGCTCGGCGACCGACACCGCCATGATCAAGCACGTGCAGACATCTCGCTGACGCTCGGCGCGCCTTCTGCTGCCGTCCGGAACCTACGGCGAACTGATCATGCGCTTCCTGCGTGGGACGGCGGCGAACGGGAATCTTCCGCCCCTAGGATCGGTTGACGCCACTGGCGGTCGTCAAGGATTGACCGCCGCAGCGAAGGAGCAGCAGCGTTGAGCGACGTCCGCAATGTGATCATCATCGGCTCGGGCCCGGCAGGGTACACCGCCGCGATCTATGCGGCGCGTGGCGACCTCAAGCCACTGGTGTTCGAGGGCTCGGTGACCGCGGGTGGAGCCCTGATGAACACCACCGATGTGGAGAACTTCCCGGGGTTCCCCGACGGCATCCTCGGCCCCGACATCATGGACAACCTGCGCAAGCAGGCGTCGCGGTTCGGTGCCGAGCTGGTCGCCGACGACGTCACCGAGGTCGACCTCACGGCCGACCCCAAGGTGGTCAAGGTCGGCGACGAGGTGCACCTGGCCAAGGCGGTCATCATCGCGACCGGCTCGAAGTACCGCGAGCTGGGGCTGCCGCGCGAGCAGGAGCTGTCGGGCCACGGCGTCTCGTGGTGTGCCACCTGTGACGGCTTCTTCTTCCGCCAGCAGGACATCGTGGTCGTCGGCGGCGGCGACTCGGCCATGGAAGAGGCCATCTTCCTCACCCGGTTCGCCCAGTCGGTGACCGTGGTCCACCGCCGCGATCAGCTGCGCGCCAGCAAGATCATGCAGGACCGCGCGTTCGCGAACGACAAGATCCGGTTTGTGTGGAACAGCGAGGTCGTCGAGCTTCTGGGCGACGACCGGCTCAGCGGCGTGCGGTTGCGCGACACCAAGACCGGCGAGGAGCGCACGCTCGACGCCACCGGCCTGTTCATCGCCATCGGTCATGACCCGCGTACCGAGCTGTTCACCGGGCAGCTCGAAACCGACGCAGAGGGTTACCTCATCGTCGCGGCACCGACCACGGCGACGAAGATCCCCGGCGTCTTCGCCTCCGGTGACGTGGTCGACCACACATACCGCCAGGCTGTCACGGCGGCCGGCACAGGCTGTGCGGCGGCGCTCGACGCCGAGCGCTGGCTGCAGGACAAAGGCCTGGCCGAGCTGGTCCGCCAGGAGGCGTGAGGCACATAGTTAGTGGGGGAAGGCGGGCCGCCCGCCCGGTTCCGGAAAGTGAAGGAGACAAACGTTGGGCACCATCAAAGCCGTCACCGACGCCGACTTCGAGGTCGAGGTCCTGAAGAGCGAGAAGCCGGTACTGGTCGACTTCTGGGCCGAGTGGTGCGGGCCGTGCCGCCAGGTCTCTCCGATTCTCGAAGAGATCGCGACCGAGAACGCCGACAAGATCACGATCGTCAAGCTGAACGTCGACGAGAACCCCAACGTTCCACGTGACTACGGCATTCTGCAAATCCCGACGATCAACGTCTACTCGGACGGCGAGGTCGTACGGCAGATCATCGGAGCCAAGCCGAAGTCGGCCATGCTCCGTGAACTCTCCGAATTCATCTGAGTACGCTGAGTAGCGTAGCGTTAGCGTTTACGAGGGGCGTCACCGCGAGCGAGCGGGGGGCGCCCCTCGGTCTTTGCCGCCGGGCCCGCAGCGCGGGGCTCAGGGCGGCGCAGCGGAGCGTGGAGGGCCTTAGACGGGTCGGAGGGCACCTTCGGGATTCATGGACCCCAGGAGGCGTTCCAGGGCGACCTCGACGTCCTCCCGCCACGACAGCGCCGACTTCAACTCCAGCCGGAGCCGTGGATAGCGGTGATGCGGACGTACGGTCTTGAAGCCGACCGCGAGCATGTACTCGGCGGGCAGCATGCACGCCTTCTCTTCGAACTTGAGGTCGCCGAAGGCCTCGACCGCTTTGACCCCGCGCCGGATGAGGTCCTTGGCGACGCCCTGGACCAGCATGCGGCCGAGCCCGCCCCCGGCGAACTCCGGCAGCACGTGCGCGGTCATCATCAACACCGCATCGGCGCTCACCGGACTGGTCGGGAAGGCCACCGAACGCGGCACGTAAAGAGGCGGCGCGTACATCACATAGCCGGCGGGCACGCCGTCGACATAGACGATCTTGCCGCAGCTGCCCCACTCGAGCAGCGTCGAGGAGATCCAGGCCTCCTTCTCCAGAGCGGGGTCACCGGCCTCCTGGGCTCGCTCCCGGCTGACCGGATCGAGCTCCCAGAAAACGCACCGGCGACACCGGCGCGGCAGATCGTCAAGGTTGTCCAATGTGATGCTGACGAGACGACGCGACACCGTCGGTCCCCTTCTGGCTCAATCGCACATCTGCCGCAAGCCGCCGGCCCCTGAGCGGCTTTCTAGTGATTCCCGACAACCGGCAAGGCCCTTCCGGCATCGTATCGGACAAGGGGTGAGGTACCCCGGAATGCCACCGAACCCACAGGAGGCGACCAGTGGAACACCGCTCGCGCACAGACGCTTACGTCGACCGCTACGCCGCGCGTGCCCAGGGAATGGTGGCCTCCGAGATCCGAGCTCTCTTCGCGGTGGCGTCCCGGCCCGAAGTCGTGTCGCTGGCGGGCGGCATGCCGTACGTCTCGGCGCTCCCGCTCGACCTTGTGGGCGACATGGTCGGCGACCTGGTCGCCCGCCGCGGTGCCGAGATGCTCCAGTACACCTCCGCCCAGGGCGATCCACTGCTGCGCGAACGCATCTGCGAGGTGATGGCGCTGGAGGGCATCCGGGCCACCGCGGACGACATCGTCGTCACGGTCGGCGCGCAGCAGGCGCTCGACCTCATCACGCGAATCTTCGTCGACCCGGGTGACGTCGTGCTCGCCGAGGCGCCGTCGTACGTGGGCGCGCTCGGCACCTTCGCCGCTTATCAGGCCGACGTCGTCCACGTGCCGCTCGACGACGACGGCCTCATTCCGGAGGCGCTGCGCGAGACGCTGGAACGGCTTCGGCGCGAACGACGCCGTGTCAAGTTCCTCTACACCGTGCCGACCTTCCAGAATCCGGCGGGCGTGACCCTGAGCGCGTCGCGGCGCCGGGAGGTCCTCGACATCTGTGCTGCATACGACGTGGTGATCATCGAGGACAACCCGTACGGCCTGTTGGGCTTCGACGGCAGGCCGATGCGGGCGCTGCGCGCCGACGACGCCGAGCGGGTCATCTACCTCGGTTCGTTCTCGAAGACCATCGCCTCCGGGTTGCGCGTCGGCTGGGCCCTGGCCCCGCACGGTGTACGCGCCAAGCTCGTCCTCGCCGCCGAGTCGGCGATCCTGAGCCATTCCAACTTCTGCCAGCTTGCCGTACGGGAGTACCTGTCGACCCAGCCATGGCGCGCGCAGATCAAGTCGTTCCAGGTGCTGTACCGGCAGCGCCGCGACGCGATGCTCGAGTCGCTCGGCGCACTGATGCCGGAAGGTTGCACGTGGACCCGTCCGGACGGCGGCTTCTTCGTCTGGCTGACGCTGCCGGACGGCCTGGACTCCAAGGCCACGGCGCCGCGCGCCATCGCCAACCGGGTCGCGTATGTCCCCGGCACCGGCTTCTTCAGCGACGGGTCGGGACACCGGCACATGCGGCTGTCGTACTGCTATCCGGAGCCCGACCGCATCCGCGAGGGCGTCCGCCGGCTGGCCGCCGTGGTGGAGCAGGAGATCGAACTGCGCGACACGTTCGGCACCGGACACGCCCTCGCGCACGCCGGCGTGGACACGCCCGGCCCGGAGCTGAGCTGAGACACTCGCCGCTCGACCTCCCGCCGTGGAGGGCAGCGGGTCGTCGGGGGCCCGGGGACAATGAGTCCACGGGGTGAACCGTACCGATGAGAGGACCGGTCATCAGCGATCTTGGACACGTCGTGGTACTCGCCGGCGGACTGTCGTACGAGCGGGAGGTGTCGCTGCGGTCCGGACGGCGGGTCGCCGAGGCGCTGCGCTCGCTGGAGGTCGACGTCGAGGTCCGCGACACCGATGCCGGTCTGCTCGCCGCCCTGCGCGCCGACCCTCCGGACGCGGTGTTCCCGCTCCTGCACGGTACGGCCGGGGAGGACGGCGCCATCCGCGACATCCTGGAGTTGCTGAACGTCCCTTACATTGGCGCCGACCCGGACGCCTGCCGGATCGCGTGGGACAAGCCGACCGCCAAGGCCGTGGTCCGCTCCGCCGGCCTCCTTACCCCCGAATCGGTCGCGC
Source organism: Streptosporangiaceae bacterium (assembly GCA_036555725.1). Lineage (GTDB taxonomy): Bacteria > Actinomycetota > Actinomycetes > Streptosporangiales > Streptosporangiaceae > CALAED01. The sequence goes on along the minus strand of DATBKU010000092.1, from coordinate 19,481 downwards.
TGCCGAAGGAGATCTTCCACGACCTCGGCGCCACCGCCGTCCTCGACCGGATAGTCGAGCGGCTCGGGCTGCCGTTGTTCGTGAAGCCCGCCAGGGGCGGATCGGCACTGGGCGCCGGACTCGTCCAAGACGCGGCGGACCTCCCCGCGGCGATGGTCGGCTGCTTCGCCTACGGCGACACCGCGCTCATCGAACGGTTCATCGTGGGCACCGAAGTCGCGGTGAGCGTCATGGAGGCGGAACACGGTCCGGTGGCGCTTCCGCCGATTGAGATCGTGGCTGCGGGCGGCCGCTACGACTATGCCGCGCGCTACGAGTCCGGCGGCACCGAGTTCATCACGCCCGCGCGGCTCGCCGAGGCGACGACGTCCACGGTCGCCGAGGCCTCGCTCACCGCACACCGCGCGCTCGGCCTGCGTGACCTCTCTCGTACGGACTTGATCGTGGACGCTGCCGGCGTGGTGCACTTCTTGGAAGTCAACGTGGCTCCCGGCATGACGGAGACAAGCCTCTTCCCCGCCGCTCTGACGGCCGCCGGACTTGACCTCGCCAGGGTCAGTCGCGACCTCCTCGCCCGCGCTGTTTCACGTGAAACCACGCTTCCGGGCTAATCCCGCCGTCGGTTCGCCCACACGACCGTCATTGTTTCACGTGAAACATGGAGAAGGCCCCGCGCCGTGTTCGGGCGGGGCCTTCCGGGATGTCTGGGTGACGATCAACCTTCGTCTGGAGTCACCAGCGGAACGTCGTCGGGTGCCATGGCCTTGATGATGCGTTCCAGATCCTCCAGCGAGGCGAACTCCACGACGATCTTGCCCTTGCGGCGGCCCAGATCGACGTGAACCTTCGTCTCGTACAAATCGGAGAGCCGGTCCGCGAGCTCCCGCAGCCCGGGGGCGACCGGCTTCCTGCCGCCCCGGCGAGGTGCGGCCGTCTTCGGTTCGGTGTCGCGAAGCGCGATGATTTCCTCGACCGCGCGCACCGAGAGTCCCTCGGCCACGATTCGCTGGGCCAGGTGCTCCTGGCTCTCCGGGTCTTCGAGGGACAGCAGTGCGCGTGCGTGCCCGGCGCTCAACACGTTCGCGGCGACCCGGCGCTGGACGGCGGGCGGCAGGTTCAGCAGGCGCAGTGTGTTCGTGATATGCGGCCTGGACCGGCCGATGCGTGAGGCGAGCTCCTCGTGCGTCGCCTCGAAGTCGTCGAGCAGCTGCTGATAGGCGGCCGCCTCTTCCAACGGGTTGAGCTGCTGCCGGTGGAGGTTCTCCATCAACGCGTCGCGGAGCAACTCGTTGTCGCTCGTGTCCCGCACGATCGCCGGGATCTTCTCTAGGCCGGCCCGCTGCGACGCCCGCCAGCGCCGCTCCCCCATGATGAGCTCGAACCGCTCGCGCGCCACCTGCCGTACGACGATCGGCTGCAGCAGCCCGACGATGCGGATCGAGGCGGCGAGCTCCTCGAGCGCCTCCTCGTCGAAGGCCTGCCGGGGCTGTCGCGGGTTCGGCGTAATGAACTCGAGGGGAAGCTCGGCGAAGTGCGCGCCGGTCACCTGTTCCCCGGGCGCAGCATGGATGACGGAATCGACCGGCTCCGCCCCTGGGTCGGGCGCGGTCGGGATCAGCGCCCCCAGCCCCTTGCCCAGGCCTCGCCGCTGCGCGCTCACGCGGCTCCCTCCTCGCCTGGCGGCTCGTCGGCGCGTGAGCAAGCTCGCAGTATTGAATTAGTTCGCTGTGCTCCTCGCCAAACGGCTCGTCGCTCGCTCACGCATTACCCCCTTCGGCTCCGCGCTTCGCGATCTCGTGCGCGGCCTCCGTGTAGGCCAGTGCTCCGCTCGATCCAGGGTCGTATTGGAGCACCGACTGGCCGTAGCTCGGCGCCTCGGACACCCGTACGCTGCGCGGGATCACGGTGCTCAGCACCAACTCCCCGAAGTGGTTGCGCACCTCCTGCGCCACCTCTGAGGCCAACCGCGTACGAGCGTCGAACATCGTCAGCAGGATGGTGGAGATCGCCAGCCTTGGGTTGAGGTGGGCCTTGACGAGATCCACCGTGTGCAGCAGCTGGCTCAGGCCCTCCAGCGCGTAGTACTCACACTGGATCGGGATCAGCAACTCTTCGCCGCCGGTCAGTGCGTTGACTGTAAGCAGCCCGAGCGAGGGCGGGCAGTCGATGAGGACGTAGTCGAAGCGCTGCTTGTCGTAGGCGTCCAGCGCGCGCCGCAACCTTGACTCCCGGGCCACCATCGGCACCAGATCGATCTCCGCGCCCGCGAGCGCCAGCGTGGCCGGTGCACATGAGAGGTTGGGGAGCTCCGGTGCCGAGACGACGATCTCGTCCAACGGCACCCCGTCGGTCAGCACCGTGTAGACCGAGGGCGCATCCTCCTCATGATGATGATGGTCGATGCCGAGCGCCGTGGATGCGTTGCCCTGCGGGTCGAGGTCGACGACGAGGACATGGGCGCCGTGCATGGCAAGGGCCACCGCGAGGTTGACCGCGCTGGTGGTCTTGCCGACGCCGCCCTTCTGGTTGGCGATCGTGATGATTCGGCACTGAGCCGGCCTGGGCCATTGTTTGGTCCCGCGGCGACCGGTCACCTCGAGCGCGGCGGCAGCGGCTCTGGCTATCGGTGTCTCGTTGCTGGACGGCGCCGTGGTCGGCTCGCCGGACGATGTGTTGGTGGTCGCCGTGGTGCCGGTCGATGATGTTTCACGTGAAACAACGGCGTTGAGCGCCTCGCGCACGAGCTGTGACTCCCCCTGAGCAGGTTCCTGCCGCCGAGTCGGGGAGTGTGCGCCTGGCACGTAGCCCGTCTCCGCGGTCCCAGATGTGGTGCTCCTCCATGATGCGTGACCGGACGGCGCCTTCCCCATATCCGACACGGTCACGGTCGACCCTCGTTGGCCCTTGCCCGCCGGCCAGCCGACCCCGGACGCGTCATTGTCAGGGGATTCTCCGACGTTATCGGGCCAACCGAGCCCCGGTGCAGTGCTCATCGTTCGCTCCCCACCGGCGCGCTCCCAACGCGCGCATTCGTCGCGCTCGCTCCACTCGCCGCGCTGGGCGGTCCGCTCACCGTGTTCATGGGCGAAACCGTCACCTCTTCCGTCTGCGCTCACCGCGTCTGTGTCCGCCGCGCTTGGGTGCCCTCGCCCGGGGGGCCGGACGCTCGGCGACGACCCGCACAATCGTTGTCGGCGGATCGACCTTACCGTGACCGACCTGAAGGAGCTCTGCCGTACGAATACCGAAACTCCGCAGAACGGGCTCGGCCGCCTCGAGTTCCGTACCGGCGCGCTCGCCCTTCAGCGCCAGCAGTTCCCCGCCGGGCCGCAGCAGCGGCAGGCCCCAGCCCAGCAACCGGTCGAGCGGGGCCACGGCCCGCGCCGTCACGACGTCGGCGGACACCTCGCCGGCCACCTCCTCCGCGCGGGCCCGGCGTACGGTCATATTTTCCAGACCGAGTTCGGTCACGCACTCGTCCAGAAACGTGACCCGCCGCAGCAACGGTTCGAGCAGCGTGATCGACAGATCGGGACGAACGATGCCCAGCACCACGCCGGGCAGTCCGGCGCCCGAGCCGATGTCGATCACGGTCGCCTTCGGCGCGATGATCTCCGCTATGACGGCACAGTTGAGCAGGTGCCGTTCCCAGAGCCGATCCGCTTCACGTGGACCGACGAGCCCGCGCTCGACTCCGGCGGTGGCCAGCAACGCGGCGTACCTCTCCGCCACCGACAGCGCTTCGCCGAACACCTCGCGTGCCTCGACCGGCACTGGCATCAAGTCCCCCACGGTTCTCGAATGCTTCCACAGGCATGACCGGGCGGGCCCGCTCTGCCGATAGCCCGGCGTAAGAAAAGAGAGCGCCGCGGTGCGGTCGGCACCACGGCGCTCAATTCACATCGGTCGCTCGGACGAGACTCACTCGGGGTAGACGACCACGAAGCGCTCGGGCTCCTCGCCCTCGGACTCGCTGCGGAGCCCGGCCGCGGCGATCGCGTCGTGCACGATCTTCCGCTCGAACGGGGTCATCGGCGCGAGCGGCTTCGGCTCGCCGGCCTGCTTGACCTCTGTGGCCACGTCCTGGCCCAGCTTGGTCAGCTCGGCCCGGCGACGCTCGCGGTAGCCGCCAACGTCGAGCATCAGGCGCGTGCGGTTGCCCGTGTGCCGGTGTACGGCCAACCTGGTGAGCTCCTGTAGGGCCTCGAGCACCTCGCCCCGCTTCCCCACGAGCTCGTCCAGAGTGGCACCGACCACGGACACGAGGGCACGCTCGCCCTCCACGTCCATGTCGATGTCGCCGTCGAAGTCGGCGATGTCGAGCAGGCCCTCGATGTAGTCGGCGGCCACCTCGCCTTCTTGCTCCAAGACCTTGATGTCGACCTCGGTGGTCTCCGTCTGACTCACGCGCCCTCCTGCGACACAGACTGAGGTTAAAATCTAACGCTTCCGGGACCCGCTGCGAGAACCTCCACCGGAACTGCCGCTGGAACCACCGCCGCCGCCGCTCCCGCCGGAACCACCACGAGACTTCCCGCCGCCGCGGGCCGTGCCGCCACCGCCGCCGCTCCCGCCGCCACTACGTGAGGAGCCGCCGCCGCTGGTGCCGCTCCCGCTACTGCCGCCGCTGCCGCCGCTGCCGCTGGTCCGCTTGCTGCGCGACTGCCGCACCGGCTGCTGCCGAACCACCTTCGGCTTCTCCTCAGCCTTGGGCTTGGGCTTGGCGGCCGGCTCCGGCTGCTTCCTGAACCGGCCGAGCAGACCGCCGGACAACCCACCACCGCGCTGGCCGTTGCTCGCCGCCGCGTCCTGCGTGGCGGCGGCCGGGTACTTCTTGTGGATGTAGTGGGTCTGGGCGAGCGTCCAGGAGTTCGAGGTCATCCAGTACAGCAGCACGCCCAGCGGGAAGCCGAGACCGAAGAGGCCGAACAGCGGCGCCAGCCAGACCATCATCTTCTGCGCCGACGCCATTGGGTTGCTCTCGTCCATCGCGGGCTGCCTGGCCATGCTGGCCCGCACGCTGAAAAACGTGGTGACCGAACTGATCAGCACGGCGATGCCGCAGACGATGATGCCGCTGACGGACTGGGCCTGCCACGCGTCGAGGAACTTCGTCGAGATCGTCGCGCCGAAGATGTCGGCGTGCTGCGCGCTGGCGACGAGCTCGGGTGAAATGCCGTGGCTGCCGTTGCCCGGCTTGGCGGTGGCGATGCCGTTGAGCACCCGGAACAGGGAGATGAAGACGGGGAACTGGACAACCAGCGGCAGGCAACCCGACAGCGGGTTCGCCCCAGCCTCCTGGTAGAGCTTCATCACCTCCTGGTTCATGCGCTGCTTGTCGTTCTTGTACTTCTTGCGCAGCGCCTGAACCTTCGGGTTGAGCTCCTGCATCTTCCGCGACGCGTGGATCTGCTTCACGAACAGCGGGAAGATCAGGATCCGCATCAGCACCGTGAGCAGAATGATGGAGCCCGCCCAGGCGAAACCGCTGTCCGCGGGGAAGATGTAGCTCAGGCCTGCGTGAATCTGAATGATCACCCAGGCGACGGCCCGGTACAGCGGATCAAGGGTCACCGGTCAGCTCCTTTGAGACTCGAACTTTCTCCGGTGTGCCCTTTCGGCGGTGGCACGGGATCGTACCCACCGGGGTGGAATGGGTGGCAGCGTGCGATGCGGCGTACCGTCAGCCAGGTGCCGCGCAACGCTCCGTGCATTCGGAGCGCCTCCAGCGAGTAGGCGCTGCAGCTCGGCTCGAAGCGGCAGGTCGGACCGAGCAGCGGGCTCACGAACCGCCGGTAGCCGGTGACGAGCAACATCAACACCCAGGCTGCGGGGGCCGGCCGCTCGGCTCTCGCGTCGCTCCCTGCCATGCTCCCGGCCATCATCCACGCCCCTCCGACTGCAGAAGCCGCCGCAGCGCGGAGTCGAGCTCCGCGGCCAGCTCCTCGTGTCGCGCGGACCCCGCGCTCGGGTTCGCACGCACCACAAGCAGGCTACCCCGCGGGAGTCGGGCGACGTGTCCGCGCGTGAGGTGCCGGAGCCGGCGCCGGACTTTGTTTCGTGCGACCGCGTTGCCGACGACTCGGCCGACGATGAAGCCGACCAGAGGCGGGCCATCGCTGTCATCTCGTCGAAAAAGGTGAACCACAACATGCGGACGTCCGGCGCGCCGACCGCGCCGGACGGCCAAGGTGAACTCGGCTCGCCGCCGCATCCGGTTGCCGGACGGCAGCATGGCTGGGGCGCCTCCCCGTGGCTCAGACGGAGACGCGGGTGCGGCCCTTACGGCGCCGCGCGGAGAGGATCGCCCGGCCGGCCCGGGTGCGCATGCGCAGCCGGAAGCCGTGCTTCCTGTGCCGGCGACGGTTGTTCGGCTGATATGTACGCTTGCTCACTCGAAGCTCCAGTACTGGTGCTGCGGTCGATAGGATCGTGCGCGTCGATGAGTCGGCCACCGAACCTCACAGCCGCGTCCGGTCCCCCGCAGCGGGGGCCCGCCTGATCTCCCCGCACTCGGCGAGAAACGGGCACGCGAAACTGCCGTCGATGCGACTCGACCGTCGTACGTTACGGGCAACTCGCCTATCCGGTCAAACGGGCATCAGCGGTCCCGAGGTTCCGTACCCTGGTAGGACCCCTTCCCCACGGGCCGGCCGCGCGGCGGCCCGCTGTCACTACAGGGTTTGCACAGATGCACGGCAGACCGTGCACAACCTGTGGACAAACCTGTGGATGATGCGTGAGAGAGTAGGTCGCCACAGTTCCATTGGTGGCGGCCGACGGGGAAGGTGAGCGTGCGCATGGATGGACAGGACCTCGCTTCGGTGTGGACCCGCACGCTCGAAATCCTCTCCGCGAGCGATCTGCAACCCCTGCATCTCGAGTGGCTACAGCGCACGCGACCGCTCGGTCTCATGGAGGACACCGCGCTCCTCGCCACCCCGAACGAGTTCGCCAAGGACGTCGTCGAGACCAGGCTGCGCGGTCTGATCACCCAGGTGCTCTCCCAGGAACTCGGGCGCGACATCTGGGTCGCCGTCACCGTGCAGCCCGAGCCACCCCGGACCGCCACCGAGCCACCCCGCATGCCCGCGGAGCCGCCCCGTACGGCTGCTGAGCCGCCGGTACCCGGATCCGGTCACTACAGCATCCCCAACTCCGGCGCCGCCCCGCGGCCCGGCGCCGCCCCCGCCTCCTACCCGCCGGCAGCGGAGGCCCAACGCGATCCGGACCTCACGCCCCCGCACGGTACCCCGGCGCCGCCTCCGTACGATGTCGCGGCCCCCGGCGCCTCGCCCGACGGACCGGCGCACGGCGACGGGCTGCCGGGGCCGGGGCCGTCCGCGCCGGCGCACATCGCGGGCCACACCCTCGGCGGCGCGCCGCCCCCCGCGCCCGATGGCGATCCCGCACGACCGGGCGAGAGCGAGCCGATCGCGTACGCACCGCAGCCGTACGCCGCGCCGGGCCAGTCGTACCAGCTGCCCGCCCAGTCGTACGCGCCACCTCCGCAGAGCGCGCCCGAAGCAGAGCCGCAACCGCAGGCGCCACCCCCACCGCAGCCAAGCCCGCAGCCTGCCCCCTGGCAGCAGGGTGGGCAGCATGTCTCACACGGCGGCGCGGACCGCAGGCCTACGGCGGAGCTGGCCCGGCTGAACCCCAAGTACACCTTCGACACGTTCGTCATCGGGTCGAGCAATCGCTTCTCGCACGCGGCCGCGGTCGCCGTCGCCGAGGCACCCGCCAAGGCGTACAACCCGTTGTTCATCTACGGCGAGTCGGGGCTGGGCAAGACGCACCTGCTGCACGCCGTCGGCCACTACGCGCAGAGCCTGTTCAACGGCGCGCGTGTTCGGTACGTGAGCTCGGAGGAGTTCACCAACGAGTTCATCAACGCGATCCGCGACCACAAGCCCGACGGCTTCCGCCGACGGTACAGAGACGTGGACATCCTGCTCGTCGACGACATCCAGTTCCTGGAGAACAAGGAGCAGACGCAGGAGGAGTTCTTCCACACCTTCAATACCCTGCACAACGCCAACAAGCAGATCGTGATCTCCAGCGACCGGCCGCCCAAACAGCTCGTGACGCTGGAGGATCGGCTGCGCAACCGGTTCGAGTGGGGCCTGATCACGGACGTACAGCCACCCGAGCTCGAGACGCGCATCGCGATCCTCCGTAAGAAGGCGGCCCAGGAGGGGCTGGCCGCTCCGCCGGACGTCCTGGAGTTCATCGCATCGAAGATCTCGACGAACATCCGGGAGCTGGAGGGCGCGCTGATCCGGGTCACCGCCTTCGCCAGCCTCAACCGGCAGTCGGTCGATCTGCAGCTGGCCGAGGTCGTCCTCAAGGACCTGATCCCCGAGGCGACCGGCCCGGAGATCACGGCGGCCACGATCATGGCGCAGACCGCTACGTACTACGGGCTGAGCATCGACGACCTGTGCGGCTCGTCGCGTTCGCGCACGCTGGTGACGGCCCGGCAGATCGCGATGTACCTGTGCCGGGAGCTGACCAACCTGTCGCTCCCCAAGATCGGGCAGCAGTTCGGCGGCCGCGACCACACCACGGTCATCCACGCCTGCAAGAAGATCGGTTCGCTGATGACCGAGCGGCGCCCGATCTACAACCAGGTCACCGAGCTGACCACCCGTATCAAGCAGCAGACCCGCAACAGATAGCGGCCAGCCATGCCTGCCATAGGTGAAGATCAGATTTCACAGCCTGGGGAAAACTCTGTGGACGGCCGTGGAAAACCCCGGGGACAACCTGAGGACAACGTGGGGAAAATCCGTGGACGGCGTGGGGACAACGTGGGGATCACGCCGGCCCGTGACGCGTCCGCCGTACGCCTCGTCTCACCGCAAGCCGGACAGGCCGGGGACGGCCTGCGGATAACACGTGGACAACCGGGGGACAGCGTGGGGACGACTGTTGGGGACGGCTCGCCTGTCCCCAGGCGCGGCCGGCTCCTCCACCGCCCTTGCACACCGGCAGTGGACAAAAATATGGACGCTGAGCTGCTAAAACAGCCCCTGTCCACACTTTCCACGGTCCCTATGACGACGACTGCTCTTGCTCTATCAAAGAAAGAACATCCACCACCAGTTAGGGCCTGGGGACACCGATCCCCGCCTGATCTCTTCCACCCAACCGTGAGCTCAAAACATTCAGGAGGCGGGTCCCTGTGAAGTTCCGCATCGATCGAGACGCTCTCGCCGACGCCGTCGCCTGGACGGCTCGTACGCTGCCGGTGCGCCCACCGGTGCCCGTGCTGGCCGGCATGTTGATCGACGCGAGCGACGACCATCTGACGCTGTCGGCGTTCGACTATGAGGTGTCCGCACAGGTCACCACCGACATTGACGTCGAGGAGGCGGGCAAGGCGCTGGTCTCGGGCCGGCTGATCTCGGAGATCTGCCGCAGTCTGCCGCCGCACCCGGTGGAGCTGACCACCGACGGCAGCAAGGTCATGCTCAGCTGCGGCAGCGCCAAGTTCACCCTGTTGACGATGCCGGTGGAGGACTACCCGTCGCTGCCGGAGATGCCGCCGGCCGCCGGTTCGGTGGGCAGCGACGAGTTCGCCGCCGCGGTCGGCCAGGTCGCCATCGCCGCCGGCCGCGACGACACCATCCCCATGCTGACCGGGGTACGCGTGGAGATCGAGGGCGAGACCGTGACGCTCGCCTCCACCGACCGCTACCGGCTGGCCGTGCGCGAGCTGCAATGGAAGCCGGAGCGTCCCGACTTCTCGGCGATCGCGCTGGTGCCGGCCAGGACGCTCGCCGACACGGCCAAGTCGTTGACCTCGGGCGCCGAGGTGTCGATCGCGCTCGGCGGGGCCGGGGCCGGAGGCTCCGGCGAGGGCATGATCGGCTTCGCCGGCGGCGGCCACCGGACGACCTCACGGCTGCTCGACGGCGACTTCGTGAAATACCGCTCGCTGCTGCCGAGCGAATACGCGGGACGGGCCGAGGTGCAGACCGCGCCGTTCATCGAGGCGGTCAAGCGCGTCGCGCTGGTGGCCGAACGCAACACCCCCGTACGGCTCTCGTTTCGTCAGGGAGAGGTCGTGCTGGAGGCCGGCACCGGCGACGAGGCCCAGGCCGTCGAGGCGCTGGAGGCGACGCTCGAGGGCGAGGACATCAATATCGCGTTCAACCCCGGGTACCTGCTCGACGGCCTGACCGCCATCGACTCCGACGTGGCCCGGCTGTCGTTCACGACGCCGACCAAGCCGGCCGTCCTCACCGGCAAGCCCACCGATGATGGAGTCACCCCGAACTACCGCTACCTGATCATGCCCGTCCGGCTGTCCGGCTGACCCGAGGGCATCCCCGCCACGCGGATATCCACAGGCTGGGAATTAGTCTCGTGATCCTGGGGATCGACCTCATGGAGGGGTGAGTTGATGGAACTGGGGATGATCGGCCTCGGCCGCATGGGTGGCAACATGGCCGAGCGGCTGCGACGTGGCGGCCACACCGTGGTGGGCTACGACCGCGACCCGAAGGTCAGCGACGTCGGCTCGCTGCCCGAGCTCGTCCAGCGGTTGTCCACACCCCGCGCGGTCTGGATCATGGTGCCGGCCGGCGGCCCGACCAGTGACACCGTCAACAGGCTGGGGGAACTGCTCTCGCCCGGCGACGTCGTCATCGACGGCGGCAACTCTCACTATGTGGACGACCGCACTCACGGCGAGCTGCTGGCGGCCAAGAACATCGGCTTCCTCGACGTCGGCGTGAGCGGCGGCGTCTGGGGCCTGCAGAACGGTTACGCCCTCATGGTCGGCGGCGACGATCCCCACGTGAAGCAGCTGATGCCGATCTTCGAGACGCTCAAGCCCGAGGGTGAGTTCGGCTTCGTGCACGCCGGCACGGTCGGGGCCGGTCACTTCGCCAAGATGGTCCATAACGGCATCGAGTACGGCATGATGCAGGCCTTCGCCGAGGGCTGGGAGCTGCTCGAGGCCAGCGAGGCCGTACGCAACGTCCCCGACACGTTCCGCAGCTGGCGGGAAGGCACGGTCATCCGCTCCTGGCTGCTCGACCTCGCCCATCGGGCGCTGTCCGATGACCCTGATCTGTCGCGGCTCAAGGGTTACGCACAGGACTCGGGCGAGGGCCGGTGGACGGTCCAGGCGGCCGTGGATCATGCCGTACCGCTGCCGGTGATCACCGCGGCGCTGTTCGCACGGTTCGCCTCGCGGCAGGAGGACTCGCCCGCGATGAAGATGGTGGCGGCGCTCCGCAACCAGTTCGGCGGGCACGCGGTCGAGACGGCCAAGGGCGCCGACTCCGCGGGCGCGGACGTCCATCCCCCGCATGTGTGAGTGACGCAGCGTACAAGGGCTGAAGCGGATACGTAACCTGGCGACGTTTTCCACAGTTCTGTGGACAGTTATCCACGGCCTGGGGATAACCGAACGGCTGTTCGTGGTGGCTGCCGCTCGCGCGGGAAGGCCCTACGCTCGATTGCGTGCATGTGGCCCTCCTCGAGCTCCAAGACTTCCGGTCGTACGCCTCGGCCGAGGTCAGGTTCGAGGCCGGCGTCAGCGTTTTCCGGGGTCGTAACGGGCAGGGCAAGACGAACCTCGCCGAGGCCATCGGCTACGTCGCCACGCAGGGCAGCCACCGCGTGGCCACCGACGCGCCGCTCGTACGGCACGAAGCCGCGCGCGCGATCGTCCGGGCCGGGGTCGTCAAGGCCGACCGCCAGGCGCTGCTCGAGATCGAGATCAACCTGGGCAAGTCCAACCGGGCCCGGCTGAACCGGTCCCCCGTTCCGAGGCCTCGGGAGATCCTGGGGATATTGCGCACCGTCCTGTTCGCCCCCGAGGACCTGGCGCTGGTGAAGGGCGACCCGGGTGAGCGCCGGCGGTTCCTCGACGAGCTGCTCACCGCGAGGGCCCCCCGGTTCGCCGGGGTGCGGGCCGACTACGACCGGGTGCTCAAGCAGCGCAACGCCCTGCTCAAGTCGGCCGCCGCACACCGCCGCGCACCGGCCGGTGAGATGCTCGCCACTCTGGAGGTCTGGGACACCCATCTGGCCAAGGCGGGCGCCGAACTGCTGGCCGCCCGTCTCGAGCTGACCGCCGCGCTGCGCCCGCTCGTCGCGAAGTCGTACGTCGCGTTGGCACCCGGCGGGGTCGCCGACCTTGAGTATCGGAGCTCCCTCGACGACACGGAGTTGTCCACAGATCGTGGACAACTGGCGACCGCGCTGCGCGAGGGCATGGAACAAGCGCGACGGCAGGAGCTGGAGCGCGGGGTGAGCCTCGTCGGGCCGCACCGCGACGAGTTGTTGCTGACGCTGGCCGACATGCCGGCCCGGGGGTACGCGAGTCAGGGCGAGGCATGGTCGTTCGCGCTGGGGCTGCGGCTGGCCGCGTACGAGCTGCTCCGCGCCGACGGCGACGACCCGGTGCTGCTCCTCGACGACGTGTTCGCCGAGCTCGACGCGGAGCGGCGGCGCCGGCTGGCGGAGATGGTCGCGCCGGCCGAGCAGGTGATCATCACGGCGGCGGTGCCCGCCGACGTACCGAGCGAGCTGAGCGGCGCCGCGTACGACGTGGCCGACGGCGCGGTGACCCGAGTGGCCTGAGCACGGGGAGGGGTGTTCATGAGCGACGATCAACAGCCTGTGGATAACGATCCGGCACCCGAGGCTTCCGCCGACGCGGCGAAGGCGGGGATCGAGTTGGCGCGCGAGGCCCTCGCCCAGGCCAAAGCAGACGCGCTCAAACGTGGCGTACTCCCGGGGGCCCAGGCCAGGTCGCGGCGCGCACGAACCGGGCGGCCCCGCCGCCAGGCCGAGCGGGGCGGGGACCCGCGGCCGTTCGGCGCCGCCATCCGCGACCTGCTGGCCGAGCGCGGCTGGGAGCAGCAGGCCGCCATCGGCGGAGTCTTCGGAAACTGGGCGCAGATCGTGGGCAAAGAGGTGGCCCAGCACACCAAGCCCACGGCGTTCGACGACGGCGAGGTGGTCGTCGTGGCCGACTCGGCCGCGTGGGCCCAGCAGGTGCGGCTGCTGGCGCCGACGCTGGTCAGACGGCTCAACGAGGAGCTGGGCGACGGCACCGTACGACGCGTCAAGGTGCAGGGCCCGGCGTCGACGAGGCGCACCGGCGGCTGGCGCGTCCGCTGAGCGGGCTCAGGCTCTGTGATTCTGGTCTCGGTGAGCCGCCTGGTCCCGTGGTTTGCCGGCGTCGCGGTGTCCGCCGCCGCGGACACGGTGAAAGGACTATGGAAAAGGCGCGTTGGGCGCTCGCGATGAGGGCCGCATACGGGTTGTGAGCACCCCGGATGCGTGGGGGGACCCATGTCGCGCCGTTTTCGGGCGGCACGCGCGGCCACAGGGCGCGAGAATGCCCCCATAGCCCTTCTGACCCGGTAGAATGAAATTGGTTTCAGGACACTGCGCCGTACGGGTCGCCCGAAGATCGGGCGCCCTTAAGTGTGTTACGGGGCACGCGCACGGCCGGTGTCCCCGGCAGAAGGATCTCTTTTGGCGTACGACGCTCGCTCTATCACTGTCCTCGAAGGCTTGGAAGCGGTGCGCAAGCGCCCCGGTATGTACATCGGTTCCACCGGGGAGCGCGGCCTGCACCACCTCGTATATGAGGTCGTCGACAACTCGGTCGACGAGGCGCTGGCCGGATACGCCGACACGATCGACGTCACGTTGCTCGCCGACGGCGGCGTCCGTGTCGTCGACAACGGCCGCGGCATCCCGGTCGACATGCACCCCGTGGAGAAGCGGCCCGCGGTCGAGGTCGTCCTCACCACCCTGCACGCCGGTGGCAAGTTCGACGGCAAGTCCTACGCGGTCTCGGGCGGTCTGCACGGCGTCGGTGTGTCGGTGGTCAACGCGCTGTCCAGCCGGCTGGAGGTCGAGGTCCAGCGCGACGGCCATGTGTGGCGCCAGGCGTACGACACGAGTGTGCCGGTGGCCCCGCTGGCCAAGGGCAAGGCGACCGAGGAGACCGGCACCACGACGACCTTCTGGCCGGACGCCACGATCTTCGAGACCCTCGAGTGGAACTTCGAGACGCTCAGCCGGCGCATGCAGGAGATGGCCTTCCTCAACCGCGGGCTGTCGATCACGTTGCGCGACGAGCGGCCCGAGCACATCAACGGCGAGCCGCGCGTTGTCACGTACCACTATGAGGGCGGCATCGAAGACTTCGTCCGCTACCTCAACGCCAAGAAAGAGCCGGTCCACAACTCGGTGGTAGCCTTCGGCGACGAGGTCAAGGGCATGTCGGTCGAGATCGCGATGCAGTGGAACGCCTCGTATTCGGAGTCCGTCCACACCTTCGCCAACACGATCAACACCGCCGAGGGCGGCACCCACGAAGAGGGCTTCCGGGCCGCGCTGACGAGCATTGTCAACCGCTACGCCAGGGAGCAGAAGCTGCTGCGCGAGGGCAAGGACGAGAACCTCAGCGGCGAAGACGTACGCGAGGGCCTGACCGCGATCATCTCGATCAAGCTGGCCGACCCGCAGTTCGAAGGCCAGACCAAGACCAAGCTGGGCAACACCGAGGCGAAGTCGTTCGTGCAGAAGGCCTGCAACGAGCACCTGCGCGCCTGGTTCGACCGTAACCCGGGCGAGGCCAAAGAGGTCATCAACAAGTCGCTGCAGGCGGCCCGCGCTCGCATCGCGGCGCGACAGGCACGCGACCTGACCCGGCGCAAGAGCCTGCTCGAGTCGACGTCGCTGCCCGGCAAACTGTCCGACTGCCAGTCGACCGACCCCGGCAAGTGCGAGATCTATATCGTCGAGGGCGACTCGGCCGGCGGCTCGGCCAAGGGCGGCCGCGACCCGCAGTACCAGGCGATCCTGCCGATCCGCGGCAAGATCCTCAACGTGGAGAAGGCCCGCATCGACCGGGTGCTGAAGAACAACGAGGTCCAGGCGATGATCACCGCGCTTGGCACTGGCATCCACGACGAGTTCGACATCTCCCGGCTGCGGTACCACAAGATCATCTTGATGTCCGACGCGGACGTCGACGGCCACCACATCAACACGCTGCTGTTGACGTTGCTGTTCCGGTTCATGAAGCCGCTGGTCGAGGCCGGCCACGTGTATCTGTCGCAGCCCCCGCTGTACAAGATCAAGTGGGATGCCCGCGGCCAGGACGCCGAGTACGCCTTCTCCGACCGCGAGCGCGACGCCGTCATCGAGCGGGGCATCGCCGCGGGCAAGAAGGACCCGCGCCCCCGTGACCAGGTGCAGCGGTTCAAGGGTCTCGGCGAGATGAACGCCAATGAGCTATGGGACACCACGATGGATCCGGCCAACCGGGTGCTGTTGCAGGTGACCCTCGACGACGCCGCCCAGGCCGACGAGCTGTTCACAGTGCTCATGGGCGAAGACGTCGAGGCCCGCCGGTCGTTCATCCAGCGCAACGCCAAGGACGTTCGCTTCCTCGACATTTAGTTCCATCCGTGTCGGCGGGCCGACCGCTGACGCACTGAAAGCCGTACGAACCGAGACGTACGAGAAGAAGAGGGCTTCAAGTGACCGATGTGACCACACCGCCGGAAGGGCCGGCCGATCGGATCGAGCCGGTCGACATCCAGGTCGAGATGCAGCGCAGCTATCTCGACTACGCGATGTCGGTCATCGTCGCGCGCGCGTTGCCGGAGGTGCGCGACGGCCTCAAGCCGGTGCACCGCCGCGTGCTGTACGCGATGTACGACGGCGGGTACCGGCCCGACCGCGGCTACTTCAAGTGCGCCCGCGTCGTCGGTGAGGTCATGGGGAACTACCACCCGCACGGCGACTCGGCGATCTACGACACGCTCGTACGGCTCGCGCAGCCCTGGTCGATGCGGTACCCGCTGGTCGACGGCAACGGCAACTTCGGCTCACCGGGCAACGACCCGGCCGCGGCCATGCGGTACACCGAATGCCGGATGGCGCCGCTGGCCATGGAGATGCTGCGGGACATCGACAAGGAGACCGTCGACTTCTCGCCCAACTACGACGGCCGGTCGCAGGAGCCGGATGTACTGCCGAGCCGCTACCCGAACCTGCTGGTCAACGGCTCGTCCGGGATCGCGGTCGGGATGGCCACCAACATCCCGCCGCACAACCTGCGCGAGGTGGCCGACGGCGTCCAGTGGTACCTCGACAACTACCAGGCTTCGGACGAGGAGCTCCTCGATGCGCTGATCCAGCGGGTCAAGGGCCCCGACTTCCCGACGTACGGCCTGATCGTCGGGCGGCGCGGCATCGAGGACGCCTACCGCACCGGCCGGGGCCTCATCACGATGCGCGCCGTCGTCGACGTCGAGGAGATCCAGGGCCGTACCTGCCTGGTCGTCACGCAGCTGCCGTACCAGGTCAACCCGGACAACCTTGCCTTGAAGATCGCTGAGCAGGTGAAGGAAGGCAAGATCAGCGGCATCGCCGATGTCAAGGACGAGACGTCGGGCCGCACCGGGCAGCGCCTTGTGATCGTGCTGAAGCGCGACGCGGTCGCCAAGGTCGTCCTCAACAACCTGTACAAGCACACCCAACTGCAGGAGACGTTCGGCGCGAACATGCTCGCGCTGGTCGAGGGCGTGCCGCGGACGCTGCGGCTCGACCAGTTCGTACGGCACTGGGTCGCGCACCAGATCGACGTCGTCGTCCGGCGGACCAAGTTCCTGCTGCGCAAGGCAGAGGAGCGGGCGCACATCCTGCGCGCGCTGCTCAAGGCGCTCGACCGTATCGATGAAGTCATCGCGCTGATCCGGCGGTCGCCGTCCGCGGCCGAGGCCCAGCAGGGCCTGATGGAGCTGCTGGAGATCGACCAGATCCAGGCGCAGGCCATCCTCGACATGCAGCTGCGCAAGCTGGCCGCCCTGGAGCGGCAGCAGATCACCGATGAGTACGACGAGTTGATGGCGCGGATCGCCGACTACAACGACATCCTCGGCTCGCCGGACCGGCAGCGGACGATCGTCGGCGACGAGCTGGCGACGATCGTCGAGAAGTTCGGCGACGAGCGCCGTACGGAGATCATCCCCTTCGACGGCGACATGTCCATGGAGGACCTGATCGCCGAGGAGGACGTCGTCGTCACGATCACGCGCGGCGGGTACGCCAAGCGGACGAAGACCGACCTCTACCGGGCGCAGAAACGGGGCGGCAAGGGTGTCCGGGGCGCGCAGCTCAAGCAGGACGACCTGGTCCAAGAGTTCTTCGTGACCACGACACACCACTGGATCCTGTTCTTCACCAACAAGGGCCGGGTGTACCGGGCCAAGGCGTACGAGCTGCCCGACAGCGCCCGCGACGCGCGCGGCCAGCACGTCGCCAACCTGCTCGCCTTCCAGCCCGACGAGCACATCGCCGAGGTCCTCGACCTGCGGGACTACAACGTGGCCCCGTACCTCGTCCTTGCCACCAAGCAGGGCAAGGTGAAGAAGTCGCGGCTGACCGACTTCGACTCGCCGCGCTCGGGCGGGATCATCGCCATCAACCTGGTGGACGACGATGAAGTGATCTCGGCCCGGCTGGTGTCCCCCGATGACGATTTGCTGATGGTCAGCACCGAGGCGCAGGCCATCAGGTTCCATGCCTCCGACGATTCGCTGCGGCCGATGGGCCGGGCGACCAGCGGAGTCAAGGGCATGAGCCTCGACGCCGGGCACGAGGTGCTCGACATGCACGTCGTGCACAACGGCGAAGAAGACGTGCTTGTCGCCACCGAGGGCGGGTATGCCAAGCGCACGCCGGTCGAGCAATACCCCGTGCAGGGGCGTGGGGGCAAGGGTGTCTTGACCGCTAAGATCGTGCAAACTCGCGGCAGGTTGGTAGGCGCACTCATGGTCCGTCCGGAAGATGAAGTGTTCGCCATGACGTCGAGCGGTGGCGTCATCCGGACAGGTTGCGCGGAGATCAAGCAGTCGGGGCGTCAGACAATGGGGGTTCGCCTGATGAACCTCGCGGACGGAGACGTCGTGGTCGCCATCGCGAGGAACGTAGAGTCCATAGTGGACCCAGACGCGGGGGAGGGGAGTGACACGTGAGCGACGCCACCGGTGCCACCCCGAATAACGGCCGGGCCAAGGTCACCGGACGCGGTGGAACTTCCGGACCGGGCGGTAGACGTTCGACCAAGGTGAAGCAGAAGAAGACCAACAGCGCCGCCAACTCCGCGCGGGACGAGACGACGGTCGAGGTGCCGACCGTCGACGATGCCGCCGCCCCCGCCCCGCCGACCCCCCCAGACCCGGAACCGGCGGCGGACACCGTCGCCGACCAGGCCACCCCGGTCGACACTGCTCCGCCCCCGCCTTCGCCGGCGCCTCCCCCACCTCCTCCCCCTGCGCCGTCCCCGGGGTTGTCCTCTCCGGGGCCGCCGCGGCATGCGGAGGAAGCAGAGCCCTCGCGCGGAATACCGTGGTCGACCAAACCCGCCGAGCCGGAACCCCCGGCCGCTCCGCCTCCCCCGCCCCCTTCCGGCTGGACCTCGACCGTGCAGCCCTCCGGTACGGCGGTGAACCGGCCGCCGCCCAGCTCGTACGGCCCGGGCTACGGACCCTCCGAGGCCTCGACGGGAGGCCCGCCGCCGCCCGCGCCGGCCGCCGCGCCGCCCCCAGCGCCGCCTCGTGACGCGAAGTCCGCGGCCGCCGCGAAGGGCCGCGCCGCGGTCCAGCGGGTACGTCAGACCAGAAAGGCGGCGTCCGGCAAGACCGTCGCGGGCAAGACTCCCCGCAAGGCACACCTGCAGGTGTCGCGTTTCGAACCCTGGTCGGTGATGAAGTTCAGCTTCATCATGTCGCTGGTCTGCTTCGTCGTGCTGCTGGTCGCCGTCACCGTCCTGTACGTCATCCTGTCCGGCCTCGGCGTGTTCGACGCGATCAGCTCGACGGTCAACGACCTGACCCGTGAGCAAGGCGCCAAGGGCGGCGGCCTCGACGCGGCCGGCTGGTTCTCCTTCGCCAGGGTCTTCGGCTACACCGCCCTGGTCGGCTCGCTGAATGTCCTGCTCATCACGGCGCTCGCCACGGTCTGGGCCGTCATCTACAACCTCGCCGCAGACTTCGTCGGCGGTGTCGAAGTAACCTTGAAGGAGGCCGAGTAACCATTCCCCGGCATCCACGCTGAGCAGCGAACGAACTGATTTCCGTTGCCTGCGCGGATCGGGTAGTCTGCGTTCTCGTCCCGCCCGCAAGGCGGCATCCCGGGCCTATAGCTCAGTCGGTTAGAGCGCATCCCTGATAAGGATGAGGTCGGAAGTTCAAGTCTTCCTAGGCCCACCCACGGCACTGCCCCCCGCCCGGTTCGTCAGCTACGGGATGGCAGAGTTCCCCGGTGTTCACATTCCGGCGATCAGTTTGTCGACCCGCTCGTCGACCGACCGGAACGGGTCCTTGCACAACACCGTGCGCTGCGCCTGATCGTTCAGCTTCAGATGCACCCAGTCGACGGTGAAGTCGCGGCGCTTTTCCTGCGCCTTGCGGA
Organism: Streptosporangiaceae bacterium; assembly: GCA_036555725.1. GTDB lineage: Bacteria > Actinomycetota > Actinomycetes > Streptosporangiales > Streptosporangiaceae > CALAED01. The sequence goes on along the minus strand of DATBKU010000092.1, from coordinate 14 downwards.
TGAACTCCCCGCGC
>DATBKU010000091.1:0-26327 GCA_036555725.1 Streptosporangiaceae bacterium | reverse complement strand
GGCGTCCGCGACCAGCCGCCGCTGCGTCTGTACGGACTCGTCCAGCTCGGCCATCATCGTGGCGAACGATCGGGCCAGCCGCCCGATCTCGTCCCGGCCGCGCGCCTCGATCGTGGCGGTCAGGTCCTGGGTCGCGGCGACGTGCTCGACGGTGTCGGTGAGCCGCTGTACGGGACGCAGCACGCGACCGGCGGCCAGCCGCCCGGCGGCGGCGGCCAGCAGCGCGCCGCCGAGAGTGAGCGCGACGAGCAGCGCGACGAGGCGGCGCAGAGTGGGCGCGTCGACCGAAACCGGCAGCGCCGTCCGCACCAGGCCGCCACCCGTGTCGGCCAGCACGGCGGTGTAGACGCGGTAGCGCCGGCCGTTGTAGTCGCCGTAGGAGAAGTACGCGGGCGTCTGGCCGGTCGCGACCTGTACGTCGCGGGAGCTGATCGGGCCGAGGCCGTCGGCCGGCCCCTCCGTCACGGGCGGGGGCACGAACTGAACCAGCGTCGAGCCGATGGTCACCGGCTTGGTCCCGGTGCCGAGGTCGGCGCCGACGGCGGCCGTCTTCGTCTTGAGCGCCTTCAGCAGATCGGGCGACTGCGAAGCGGTCGCCGCCAAGGAGGCGTCGCGCTGCTGGACCAGCCGGGCCCGCAGCGCCGGGTAGAGCACGAGGGACGCGACGGCGAGCGCGGCGAGGACGACCGCGCCGCCCGCGATGGCCACCCGGTTCCGCAGGCTCACGGCGTCATGGCTCCTCCCGGAGCACGTAGCCGAGCCCTCGTACGGTCTGGATCAGCCGGGGCTCCCCATCGGCCTCGAGCTTCCTGCGCAGATAGCTGACGTACACCCAGAGCGCGTTAGAGGACGGGCCGAAGTCGTAACCCCACACCGCGTCGAAGATGAGGCCGCGGCCGAGCACCCGCCGTGGGTTGCGGAGGAACAGTTCGAGCAGGGCGTACTCGGTCCGGCTCAGCTCCAGCACCCGTCCGTCGCGGCGGGCCCGGCAGGCGGCCGTGTCCAGCTCCAGGTCGGCGAAGCGCAGCACCTCCTCGGTCGCCCCACTCCGCCGCAGCAGCGCGCGCAGCCTGGCCCGCAGTTCTTCGAGCGCGAACGGTTTGACCAGGTAGTCGTCCGCGCCCGCGTCGAGCCCGGCGACCCGATCGGCGACCAGGTCGCGGGCGGTCAGCATGAGGATCGGGGTACGGTCGCCGCGCTCCCGGATCCGCCGGCAGATCTCCAGGCCGTTGGGCTCGGGCATGAGGATGTCGAGGACGACCGCGTCCTGGTGCGTCCGGGCGAGCGACGTCAGCGCCGCGAGGCCGTCCGGTGCCGTGGACACCTCGTAGCCGTCCCGGCTCAACGCGCGCGCCAGCGAGCGCAGCACCGCCTCGTCGTCGTCGACCACCAGTACCCGCATGGCTTCCAGCATGTCCTTCCGCGTGCCGAAGTGTCAGCGGCCAGGGCCGTACGGCTCGGGTGCTGCGGCCGGCCCGGGGCTTGTTATTCCTTGGGCTTCTGCGGCTTCTTTTCGCTCGGGTCGCCGCTGTCGGGCCGCTTGGCGACGCCCCGTTTCACGGTGTCGAGCGCCGTGGCGAGCCGTTCGGGTGAGACGCCCAGCCGCCGGGCGAGGGCGGCGAACTCGGGGCTCTTGGGTTTGATGCCGCCCGTCCGGCCCATCTGGGCCAGCTGCCGCAGCGCGTCCGTGGCGGCCTGATCCGAGATGCCGAGATCGGCGGCCAGGATCTTGGCCAGCTTCGGCAGGTCGGCGTCCGTCCCCTGGCTCGGCTGAGTGATCTCCTCGATGAACGCCCGCGCCTGCTCGGTACTGATGCCGAGCTCGCGGGCGAACTGGTCGACCACGGCCGGGTCGGTCGGCTTACCGCCCGTACGGCCGAGGGAGCGCTTGACGCTGATCAGGGCCTGTTCGAGCTGATCCGGCGTGACCCCGAGCTGCCGGGCCTGCTCGGCGAGCGTGGCGTCGTAGCCGGGCGCCTTGCCCTTCGCCTTGTCGTCGGGCGCCGCCGAGGCCGAGCTCTTGTCGCTCCTTGGGCTGGGCGACGGCGATGCGGTGGCCAACGTCGACCCCGTCGCCGCCAGGGCGCCGGCGACGATCACGCCGGCCGCGATCATGGTTGCTGTCCTGCGGCGCATCCGTCCGCTCCTTCCGTCCGGGCACCAACGTCGTCGTGGTGCCGAACGTCAGCAGACCAAGCGCGGCTCAGCGCAACCCTTCGCCTCCCTTAGAGCTTCCTTACAGCCCCGCGCTGCCCCGTACCGCCGTGGACGAGCCGGCGGACAGGATGTGGCCGAGCACGGCCGTGTAGTCCTGGTCGCCGAGCCCGGCCGCCGCGGCGTCCGCGAACCAGGTGGCCAGCGCGCGACCTAGCCGCAGCTCCACGTCCCTATCGGCGGCCGCGTCCGCGATGAGGTCGGCGTCCTTGCGGGCCAGCCGCAACGCGAACCGCGGCGGGTAGGAGCCGGTCTCGATCGCGGACCGGCGGCGGCGCGCCTGCGCGGCCAGCGGGGTGAGCTCCAACAGCCTCCAGGTCGCGTCGCGGTCGATGCCGAGCGCGTCGGCCAGCGCGATCGTCTCGCCGAGTACGGCCAGGCTGCCCATCAGCGCGTAGTTCGCCGCCAGCTTCGCGGCCGCCCCGGAGCCGGGCGGGCCCATGTGGATGAGCTCGCCCAGCGGCTCCAGTACGGCGCGACAACGCTCGACCTCGTCGGCGGACCCGCCGACGAGCAGTTTCAGCGTTCCGGCAGCGGCCTCGGCGATGCTGCCGAGCACGGGAGCGTCGACGACGGCGATGCCGGACGGCAGGCTCGCCCGCAGGTCGGCCGCGGCGTCCGGCCCTACGGTGGAGAAGTCGATCACCGTCCTGTTCGCCGTCACCCCGGCCGCGACCCCGTCGGCCCCGTTGACGACCTCACGGAGCGCGGCGGTGTCGGTCACCATCAAGGCCACGACCTCGGCCCGTGCCGCCGCCTCCGCGGGCGTCGTGGCCATCGTCGTTCGGGGGTCGGTTTCTCGGTGCGTACGGTTCCACGCGGTTACGTCATGACCGGCGGCCACCAGGCGCTCGGCCATCCGCGAACCCATCGCGCCCAACCCGATCCAGGCCACCGCCGCCATGCGCCCTCCCCGCCTCGGCGCCTGACGCTACCGACGACCTGCGGGCGCACTCCACGGCCAATCCGTACCAAGTGGTCCCTTCGGCACTTCGCCGGCGCATCTGGAAGAGTCGATGTCCGGCAGAGTTTCGTCGGACCCTGACGGCAGGATGCGGCGAGACACATGAGGGAGCGACCGATGATCGGAAAGCTGGAGATGGTGGTGCTGGACTCCTCCGACATCGCCGGCCTGTCCGCGTTCTACCGCGGGCTGGCCGGGTGGGTGGAGTCGTCCGCCGACGATTACTGGATCACGCTCGACACGCGCGATGGCTGGCAGATCGGTCTGCAGGCGGTCCCGGACCACCAGCCGCCGAAGTGGCCCGGGCAGGCCCGGCCGCAGCAGGCGCACCTCGACCTGCGGGTGCCCGACCTCGAGGCCGGCCTCGACCGGGTCCGCGAGTTCGGCGGCACGCTGCTCAGGAAGAACGAGACCTGGTACACGGTGGACGACCCGGCCGGGCACCCGTTCGACCTCTGCCTCAACGCCGGCGACCCGAACATCACGATCATGGGCGTGATGCTCGACTGCCCCGACGCCAAGGCGCTGAGCGCCTTCTACTCCGAGCTGCTCGGCAAGCCGGTGACGTACGAGGGCGAGGGCGTCGCGATGATCGGCAGCGACGGCGAGCATCCGGTGCTGTTCCAGCAGGTGGCCGAGTACACGGCGCCGCGGTGGCCGGACCCGGCTTATCCCCAGCAGTACCACCTCGACGTGCTCGTCCACGATCTCGACGCCGGGGAGCGGGCGGTGCTCACGCTGGGCGCCACGAAGCTGGCCGACGACGCGAAGACGTTCCGGGTCTTCGCCGATCCGGCCGGCAAGCCGTTCTGCCTGACGCACCCAGACGACTGACGCCCGTTAGGTCGGCGGTCGCGGAGGGCCGGCGGCGTGGGCGGCGTGGGCGACGTGGGCGACGTGGGTGACGTGGCGGCTCCCGCGCCGAGGCCCCGCGGGTCAACTGACGGCGGTTTGCGCGGGCGGCCGGGATCAAGTGGGATGATGGAGGCGTCTGGCAAGGGGGCACCTGCCAGACGCCTCGGGTCTGGCCTGAGCGCCTATGCTGTGACACCGGTGCGCGATCGGGCCGGACCGCGATCTTCCACCGACAATCGCTGGTACCCGAGGGGCGTTAGCTCAGTTGGTAGAGCACTGGCTTTGCAAGCCAGGTGTCAGGGGTTCGAATCCCCTACGCTCCACTCCCGATTGACATGATCGATTAGGGCATGAGCGCAGCTCAGCGTCCATTCGGGGATACTGATGATCAAGGTGGCGTACTGAACAGGCAACTCCTTGAGAGTCGGTCCGAAGGGGGGGTCGACCTTCGACGACCGACCCGGCCACGTCCGCGACGCACAGTGTTCCGCCAGTAATCAAACACTGACGCCGGCGGGTCACGATGGCGTGCCATCGCGCCCTTCGCCGTGCGGCCTTGTCGTAGCAGGTCGGCGGAGCTGGAGCAGCCTGGTCCGGGTGGTGCCCGAAGGGTGGAGGAGGCCGGGTGTCAAAGACCGGCTGCGCGTGCGAACCTTGGCGGGCGGGTGAGAACCGCGCTGGGCCTTGGAGACGATGATGAGCGCAAATGCATCTGATATCTGGATCGTGACCTCAGACGGCCGGGACTTGATCCGGGCTGATGCGATCGTGGTCGTCCGTCACGATGGAGACCGGGTGACGGCGCAGCTACACGATGAGGCGAAGGTGAGCGTGACCTTGGTTGATAGCTCCAAAGGGCCGCAGCCGTCAGCCGACTTCCACCGCGAGCTGATTCGCGTGGTCGCCGAGTTGGCGGACACGAGTGAAGCGTCTGTCGTACGACCCCGCCAAGACGACCGCGGCTGGCGCTGGACGACCGAAACGCTGTAGCCGTCACAGAACGCTTAGTGGGTGATTAGGTCCACTGCCCTCCGGCGGTTACTCGGTGTTGATGGCGGTCAGCAAGTCGAGGTTGGCGGCTCGGCGGGCGGGCCAGACCGCGGCCACTACGCCGACCAGTGCGGCCATGGCGAGGAAGAGGGCGAGGCGGCTCCACGGCAGTACGAAGGCCCAGGTGTCGATTCCGATGGTGGCGATCAGTTCGCCGACCGCCCAGCCGAGGAAGACGCCGAGTCCGACGCCGAGCACCCCGCCGAGCAGCGAGATGACGAGGGCCTCCAGCCGGATCATCTGTTTGACGCCGGATCGGTCCAGGCCGATGGCGCGGAGCAGGCCGATCTCCTGGGTGCGTTCGTGGACGGACATGGCCAACGTGTTGATCACGCCGAGAACCGCAACGACGACGGCGAGCGCGAGCATGCCGTACAGGATGTTCAGGACGAGGGCGACCATGCCGGTGATGTCGTCGACGAGGTCCTGTTTGTCGGAGATCCGGATGGCGGGGCTGTCGCCGAGCGCATATTGCAGGGTGCGTTTCGTCTCCTTGCTGGGGCCGTCCTTGGTCTTGACGAAGATGTTCGAGGCGGCGATGTGGTCCAGGTGCGGGGCGAGGACGGAGATGTCGACCTTCACGCCATCGTCGAAGTTGCTGTGATAGATGCCGGTGATCTTCAGTGCGCCGCGGGTGCCGTCCGGCCAGGTGACGGGGAGCGTGTCGCCGAGGTGCCAGCCGTGGGCGGTGGCGGCCTCCCGGTCAACGACGGCCGTGTCGCCGGTGCCGTAGGAGCCCTCGGTGAAGCTCAGGTTGAGCAGGTCGCCGATCGCGTCGGTCCGGAAGCCGGTCACCTCCTGGTCGGCGTCGCCGATACGGGCCTGCGTCTCGATTCGCGGGGAGGTGGCGGTGACCTCGCTCAGCCGGCTCAGTTTCTGCTCCGTGTCCGGTGCGAGCGGGCCGGAGTTGGCCATGGCGATGATGTAGTCGCCGCGCAGGTAGTCCGAGGCGGCCAGGTCCTTCGTGGCCTTGCCCGCGCTGGTGGCGATCACGGTCAGGCCGGTGATGAGGGCGAGGCCGATGGTCAGCGCGGAGGCGGTGGCGGCGGTGCGGCGCGGGTTGCGTACGGCGTTCTGGCCGGCGAGCCGCCCGCGAACCCCGAACCGGCGTAGCGCCGGGCCGGCGGCGGCGATCATCGGCCGGGACAGCAGTGGGGTCAGTACGAACACGCCGGTCAGGAGTAGGGCGGCGCCCAGGCCCAGCCAGACCTCGCCATCGTCCATGGTGGTGGCGGCGATGACCAGGCCCCCGCCGGTGACGGCGAGGACGGCGCCGATGGTGTTGCGGACGACCAGGCTGTGCCCGGCGGCCGGGGCGTACACGCTGCTCATCGCGGCCACGGGCGGGATCTTCGCCGCGTGCCGGGCCGGCGGCCAGGCGGCGAGGAGGGTGACGCCGACTCCGAGGCCGAGTGCGGCGATGAGGGTGGCGGCGCGGATGACCAGCGGGCCGTCGGGCAGTGTGCTGTCGGTGGCCGACAGCACGGCGCGTACTCCGGCGGAGGCGCCAATGCCGACGGCAAAGCCGGCCGTGGCGGCGACCAGGCCGACCACCAGGGCTTCCACCAGCACGGAGCGGGTCACTTGGCGGCGGGTGGCGCCGACCGCGCGCAGCAGCGCCAGCTCCTTCGTTCGCTGGGCGATGAGCATGGTGAAGGTGTTGACGATGAGGAAGATGCCGACGAACAGCGCGATGCCCGCGCAGGCGAGCAGCACCTGGGAGAGCGCGTGGAAGCTCGCGGCGTTGCGGTCGGTCTGCTCGGCGGCGAGCCGGCCGCGGGTGACGGCCTCGACTCCGTACGGCAGGATCCTCTCGGCCTGCTGCCGCAGGAGCTCGGGTGTCGTGCCCGGCGCGGCGGTCAGGTCGATCTGGTTGTAGCGGCCGGCTCTGGCGAACAACCGCTGGGCGGTGGCGGTGTCGAGGAGGGTAAGTGTGCCGCCGGCGGCGACATTGCCGTCGCCGGTGGTGAAGATGCCGGTGACGCGCTCCTCGAGGACGGGCCCGCTCACCGACATTCGGACGGCGTCGCCGACTCGGTAGCCGGTGCGCTCGGCGGTCTTCGCGTCGATGGCGATCTCACCCAGGGCCCGCGGCGGCATGCCCTCGCGCATCGGGTAGCGGGAGTCACCGACCGGATAGTTGGCGCCCTCGGTGGCCCAGCCGTCGCCGACCATCTCGCCGTTCTTGCCGGCGAGCGCGGCGAAGCCGGAGACCACGCCGGTGGCGGAGGCGGCGCCGGGCAGCCGACCGGCTCGTTCCAGCAGCTCCTGGTCGAGCAGCCGGCCGGTGCCGGTGGCACCCGCGAGGGCGGTCGGCCGGATCCGTACATCGACGTGGTCGAAGCTCTTTTCCGAGCTCCTTGTGTACGCGCCGGAGACGGTGTCGGTGAAGACCAGCGTGCCGGAGATGAAGGCCACGCCGAGCAGTACGGCGAGCATCGTCGTCGCCAGCCGGGCCTTGTGAGCGAGCACATTGCGCAGAGCGGTACGGAACATGGCGGTGGGCGTCCAGGATCTGATGGTCGAAAGGGTCGGCGTCAGCCGACGCCGTCGAAGGTCTTCATGCGGTCCAGTACCTGCTCCGCGGTGGGGTCGAGCACCTCGTCCACGACGCGGCCGTCGGCGAGGAAGACCACGCGGTCGGCGTACGCGGCGGCCATCGGGTCATGGGTGACCATCACCACGGTCTGGCCGAGTTCGCGCACCGAGTCGCGCAGCAAGCCCAGCACCTCGGCGCCGGAGCGGGAGTCCAGGTTGCCGGTGGGCTCGTCGGCGAAGACGATCTCCGGTTTGGCGGCCAGCGCCCGGGCCACGGCCACACGCTGTTGCTGGCCGCCGGACAACTGGCCGGGTCGGTGGGCGAGCCGGTCGGCCAGCCCCACGGTGTCGATGACCTCCGCCAGCCAGTCCCGGTCCGGCTTGCGGCCGGCGATGTCCATGGGCAGCGTGATGTTCTCGGCCGCGGTCAGCGTCGGCAGCAAATTGAACGCTTGGAAGACGAAACCGATCTTGTCGCGGCGCAGCCTGGTCAGCTGCGCGTCCTTCAGGGCGGTGAGCTCGACCTCGCCGACGCGGGCCGAGCCGGCGGAGATGGAGTCAAGGCCGGCCATGCAGTGCATCAGGGTGGACTTGCCGGACCCGGAAGGTCCCATGATCGCGGTGTACCCGCCGCGGCCGAACTCCACGGACACCCTGTCCAGGGCCACCACCTTCGTCGCGCCGTGGCCGTAGACCTTGGTCAGCTCGGTCGCCGCGGCCGCGGCGGTCACCGTGCCTGCGGTGGCACGGCGGATCGGTTCGCTCATGCCCCGAACGTAGGAAGCGAAGTTGGGAGCGGTCTGCCTACGATCGCAAGGAGTTACCCCTGACCTTCGTCAGGTGTCGCCCAGGGTGGGTCCACTACATCCGGGCATCAGGCGGTGCTGCGAACCTCCGCCGGAGCGTACGAGCGCCGGCGTAGGAGGAAGAGGGCCAGCAGGATGCCGGTGGCGGCGGACAGCACGTGGCCGACCGATGAGTAGTCCGGGAGCCAGCCGTACCAGTAGGCCGCGGTCAGCGGGTAGAGCAGCGCGATCGCGGCCCAGACCGGCCGGATCCACGGCGGCAGGAGCAGGGTCACGGCCCCGATGGCGCCGAGCGCGCCGAAGCTGACCCCGTAGTCGAGCTCGTGCTTGACCTCGTCCGGATAGCGCCCCGTCCGGACGGCCACCGCGACGATGGCGAGCACCACGAGCGAGACGAGAACGTGCGTCGCCGCGAACACTCCGAAGGCGCGGGCCGTGCCGAACCGGTACTCCAGCAGACCCAGACACACGCCGACGCCGACCCCCACGATGAGCAGGATGTTCAGCAGGCTGCCCGAGGTGTCCACGACGAGGCCGCTGGCGATCAGGCGCAGCGGCGCCGACCACCCCATGGCGGACAGGTTCGTGCTGATGGCCCGCAGGACGCGATCCTTCGCGTCCGCCGATAGCAGGTGGAACACCACGATGTGGCTCGCCAGCAGCACCGCCAGAAAGCAGAGCGTGCCCCGGCAGCGCCGCAGAAACCCCATCCGACCCTTCCTCCTGTACCCACTGCACCCTACGTACGTGCGGCGGTCGCTGGGTTGCGGGGCGCGGCCGAGCCGTACGCGCACAGGTCGCGCAGCACGCAGGCGTCGCATCGCGGGCGCTGCGCCTTGCACACCGTGCGGCCGTGCGTGATGAGCGCGAGGTGCAGGTCGTACCGGATGCCGGCCGGCACCCGTGGGGCGAGTAGCCGGTACGCCTTCTCCGCGTTCGTGTTCGGCGGCAGCCAGCCGAGCCGGGTGGCCACGCGATGGACGTGGGTGTCGATGGGGAAGGCGGGCCGCCCCATGGCGAAGACCAGCACGCACGCCGCCGTCTTCGGGCCCACGCCGGGCAGCCCGGTGAGGTAGGCCTCGACGGCCGCGTCGTCGAGGTCGCGCAGCCGGTCGAGGTCGACACGGCCCTCGCGCTCCGCGATGGCGGTCAGAATCTGCTGGATGCGGCGGGCCTTCTGGTCGGCGATACCGCCGCTGCGGATGGCGTCGGCCACGTCCTCCGGCGCCGCGTCCCGCACCTGCTCCCACGTCGGGAATCGTTTCTTGAGCTGCGCGAACGCCCGTTCCGAGTTCACGTCGGAGGTGTGCTGCGACAGTACGGTCGCCACGACCTCGTCGATGATCGGCAGCTGCGGCTTGGGCCGGAACGAGCCCTGCTCGGCCCGCAGCCGCCGCTGCACAGCCCTGATGCGCTGTGGTTGGGGCGTCGTCATCGGCCCTGCCGCTCCTCGCCAGACGTCGGTCGCTGCGACGAGGGTACGACCCTTGGAGCCCATTTGACTTAGAGTGCACTCGAAGTCGCAAGCTTGTCGTTGTGGAGATCAATGTCATGGCAGACGGTGTCACAGAGCAGGGGATCAGCATCCAGGCCGCGGCCGACCGCACCGGGCTGAGCCCGCACACGCTGCGCTATTACGAGCGGATCGGGCTGATCAACGAGGTACGGCGCGGCTCCGACGGCCGACGCCGGTACGACACGTCCGACCTGGCCTGGCTGGGATTCCTGACCAAGCTCCGGACGACCGGGATGCCGATCAAGGACATGGTCCGGTACGTCGAGCTGGTCAGGGAGGGCGACAGTACGGCCGGGGCGCGCAGAGAGATGCTCGAAGCGCACCGCGTCCGGGTCGTGCAGCACATCGCCGCCCTGCAGCAGGACCTCAAGGTGCTGGACCGCAAGATCGACAACTACGCGAGGATCGAAGCTTGTGAAACTACGACGACTGGGCCGCGACGGCCCACCGACTTCGGCGATCGGGCTCGGCTGCATGGGGATGTCACAGGCGTACGGACCGGCTGACGAGACCGAGTCCATCGCGACGATCCATCGGGCCCTCGACCTCGGCATCAACTTCCTCGACACCGCCGACGTGTACGGCGTCGGCCACAACGAGCGGCTGGTCGGCAGGGCCATCAACGAGCGCCGCGACGAGGTCATCCTTGCCACCAAGTTCGGCGTCAGGCGCGGAGCAAGCCTGTTGAACCGCTCGGTGGACTCCTCGCCGGAGTACGCGCGTCAGGCGGTCGACGCCTCACTGGCCCGCCTCGGCCTCGACCACATCGACCTGTACTACCTGCACCGGCGCGACCCGGACGTGCCGATCGAGGACACGGTCGGCGCGATGGCCGAGTTCGTCGCGGCAGGGAAGGTCCGGTATCTGGGCCTGTCGGAAGTGAGCGCCGAAACGCTGCGCCGGGCACACGCGACGCACCCGATCGCGGCCCTGCAGAGCGAGTATTCGCTGTTCACCCGCGGCATCGAGGTCGAGATCCTGCCTACGGCCCGGGAGCTCGGCGTGGCGCTCGTGGCGTACTCCCCACTCGGCCGGGGCCTCCTGACCGGCAATGTCCGGTCCATGGACGGCCTCGCGGATGACGACTTCCGGCGCGTCTCGCCGCGTTTCCAGGGCGAGAACCTGACGGCCAACCTGGTCCTTCTCGAGCGGGTCGAGGAGATCGCGGCCGAGATCGGCTGCACTCCGGGACAGCTCGCGCTGGCCTGGACGCTGGCGCAGGGCGACGACGTAATCCCGATCCCGGGCACCAAACGGGTCGCCCGCCTGGAGGAGAACGCCGCCGCGGCCGACATCGAGTTGACCGAGGCGCAGCTAATGGCCATCACGGAGGCGGTCCCGTTCGAGCGGGTCGCCGGGGACCGGTACGACCCGCCGATGATGCGGATGACCGAGACCTGACGGCCAGCCACACTCGGCGCCGACCGCGCGGGCGCACCGCCGCAGCGTGTCCACGTCCGCACGGCCTTCCTGGTCGACGGTCATTATCGACCAGGTCAGCACCGGCGCCGGTGCCACGAGTGGACGAAAGACCAGGTCGCTAGGCGGTTCCGTCCAGGCCGGCGTCGGCACCACGCAGCCGGCCTCGCGCAGTACCTCGGCGTGGGCCGCGGCGCCGTGGGTGGAGCCGGGCCAGCGGCGCGGCCGCACCCCGGCCTGGCCGCAGAAGAGCCTGACGAACTCCACCCATTCGGCGGCGTCCTCGTCCGACGGCAGCAGCAGGTCGTAGTCGGCAAGCCGTGCGACGGGGACGGCGTCGAGGTTCGCGAGCGGATGATCCGCGGCCATGCCCACCAGCACCGGCTCGCGGCGGATCACCTCTGCCTGTATCTCCGGCGGGCAGTACGTTGCCAGGCCGAACAGCGCGTCGAGCCGTCCTTCCCGGAGTGCGACGAGCCCGCGCGGCACGCCCTGCTCAACTTGGTGGACACAGATGTCCGGATGGTCGCGCCGCAGCCGCCGCAAGACGGATGCTCCGGTTTCGAGACCGCTGGAGGAGATGTCCACGCGGAGTACGCGGCCCCCAGCGCCAGACTCCGCGCGCCGGGCGGTCTCGAAAGCCTCCTCGGCGGCCGAGATCGACCGCTTGGCCGACTCCAGCAACGCGTCACCGGCCCGCGTGAGCCGCACCGATCGCGTGGTCCGCTCGAAGAGCTGTACGCCCAGTTCGCGTTCGAACTGCTGGATAACGCGGCTGAGCGCCTGCTGCGACACATACAGCCGGCGTGCGGCGGCGGAGAAGTTGAGTTCCTCGGCCACCGCGACGAAGTAGCGCATGTGCTTGAGCTCCGGATGCACCTCGGCTCACTCGCCCCTTCCCTGGACGGCCGGGTCATCCGTCAGCAACGAACTCCCTCACGCGCGGTATTCCGGCGGGACGACCGGCGATCAACAACGCGGCCTTGTCAATGGCGGCGGAATCGGTGTTTCTCTATCCGGCTTTGCTCGAACTAGCGTCGTCCCCGTGCACGAAACCGATATGCGACTAAGGAGACCCGTCCATGCCTGTGGTCAGGGCAATGGGCACCAGCGTGCCCTATAACGTCAGCGGCAATGGTCCCGGCCTCGTCCTGCTGCATGGCACGAGTGGGGACGCCCAAACGAATTGGGCGCATCTGGTCGACAGATTCACCGACCGGCGGCGGGTCTTCGTGCCCGATTACGCGGGCAGCGCCGAATCGACCATTGGCGACGACGAGCTCACCCTCGACCTGCTGGTCGCCCAGGCCACCGCGGTCATCGAGGACGCCGCGGCCGGGCCGGTCGACCTCGTGGGCTTCTCCATGGGGGCGGTGGTGGCGGCGGCGACCGCGGCGGCCCACCCGGAACTGGTCCGGCGGCTCGTGCTCATCGCGGGCTGGGTGACCAGTGACGACGCGCGGTTCCAGCTGGCGTTCGACACCTGGGCGCGGCTGGAGTCCATCGATCCCGACCTGTATGTACGGGTGCCGTCGCTGCTGGCGTTCGGCCCGCCGTTCCTCAGCGCGCTGGGCCACGACGGCCTGGCCACGCTCCTCGCCGGCAAGCCGCCGACCGCGACCCGCCGCCAAATCGAATTCGACCTGCGCTCCAACATTACTGAGGCGCTACCTAGAATTACCGCGCCTACTCTCGTGATCGGCTGCACCCGCGATTTCCTGGTGCCGGTCGAGCATTCCCGGGCCCTGCACAAGGGCATTCCCGGTAGCGCATATGCCGAACTGGACAGCGGTCATGTCGTCATGCACGAACAACCCGACGAGCTGGTGCGCCGCGTCCGCGAATTCATCCTCCAGGCGGCGGCCTGATGGACCGTACCGCGGAGCCGCTCGCGGAAACGTCCGCCGGGCTGCTGCTGGCGGTGATCTGCTCGACGATCTTCTTCGACGCGCTCGACCTGTCCATCACGCAGATCGCGCTGCCCCAGATCCAGGCGGCCCTGCACGTCTCAACCAGCGCGCTGCCGTGGATCGCCACCGCGTATGTCGTGACGTACGGCGGCTTCCTGCTGCTCGGCGGCCGGGCCGGCGATCTGATCGGGGCCCGGCCCATCTTCCTCGCCGGACTGGCCGTCATTGGGCCCGCGTCACTCGCCTGCGGGCTCGCGTGGGGCGGTACGGCGCTCATCGCCGCCCGTGCCGTCCAGGGGATCGGCGCGGCGCTGACCGTGCCGACCGCGGTGGCGCTGCTGGCGACCGCCTTTCCGGACGGGCCCGCACGGCATCGCGCCTTCTCGATCTTCACCGCGGCCGCGGCCAGCGGGTTCACCGGTGGACTGGTGTTCGGCGGGCTGATCACGAGCGGCCTGTCCTGGCGGTGGATCTTCCTGGCCAAGGTGCCGGTGGTCGCCGTCGTCCTGCTCGCCGCGCTCCGTTCCGTACCGGCGCCGCCGAAGGCCCGCCGACGCGGCGACTACGACGTCGGCGGTGCGCTGACCGCGACGTCCGGCGCGCTCTTGCTGGTCTACGGCGTGACCCAGGCGGGCAACCCCAGTGCCGACCCGGCCGGCGTCGCGGCCCCGCTGGTCGCGGCCGCCCTGCTGCTGGCCGCGTTCGTGCTCATCGAGCGCCGCGCCCGCAGCCCGTTGCTGCCGCTGCGGCTGCTCCGGCTGCGCACCCCGGTCGTCGCCGACGCCGCCGCGCTCACCGTGCTCGCCGCGCCGTTCGGGCTGTCCTTCGTCGTCACGTTGTACCTGCAGGACGTCCTGCACCGATCGCCGTGGCAGACCGCGCTCGTGCTGGTGCCGGGCAGCGTCCTGTCCGCGCTGGTCGGCCGGTACGCCGCGCCGCCGGCACTGAACCGGCTCGGGCTGCGGGCGGTGTACGCGGGCGCGCTGCTCATCGTCGCCGGGGGCGACGCCCTTGTGCTGGCACTCACTCCGGCGCGAGCCACTTGGCTGGTCATCACGGCGGCACTGATCAGCTTCGGCATCGGCATGGGCCTTGCCTACCCGGCCGCCACGCTCGGCGGGGTCCGGCAGGTCGAGTCCGGCGAGCACGGTACCGCCGCCGGCCTGAACAACACGGCATTGCAGGTCGGAGGCGGGCTGGGCCTCGCCGCCGTGGCGGCCGCCGTCACGGTCGGGCTGCGCGGCGGCACCGCGGCCACCGCCTCGCCCGCCACAGCCCTGCACGCGACTCGCCTCGGCGCGGTCATGATCACTCTCCTCCCCCTGGCCGGAGCCGCCATCGCGGCTTTCGGCCTCCCCGGGCGGTCGGGTCCACGTCGTGCATCGAGACCGGTCTCGTCCGGCCAGGCGGCTGACCCGTATCCACCGATCGGTTGACCGGCGGCTCAGCCGTACCAGCCCCGCATCGTGGCCGGCTGGGCGATCCGGCGCAGCCGCCGCGGCCGAAATCACCACGACGGGCACGGCGCGCCCCATGCATCCTGAGATCGAGGTGACGTTGCTGCGGACGGCCCAGGAGGCGCTGGCCAACGCGGCCAAGCACGCGAGCTCGAGGTTCTTGGCATGGTGGCCCGCGGCGCCACCAACCGCGAGGCCGCAAGCCGGCTGTTCATCAGCGAGGCCACGGTCAATCCCACCTGCTGCACATCTACGCCAAGCTCGGCGTCAACGACCGCGCCGCGGCCGTCGCCGCCGCCTTCGAACGCGGCCTGCTCACGCCCGGCGCGCACTGACCACGGTACGACCGGCCACCGCAGCGCGCGGTCTGGTGGGGGCGATCACGAAGCCGTAGCCTGCCTTCAGGCAGGGTCCTTCCGCTATTACGGATAGCCCCTATCACCCGCTTTCCTGGCCGAAACATTTTCGGTGACCGGCCCCTCCGTACGAACGCCCAGCTAGGCGACCTTCCCGCAGACCCGCGTACCAGTTCGGCAACAGGCGTTGATGTAGCAGAAACCCCGCTGTAGCGTCAGCGCATATCGGAACTCTCGGAAATTATCTGAAAGTTTCTAGAACCTGAGTCTCCAGGCGGCGAGCGGTGGTCGACCCCGACGTCACGAAGGGAGAGCATCCACGCCGGGAGCCGCTGAACCCAGTAGCGACTGTCGGCTGCGCGGAGGCTCGAACACGAGGAAGGAGACCACCGTGAGGTCGTTGACACGGCGCAGCGTGGCCCTAGGTGCGGCGGCCACGCTGCTTCTCGCGGGCTGTGGCGGAAACGACAACAAGAGCAGTTCTTCGGGCGGCGGCGGGAGCGCGAAGCCGGTAACCATCAACTGGTGGCACATCCAGAACCAGCCGCCGTTGCAGCCGGTCTGGGACCAGATCGCCAAGGCCTACATGGCCCAGCACCCCAACGTCACCATCAAGATCCAACCCATTGAGAACGAGGCGTTCAAGGCCAAGCTGACCACGACCACCCAGTCCGGCAAGGCGCCCGACCTGTTCCAGTCGTGGGGCGGCGGCGTCTTGAAGCAGCAGGCCGACGCCGGCCTCGTGCAGGACCTCACCGATGCCAGCAAGTCGTGGATCGGCACCATCCAGCCGATCGCGCTGAAGCCGTACACGCTCGACGGGAAGCTGTACGGCGTCTCGTGGGACAACGGCATGGTGGGCTTCTGGTACAACAAGAAGCTGTTCGCCAAGGCGGGCATCGACACGCCCCCCACCACATGGGACGACTACCTGGCCGACGTCAAGAAGCTCAAGGACGCCGGCATCACCCCGATCGCCGTTGCCGGTCAGGACAAGTGGCCTGAGATGTACTACTGGGCGTACCTGGCGATGCGCATCGGCGGCGTGGACGTCTACAACCAGGCGGCGCAGACCAACGATTTCTCCGGACCGGCGTTCGTGCAGGCGGGCCAGCAGCTGAAGCGGCTCGTCGACCTCCAGCCGTTCCAGAAGGGCTTCGAGGGCGCGAAGTTCGACACGCCCGACGGTGAGGCCGCGCAGGTGGGCGGCTCGAAGGCGGCCATGGAGCTGATGGGCCAGTGGGCGCCGTCCGTCGAGGAGACGCAGTCGAAGAAGAAGCTCGGCGACGACCTCGGCTTCTTCCAGTTCCCGACGGTCGCCGGTGGTAAGGGACAGATCACGGACGCCTTCGGCGGCGGCAACGGGTTCGCCGTCGGCAAGGACGCCCCGCCCGAGACCATCGACTTCCTGAAGTACTTCGTCTCCGTACAGAACCAGCAGACCGCGGCCGCGACCGGGGCGATCCTGCCCACGGCGAAGGGCGCCGAGACCGCGCTCAAGGACCCGCGGGCGCTGAACGTGCTGAAGACCGTCAGCAACGCCACCGCGTTCCAGCTCTACCTCGACCAGGCATTCCCGCCGGCCGTCGGCCAGGAAGTGAACGACCAGGTGTCCGCGCTGGTCGCCGGCAAGGCCACGCCGGAGCAGGTGGCCAAGGCAATCACTCAGACGGCGAAGTCTGAGTAGCGACCGCACAGACATGAGGAGGAGTCACATGACTCATCTGCCCTGGCCCGATCAAGCGGAGCATGCCTGATGGCACGTTCGAGCCTGACAGATGAGCAAACGCGGGACGTGGTGTCCACGTCCCGCGCGGCGAAGCCGGCGGACGGCGGGCGCACCCGCCGCCGCCGGCGGCGGCGCACCTTTGTCACGATCGTCCTGTTCCTGCTCCCGGCGTTCGTGCTGTTCGCGCTGCTGGTGCTGGTGCCGTTCGCAGTGGCGGCGTATTCGAGTTTCTTCAAGTGGAACGGCCTCGGGGGCCCGCCGGACGACTACGTGGGCCTGGACAATTTCAAGAAGCTGTTCGGCGACCCGGTCTTCCACGCCGATCTTCGGCACATGATGATCCTTGTCGTGCTGTCGCTGGTGGTTCAGCTGCCGCTCGCCCTCGGCCTCGCGCTGATGCTCAGCCAGCGCTTCCACGGCCGCGCCGTTTACCGGGTGCTGTTCTTCGCGCCGTTCGTGCTCTCCGAAGTGATCGCCGGCGTGCTGTTCAACATCCTCTTCTCGGCGGAAAACGGCATCGGCCTCGCGGCCGGCTGGCTGGCCGACCCCTCGCGGGTGCTGTATGCCCTGTTCATCGTCCTGACGTGGAAGTACTTCGGCCTTCACATGATGCTTTACCTGGCCGGACGGCAGAACATCCCGCAGGAACTGCTCGACGCCGCGGCCACCGACGGCGCCGGGCCATGGCGCCAGTTCCGGCATGTGACGCTGCCGCTGCTGGGCCCGACCATCCGGATCAGCGTATTCCTGTCCGTCATCGGAGTGATCCAGCTGTTCGACATGGTCTGGGTGCTCACCACGGGCGGGCCGGTGCATTCCTCGGAGACTATGGCCGTCACGATGTTCAACTTCGGCTTCCGGCGCTTCCAGGTCGGCTACGCGAGCGCGATCACCATGGTGATGTTCCTGATCAGCCTCGTCTTCGCGCTCTTCTACCAGCGTTTCGTCATGCGCCGCGACATCCAGGGAGCGATCACCGTGATGGGAGAAACGCGATGACCCAGTCGGCTCACGCCGGGCGCGGGATGGCCGGACGGCGGCGTCGCCCGCTGGGCACCGGCATGATCTACCTGGTGGCGACGGCGCTCGGTGCGCTCATCGCCCTACCGCTCCTCTACGGCGTGCTGGGCGGCTTCAAAGACGCCGGCCAGCTGGCGGATCACCCGCTCGGCCTGCCGCATCCGTGGGTCATCTCGAACTACACCGGCATCCTGAAGTCCCACACGTTCTGGCGCCCGGTCGGCAACAGCATACTTATCGCTGCCGCGACCGCGCTGATCGTCGTCGCGCTGGGCGCGTTGGCGGCGTTCGTGTTCGCCCGCTTCGCCTTTCGCGGACGCGAGCTGCTGGCCATGCTCTTCGCGATCGGGTTGATGTTCCCGTTCCAGGTGGCCATCTTGCCGCTGTTCGTTCTGCTGCGGACCTTTGGTTTGCTCGACAACCCGCTCGGGGTGATCCTGCCGCAGGCCGCGTTCGCCCTGCCACTAACGATCATCGTCCTGCGTACCTTCTTCCGGCAGATCCCCCGCGAGGTCGAGGAGGCGGCCACGATCGACGGGTGCAGCACTTTCCGGTTCTTCTGGCGGATCCTGCTGCCGATGGCCCGGCCCGCCCTCGCCACCATGGCCGTGCTCGCGATCGTGACGAGCTGGAACAACTTCTTCCTGCCGCTGGTCGTCTTCAACAACCCGGACTGGTGGACGGTCCCGGTCAGCGTCTTCCAGTTCAAGACGCAGTACTCCACCGACTACGCGCGCGTGCTGGCGTACACGGTGATGGCGATGGTCCCGGCGCTCGCCTTCTACGCCGTGGCCGAACGGCAGATCATCGGCGGCCTCACCACGGGCGCGACGAAGGGCTGACGCCGCTCCCTAGTCCTTCCAGCCGATGCCGCTGCCCGGCCCGTCCGGCGGCAGGGCGTAGCCGTCCTTGACCCGGATCGGCTCGGTGAGGATCGGGCCCGCGTGGTCGAGGTACTCGAGCCGGTGCCGGGTGGGCGTGACGCCGAGCAGGTGCACGCTGAACTCGGGGAACGTGTGGCTGGAGGCGGGCAGCCCGGCGTCGTCGGCGATCGCGGCGGCCCGCAGCCAGCCGCTGACGCCGCCGATCTTCATAACGTCGAGCGTGACGTGGTCAGACGCCCGTGCGGCAACGCTCATGGCCATCTCGTTCGGGCCCTGCCAGTTCTCCCCGAGCTGGATCGCGGTGCGCGCGGCCGCCGCGATGCGCGCGTGCCCGGCGTAGTCGTCGGCGCGGGTGGGCTCCTCGATCCAGTGGAGGCCCTCGCCGTCGAGAACGCGGACGCGGTCGAGCGCCTCGCCAACCGGCAGGCTCTGGTTGTAGTCGACCATCAGGTCGGCCGCGTCCCCGATCGCCGTGCGGACGGCCCGGATGGTTTCGAGGTCGGCGGCCAGATCGGCGCGCCCGACCTTCACCTTGATCGCGGTGAAGCCCTGCGCGACCAGCTCCGCGGCTTCCGTGGCCGCCTCCGCCGGGCGCATCGTACGCAGGCTCGCGTACGCCGGGATCGGCGCGGGCGCGCCGCCGAGCATGGTCACCAACGGCACGCCGGCCGCCTTGGCGCACGCGTCCCACAGCGCCATGTCGATGCCCGCCAGGGCCATGCCGGTCAGGCCCTGCAGGCCGAGCAGCCGGAAGTGCCGGACGAGCCGCTGCCCGACGGCGGCCGGGTCCGCCGCTTCGCCCGCGATCGGCTCCTCCAGTGCGGCGACCAGCCGTACCAGCGGATCCAGCGCCAGCGGGGTGTACGTCCGCAGGTAGCTCCGGCCGGTGATGCCCTCGTCGGTGACCAGGTCGATCAGCACCAGCGGAGCAGTGTGCATCGCCCCGGCCGCCGTCTCGACCGGACGAGCCAGCGCCAGATCGACGCCTCGTACCCGCAGCCCGCGGATCTTCATGCCGAGCCCGCCCGGTGTCAGGTGAGGTACGCGGCCCGGTTCGTGATGCGGCGACATGTCCTCCAGCTTGCCGCGCGATCGTCCGGGCAGGGCGTGAATCCGCTCAAGGCGGGCATTACCAGCGTGACTGGTTCATCCAGCCGCGTCGTACGGTTCGTCGGCCCGTGAGCTATCCGTAGCGGCCCCGCACGACCTTGAAGTAAGAGGTCTACTCCGCTGACGTATCCGAGGGTGCGACGCAGTGTCCAGGGCGTGACGGTCGGCTACCACCGCTACTTCACGCATGGCTCGTTCAAGGCCAAGCGGGCGATGCGGATCGTGCTCGCCATCGCCGGCAGGTCCCCCTCGCCTGAAGGGGGACCCGCCGGGGGGTGTCAGTCCTTGGTGTCCGGCAGCGGCGCGGTGGCCGCCTCTGGGCCGAAGGTGTCGGTGTACGTCTCGTACAGGCCCTTCCAGCGGTCTTCGGGTGGCGGCGCGGTGCCGTCCAGCAGCGCCACGAGCCCCTCGAGGCAGACGTGCCAGCCGGCGCCGTCCCGGGCCGCCTTGCCGCGCTCGCTGAACGTGTCGGTGAAGACCAGCAGGCAGCCGGGGCCGTCGGGGATCAGCTCGAAGCGCAGCACGTCATCGGCCCACGTGTACATCAGCACCCGGGGCGGATCGACCTCGAGCACCTCTCCCTCGAAGTCCGGCAGCGCCTCTCCGTCCATCACGACCTCCCGCTCGAACGGGAAGCGAAGCTTGGCACCCACGACGAAGGGCCCGCCGTCCACGGAGCTGGCACCCTCGACCTTCTGCGGGAACCAGTGGGCGAGCTCGGCCGGATCGGTGATTGCCTGCCAAACCTTCTCCACCGGGTGCTTCAGCCGGCGCTCGAAGCGCAGGGTCGGCCGGCCGGCCACGGTCTGCAAGGTTCCGTTCATGAGTTTGTCCTCTCGGTGTCGTCAGGCGTGTCGTCCGGCATGGTGTCGAGGTGTCGCTCCAGGGCATCGAGCCGTTCGGCCCACAGCCTGCGATAGGGCTGGATCCACTCGTCGATCTCGGTGAGCGGCTCGGGGCGCAGCTCGTACCACCTGCGCTGGGCGTCCTGCCGGACCTGCACCAGCCCCGCCTCACGCAGGACGCGCAGGTGCTTGGACGTGCCGGGCTGGCTCAGCCCGAGCTGTTCGACCAGCTCACCGACCGGCCGTGGCCGCTCGAGGAGGAGGTCAAGAATGCGGCGCCGGGTGGGCTCGGCGAGCACATGAAATGCAGTTGCCACACCAGGAATATAACCCTAGCGGCATATTAGGTCAAGTCAGCGCTGGGTGAAGATCGGCTCCCAGCTCCCGGGCTCTTGGGTGTTCTTCCGGTAGCCGGTGAGCGGCACGACCGTCTTGCCGTCGACGCTGACCAGCTCGAACCGGTTGTGGAACTCGCCCTTGCCGTCGCAGCGGTTGTTCTTGAGGTCGCAGTTCAAGGCGATGAGGTGAGTGTCATCCGCCCAGGCGACCAACTGCTCCACCCGCTGCACGGCGATCACCCGGCCGGTGGCGGCGTCGCGGACGGAAGTGGCCGGCCCGGCGCCATAGCCGGGGTCGGGGCCGGACGCGACGTACTTGCCGTTGGGGGACAGCCCGGCCGCCTGGTCGGCATCGGCCTCGCCCGGCGGAGCGGGTCGCGGCCTGCCGTTCAGGTCGTAGAACAGTTTTTGGGGTGACGACGCCATCGCCGTTGGGACCCAGATCAGCGTGCCGTCGTGGCTCCAGCAGAAGTCCTGCCGGCCGTTCATGTTGTCGTGGTAAGGCGCCAGCGGGTGGAAGGCCCCGGCCCGTCCGGTTCCGGCGTCGATCACAATGAACCCGGTCCGGTAACTCTGTCCGAGGGGGATTTGCAGGTCTGGGTCCCGGTCGTACGTCGTAACGAGGATCTTCCGGCCGTCTGGCGACCAGGCGATGCCGCCGGCCCGGTGGTCCAGCGGGATCCAGCGGACGATCTTGCGGGTGGTCAGGTCGAACAGGCCGACCCGTGAAGCCGGCAGCGGGCCTTCGAGCACGGCGGCCACCCGCATTCCCGGCGCGGCCTCCAGGTAGGCGTACGGCACCTGGCGATAGGTGTTCTTGCCCGGGTCGTACAGGTACCAGGTGCGCACTACTGTGCGCGATCCGCCGGCGTGCCGCTCGGTGCGGAACGTGTAGTACGCGGTCAGCGCGACCTGCCCCGCGGCGACGAGATGGCGGGGTGGGGAGTTTCGAGAATCGGCCCGTACATCGGTCGCCGCGGGGGTCGGCCGCACCAGCACCGGGATGTCGTCGTCCGGCTTCGGCGACGTCCCACCGGTGGCGATGATCACACTGGCCGCCGCGAGCAGCGCGGTGGCGCCCGCGAGCCCGGCGCCGGTCAGCAGCCGCCGGCGGAACCGGCGGCGCAACGCCCGGTCGGCCAGCCCTGTGGGCACCCGAGCCTCGGCCGACCACTCCTGCAGCCGAGCAGCCGGGCCACGTCGGCCTCGGGAAGATCCTCGAAGTAGCGGAGCACCAGGACGGCGCGCTGCCGCGGCGTGAGCTGGGACAACACGCCGCGGACGACGAGCTTGAGGTCCAGTGCGGACGTGTGGTCGGTACCGGCCTGATCGGGCGGCGCGGCGACGCTCGTCTCGCGGTGCCGCCGGCTGAGCCGCCACCAGCTGATCTGCTGGCGGTACATGACGCGCCGTACGTAGCTGCCCGGGTCCTCAATGCCACGCCAGCGGGCGGCCGTCTTGGCCAGCGCGGTCTGCAGCAGGTCCTCGGCGGCGGGCCGGTCCCCGCCCGTAAGGAGGAACGCGAGCCGCATCAAGGCGGGCGAACGCGCCGCGACGAACTCGCGGAACTCTTCTTCGGCAGCGTCGTCCATGGCTCACTCCCTCGAGTGCTCTGCCCATTCAGACGCGCCGGGGCCGCCGTCGCTATGTCTCGGCGGTGCGGCGATTTCCGGCCGTCGCGAGTGCGCAGGTCAACCGGCTGGGCGGACGGCCTCGCGGCGGGCGCGGACGGTCGAGCTGAACCAACCTGATGATCGCGGCGTACCTAGTGTCGTCCCTTCCCGCCCCGGGGGCGTGTTGGATGGCTGGGCCTTTGCCCCTCCCCTTTTAGCCCCCTATGTCATCCAACACGCCTCGCCACTGCGAGCGGGTGCGGTGCGTGACGTTCGGCGCCACCGAAGGCCGAACGCGTCGGCCTCCGGTCGGGCGAGAGATAGAACGACAAGTACCTCGGCGGATGGCAGGATGCGGTCAGTGACCGCATGATGACGGCCGCGTTCGCTCGGGGCATGATGTGACGGACCGTTCCAAGACCGCGAGTGCCCGCGCGATCCGCGGCGGCTCGCCCGCCCGGAGGACACGGACGTTGACCCACGAGATCATTTCGCAGAGTAAGGAACGGATCCGCAACGGCATCGATTGGACCGTACGCGCGCACCCCACCGTCGCGGCGGGCATCGCGGGCGCGGCCGTCACCGTGGTCGGGGCGTACGTCGCCCTCAGCACGGGCAACGGCAACGACGCCGCGGTCCCGGCACGGCCGCCGGCGGCCGTGGGCGCCGCCCCGAACGCGCCACGGCTGAACGACGACCTCAGACCGTCGCCGACCGGCCCGTCCGCGCCCGGCCATTCCGCACGGCCCGACCGGCCCGAGTCCGGGTCTGGCGCCCCGCCGAAGGCCGACCGGCCGCCGCGAACCGCCGCACCGCACGCACCGGCCGCCGCCGCGGCCGTCCAGCGGCCGTCCTCGGCAGGTGGCCGCAGTTCGAGCGGTTCGAGCGGGTCTGGTGGTTCCAGCGGCGCCGGCAGCGGTGGTGGGGGCGGCGGTGGCACCGCGCCCGCGCCCGCTCAGCCGCCGGCCGCTCAGCCGCCGCCGGCGTCGCCGCAGCCCACGACCCCGCCCGCCAAAGACTGCGTGCTGCGCGTCAACCTGCTGGGCGATCTGGTCAAGGTCTGCCTCTAGCGACTGCCTCTCAAGCCCTACGTACGGTGGCCGGGCATAAACGGACACGCAGGTGACGTTAGGATGAGGTAATCAACTCTTGCGACGCGCGTTGTGTCGCGCGCCGGCTCGTCCTTGTAGCGCACATCTGCAGTGGTGCCTCCCGAGACGTGCCCCCTCTCGGAAGGTTCTAGGTGACCTCTGCGCTCGAACCGGGGACGCTCCCCGGCCATTCTGACCTGCCCACGTTCGCTTCGCTGGGCCTGCCCGCACGCCTGGTCGACGCGCTCGCCCGCCAGGGGATCGAGACGCCGTTCCCGATTCAGGCGGCGTGCATCCCCGACGTCTTGGCCGGCCGGCACGTGCTGGGCCGCGGCAAGACCGGCTCCGGTAAGACCCTGGCGTTCGGGCTGCCGCTGCTGGCCCGCCTCGCCGGGACGCCGGCCGCGCCCCGGCGGCCCCGCGCGCTCATCCTCGTGCCGACCCGCGAGCTGGCGATGCAGGTCCAGACGAACTTGGAGCCGCTCGGCCGCAGCCTGCGGCTGCACATGAAGACGGTGATCGGCCAAACGTCCATGCCGAAGCAGATCGAGGCGCTGCGGCGCGGCGTCGAGGTGCTCGTCGCCACCCCGGGGCGGCTCAAGGACCTGATGCGCCAGGGCGCCTGCGACCTGAGCGACATCGAGATCACGGTCCTCGACGAGGCCGACCATATGGCCGACATGGGGTTCCTGCCGGACGTCACCGACATCCTGGACCGAACGCCCGCCGACGCCCAGCGGCTGCTGTTCTCCGCGACCCTCGACGACGACGTCAACGTGCTGGTAGAGCGCTACCTGGCCGACCCGGTCACGCATGCGGTCGGCCCGGTCGACGAGCCCGTCGAGACCATGGACCACCACGTGCTGCTGATCCCGCCGAAGGAGAAGGGCGACATCACGGCAGAGATCGCCAACCGCGAGGGCCGTACGCTCCTGTTCGCCCGCACCAAGCACGGCGTCGACCGGCTCGTCAAGCAGCTGGCCAAGGCGGGTGTACGGGCCGGTGGGCTGCACGGCGGCAAGAGCCAGAGCGTGCGGACCCGGACGCTGGCGGACTTCCGCGAGGGCGCGCTCGGCGTGCTCGTCGCCACCGACGTCGCGGCCCGCGGTATTCACGTCGACGACATCAGCCTGGTCGTCCACGTCGACCCGCCGGCCGACCACAAGAACTACCTGCACCGCGCCGGCCGTACCGCCCGGGCCGGCGAGCGCGGCACCGTCGTCACGCTCGTGCTGCCGCACCAGGTCAAGTCCACCGCGGCGCTGACCCGCCGGGCCGGCGTCGAGGCCGTCCGCACGAAGGTCTCGGCCGGTGACGCGGAGCTCGTCCGGCTGACCGGCGCCCGCACCCCGAGCGGCGAGCCGATCGTCGAGCGGGTCAGCTCTCCGGCCCGGAAGGGCAAGCCGTACGCCAAGAACCGGAAGCGTTCGGGCGGCGACGGTCGCGGTGCCGGTCGCGACGAGGGTCGCCGGGGTCTGCGCTCCCGCGATCACCGCGACTCGTCGCACGGCGAACGCCGTCGCGGCGGGCGGCGTGGCGCCGAGCCGACGGGGCGCGGCGGGCAGCACCGGGGCGGCGACCGGCGGTCCCGGCCGGTCCGCCACGCCTGATCACCGCGGAGTCAGCCGGTCTCCTCGCGGAGGCGGTCCTGCAGGAGCTGGAGCCCCTCGAGGCCGTCCGTCGACAGCTCGGCGAGTTCGTCGAGCTCGCCGAGCGAAAGCAGCGGCGGGCGGGCGTCCAGCGGCGGCCGCCAGCCTTCGACCTCGTCGAACCGCCGGACGACCTTGGCCGGCACGCCGGCGATGACACAGTGGTCGGGGAACTCGCCGCGGACGACGGCCCCGCCGGCGACGGCGACGTTTCGGCCAAGGCGGGTGCCGGGCAGGATGATCGCCCCGGTCCCGATCCAGCAGCCGGACCCGATCCGGACCGGGTTGTTCTCGGGCCACTGGCGGCCGATCGGCACGGCAGGGTCGCGATAGGTGTGGTTCTGGTCGGTGATGTAGACGTTCGGCCCGGTGAAGACGTCGTCGCCGATCTCGATCGACTGGTGCCCGATGATCTGGTTGCCCCTGCCGATCGAGCAGCTCGCCCCGATCCGTACGATCGGCTCGGGGCCCAGGTCCAGCCCGGGCACGAACCCCGCTGACAGCGTGACGTGCGGCGCGATGAGCGTGTGCGCGCCGACCTCGATCCACTGCTCGCCGTAGATCGTGCCGACCGGGAAGCCGATGCAGGCGCCCGCGCCGAGCCGCCGGAACCGGTGGCCGGCCGGTGTGCCGGGCGTGATCTCGCCGCGGCGGCACACCCACCCCCAGCCACGGTGGATGGCGGTGGCCAGCGCGCGGCGGACCCGTGACGCCACAACGTCCCTCAGCGACATGGCGTAACGGTACCGGTATGACGCGTGTGGTAGCGCTGACTGGTGTGCCCGACCGGCCACAACACCACGGACATGGGTGTGGGCCCGGTGTTTCGCCGGGCCCACGGGTCGGCACGCTGCTCCACACGACGGCGGTCAAGGTCAAGCCCGCCCGGCCCAGGAACCGGCGGCGCATGATCGCCGGCGCCCTGCTGGCGGTCGGCGCCATGGCCGGCACCGTCGGCGCGCT
>DATBKU010000090.1:0-129527 GCA_036555725.1 Streptosporangiaceae bacterium | reverse complement strand
TGCCCGCATCCAGCCCAGGAGATCGCCGAGGTCATCGCCGAGATCGCCATCGAGGTCCTCCTGGACCGGCTGCCGGACGTGACGCTCGCGGTGGCAGACGAGGCCCTCGTCTGGCGCGCGTCGCCGTGGATGCGCGGCCTGATCGCCCTCCCGGTCCGCTTCAGCCCCGCGTACGTCGCCGTCCACTGAGCTTTCGTGCCGTATTCCGGTCAGGGTGGGAGCCCGCCGGTGCCATAGGTGATCGCGCCCAGCCGCAACAGAAAGAGCCATATTCGAATGTGACTTCGAATATGGCTCTAACCTGCAATTTTGGTAGCGGGGGCGGGATTTGAACCCGCGACCTCTGGGTTATGAGCCCAGCGAGCTACCGAACTGCTCCACCCCGCGTCGGTGCCTCTAACTCTATGGGGCCGCAGACGCCTAGGCAAATTGAATCGGGCGGAAGGCCCTAGGAGCCGGGGGAAGAAGGCTCTAGGAGCCGGGAGAAGCGGTGGCCGAGGGTGATGTGGAGGGTTTGGCCGATGGGGATGGGCTGGCCTTGGCCGCCTTGCTGGCGGCCTCGGCCTTGGCAAGGCGGTCGAGGGCGGCCTGGAGGGCCTTCTGGGCGTTGCCGTAGGCGGCCCAGTCCTGCTTCTTGAGGGCTGCCTGGCCGTCGTCGAAGGCCTTCTGGGCGTCGTCGATGGCCTTGCGGACGTCCTCAGAGACCTGACCGGTCGGGGCGGGCGCCGTCGGGGAGGAGGGGGAGGCCGGTGCAGTGCCGTTGAAGACCTGCTTGAGCGCGTCCTGCAGGGTGGTGGCCGCGCCGACGCCGTTGCCGTACTGGACCAGAACCTGGCGCAGGATGGGGTACGGCTCCTGCTCCGAGCTGCCGGCCGCCTGGGCGTACACCGGCTCAACATAGAGGAAGCCGCCGCCGAACGGGAGCGTCAGCAGGTTGCCCAGCACGGTCTTGGTGCCGCCGAGGCGGAGGTCGGTGAGGACCTTCTTGACGTTCTGGTCGGACTCGAAGGTGTTCTGCACCTGCCCGGGGCCGAAGACGCCGGTGTTGCGCGGCAGCTCGAGCACTCTGATCCGGCCGTACGTGGAGCCCGGCGTGGCGTCGACGGCGACGAAGCCGGACAGGTTGGGGCGGCCACGCGGGGTGAACGTCGAGGTGAGGGAGAACTCCGGGTTCTGGTCGCCCGGCATCCGCAAGGTGAGGTAGTACGGCGGCTGGGTGCGGCCAGGGTTGGTCGGGTCGCTCGGCACCTGCCAGAAGTCCTGCCCGGTGTAGAACGCGCCCGCCTGCGTGACGTGGTAGCGGGCCAGGATGCGCCGCTGCACCTTGAACAGGTCCTGCGGGTAGCGCAGGTGCTGCATGAGCTCGGGGCTGATCTGGCTCCTGGGCCTGACGACACCGGGGAACGCCTTCTCCCACGTCTTGGCGATGGGGTCTGCCTGGTCCCATTCGTACAGCGTGACCTGACCGGTGTACGCGTCGACCGTCGCCTTGATCGAGTTGCGCATGTAATTGAGCCGGTCGTTGGCCTGCTGCGCCACGGCATGCCGGGTCTCGGTGATCGTGTCGCTGGCGGCCTCGCCAAGGCTGAGCCGCTCGGAGTACGGGTAGCCGTCCGACGTCGTGTAGCCGTCGACGATCCACAGAATGCGGCCGCCCACCACCGCCGGGTAGGGGTCGCCGTCCAGGGTGAGCCACGGCGCGACCTTCTGGACCCGCTCGCGCGGCTCGCGCCCATAGAGAATGCGGCTGTCGGAGTTGACGGCGCCGGACAGCAGCAGGTTGCGGTCCTTGAAGTGGGTGGCGAAGATCAGCCGATTGAAGAACGAGCCGATGGACACGCCACCGCCGCCGTCATAGGTGTTGTTGCTCTGGCCTTGCGCGCTGTCGTTGGGGTAGTCGAGCTCGCGGGGGGTGGCGCCGGGCCGGGCCCCCACCACCGAGTAATCCGGCGACCGCTCGCCGAAGTAGATCCGCGGCTGGAAGCTGCCCAGCTGCCCGGTCGGCGGGATGTCCTGCTCGACGAACGACGGCTCGCCGCTCTGGGTGACCTTGCCGCCCTCCGCGGCGACGAAGCCGAAGCCGTGGGTGTAGACGAGGTGGTCGTTGACCCAGTTCCGCCGGCCCTCGGGCGCTCCGGCCATCTCTCGTACGGAGACGACGGTGTCACGGGAGGTGCCGCTGAGCTGGTACCGGTCGATGTCCAGGGTGTCGGGGAACTGGTAGAAGTTCCGCTTCTGCTGCAGCTGCTGGAAGGTCGTCGAGACCACGGCCGGGTCGAGCAGCCGTACGCCCGGAATGGTGGAGGCCTCCTGCGCCAGTTGGTTCGGGTCGGGCTGGGTCTTGGCGGCGTACTGCGGAGTCACCTGCGCGTTGCTGATGCCGTACGCCACACGGGTCGCGTTGATGTTGCGCTGGATGTACGCCGACTCCTTGTCGGCCTCGTTGGGCTTGACCTGGAACTGCTGGACGAGCAGCGGGTACACACCGCCGACCAGAATGGCCGACAGCACGAGCAGGCCGAACCCAACGCCGGGCAGCGTCATGCCACGGCGCACCAGGTTGACGAAGAACATCACGGCGCAGAACAACGCGATCACCGCGAGGATCGTCTTGGCCGGTAGCACGGCGTTGACGTCGGTGTACGACGGCCCGGTGACCACGCCGCGCTCCGAATGCGCCAGACCCCACCGGTCGAACCAGTACGCAACGGCCTTGAGCAGCACGAACACGCCGACGAGGACCGACAGGTGGGCGCGGGTGTGCGGGCTGGCCTTGTCGCCCGGGCCCTGCAGCCGCAGCCCTCCGTAAAGGTAGTGGACGATCACCGCCCCGAGCGTGGAAAGGATCACCGCCGCGAACAGGAAGCCCAGGATCATCCGCAGGAACGGATAGGTGAAGACGAAGAACGAGATGTCCTTGTGGAACTGCGGATCCTTGGTGCCGAACGGCGTCCGGTTCATGAACGCCATCCAGGTGCGCCACTGCCCGGACATCGACGAGCCGGTGATCAGCCCGATCAGCCCGAGGATGCAGCCGGCGATGAGCCGCCGATGCGGGTCGATGGCGGCCCGGTAACGCTCCAGCCCCTGCTGCTCGACGGACAGCGGACGGTATGCGGGGCGCAGCCGGTATGCGATCACCAGGTTGGCGCCGATCACGAACACCATGAACAGCCCGGCGCCGAAGAACAGCAGCAGCTTGGTCCACAGCTCCCGCGTATAGACCGAGGAGAAGCCGACCGACCGGTACCAGAGCAGTTCCGTCCAGATTCCGGAGAATACGAGGAACAGGATGAAGAGCGCCACGACCCCAACGACCGTGGGCAGTAGCAGGCGGGCTCGGCCGCCGGTCCGGATCCGGCGACTGAACCCAGGGGTACGGAACGACACGGCTCCGCCTCCGTTCATCGTGGCGCTTTCTAGGCAACTTACCGAGGATGCCGGGGGTTCCCGATGCCGGACCTGCCGATTGCGAAAAGATGAGCGGGTGAGCCATCTAGAGGAGGTCGTACTCGATCTCGAGCGACACTCGGCGGAGGGCGGCTGGGATGCGCCACCGCGACTGTACGCCTTGGTCGAGACCGCGGAACTGCGCAGCCAAGACCCTGAGCTGGCCGACGAGCTCGGCATCCCGGCCGATGTCGACTCGATCGCCGCCCTCGAGCAGCCGCCGCTGGCGGGCGACGGCGCGATCGAGGACCAGCTCGGCACGATCGCATGGCCGGAGGCGGTCGCCGGCTGTGCCCTCGTCGTCGAACGCATCGTGCTGCCGCCCGAGGCCGAGGCGGAGATGCCGGACGAGGACGTCGAGGCCTGGGTGGCCGAGCACCCGCAACGCGAGGACGTACGGGTGGTCGTCGGCGTGCTGCGGGACGGCTCGCGGCACTCCGCGCTGCGGCTGCGCAAGCACGACAGCCCGGACGAGGTGATCTCCGCGCCCAACCTCGTACCCGCCCTGGCCGACGCGCTCACCGAGACGCT
Organism: Streptosporangiaceae bacterium; assembly: GCA_036555725.1. Taxonomy (GTDB): domain Bacteria; phylum Actinomycetota; class Actinomycetes; order Streptosporangiales; family Streptosporangiaceae; genus CALAED01. Next base: position 125,546 of record DATBKU010000090.1, on the reverse strand, counting down.
GGAGCCGGACATGCCGCCGGCCGCCCTGACCGAACCCCCGGCCGCCGTGACCGAACCGCCGAGCATCTTGGAGAAGGCGCTGGCCGACTTCGCGCAGCCGCCGGACGAGCAGGACGAGCCTCCGGTCGCGTCCGACGAGCCGCCGAGCGAGCCGGACGAGAGCGACGGCGACCACGACGGGCTGGGTCGCTGGTACGACCCCGAGGTGCTCCGCGGCGACGGGCAGCGACCCAACGGCAAGTCCTGAGCCTGTCTAGACTCCTCGCATGGATCTCAGGCAGGCCGTACGCATGATTCTCACGGAGTCCGCCGCTCACCCGGGCCTGCTGCGGCTGGCCCGATCGGCGTACGACGACTTGTCCGCGGGACGGGCGGTGGATCACACGGTCCTGAGCGAGCTGCTCTATGAGTCGAGCGGCAAGGCCGTGTTCGGCCCGATCAAGCGGCACTACGGCGAGGACGCCTTCAACGACATGGTCGTGGTGATCGGCCGGGAGATCGACCGGCAGGCCCCGGTCGTCCGCCGCTAGGCCTGCTCACGAGCCCCGTCCGTCGCGCGTGCGACAGCGGGTCTATGACGTGGGCCTCAGCGTGCTCGGGCTCAGCTGCCGGGACAGGCGGCGACGGTGCCCTGGCCGGTGCGCAGCGCGTCGAGCGACGTGATCGCGGTGTGCATGGTGGCGACCTCGACGAGGCGCAGCCCCTTGGGCGCGTTCGGCACGGCCTCGTCGCAGTTGTCCTTCGGGGTGAGGAAAACTTTGGCGCCGGCGTCCCGGGCCGCGATCATCTTCTGCTGGATGCCGCCGATCGGGCCGACCTCGCCGCCGGCGGTGATGGTGCCGGTGCCGGCGACGAACGTACCGCCGGTGAGCGACCCGGGCGTCAGCTTGTCGTAGATGCCGAGCGAGAACATCAGCCCCGCGCTCGGCCCGCCCACGTCCCCCACGTTGATCTTCACGCCGAACGGGAACTGGTGGTCCTCACCGAGGACGACACCGATCACCGGCTTGCCCGCCTTGATGCCGGAGCCGGCCGGCGCGGCGACCGTGCGGACCTCGACCGTCTGCTCCTTGCCGGCCCGCTTGATCGTGAGCTTCACGGGCTCGCCCACCTTGCGATTGCCGATCGCGGCGCTGATGTCGTCGAGCTTGGTGACCTTGGCGCCGTCGACCGCGACGACCTGGTCGTCCTTGCGCAGCACCGCCTGGGCGGGCAGGCCCGGTTGGATCGAGGCCACCTTGACGACGGTGGTGATCGGGATCTTGAGCTCGGTCAGCGCCGCGGCGACGGCGGACTCCTGCGAGTTCTCCATCTGCGCGGTGTTCTCCTGCTCGACCTTCTGCACGCTCTCGTTCTTAGGGAAGATCGCCTCTTCGGGCACCACCGCGGTCTTCGGATCCAGCCAGCCGCGCAACGCGGTGAGCAGGTCGATGCGGTTTCCGGGGCCGCCCTGGTATGCCACTGTCGTGAAGTTGAGGTGCCCGGTGTCGGCGTACGTCTGGCGCCCGGTGATCTCGATCATGGGCTTGCCCTTGGCGGCCTCCCCCAGGGTGTTCGTCGTGGGGCCCGGCGTCAGCATCACGTACGGCACGGGCATGAGCGCCCCGATGAGCCCGAAGACGAGCACGAGCACGCTCGTGACCAAAAGGGTCGCACCACGACGAGACATGCCGGGAAGCCTATGCGATCTCAGCGTCCGGAAGGTGGCGCGACGTCCGTCCCCGTGGGCCTTCTGGCGCCCTCAGCGGACGGGGGCGGCGAGGCGGTCTGCCGTTCGAGCGCGCCCCGGAAACGCGCGAAACTCTCGATGTCCTGGTGCATGTCCGTACGCGGCGGCCGACTCGCCAGGGCCATGATCACCGTCGCGATCAGCGTCACCACCACCGGCAGTGCCAGCCATGTGATGTACGACATGTGCCACCCACTTCAGTGTGGAACCGGACACTTTTATCGTAACCGGACATCCCACGTAACCGTCAGCACATTCCTACCCACTCGGCGTCGCCGTCCGCGAACATCTGGTGCTTCCAAATCGGCACCTGCGCCTTGAGGTCGTCGATCAGCCGGCGGCAGGCCTCGAACGCCTCGGCGCGATGCGGACACGCGACGGCGACGATCACGGCGAGGTCGCCGATCTCCAGGTCCCCGGCCCGATGTATCGCGGCCATCGCCCGTACGGGATAGTCGGCGGCGACCTTCTCCGCCACGCGCCGCAGCTCCTGCTCCGCGCTGGGATGCGCGCTGTACGACAGGCGCGTCACGGCCTGCTCGTGGTCGGTGTCCCGTACGGTGCCGACGAACAATGCGATGCCGCCGGCGCCGGGGTCGCCCACCGCGCCCAAGACCTCGTCGACCGACAATGGGGTATCCCGGATTCCGATCAGCCGAATCACATCGTTCATGGCCAACCTCCGGAATGCGGCGCGCAGACAAAGACCTCCCACGAGCCTAGTGCGCCGCCCCGAGAGTGGAACCCGGCGGGGGCCAGGGCCTTATTCATGAGCCCCGTCCGTCGCGAGCGCCGCCGGGGGCGAGTCTCCTAGACGCGGCGTTTGCGGCGGGCGCGGCGGACGGCGGCCGCGGCGCCGAGGACCGCGACGGTGGCGCCGGCCGCCGTGGCGGTGGCCACGGTGGCCTCCTTGCCGCCGAGCCGGCGACCGACGATCGCGTGGCGACCGGAGATCTCCTCGAGCAGTGCGGCGAGCGCCGAGGCGTTGTCGTAGGAGGGTTTCCAGCCGGCCGATCGCAGCGCGGCGCAGTCGACCACCCAGGGATAGACCGTGAACTGCAGGTCGGCCGCCGGGGCGGGGGTGACCCCTAGCCGATGCAGGCGTTCGGCCGTGCCGAACGTGATAGCGGGCGGCAGCTCCAACCGCCGCTTGCCGGTGAGCTCCTCGGCCTCGTCCTGTTCGAGCCAGCCGTCGGCACCGACCGCCACGGCGCCGGTGATCTTGCCGAGCACGGCGAGCTCGAGCGCCGAGACCAGGTCGTCGACGTGGCAGAACTGCCAGCGTTGCGCGCAGCCCTTGACCGACAGCAGCCGCGGGGCCTCGAAGTGCCTGGTCATCGCGGTATCGACGCCGGGCCCGACGAGGGTCGCGGGGCGCAGCACCGTGACGGTCATGCCGGGATGGCTGACCGGGGCCATCCGGGCGAGGTCCTCGATCTCCAGATAGTCGCCGACGATGCCGTCGTCGGGCTCGGCGGCCAGCGGGGCGTCCTCGGGCAGCGGCACGGCGTTGTCGGGGCGGGCACCGTACACCGCCGCGCTGGTCACCAGCACGACCCGCCGGACGCGCGCGGCCGCGGCGGCGGTGAGCACCGTCTGGACGCCGCGCACGTTGTAGGCGCGCCGCTCCTTTCGCCCGGTTTCTGGCGACCCGTCGACGTCGAGGTGGACGATCATGTCGACGTCGGAGAGCCGGCCGGACAGCAGCGGATCGCGTACGTCGACCACGCGCCAGGTCACCCCGGTGACGTCGCCGCGATGGTCGTCCAGTGCGACGACCTTGCGAATCTCCGCCGACTGGCCGAGCCGGTCGGCCAGCGCTCGCCCGATGCCGGCGGCCGCGCCGGTGACGGCGACGACCGGGCCCGTGCTACGCCGTGGGCGAACCTGACCTGTATTCACCTGGAGCCGAACCCTCCTTATGCGCGCCTGAGCAGGGAGCGACTAACGTGGCCAACATGAGCATTTCTTCCCGCCCAAGAGTAATTCAATGAGTGACAATCCCTTCGGCTTCAACCGGCCCGACGACGAGGGCCGCGACGACAACGGCGACGACAAGCCGAATGGCGAGCCGGCAGGCCGGCCGTCCGGCGGCCCCGTCGACCCGTTTGCGGCCATGGGCGGCGGCGGAGACATGCAGCAGGCGGCCGAGATGCTTCGCCGGTTCGCGGACATGCTCAGCAATCAGGGCGGCGGGGGGCCGCTGAACTGGGACCTGGCCAAGGACGTCGCCCGCCACGCCGTGGTCGAGAAGGGCGACCCGTCGGTGGTCGACAGCGAGCGCCGTCAGGTCGAGGAGGCCCTTCGGCTGGCCGATCTGTGGCTCAACGACGCGACGACGATCCCCGCCGGCATCACGACGCCCAAGGCCTGGAGCCGGTCGGAGTGGATCGAGCAGACCCTGCCAGTGTGGTCGAAGGTGTGCGATCCGGTGGCCGCCCGCATGGTCGACTCCATGAACGAGGCCATGCCGCAGGAGATGCAGGCGATGGCAGGCCCGCTGATCGGCATGGTCCGGCAGATGGCCGGGGCCATGGTAGGCGGTCAGGCCGGGCAGGCCCTCGGCGCGCTCGCCCGCGACGTCGTGGGTTCGTCCGACGTCGGGCTGCCGCTCGCGCCCGAAGGCGTCGGCGCCCTGCTCCCCGCCGGGGTCAAGGCCTTCGGCGAGGGGCTCGAGGTCGCGGAAGATGAGGTACGGCTGTATCTCGCGCTGCGGGAGGCCGCGCACCAGCGGCTGTTCGCGCACGTGCCCTGGCTGCGCGCCTACCTGCTCGGGGCCGTCGAAGACTACGCCCGCGGCATCAAGGTCGACCTGTCCGGCATCGAGGACAAGGTCGCCGACCTCGACGTCAGCAACCCTGCGGCGCTGCAGGAGGCACTGTCGGGCGGACTGCTTCCCACGCCGGAGGACACCCCGCAGCAGAAAGCCGCGCTGTCCCGGCTGGAGACCGCGCTGGCCCTGGTCGAGGGCTGGGTCGACACGGTCGTCAACTCCGTGGCCGACGGCCGGCTGCCCGACTCGGCGAAGCTCGCGGAGGCGGTCCGGCGGCGGCGCGCCTCGGGCGGCCCGGCCGAGGCGACGTTCGCGACCTTGGTCGGCCTGCAGTTGCGGCCCCGCAAGCTGCGCGAGGCGGGGGCGCTGTGGCGCGCGTTGGGCGAGGCCCGCGGCAACGAGGGCCGGGACGCGCTCTGGGCGCACCCCGATCTGCTGCCGACCGCCGACGACCTCGAGGACCCCGACGCGTTTGTGCAGGGCAAGCCCGACGACTTCGACATCTCCCAGCTCACCGACGCAAAGCCCGACGAGGAGCCCGACGAGGGCGAGCCCGGCGACGACAGGCCTGACGACAACAAACCCGGCGGCGACAACCCCCCGACCTCGTGACGTTGCACGCGGACGCCGTACGGGTGCTGACGGCGTGGCGGGCCCCCGACGACGGGCAGGACCGGCTGCGCGCGGCGTTCCTGGAACATCTCGCGACGCACCAGAACGGCGTATGGCGCGAGTGCAAGGCCGGACACATCACCGCGAGCACCGCCGTGCTGGACGCCTCCGGAACTCGGGTCCTGCTGACCCTGCACACCAAGATCAAGGCATGGTTGCAGCTCGGCGGCCACTGCGAGCCGGGTGACGCGACGCTGGCGGCGACGGCGCTGCGGGAGGCGACCGAAGAGTCGGGCATCGACGGCCTCGCCCTGTCGCCCGGGCCCGTTCAGGTTGACCGGCACTGGGTGCCCTGCATAGGCGGGACGTACCACCTCGACGTTCAGTACGTCGCGGTCGCGCCGGAGGGCGCGCGGGAGCGGATCAGCGCCGAGTCCGACGAGCTGGGCTGGTTCCCGGTCGACGCGCTACCGGTGGGCGCGGACGCCGCCGTCCGCCGCCTCGTCGCCCGCGCCGGCCAGCGCGTCTCATAGGCCTGTCTCATCAGCCCGTCCGCCGGCCGGCAGGGCAGCGGGCCCGCGAACCAGCCCTAACCGCGGAGGGCGCCGAGGACGCCGTCGCGGCTGAGGCCGGTGAGCCAGTCGGTGACGAGGGCGCGGAAGACCGGCGAGTCGGGGAGGTCGGGGCCGAAGATCTCCTCGAGGGCGAGCAGCGCGTCGGCGACGGCATCCGGGTCGCGCAGGCCGTCGACGGCCGTCCGCAGCCGGTCGTGCAGGGGGTCGTCGAGCGGCAGCGGGGCGCCGTCGTCGGTTGCGCCCGCCCAGACGTACCGCAGCCACGCCGCCACCCCGAGCGCCGCCCACCGCGGCTCGGCGCCGGCGGCCAGCCGGTCCCGTACCGTCCCCAGCAGTCGTTGCGGCAGCTTCTGCGAGCCGTCCATCGCGATCTGGACCGTCCGGTGCCGCAGTGCGGGGTTGGCGAACCGTTCCAGCAGCGAGGCCTTGTACGCCTCCAGATCGAACCCGTCCGGAACGGAGAGCGTCGGCGTGACGTCGTCGTCCATCAGCCGGACCACAGCGGCGCCGAGCGGGCCGATCGCGTCCGAGACCAGCTCGAACCCGGCCAGCGCGCCGAGATAGGCCAGCGTCGAGTGCGCCCCGTTGAGCAGGCGCAGCTTCATCGACTCATAGGGCGCCACGTCGCCCGTGAAGATCGCGCCGCCCTTGTCCCAGGCGGGACGCCCGGCCGCGAAGTGGTCCTCGATCACCCACTGGCTGAACGGCTCGGTGACGACGGCCGCAAGGTCGCGGAGCCCGAGTAGCCGCTCGACCGCGTCGAGGTCGGCGGGCGTCGTGGCCGGGGTGATCCGGTCGACCATGGTGGACGGGAACGTCACCTCGCACGTGATCCGTACGCCCGCCGCCCCGGCGAAGTCGTCCACCAGACCGCGCAGCGTCGAGCCGTTGGACGGCAGGTTGTCGCAGCACAGCACGCTGATCGGCGCCTGCCGGGCGGCCAGCCCGCGGACGACCTGCCCGATCACCGTGCGCGGCGGACGGCCTTGCACATCCTGGGCGATCTCGGGGTCGGTCAGCCGCAGCCGGCCGGTGGCCGGGTCGTGCCGGTAGCCCTTTTCGGTAACGGTGAGGCTCACCACGCGTACGCCGGGGTCGGCGATCCTGGCCACCGCCGCGTCCGGATCGGCGCCGGCCCACCGCACCTCGCGTACCGACCCGATGACGCGCGCCGCCTCGTCGCCCGCGCCGGGCCCGCGTACCAGCACGCTGTACAGGCCGTCCTGCGGGGCCAGCCGGTCGACCACGTCGGGGCTGCGCTGCGAGACCCCGCAGATGCCCCAGCCGTCGCCCGCGTCCTCGGTGTGGACTGCCTGGTGGGCACGGTGGAACGCACCGATCCCCAAGTGCACGATCCCGACGCTCTCCGGGACCTCGCGCGGCCAGGTCGCCAGCGACAGCCGGGCTACATGACGGCGCCGAGTTGCCACGGCACGAACTCCTCGTCGCCGAAACCGAGCTCCTCGCTGGCCGACTTCCGCCCGGACGCGGTGGCCAGCACCAAGTCGAAGATCTGCTCCCCCATCTCGGCGACGGTGTAATCGCCGTCCAGGATCGCGCCGCAGTTCACGTCCATGTCCTCGGACATGGACCGGTACATCTCGCTGTTGCTGGCGAGCTTCAGGCTCGGCACCGGACGGCAGCCGAACACCGAGCCCCGCCCGGTCGTGAAGCACACGATATTGGCGCCGCTCGCGACCTGTCCGGTCACGGAGCACGGGTCGTACCCGGGGCTGTCCATGAAGACGAATCCACGCTCGGTGATCGGCTCGGCGTACTCGTACACGCCCGCCAGCGGCGCCGTGCCGCCCTTGGCCACCGCCCCGAGCGACTTCTCCAGGATGGTGGTGAGGCCGCCCTCCTTGTTGCCGGGCGAAGGATTGTTGTCCATCGATCCGCCGTGCGACTTCGTGTACGACTCCCACCAGCGGATGCGTTCGATCAGCCGCTCCCCGACCGGTTTCGAGACGGCCCGGCGGGTGAGCAGGTGCTCCGCCCCGTACACCTCGGGGGTCTCGGACAAGATCGCGGTGCCGCCGTGCCGTACGAGCAGGTCGGCGGCGGCGCCGAGCGCGGGATTGGCGGTCATGCCGGAGTACGCGTCGGACCCGCCGCACTGCAGGGCCAGCACCAGCTCCGACGCCGGCACCGGCACCCGCTCGACCTCGCCCGCGTCCGGCAGCAGCTCGCGGATCCGCTCCACGCCCGCTCGTACGGTGGCCGCTGTGCCGCCGAGCTCCTGGATCGTCATCGTGGGCGTGCCGTCCGGCAGGTCGAACCCGGTGAGCTGGTTGACCTCGCAGCCGAGGCCGATCACCAGCAGCGCCGCGAAGTTTGGGTGCCGGCCGTAGCCGTTGAGGGTACGGCGCAGCAGCGCGATGCCCTCGCCATCGGCCGCCATGCCGCATCCGGTGCCATGCGTCAGCGCCACCACCCCGTCCACGTTCGGGTGGTCGTCGAGCACGGGAAACCGGGCGGCGATCATCTTGGCCACGGTCGCCGAGCAGTTCACCGAGGTGAGGATGCCGATGTAGTTCCGCGTGGCGATCCGGCCGTCGGGCCGCACGATGCCCTGCCATGTCGCCGGCTCCGGCGCCGGCTCCACCGTACGGACGTCGGTGCCGAACTCGTACTCCTGCGTTATCTCGCTCATGCCCAGGTTGTGCGTGTGGACGTGCTCCCCCGCCGCGATGGGCGCGGTGGCGACGCCGATCACCTGCCCGTACTTTCGTACGAGCGAGCCGGCCGCGAGGTCGCGCATGGCGACCTTGTGGCCCCGCGGGACGCCCGGCAGGCCCTGTACCGCCACTGCGACGTCGTCTTCGGGATGCAGCAAGAGCCGTTCGGCAGTCATGCGGTTTCTTGTACCCACGCGTGCGAGGGGTCCAGGTACGGGATCATCTGGCGGCCGTCGCCGGCCATGACCCACAGGTAGTAGAGGGAGTAGCCGGGGGCGGCGACCACCGGGTGGTAGCCGGCCGGGATCGCGGCGACGTCGCCGTCACGTACTGTGAAGCACTCCTCGCCGTCGCCGTCGTAGCGGATCTGCACGCCGAACCCGCCGGCCGGGTTCACCTTGAAGAGGTAGATCTCCTCCAGCCGTACCTCGCGCGGCGGCTCCTCGGTGTCGTGCTTGTGCGGCGGGTAGCTGGACCAGTTGCCGGGCGGGTTGATCGTCTCGCCGAGCAGCAGCCGCCCGGCCGGATCGCCCGGTCCGATGATGGTCCGTACGGTACGGGCCCAGTTGCCGTCGCCGCGGTGCGCGATGTCCTGGTCGCCGGGGCCGATGATGCGGGCCGGCCCGGGCGAGCCGCCGTCCACCGGCGCCGACGCGATCGCCAGCTGTGCGGGCCCGTCCACGGCGGTCAGCCGTACTGTCGTCGCGGGCGGCGCGTAGACCGTGTGCCCGGCCCCCTCGAAGACGCCGGCGCGACCGCCGGCCCGGCCGAGCGGCGCGCCGTCGACCACCACGTCGACGGTCCCGGACAGGACGACGACGGCGACCTCGGCGCCTTTCCCGCCCCCCTTCCATTCGGGCCCGCTCCCCATGTCCCTGGGCAGCTCCACGGACTCGCCGTCGGCCAGGTCGGCCAGATCGAGGCCGATCAGTTCCGTGTTGTCTCCAGGCTTCAGCAGCGTCTTCACTCCGAACGGTCCTCCTTGATCTGGGTCACCAGCTGGGTCGGGTTGACGAAGCGCAGCGCGATGACGAGTAGCACCAGCATCGACAGCATGTAGAGCACCGCCATCGCGTCGACCTCCTGCTGGGCGCGAATGCCGGCGGCCGACACCGAGTAGAACAGCGCCACGACGAGCGTCTGGCTGTCGTTGCCGGCGGTGAGGAAGGTCAGCTCGAACATGCCGATGGTCCGCACCAGGATGAGGATGGCAGCCGCGAGCATGCCCGGGATCAGCAGCGGCGCGAGGATGCGGGTGAACACGACGTGGGTTTTCGCCCCGCACATCCGGGCGGCCGCCTCGATCTTCGGGTCGATCTGCTCGATGAACGGCGTCATGACCAAGATGACGAACGGCACCGAAGGCACCAGGTTGGCCAGCACGACCGCGACGATGTTCTGCCCGATGTACTTGGTGAGTACCGAGGCCAGCGGGATGCCGTAGGTGAACGGCGGGATGAGGATGGGCAGCAGGAAGGTCACCATGAGCAGCTTCTTGCCGACGAACTGCCGCCTGGCCAGCGCGTAGGCCGCCGGCGTGCCGACCACGATCGAGATCGCCACGACCGCCAGCGCGACCTCGATGGTCACCCGCATGACGCTGCCGAGGTTGAAGTCCCGCCAGGACTCGCCGTACCACCGCGTCGTCCACCCGTCGGGGAGCCAGCCGCCGAACCACTTGGTGCCGAACGAGCTGACCAGCACGGCGCCCACCACGCCGGCCAGCATGAGCAGGAAGACCACGACCCCGCCCCACACCAGCCATACGCCAGGCCGGAGGATGAGCCGTTTGCCGGCGACGGGCGCGGCGGTCGCCTCCGGTGCGGTGGCGGGCGCCCCTTGCGTGGTTGTCACCCTTTGCCTCCTGTCGCGCCACGGTAGAAGCGGGCTCGCAGGGCGAAGACGGCCCCGATGACGACCAGCATCACCGCGCCCATGATCATCGCGATGGCGGACCCCATCGCGTAGTCGTACTGCTCGAACTGCGCGTGGAAGGCGGCGATGGAGATCACCCGGGTCTGCCGCGACGGCTCCCCGACCATGATCGCCGACGGGAACACCGAGAAGGCGAGCACGAAGGTGAGACAGAACGTGATGCACAGCCCCGGCGCCAGCAGTGGCAGCGTGATGTGCCGGAACCGGTGCCACCAGCCCGCGCCCAGGGTGGCCGCGGCCTGCTCGAGCGACGGGTCGATGCCGCTGAGGTAGGCCAGCGTGAGCAGGAACGCGAACGGGAACCCGGAGATGATCAGCGAGAAGAACACGCCCCAGTAGTTGTGCACCAGCCGGACCGGATCGTCGACCAGATGGAGGTTGAGCAGCACCTTGTTGAGCCAGCCGGTCGGGCCCATGAAGGTGAGCAGGCCCTCGGCGGTGAGGACGGTGCCGAGTGTGATCGGCACCACCAGGATCGTGGTGATCGTCCGCTTCCCCCGGAACCGCCCGCGCATCCGGTACGCGATCGGCACCGACGCGAGCACGTTGAACAGCGCGGCGGGCAGGCCGAGCTTCAACGTGGTCCAGATCGTGTCGCGCAGGTAGGAATCGGCGAAGAAGAGCCGGTAGTTGGCGAGCGGGCCGGTGCCGTACTGTTTCGCCGCGTCCATGCCCGGCTGCGGCTGGAACGACAGCTGCAGTCCATACAGGAATGGATAGACGAACAAGGCCACCACGAACAGCACCGCCGGCAGCAGCAACAGCAGGTTCCGATCGATGCCGCGCTCGGCCAGCCGGTGCCGCAGCGCCGTCTTGGACGCGGCCGGCTGAGCGGTGGTCGCGGTCGCCATGTCAGTCCTCCGGGACGTGGTTCGCTGTGTCCCCGGACCCGGCCGCGGCTGACTCGGCAGCGAAGACGAGCACCCGCTCCGGCGGCGCGGAGATCGTCAGCCGATCGCCGGGCGCGAGCCGCGCCTCCGTACGCAGGTGCAGCGCGTTGCCCGTAGCCGTACGGACCTGCACCGCCTCCTCGCGGCCGTGGTATTCGACGACCTCTACGGTGACCTCGATCGCGTTGGGGCCGTCGCTCACGGTGAAGTCCTCTGGCCGGATCGCGGCGACCGCCGTGTCGCCCAGCTCCTCCCGGCGCGATCCGGTGAGCGTGAGCCCGTCTCCCGCGAGGGTCACCTCCTTGCCCTTGGCGTCGGTGACCGGCAGTTCCACGGTGTTGCGGTAACCCATGAACGAGGCCACGAACCGGTTGACCGGCTCGGTGTAGACCTCCTCCGGCGTGCCGATCTGCTGGACCTGGCCGTCACGGAGCAGCACCAGCCGGTCGGCCAGCGACAGCGCCTCCTCCTGGTCGTGGGTCACGTAGATCGTGGTGAGGCCCAGCGTCTGGTGGATGCGCTTGATCTCGGTGCGCATCTCCAGCCGCAGCTTCGCGTCGAGGTTCGACAGCGGCTCGTCCATCAGCACCAGCGGCGGTTCCAGCACGATCGCGCGCGCGATCGCCACCCGCTGCTGCTGGCCGCCGGACAACTGCGCGGGGTACTTGTCCGCGTGCTCCTCCAGCTGGACCAGTCCGATCGCCTCGTAGACCCGCTTGCGCGCCTCCTGCTTGGGCGTACGGTGCATGCGCAGCCCGAAGCCGATGTTGGCGCGCACCGACATGTGCGGGAACAGCGCGTAGTTCTGGAACACCATCCCGAATCCGCGCTGCTCCGGCTGCAGCCCATCGATCCGCTTGCCGTCCAGCCAGACCGAGCCGCCCGTCAGCGGCAACAGCCCGGCCAGACAGTTCAGCGCGGTCGACTTGCCGCAGCCGGACGGCCCGAGCAGCGCGACGAACTCGCCGCCCTTGATCGTCACGTCCAGCTGGTCGAGCGCGAGCTTGCCCCCGAAGCTCCGGCTCACATGGTCGAGCCGGAGCTCCGAGATCCTCGTGGCTTCGATCGCCGGCATTACTGCTTGAACTTTCCGCTGCCGACCGTACGGTCCCATTGGTCGAACGCCGCCACCTGCTGCTCGGCGGGCAACGACGGCTGCTTCGGGAACTGGTTGATCCACTGGTCGTACTCGGGCCGGCCGAACTTCTGGATCACCTGCTGCGACTCGGCCGGAGCCATCTGCAGGGTCACGCCGTTGACCGCCGGGCCCGGGTAGAAGTAGCCCTTGTCGTACGCCTTCGCCTGCTGCTGCGGGGTGAGCATCCACTTGAGCAGCTGGATGTCGGCGGAGATGACGTCGGCCGAGACGCCGCGCGGGATGACGGCGTACTGGGCGTCGGTGACCCACGTCATGTCCTTGAAGTAGCCGACCTTGACGTCGGCCGGCACCTGACCCAGGGCACGCGGGTTGATGTCCCAGCCGGTCGTCGTGGCGATCATGTCGACCGAGCCGTTGGCCAGGTTGGTCATCGTCTCCGACGTCTTGGTCGGGTAGTTGTCGATGTACTTGTTGAGCTGCTGCAGGTAGGACCACGTCTTGGACCAGCCCGCCTTCGGGTCCTTCGGGTTGGAGTCCTTGAGCAGGTACGGCAGGCCCATGAGGAGCGTACGGCCGGGGCCGGAGTTGGCCGGGCGGGCGTACTGGAACTTCTTCGGGTGGGCCTTCGCCCACGCGAGCAACTCATCCGCGGTGGTCGGCGGGTTCGTCACCTTCTTGGGGTTGTACTCGATGAGCGGCCCGGACGGGTAGTAGACGAGCTCGACACCGTGGCCCTGCGCCAGCTGCTGCATGTCGGCCGCCGGCGGCAGGTAGTTCGGGTTGCCGATCTTGCTCGAATAGTCGTCGGTCTTCACCCAGAGGTTCTGCGTGATGCCGGCCGAGAGGCCGTCCGTGCCGGTCAGCACCAGGCCGATGTCGACTTTCCCGGCGTTCTGCTGTGCCTTGATCTTACCGGGCAGCTCAGGCGCGGTGGCCTTGGTGTACGTCACCTTCTTGATGACGTCCGAATGCTGCTTGACGAAGTCGTCGATCATCGGCTGGGTCAGCTGCAGGTTGCCGGCCACGTCGATGATGTTGAGCGTCACCGCGTTCTTGGGCTTGTCCGGCACGCTGCTGGGCGCGACGTCCTTGGTGCCGCCACCGGAGCTCGGCGAGCCGCAGGCCCCGGCCAGCAGGCCGATAGCGGTGGCCGCCACGGCGAGGGTTTTGACGCGCATGGGATGGGTCCCCTTTCACTGGCGATCATGGAGCTTGTTCATAGCCCCTCCGTTGGCTCGCCGTGCCGGGCAGGCGCGGCCACCTGACGGGGCCCTGACCAGGCCTCTCTGGGCGTCGCGGTCGACGCCCGCACGATCAGCTGGCATTCGAGTTCCCGGCGGAGTTCCCCCGCGTCGGCGCCGGAGATCAGGTTGACGAGCAGGTCGACGGCGGCCCGTCCGGCCCGTCCGTTCTGCATCGCTACGGTGGTGAGCGGCGGCGTGGCCATGCCCGCCATCGGGACATCGTCGAAACCGAGCACGCTCACCTCGGCGGGCACCTTGACCTCGCGGTCCGCCAGCCGCGACAGCACGCCCAGGGCCATGAGGTCGTTGTAGGCGACGATGGCCGTGACGTCCTCGGCGAGTGCGAGGTCGGCGGCGTGCAGGCCGCCCTCGAAGGTGGGCGCGAACGGCCCCAGTTCGGTGACCGCCATGCCCCGGCGACCCGCGTGCCGCAGCCCCCGCCGGCGCTGCTGGTTTGACCAGGACGCCCGCGGGCCCTGCAGGTACGCGATCCGGCGGTGACCGAGCGCGGTGAGATGGTCGACCGCCTGGCGCATTCCGCCGGCGACGTCCATGATCACCGCCGGTTGATCGCGTACCGGGCGGTTGATCAGCACGAGCGATGTCAGGCCGATCGTGCGCTCGAGCTGGCTCGGCGACATGCGGGACGAACAGAGGATGACCCCGTCCACCTGCTTGGCCATGGCCTGCACGAGCGCGGCCTCCTCGGCCCCGTTCTCGTCGCAGTCGGCCAGGAAGACGGCGTAGTCGGCGCCGCGGGCCTGGGACTGGATCCCCTTGAGAATCGCGGGAAAGAACGGGTTCGACAGGTCGGGCACGATGACGCCGAGGTTGCCGGTTTTGCCGGTGATCAGGCCGCGGGCCGCCCGGTTGGGGCGGTAGCCGAGCCGGTTCGCGGTCTCGACGACGTGCAGCCGGGTGGCTTCGCGAACCATCTCGGGAGCGGCCAGGGCACGGGACACGGTCGACACCGACACGCCCGCCTCGCGGGCGACGTCCTGAATCGTGACCGGCACCGTACACCTCCCGACCTAATGAATGAAACTCTGCAATCGTTTTCAGCAGTCGGTCAATGGTCGGCTCTATAACATTTGGGTAACGGCGAGGTCCTCCGCGTTTTGCCTAGTGAAGCGGGTGCCCGCTGAGCAGCGCCCGGGTGTTCTCCCAGCCTTCGAGGCCGGGATCCAGAAAAGCCGTGTCGGCGGGGGCCCGCAGCCGGTGCCAGCCGGGCCCGTCCTGGACCACGCCCGGGCGCGGCGCCGCCGCCCGGAGTCGTACGAAGGCGTCGGGCAGGTCGAAGAGGCCGGCGCCGTCATCCGACCCGGCCGCGGCCACGAAGTCGAGCAGCCACGGCGGCGCCGGCAGCGGTGCGGCGAGCGCCACGAGGCCACCCCCCTCGGCCGGGCAGACGGCGGCCTGGGCGTGGGCGAGGGCGCGGAACAGCTTGCCGATCAGCAGCGGCGGCAGGTCGGGCGCGTCGGAGACGACGATCGCCGCCTCGTCGGCGCCCAGTTCCTGCAGCTGGTGCAGCGCGCCGGAAAGGTCCTCGGTATGGACGACGGGGGTACCGGGCCAGGTGATCGCCTCGGCGTCCGGCCACTCCGCGCGGTGCAGGATCAGCGCCGGGGTGACGAGATCGAGCCCGGCGACCACCTCGTAGGTGTCCTCGAGCAGCGCCAGCCGAAACTCCTCGTCGTCGATCCCCGGCGGCGCCGCCACCCCCGCTGGTTGTCCGGAGGCGAGGACGGCGACGAAGCGGTTGGTCACCCGACGGCCTCGTGCGGGACGTCGTCGACCGGACCCTCGCCGTGGTCTGGGGGCAGGTGGGCCGCCGCGGCGACGCCCTCCAGGTATCCCCTGGCCCGCTCGGCCTTGGGGTAGCGGGCGACGAGCTCCCAGAAGTGCGGCCCGTGGCCGGGTACGAGCAGGTGGGCGAGCTCGTGCACGAGCACATAGTCGACCACCCAGTTCGGCATGCCGCGCAGCCGGGTGGACAGGCGGATGCTGCCGTCGTCGGGCGTGCACGAACCCCATCGGGTGCGCTGGTTGTCCACCCAGCGCACGCTGACCGGTTCGGCGCGACCGTCCAGGTAACGCCGGGACAGGTCGCGGGCCCGCGCCGCGAGGATGTCGTCGCTCGGCCGGCGGCGGCGCTCTCGTTCGGCGAGCCGCTCCAGGATGGTGGCGACCCACTGCTCTTCCTCGGCCTTGCTCAGCCGGGATGGCACCATGACGATGGTCTTGTCTCCGTCGCGGTAGGCGGACACCGTACGCCGCCGTCGGGCGCTGCGGCGGACCTCGACGTTGGGGGGCACGAGCCGAACGTTACCGAAAACTTTGCGTTCTCCACAGGGGGTGGATGACGTACTTGCAGGTCAACCCATGATAATCGGCTCATCCCCAAGACTTTCCACAGGCTCTTCGCAGGCTTTCCACAACAACACCCCGTGTCATCCCCAGGACCTCCACAGCACTGTCCACAGGGCCTCGTTGACGCCGCCCCCAGGCACCCCTAGCGTCACCTGACAAGAGAGGCCCCGTGCCACCGGGTCGGTCGCTTGTCAGGGGAAGGGGAGCGAACGATCGGAGTGGCCGGGGCTTCCCCTGTGTCGCTCCGTTGCGGCCGAACGCTCGCGGCATCCCGTGAGAAAGGACACGCTTACTGCGTTTACGCAGGTCAGCTGTTCGCTTGATGGAGTACAGAGATTCTGAGCTCCGCGCTGTGGCCGAAACTACGATTGATCACCGACAATGGGGCGCGTGAGCGATCTCCCCCGCCGCGCCGTAACGCGGACCGCCAAGCTAGCCTCCCTACCGCTCGGATTCGCCGGCCGTACCGCTCTCGGGGTTGGGAAGCGAACCATCGGAAAGCCGGCCGAGATGGTCGCCGTCGAGATCCAGCAGCGCACCGCCGAGCAGCTGTTCAAAGTCCTGGGCGAACTCAAGGGCGGCGCCATGAAGCTCGGTCAGATGCTGTCGATCTTCGAAGCGGCGCTGCCTCCCGAGATCGTGGGTCCCTACCGCGCCACGCTGACCAAGCTCCAGGAGGCGGCCCCGGCCATGCCGGCGGCCACGGTGCACAAGGTGCTGGCGGAGGGTCTCGGCGAGAACTGGCGGGCCCGGTTCGCCGAGTTCGACGACAGGCCGACCGCCGCCGCCTCGATCGGCCAGGTGCACAAGGCGATCTGGCACGACGGCCGCATCGTGGCGGTCAAGGTGCAGTACCCCGGCGCCGGCAAGGCGCTGCTCGGCGACTTCAACCAGCTCGCCCGGCTGAGCCGGCTGTTCGCCGTGCTGATGCCCGGCATGGACATCAAGTCGATGCTGGCCGAGCTGAGGGAGCGGGTCACCGAGGAGCTCGACTACACGATCGAGGCGGAGTCGCAGGCCGGGTTCGCCAAGGCCTACCAGGACGACCCCGACTTCTACATCCCGGCCGTGGTCGCGCAATCCGGCAACGTCCTGGTCACCGAGTGGATGGACGGCACGCCGCTCTCGAAGATCATCAGCGACGGCACACAGGAGCAGCGCGACCACGCGGGCCTGCTCTACTCGCGGTTCCTGTTCTCCGGCCCGGCGCGCTGCGGCATGCTGCACGCCGACCCGCACCCGGGCAACTACCGGCTGCTCGACGACGGCCGGCTGGGCGTCATCGACTTCGGCGCCGTCGACCGGCTGCCCGGCG
The DNA here is from genome assembly GCA_036555725.1 of Streptosporangiaceae bacterium. Taxonomy (GTDB): domain Bacteria; phylum Actinomycetota; class Actinomycetes; order Streptosporangiales; family Streptosporangiaceae; genus CALAED01. The sequence goes on along the minus strand of DATBKU010000090.1, from coordinate 108,326 downwards.
GGTTCCACCGCCGGATCGGCCGCCTGATGCGCATCGGCACGATGCTCGACATCGTCGAGGTCGAGACCGCGCTGCGGGAGGAGCACTTCATCCGCGAGGACGTGCAGATCGACCCCCAGGCGCTGATCGCGTTCCTGGAGCCGATCGCCCAGCCGCTGATCGAGGAGAGGTTCAAGTTCAGCCGCGAATGGCTGCGCGAGGAAGCGGCGCGGGTCACCGACCTGCGGCCGACGAACGTGGTCCGGCAGTTCAACCTGCCGCCCTCGTACGTCCTGATCCACCGTGTGGTGGCGGCGGGCACCGGCGTCCTGTGCCAGCTCGAGGCTGAGGGCCCGTTCCGGGGCGAGGCGCTCCGTTGGGTGCCGGGCTTCGCGGACGAGCCCGAATCCGTACGGCCCGCCGACCCGCTGGAGCAAGGCGACCCGCTGGAGCAAGGCGGCCCGCTGGAGCAAGGCGAGCCGCTCGAACCGGGCGAGCCGACCGTACAGACCGCTTGAACCCACCCCGGGGCCGGGCCGGTCAGAAGTGCTCGGGTTCGAGCCTGCCCTCGATGGCCCTGAGGTTTTCCCGGCTGCAGCGGTCGCACATATACCGAGGTCCGCGCCGGGTGAACTCGACCGTCCAGCCCAGCGGCGCGTCGTCAGCGGTGGCTCCGCACCACGCGCATGTCAGCATCCCCGTTCCCTCCCGCTTCGTCTCCCCCTGCGCTTCCGAAAGGAACAGCGCCTATGATCACCCACGCGTCCGTCACCGTGCAGCCCATGGCAACGCGAGCGACAGACGGAAAGGCCACTGCACGAGCCTCTCTCGTACGCGCGGGTAGCGCCCTGTCCGGGAGGCGCGTCGTTCGTATCCTCCAGGGCCGTCCGTATCCCCAGAGTCAAACGCCGAGGCCCCCGGCCGTGGTGCCGGGGGCCTTTCTCATCCTCGCCGCGGAAACAGCGGCCGGTAGCGGGTCATCGGAAGGTCAGGACATGACTGTGCCGGATCGCCTCGGTCAGCGCGTCCTCCCGGGTACGCCGTACGGCGTCGCCCCGCGGGGACGGATACCGGAGCGTCAGCCGGCCCGCCACGTCGCGTATTCGTGCTCGTGACAGTTCGATGCTGAGCAAGGACACCTTGCGCTCCTTGTGGGAGTGGGCGGAAATCTGACTGGTGCGGGTCGCGGAGGTCATGCCGCCACCGTGCCTTCGGCGGCCCCCGCGTCGGCGTTCTTGCGGGGACGGCCACGCGGGCGCTTTCGCGGCACGATCACGCCACGCACGAACAGTTCGCCACCCCAGACACCCCAAGGCTCCCGGCGCTCGAGCGCACCCGCGAGGCAGGCACGCCGGATCGGGCAGTCGACGCACAGCGACTTCGCGAGCTCGACGTCGGCAGGCGCCTCAGCGAAGAACAGCTCCGGGTCGGTCCGACACGCGAGCTCCAGGTCCTCGGCGGTGAGCGTGAGCTCCTGCATCGGTCGTCACCCCTCTCTCCTGTTGGTTCTCAACGGGATTGGTTCGGTTGGTTTCTGGCCAAACAAATGGGCCGCGGATCCGGTGTCTGGATCCGCGGCCCTGGGGCAACTCCCGAGGTCTTTTTAGACCGGGGGTGGCCTCCAGGGACTTGGACCCACGACGTAGTCGTTCATGAGCACGTCTTTGTCGTTGGTCGTCCGCTCGACAAAGCGGTCAATGGCGACGACATCGAGCCGGTGGGCCTGGGCCTGCTGCGAAATCGGAGCGGCGGTAAACACACTGCGCCCCTGCATTCGCTGCGTCGATGCCACATGACGCACAGCCGTGTGACGCGGTCGCACCGCGAGCGCCGGGCTCGGAGCCCCACCGCTCACCGGCCAGACTTCGCCCGTAAGCCGTGAGCCGCTCATCGCGGGAACGCCGTACGCGCCCGTGCAGGCGACAGCCCAGGTCTGCTCGTTGATAGTCGTGCTGATCACCGGACTGCCTCCCTTCGTAGGTTCGTGCGGCTTTCACGCGCCGGAGCGCTCAACCGATTGAGTGCTCGCGTGAAAGCGTACGTGTCGGACTGGAAGCCGGGCAAGATATTTTTGACCTGCGATTTTCCGCACCCGGTCAGGAGATGCGGAGCTTTACAGGTCGGAGACGCGGATCAGGCCCTCTTGGACGACCGAGACGACGAGGTCGCCGTCTTGGGTGAAGACCTCGCCGCGAGCCAGCCCTCTGCCACCGGCCGCCGCCGGGGTGTCCTGGGCGTACAGCAGCCACTGGTCGGCGCGGAACGGCTTGTGAAACCACATCGCGTGATCGAGGCTGGCGCCCATCGTACGGTTGTCGCCCCAGGCCAGCCCGTGGTTGAGCAGCACCGTGTCGAGCAGTGTCATATCGGAGGCGTACGTCATCAGGCACACGTGCAGCAGCGGGTCATCGGGCAGGTCAGGGCTTTCCCCGCCCCCCTGCCCAGTGCTTTCCCCGCCCCCCTGCCCTTCGGGCCCACCCCCCGTGGGCCCACCCCCCGTGTCGACACGCAGCCAGACCCGCGACTCGGGGGTCTTCAACGCCTGGTCTTTGGCCGCCTCCCACGTGAGCGGCGTCGCGTGCCGTACGTCGAATGGCCGACGCCGGACAAACCGGTCGGCGATCTCGTCGCCGAACACCTTCGCCATGCGATCGCGCATCAGCGGCAGCGTCTCGGGGTCGGGCGCCTCCGGCATGGGGGCGTGGTGCTCCGGACCCTTCTCGGGCTTCTGGAACGACGCCGACAACGTGAAGATGGCCTTGCCGTGCTGGATGGCGGTCACCCGGCGGGTCGTGAACGACCGGCCGTCGCGAACCCGGTCGACGTCATAGACGATCGGCACGCTCGGGTCGCCGGGCCGGATGAAATAGGCGTGCAGGGAATGGACCGCGCGGTCGGGCTGCACCGTACGCCCCGCCGCGACCAGGGCCTGTCCGGCCACCTGCCCGCCGAAAACGCGCTGCTGCCGCTCCTCCGGGCTGCGCCCGCGAAAGATGTTGACCTCGATCTGCTCCAGGTCGAGCAGATCCAGCAGCTCCTTCAACGTCTCGTTCACCATGTCTCCCGCTCAGTCGCGAGGGGCGGCTCGGCGCGACGGCTTCCTTCGTCGCGTGCTCACTCGTTCCTCGCTCCGCGCGCTCCTCAGTCCAGCCCTCGCGCCGCCCCTCATGACTCGCTCATTCAGGTCTCCCGCTCAGTCGCGAGGGGCGGCTCGCTCATGAAGGGTCAGTCTTCCAAATCGAGCAGTGTGGCCTCCGTCTCACCCGCGTCGCCGCCGGCGCAGAGGGCGAGGACGGCGGCGCCGTAGCGGTCGAGCTTGACGGCGCCGACGCCGGAGATGGCGGTCAGCTGCTCGGCGGTGGCGGGGCGATGCTCGGCGATGGCCTGCAGCGTCGCGTCGGTGAAGACCACATAGGCGGGGACCTTCTGCTCCCGCGAGACCTCGGTGCGCCACGCCTTCAGCCGGGCGTACAGCGCCTCGTCCATGTCGGACGGGCAACCCTCGCACCGGCCCAGCTTGCGCTCCAGCGCGGCGGTCAGCGGGCGCCCGCAGACCCGGCACGGCTGTGGGCCCTTGCCGCCGCGCCGCTTCGTGCGGTCGACGCGGGGCGGCGACACGGTCGCCGTCTGCGGGGCCAGCCCGTCGAGAAACCGCGAGGGCCGCCGGGCCTTCCGCCCGCCGGGCGACCGTGCCAGCGCCCACGACAGCGCCAAGTGCTCGCGCGCCCGGGTGACGCCGACGTACAGCAGCCGCCGCTCCTCTTCGACCTGCTCGGGGGTCTCCGCGTGCACGATGGGCAGCGTGCCGTCGACCAGGCCGGCGACGAACACCGCGTCCCACTCGAGGCCCTTGGCGGCGTGCAGGCTGGCCAGCGTCACGCCCTCGAGGGGCGGCGCGTGCTGGGCGGCGGCGCGCTCCTCCAGCTCGGCGACGAACTCCTCGAGCCCGGCCTCGGGGCTGTCGGCCGCCATGTCTTCGGCGAGCTGGGCCAGCGCGGCGAGCGACTCCCACTTCTCGCGGGCCGCGCCCGTGCCCTCGGGCGCCTTGTCGGTGAAGCCCACGCCAGTAAGCACGTGCCGTACGGTAGCGATCAGCCCCATGCCCTCGGTATCCGCGTCGGCCCCGGCCCGGGCGGCGCCGCGCAGCCGCACGACCGCCTCGCGTACGGCCGCCCGGTCGAAGAACCGCTCGGCGCCGCGCAGGACGTACGGGATGCCCGCCTCGGCGAAGGCCTGCTCGAAGTTCTCCGACTGCGCGTTGATCCGGAACAGCACCGCGATCTCGCGGGCCGGCACGCCGCTTTCGATGAGCTTGCGCGCCTGCCGGGCCACGTCGTCGGCCTCGGCCACCTCGTCGTCGTACTCGTTGTAGACCGGCTCGGGCCCGTCGTCGCGCTGCGCGATCAGCGCGAGCTTGTGGTCGCGCGCGGCGGCGCCGGCCCGCGCCAGCACCGCGTTGGCGAGCGTCACCACCTGCGGGGTCGAACGGTAGTCACGGACCAGCCGGACGACGGCGGCGCTCGGATGCTCATCGACGAACCCGAGGAGGTAGGCCGGGGTCGCGCCGGTGAAGGAGTAAATGGTCTGGTTGGGGTCGCCGACCACGCACAGGTCGTCGCGGTCGCCCAGCCAGGTGTCGAGGAGCAGCTTCTGCAGCGGGTTGACGTCTTGGTACTCGTCGACGACGAAGTAGCGGTACTGCTCGCGGACCTGGCTCGCGACCTCGGGGTGCTCGGTGAGCACGGCCGCGGTGAGCTCCAGCATGCCCTCGAAGTCGAGCAGGTTGCGCTCGCGGCGCAACGTCTCGTACATCGTGTAGACCCGCGCCACGTCGACCGGATCGACCGGCGCCTTGCGGGAGGTACGCGTCACCGCGGCCGGGTAGTCCTCGGGGCGCGTCTGGGTGACCTTGGCCCACTCGACCTCGGCCGCCAGGTCGCGCAGCTCGGTGCGGCCGAACGACAGCCGGCAGGCGCGGGCGGCGTCGGCGATCAGCCCGATCTTGGACTCGACGATCTTGGGCGGCTCGCCGCCGATGACGCGCGGCCAGAAGTAGGTCAGCTGGCGCAGCGCGGCGGCGTGGAAGGTGCGGGCCTGCACGCCCGGCGCGCCCAGGGCCCGCAGCCGGCCCCGGAGCTCCCCGGCCGCCCGTGTGGTGAATGTCACGGCGAGCACCCGCTGCGGCGAGACCACGCCGGTCAGTACCGCGTGCGCTACGCGGTGCGTGATCGCCCGCGTCTTGCCGGTGCCGGCGCCCGCGAGCACGCAGACCGGGCCGCGCACGGCCTCGGCGACCGCGCGCTGCTCAGGGTCGAGACCGTCCAAGACAGCGTTCATTCATTGCCCCCACACGTCTCTGCGCGCGCTTCGGTGACCCATACTCGCAGCCGCCACCGACGAACGCGCCCGGCGTCAGGGAATCACGGCGCGTCGCCCCACGTTGAAGGAGATCGGCCGAGCGCACCCTTGACCGAGGAGAGGCATGACGACGTCTGTAACGGGCGAGCTGACGATGTACACGACGACGTGGTGCGGATTCTGTAAACGGCTCAAGAAACAACTGGCGCATGACGGCATTCACATGGTCGAGATCGACATCGAGCGGGATCCCGCGGCGGCCGCCTTCGTGATGGATGTCAACGGCGGCAACGCGACCGTTCCCGTGGTGGTCTTCCCCGACGGCACGGCGGTGACCAATCCGAGCGCCAAGGAAGTCAAGGCGCATCTGGCCGCCACCGGCTCATAGGCCCCAGGAGCCGGGGAGCTCAGCGCCGTACCAGTGTTCGATCAGGTGGCGGGCGATGGAGACCCGGCCGGGCAGCAGGATGTCGCCCTCGATGACGGCGGTCCACAGCTCCTCCCGGGTGTACCAGCGCGCCTCTTCGATCTCCTCCTCGTCGACGCGGAGGATGCGAGAGTCGATGGCGCGGCAGAAGTAGCCGAGCATGAGGCTCTGCGGCAGCGGCCACGGCTGGCTGCCGAGGTAGCGCAGGTCGCCGACCATGAGGCCGACCTCCTCGGCGACCTCGCGGCCGACGGCTTGTTCGACCGACTCCCCCGGCTCCACGAAACCGGCCAGAACCGATACCCGGCGCTCCGGCCAGCTGGTGTTGTGGGCGAGCAGCATACGGCCGGCGTCGTCGTGCACCAGCATGATCACCGCCGGGTCCACCCGCGGGAAGTGCTCCGACCCGTCGTTCGGGCAGACCCGGCTGGCGCCGGCGGTGGCGATGTTCGTACGGCTGCCGCAGCGCGGGCAGTGCGTGTGCGTCGAATGCCAGTTCTGCAGGGCCACGGCGTGCACGAGCAGGCCGGAGTCGCGGTCGCTGAGCAACGCGCCCACCCGGCGCAGGCTGCCCTCCTCGGCACCCTCGACCGATGGCAGGGCCCCGTCGACGGCGAAGTACGGCGCCCCGTCAGTGTCGACGCCGAGCAGATATCGCTCGCCGGCCGGCGCCTCGGCCGGCGGCATGAGCACGAGCGCGGGCGCGTCCTGAACGCGCACCAGGGCGTTTCCCCGCTCGACGACCAGCACCCTGGCGTGCGGGTCCGCCCAGGCCCGGGCCAGCCACTCCTCGTCGCTTCGGCGCTCGGTCGCGCGGTTGAGCGTGCCGCGCGACAGCGCCAGCCAGCTCAGCGTGTCGGTCACGGCCAACCCTCCCGGGACGGCGTTCGCTCGAACGAACCCCATCAGGCACTCTAGTGCGGTGACCGTGCTCATCGACCCGCCTCTGTGGGCGGCGCGCGGTCGCGCCTGGTCGCACCTGGTCAGCGACGAGTCGTACGCGGAGTTGCACGCCTTCGCCGTACGGCTGGGGGTGCCGCGGCGGGCGTTCGAGCGGGATCACTACGACGTTCCGGCGGAGCTGTACGACATGGCGATCGCGCTGGGCGCCCGGGAGGTCGGCTGTCAGGAGCTCGTGCGGCGGCTGACCGAGGCCGGCCTGCGCCGCCGCAAACCGCCGGGCCCGCACCGCCGCGGCCCGGCGCCGCCCCGAAGCGCCTAGCCCCCGCCCGAACAGGCCTTAGGCCCGCCGAAACAGCCTGAGCCCCGCCAAAACAGGTCTTAGCCCGCGCCGCCGTCGAGCAGGGCCAGCTCCGTCTCGATGTTGTGGCGGGCCCGGGACTCGAAGCGGTCGTGCCCGGCCGGGGTACGGAACAGCGCCGGCCGGGCGTGCAGGGTCCGCAGCACTTGGGCGCGGCCGTGGGCGAAGGCGTCGTCGGACACGAAGCCGTACTCCTCCCGTACGTCGGAGGCGTAGGCGGCGTACGCGGACGGCTCGCCGGCGAGGACGGCCAGGTCGGCGTCGCACAGCACCGCTCCGTTGTGATCGTCCGGTGTGGGGTCGTGCGTCTCGGTCAGCCGTACCAGCCGGGCCACCTCTCCGATGCGCGCGGGATCCAGGTCGGTGTTGGCGAGCATGCGCTCGGCCAGGCGGGCGCTGCGTTCCTCGTTGTCGGAGCGCTGCGGGTCGTACACGGCGTCGTGGAACCACGCGGCGAGCCGTACAGCGTCAGCGTCAGCGTCAGCGTCAACGTCAACGTCAGCGTCAGCGTCGGCGTCGGGGGCGTACGCGAACAGCTCGTCGACCAGATCGAGCACCGCGGTCAGGTGGGCCCGCGTGTGATAGCGGCGGTGCGGCTCGCCGTACCGTGCGATCAACTCGGCGCCGAGCCGGCGCGTGTCGGGGCCGGCCAGCGCGACCCATCGGTCGATCAGCTCCATGCCCCAAATCTTCCTCGACGACGGCAGTACGACGGCTCGACGACACTCGCGCGGATATGGCCCGCGGCGCGGATCCGGGCCACTATGGTTGCCTCCTCGGTTTAGGTAAGGCTTACCTCACATCAATACGGTCGGAAGGGAGCGTCGCGTGCCGCGTCTCTACGTCGTGGCGGGCAAGGTGACCGACTCGGTGACGTACGGCTTCCTGCCCGCGGCCGAGCGGCTCGGCCTCCACGTCATCGTGCTCACCGACCGGCCGGACGACCACCGGCGGGCCTACCCGCACCACGAGATCGTCTCCTGTGACGTCACTGAGTTCCGGGAGATCATCCATGCCGTCCAGGCACCCGACGCGATCTTCTCCAACAGCGACTTTCTGCAGGCCCCGGCCGCGCTCGCCGCCGACTACTGGGGGCTGCCCGGGAAGGACTGGCGGGCCGCCACCCGTACGAAGAACAAGGCGCTCATGCGCCGGCACCTCGGCGATGAGGTCTGGGCCGCCGAACTCACCGAGGATCTGGTGGACGCGCCCTACCCGCTGGTGCTCAAGCCGCGCGAGGGGGTGGCCAGCGAGGATGTCGTCCTCGTCCGCGACCACCCGGAACTGGCCGCGCGCCGTGCCGAGATCGGCGACCGCCGGCCGCTGATCGTCGAGGAATATCTCCCCGGCCGGCTGCACACGCTGGAGACCCTCGGCGACGGACGGGCCCTGCACGTGCTCGGGTCCTTCCGTACGACGCTCTCGCCGCCGCCGTATTTCATCGAGGAGCGGCTCGACTGGGCACCGCCCCCGGCGGAGTCCGGTCAGGTGCTCGACCGCCTGCGCGCGCTCGGCGTCGGGTTCGGGGCCTGCCACACCGAGTTCGTCGTGTATGACGGGCAGGCCCGGCTGATCGAGGTCAACTACCGGATCATCGGCGACCACTGTGACTTCCTGCTCGCCGACCTGCTGGGGCGGCCACTGTTCGAGGACGTGCTGCGCGTCCACCTCGGCGAGCCGCTCCGCGCTCAGCCGACAACCGGTCAGCCGACAACCGCTCAGCCGACAACCGCTCAGCCGACAACCGCCGGCCGGGCGGCGATCGTCGACTATGTGCTGACCGACCGGCCGGGCATGCTCACCGCCGCGCCCGGGCCGGCCGAGCTGTCCTACGACGGCGTCCGCGTCACCTACCGGCCGCAGCGCACGCCGGGCAGCGCCGTCGCGCTGACCCACACCAACCGGGACTACCTCGGCACGATCCAGGCGATCGGGCCCGGCCGCACGGCGGTCGAGGGCGCCGTCGCCCGGTTCCGCGCCGACCACACCTGGAACATCTCGTGACCGATCCGGACGGCTACCTGGCGCGGCGGGTGCTGGACGCGCTGCTCCGGGAGGACTACGGAGGGCTGCGCCGGTGCGTCTCCACCGCGCCCCCGGCGCTCCGGCTGCCCGGCGGACGGGTCGTCCGGCTGCGTCGCGACGGCTTTCTGGCCGATCACCGGGTGGACGAGGACGTACGGCTGGACGAGGTGCTCGCCGCCCTGCGCCGGCTGGCCGATCCGCGCGACGACGTGCGGGGCTTCGTACGGGAGTGTCACGAGACGGTCGCGACGATCCGGCTGCACGCCGCCGAGCGGGGCCAGGTGATGCGGCGGCTGGCGCGATCGCCGGCGTACTACGACGTGCTCGGCGCCTACCTCGACCATCCGGTGTACCCGACCGCGCGTTGCCGGCTCGGGCTGCGCGCGGATGACCTGCGGGCGTACGCCCCGGAGTTCGCGCCGACGTTCCGGATGCGCTGGGCGGCGGTGCCGACGGGCCGGGTCACGGTCGCCGGCGAGCGGCCCGGCTGGTGGCCCGCGCCGGCGGCGGTCGGGCTGCCCACCGAGCTGTCGGCCACCCACGACGTGCTCCCCGTGCATCCCCTCACCGCCCAATTGTTCCGTTGTGATCAGGCGGCGGCTCGCCCGGGCGTGGTGCTCGCGCCGGAGCCGTACCTCGACGTCCGCCCGACCCTCTCGATGCGCACGGTCGCCGTCGACGCGGCCACGCACCTCAAGGTGCCGCTGCCGACCAGCACGCTGGGACGGCGCAACGTCCGCACGATGGTGCCGGGCACACTGCACGACGGTGCCCTCGTCCAGCGCGTCCTCGCCGCGATCGGGGCCGAGATGGCTGCTCACGGGCCGGGCGCCATGCCCGTGGTGCTCGCCGACGAGCAGACGTACGGCCACGCCGCCGACCCGCTGCTCGGCTACCTGGTCCGCCGGGTCCCGGCGGCGACCGCTGTGCCGGTGGCCGCGCTGCTCGCCAAGACGCCGGCCGGCCGGTACGTCATCGAGGAGCTCACCGACGACCTCACCGGCTTCTTCGAGGCCTATCTGCGGGCCCTGTTCGACTGGCATGTCGCGCTGTTCGCGTACGGCGTCGCGCTGGAGGCCCACCAGCAGAACGTTTCAGTGCTGCCGTCTGCCGCCGGCCTCCGGCTCATGATCAAGGACAACGACGGCGCGCTGCTCGACCCGCCCGTACTGCGCCTGGCCGGAGCGGACCCCGCCGACGTCGCCGACCGCCGCCTGCTCACCACCGACCGCGAGGCGGCGGCGAAGGTCTTCGTCACGATCACGCTGCATCTGTGCGCCGGGGCGCTCGCCTTCGGGCTGGCCGAGCGGGGCCTGCTGCCGCTGCCCACCGGGCTGCGGCTGATCAGAGAGCGACTTGCCGCCGCCCTCGACCGGCACGACCAGGCCTTTCTCCGAGCTCGCACACTGGGCGCCGACCGGCTGCCCACCAAGGCGATGATCACCGCCGGCACGCTCGTCGAGAAGGCGCGGACCGGCGCCCGGGACATCAACAAACACTACGGCCCGCCCGGGCCGAACTACCTCAGGGAAGATCAGTGCCGCTGAGTCATGCGACCGTCGATACCCGGCCGGCCACCGCGGACGACGCGACGTGCGTCGCGCTGCTCAACTGCCTGGTTCGCGAGGTGGCCGCGCCAGAGCAGCAGGTACAACGGTCGGGCGGGTGGCTGGAGGTACGGCTGCCGCGCGCCGGGATCACGCTGCGCTCCCGGCTGCTCCGGGCGCCGTTCGGGCCGACGTACCGGCTCAGCACGCCGGTCGGGGAACTCCGCGACGAGGAATGGCTCCCGGTGCCGTCGGCCCGGCTCGCCGACCTGATCGCCGGCGAGCTGGAGCTGGCAACCGGGCAGGCCAACCCGGAGTTCACGGGTCAGGTCGCGGCCGGCCGCGCCGCGCTGGAGGCGCTGCTGGCCGCGCGCGCGGAACCGCCTGACGACTTGTACGTGGCGTCCGAGCAGGCGCTGGTGGCCGGGCATCGGTTCCACCCCGCGCCCAAGGCCCGGCCGGGCGACCCCGCCGACTGGCTGCCGTATGCTCCCGAGGCGCGGGCCCGGTTCCCGCTGCGCTGGCTCGCGGTCCGCGCCGACCTGGTCACCGGGGAGGGCGACTTCACGATTTCGGGCCCGCCGGTGCCGGACGGCTGCACCGCGCTGCCCGCCCACCCGTGGCAGCTGTCGCTGCTCGCGGACCGGCCGGTGCTCCGCGCGGCGCTGCGGTCCGGGGCGGTCCGCGACCTCGGCCCCGCCGGGCCGCCCGTCGTGCCCACCTCGTCGGTGCGAACCGTCTATCTGCCCGCGGCCGACGTGTTCTGCAAGTTCAGCCTGGACGTACGGATCACCAACTGCGTGCGCAAGAACGCGTGGTACGAGCTGACCGGCGCGGTCACACTGACCCGGCTGCTGCGGCCCGTGTTCGCCGCGCTCGGCGAGACGTACGGGTGCGCGCTGCTGACCGAGCCCGCGTACCGCACCGTTACCCTGGCCGACCGGCGGCTGTACGAAGGGCTCGGGGTGATCGTTCGGACGGGGGTCCGCGGCGGCGCCGGCACGCCCGTGCTGGCGGGGGCGCTCACCGATCCGTACGGCTCCGTCCTGCCTGAGCTGCTGGCAGGTCACTCTCCGCTGGCCTGGTGGGCGGCCTACGTGCGGCACGTCCTGCCGCCGGTCCTGCACGCGTACCTGGCGTACGGCGTCGCCCTGGAACCGCACCTGCAGAACGTGCTGATCAGGGTGGACGGCGACGGCCTGCCGGCACAGGCGGTGTTCCGCGACCTGGAGGGGACCAAGCTGCTGGCCGGCAGCTGGGAACTGGACGGCCTCCCGGCACGGGTGCGCGAGGCCCTGACGTACGACGCGGAGCGCGGTTGGAACCGGGTGGTCTACTGCCTGTTCGTCAACCACCTCGCGGAGGTCGCGGCGGCCATCGCAGACCTGCATCCGGCCCTGGAACCCGACCTGTGGCGGGTGGTCGGGGACGAACTCGCCGCTTACGCCCAGACGGCTTCGCGCGACCCGGCCGCCCGGCTGCGGGCGCTGCTCGCCGGGGTGCCGTGGCCGGCCAAGGCGAACCTACGGGCCCGCTGGGCCCGGTCCGCCGACCGCGCGGCGACCTACGTCATGGTCCGCAGCCCCTTCGCCGACCTGAAGAAGAACCAGCCTGCCTAGGCCCATCCCCGCGAAGTAAGTGCATCTGGGCTCAGTCCGGGAGTAGCGGGACGGAGATGCCCGGGTCGCGGCCGAGGAGGACGGCACGGGTGATGGCCGACGTGCCGTACCGGTCGCGTACGTTGTCGACCGCGGCGTCGAGGGCGTTGCCCGCCCGGGCGTCGAACGGCAGCGCGAGCTGCACGGCATCGTCGTCGTGGATATTGCTGACGGTCACTCCGACGAGCGTGATGCCCCGCTCCTCGATCATCGGCATGGCCGCCCCCAGCAGCCCGCGCGCGGCGGCGAGGATCGTCTCGGTCTGCGCGGTCGCCTCGGCCAGCGTGTGCGACCGGGTCGCCCGCGCGAAGTCGTCGAAGCGCAGCCGGAGCACGACCGTACGGCAGACCCGGCGGGCCGCTCGCAGCCGCCGGGTGACGCGATCGATCAGCGCCACCACGGTGGCGTCGAGGTCCGCCCGCGACCGGAGGCGGCGGCCAAGGGCGCGCTGGGAGCCCATCGAGTGGCGCCGCGTGCCCACCGTCACCCGCCGCGGGTCGTGGTTGTGGGCGAGCGCGTGCAGGTGCCGGCCGCTCGCCGGGCCGAGGATCGACACCAGCACCTTCTTGTCGAGCTGGGCGACCTCGCCGACCTTGGTGATCCCGCGGTCGCGGAGTTTGCGCGCGGTGACGTGCCCGACCCCCCACAGCCGTTCGACCGGCAGCGGGTGCAGAAACGCCAGCTCGCCGTCCGGCGGCACGACGAGCAGACCGTCGGGCTTGGCCACGCCGCTGGCCACCTTGGCCAGGAACTTGGTGCGGGCGACACCGACCGTGATGGGCAGCCCGATCTCCTCGAGGACCTCGCGCCGCAGCCGTACGGCGATGTCGATGGGCGCCCCGGAGATCCTTCGCAGCCCGCCCACATCGAGGAAGGCCTCGTCGATCGAGAGCCCTTCGACCAGTGGCGTCGTGTGCTTGAAGACCTCGAAGACGGCCTTGCTCGCCGCGGAGTAGGCCGACATCCGGGGCGGCACCACGATCGCGTGCGGGCACAGCCGGCGGGCCTGTCCGCCGCCCATCGCGGTGCGCACGCCGTACGCCTTGGCCTCATAACTGCAGGCGAGCACGACGCCGCCGCCGACGATGACCGGCCGGGCGCGCAGCCGCGGGTCGTCGCGCTGCTCGACCGACGCGTAGAACGCGTCGAGGTCGGCGTGCAAGATCGTCGCCTCACCTGACACGAACATATGTTCGCATCGAACTCGGTTCTTGGCGAGACCCTTGCGATCAAATTTGCATTTCACTAGTCTACTAGTAATTTGGTGATCTAGGAGTAAGGCGATGTTTCGACTCGATGCGGGATCCGGGGTGCCGATCTACCGGCAGCTCATGCAGCAGGTCCGCCAACAGGTCATGCTCGGGCGGCTGCGGCCGGGCGACCAACTGCCCACCGTGAAGGAGGTCGTCGAGGCGCTGTCGGTTAACCCCAACACAGTCGCCAAGGCCTACCGCGAGCTGGAGCATGAGGGGCTGGTGCGCAGCCGGCAGGGGCTCGGCACCTTCGTGGCCGCGTCGCCGCCCAGCCCGCCACTGGCCGCGTCACCCGCGTTGCTGGCCTCGCTCACCCGCTGGGTACGCAAGGCGCGGGCCGAGGGCCTGTCCGCCGATGAGATGCGGACCCTGTGGGCGGTGGCACTGGACGAGCCTTCCGATCCGGCCGAACCCCAGGACGGTGTGGCATGACATCGGCGTTGAGCTGCGAGGGACTGGGCCGCCGCTACGGCCGCCGTACATGGGGACTGCGGGACTGCACGCTGGAGATACCGCCCGGCAGGGTGGTCGCGCTGGTGGGGCCGAACGGCGCCGGCAAGACCACACTGCTGCACCTGGCGGCGGGCCTGCTGGCGCCCACCGCCGGCGCAGTCACGGTCGCCGGTGACGTCCCGCGCCGGCGACTGAACCAGATCGGCTTCGTCGCCCAGGACGCGCCGCTGTGGCCGCGACTGCGGGTGGCCGACGCGCTGGACGCCGGCCGTCACCTCAACCCCGGCTGGGACAGGGCGCTCGCCACAGAGCGGATCCGGCGGCTGGGCATCCCGCCGCGGGCGCGCATCGGCAGCCTGTCCGGTGGGCAGCGCGCCCAGGTCGCCCTCACGTTGGTGCTCGCCAAGCGCCCGGAACGGCTCGTCCTGCTCGACGAGCCGCTGGCCAACCTCGACCCGATCGCGCGCCGGGAGTTCCTCACCCACATGTTCGAGGCGTGCACGCAGACCGGGGCCGCCGTGCTGTTCTCCTCCCACGTGGTCGCCGAGCTGGAACGGATCTGCGACCACCTTGTCGTGGTCCGCGACGGGCGGGTCCGGCTCGTCGGCGACATCGACGACCTGCGCCAGGCCCATCGTGTCGTCACCGGGCCGGCCGCCTGGCCGGATACCGCCGGCTGGCCGGTGGTCAGCGCCCGCACCGTCGCCGGGCGCACCACCGCGCTCGTCCGGTCCGGGTCGGACACCCTGACCGGGCCCGGCCTCGACGGCGCCGAGCCGACCTTCGAGGAACTCGTGCTCGGCTACCTCGACCATGACGTGCAGCCCGGCCACCGTTCGGAGGTGTCCGCATGACCTGGTTCATCTGGCGGCAGCACCGGTGGCAGACTCTCTGGACCTTGCTGCTGGTCGCACTGCTTTACGGCGGCACGGTATGGGTCATCGCCCGCGCCTCGCTCGCCCTCGATCACCTGGACGCCAGGGGTTGCGTGAGCCAAGCCGGATCCCTGTACTGGGACGGCAGCCCGGCGCGCTGCGGCTCGCTCGTCGAGGGATTCGTCAAACAGTACGGGTTCACGATCCCCGTCTTCGAGCTGGGGGTGCCGCTGCTCATGGCGATCGTCGGCAGCTTCATCGGCGCGCCGCTGGTGGCCCGCGAGATCGAGCAGCGCACCCAGCTGGTCGCCTGGACGCAGTCCGTCCCCCGGCGGCGCTGGTATGTCGCGAAGGTCGCGGCCGTCGGAGCCGTGCTCGCAGTCGCCGGCCTCGCCGCCGGATACGCCGTCTACCAGCTGCAGCGCCCGCTCAGCGACGGCGGCGTCACGGCCTCGCGCTGGATGTGGTTCTACTCTGGCGGGCTGACCCCGGCCGGGGAGGCGCTGCTGGCCTTCGCGCTCGCCGTCGCAGTCGGCGCATGGCTGCGCCGCACCCTCCCGGCCGTCGGCGCCGCCCTCGTGGGATTCCTCGTGTTGCTCTTGGTGACCGGCCGGGCCGTGCAGATCCTGACGCCGGTGAAATACACGACCGGGCCCCGCTGGAGCGCCCCCGACGATGCCTGGCGGTGGCAGGCCGACGGCGACCATGCCATTCCGTACCATCCGGCCGGGCAGTTCTGGCCGCTCCAGCTCACCTTTCTGGCCGTCCTGCTGCTGCTCGCCGCCGGGCTGCTGACGCTCGGCTGGTACGCCACCCGCACCCGTGCCGTCTGACGGCCAGGTCCACGAGCCGCAGCCGCCGCGGCCGGAGACAACCCCGGCCGCGGCAGTTCGTCAGAAGGTAGTGGCGAGCCATTCGTCGAAGGTCGGGCCCGCGAGATTGGCACCCGGGCCGGGCAGCATGCCGCCCGACTCGTACACTTCGGCGGCCCGTCCGTCCGGGTCGCTCACGCCCACGATCTTCACCGTGTCGCCGCGCTTGGCGACCAGCCTGGTGGCCACATCGACGAGGCTCTCCTCCCGCGGACCGGCGACCTCCACAATCGGCGCCCCGGCGGCCGGCTCGGGGCCGGTCGCCAGGTCAGCGGCCACCTCGGCGACGGCGGAGGCGGCGACCAACTGGCTGCGCATCTTCGGCACATAGCTCACGTCGCCCTGCGCGCCCCACTCCACCAACTGCCCGACGAGCTCGTGGAACTGGGCCGCCCGCAGGATGCGGGCCGGGAGCGGGCCGGCCAGCATGGCCTGCTCGTGCGCGACCTTCGCCGCTCCGTAGCCGGATTCGAACTTGTCGGTGGCGATGATGGACACCACGACGATCTGGCGGACACCCGCCTTCGCGCCGAACTCCTGCAGGTTGTGCGTCGCCCTGGTGAAGAACTCCGTCGCGGGCCCCTCCTCGGGCGACGGCCCGGTCGCCACGTCGACGATGGCCTCCACACCCTCCAGCGCCTCGGCCAGGCCGTCGCCGGTGATGACGTCCACGCCGAGGGACCTCGACATCGGGACGACGTCGTGCCCGCGCGCCCGCAGCAATTCGACCAGCGGACGGCCGACGCGTCCGGTCGCGCCCGCCACCGCGATCTTCTTTCGTGCCGCCATGACTGCTCTCCCCTTATGACTTCGGGTTTTGGTCTTCCACCGCATTGACCCGGCGGGGCCCGGAAGTGTGACCGACCGCTTCAGCCGACGGCAGGGATCCGGTCGAGGAGAGCGGCGAGGCCGTCGGCGTCGAGCAGGTCCGCGGGCCGCACGGTGACGTTCACGGCCACGTAGTGGAAGGCGGCGCTGACCCGGTCGACCGGGACGCCCGCAAGCGAGGCCCAGGCCAGGCGGTAGGCGGCGAGCTGTACGGCGACGAAGGCCGCCTCGTCGCCCGACGGCGGCGACCCCGTTTTCCAGTCGACCACCTCGAACCCGCCGTCGGCGGTACGGAAGACGGCGTCCATCCGGCCGCGGATCAGCCGGTCGCCGATCAGCGTCTCGAACGGGACCTCGATGTCGACCGGCTCGCGCGCCGCCCAGGACGACTCCTCGAACCGGGCCCGCAATTCGGCCAGCCGGTCGTCGTGGGCGGCGCCCTCGTCGGCGGCCCCGGGCAGGTCGTCGGGATCGAGCAGCCGCTGCTGACCCCACCGGGACTCCAGCCAGCGGTGGAAGGCCGTGCCGCGCCGGGCGTACGGCGCGGGCGGACGCGGCATCGGCCGGCGGATGTCCCTGGCCAGCCCCTCGGCGTCGCGGGCCAGCGCGACCAGTGACGACACCGACAGGTGCGCGGGCAGGTCGACGGCCAGCCCGTCGCCGCGCCGCCCCCGGTCGCGCTCGGCCAGCAGCAGCTCCACGTCGCGCGCCCACGCCGACACGCGCGACCGGTCGGCGTCGGTCAGGGCGGCGTACTCCTTCGCCGGCCACGCCCCCGCTCGGCCCGCCATGGCGTCCCGGACCAGCGACGCGCCCTCGACGATCGCCGCGTAGCGGTCGCCCGCGGGCGGCGCCGGCCAGGGCGCCGTGTCCGCCTCGGCCAGCAGCGGATTGCTCGCGCCCTCCTCCGGGGGGTCGACCCAGGCCGCCACCGAGCCCGCGCCCTTGCCGCAGGCCTCGCGGATCTCCTCGAGGAACGGAGCCGGCTGCAGCGGCCTGGTCGCCGTGCCCCAGCGATACCCGGTCGCGATGAGCAGGTGCGACGCCCGGGTCACCGCGACGTAGCACAGCCGCCGTTCCTCGCGCAGGTCGCGGTCGGCGCAGGCCTGGTCGAAGTCGTCCAGGTCGTCCTTCTCCAGGCCGGACAGGCGCGGCAGGTCGGCGTGGTCGCCGCGCAGCGGGTACGGCAGCAGCCGCGGGTTGGTGGTCCATCGCGTCGAGGTGCGCGGCGGGGACGGGAAGATCGAGCCCTTGCCGGGCGAGCCGTTTCGCTGCGGCAGGTAGGACAGGCCCGGCACGACGACCACCGGCCACTCCAGGCCCTTCGACGCGTGTACGGTCAGCAGCTTCACACTGTTGGTCTCGCCCACCCGGCCGGCCTCCAGGCCGAACTCCTCGGCCTCGGCGGCCTTGAGGTAGGCGAGGAAGGCGGCCAGCGTCGGGTCCTCGGCGTCGCCCGCGAACGCGGCCGCGGCGTCGACGAAGGCGTCCAGGTCGGCGCGCGCCGTCACCGGGTCGAGGCCGGACCGGGCGGCGACCTCGATGTCGAGCCCAAGAATCCGCTCCACCTCGGTGACCAGGTCGGGCAGGGGCAGCATGACCTGTCCGCGCAGCCCCCGGAGCTCGTCGCGGAGCCGCTTCAGCCGCAGGAGACCCTCGGGCGAGTAGTTCTCGTCGTCGCCCAGGTCGTCGAGGGCGTCGACCAGGCTGCCGGTCTCTCTGGCCAGCTCGTCGACCATCTGCCGCAGCGGGTCGCCCGCATCCTGCTCGGACTCCTCGTGATCATCCAGCGGCGAGTGCTCGATGTCGCGTGCGGTCTCCCGGGCCAGCTCGCGGGCACGGCGGCCGAGCGACACGAGATCGCGCGGGCCGAGCCGCCACCGCGGGCCGGTGAGCAGCCGGGCCAGCGACGCGCCCGCGGTCGGATCCTGGATCACCCGCAGCGTGGCCACGACGTCCTGGACCTCCGGCACGGTGAGCAGGCCGCCGAGCCCGACCACTTCGACCGGGATGCCGCGGGCCTCCAGCGCACGCCGGATCAACGTGAACTGGCCGCGCTTGCGGGCCAGCACCGCGATGTCCTTCGGCTCCGGCGGGCCCTGCTCCCACGGCCGGCCGTCCGGTGCGAAGGCGAACAGCCCGTCCGGGACCGCGGCCGAGCCGTGGTGGGCTGGGTCGAGCCGCGCGGCCGCCAGCAGGTGGGCGACGCGGGCCGCGATCCGCTCGGCCTCGTCCTCGACGGTCTCGAAGAGCGCGCACTCCACCCGGCCCCGGCGCCGCCGGTCGGCGCCGGAGAACAGCCGGGGCACCTCCTTCGCCTCCGCCCGCAGCTCCTCCTGGACGCGGGCGGCGACATCGAGAATCCGCTCGCCGTTGCGGAAGCTGATCGACAGCAGCTCCACCGGCGCCGGTTCGTCGCCGTACGGGAAGTCGCGTGGGAAGCGCAGCAGGTTCCCCGCGCTCGCGCCGCGCCAGCCGTAGATCGACTGGCACGGGTCGCCCACCGCCGTGACCGGATGCCCGTCGCCGAACAGCGAGGTCAGCAAGACGAGCTGGGCGTGGCTGGTGTCCTGATACTCGTCCAGCAGCACCACCGCGTACCGCGACCGCTCGATCTGCGCGACCTCCGGGTGCCGCGCGGCGATCCGCGCCGCGTACGCCAGCTGGTCGCCGTGGTCGACGGCCTCGCGCGCCGCCTTGGCCCGGCCGTACGCCTCGACCAGCGGCAGCAGCTGCTCCCGTACGTCCTGCCGGGCGAGGATGTCCCGCTGGGCCTTGAGCGGCTTGCGCACCTCGCCGTACCGGGCCCGTAGCCACTCCCCGATCCCCCGTACGTCATCGGCGGTCCGCAGGTGCTCGGACAGGTCGCCGGCCAGGTCCATCACCGCGGTCGTCACGGTGTCCGGGGTCCAGTCGATCTTGTCCATCGGCCCGTCGTAGGAGTCCACCACCCGTGAGGCGATCTGCCACGCCACGGCCGGGGTGATCAGCCGCATCGTCGGCTCCAGCGCCTCGCGCAGCGCGTGGTCGCCGAACAGGCGGGCCGCGTAGGAGTGGTACGTCGACACGGTCGGCTCGCCGTCGAAGATCGCCGGGCCGCCGAGCCGGCCGACCTCGTCATCGGCCAGCCGGGAGCGCAGCCGGTCGAGCCGTGCGCGCACACGCACGCCGAGCTCGGCCGCGGCCTTGCGGGTGAAGGTGAGACCGAGCACCCGTTCCGGACGTACCAGCCCGTTGGCGACCAGCCACACCACACGAGCGGCCATCGTCTCGCTCTTGCCGGAGCCCGCGCCCGCCACGACGGCCATCGGGGCCAAGGGCGCCGAGATCACCCGGGCCTGCTCGACGGTCGGCTCCGGGAGGTCCAGCCGCAGCGCCAGCTCCCGAGGGGAGATCATGGGGTGACCTGCCCACCGTCCTCGTGGGCTGGGCAGCAGTTGCGGACGGGGCAGTTACGGCAGCCGTCGTTGATCCGGGCCTCGAAGACCGGGTTGGCCATGCCCTCCGCCACCCGGTCGACCAGCTCACCGGTCCAGTCCGGGTTGTCGTCGGCGGCCGGCTCGTCCTGCCGCTGGATCCGCACCTCCGCCTTGAAGCCGCCCTTGCCGACCTGGATCAGCTCCGCGCCGCCCGGCTCGACCAGACCGTGCCGCTCGAACGCGCCCAGCATGACGGCGTACTGGTACACGCCGAGCTGCGGGTGCCGCGGCAGATCGCGCTCCGGCACCTGCGAGGACGACGTCTTGATGTCGACGATGACGGCCCGTCCGGCGTCGTCGCGTTCGGCCCGGTCGATCCGGCCGCGGATCATCACCCGGCCGAGGTCGACCTGGAACGGCTCCTCGACCGCCACGAGCTCGCGCCCATTGTCGCGGTGCCACGCCAGGAACCGGCCGACCATCTGCTCGGCCATGGCCCGCTGCTTCTGGGCGTACCAGCCGCTGCGGAAGTCGAGCTCGTCCCAGATCTCGTCCAGCCGCTTGGCGATGTCGGTCTCGGTCACGCCGGGGTCGTCGGCGGCCAGCTCGGCGACGGCGTGGATCACCTTGCCCATGGTGCTGTACTCGGTGGGCCCGCCGTCCTGGGCGCCCACGGCCATGGACAGCAGCCAGCGCAGCCCGCATCGCTCGAACGTCTCGACCTGCGAAGGCGAGATCGTGACCCGCTCGTCCTCGCGATAGGCCGGGCCCGGGTCGGACAGCTCGGTGATCGCGTACCAGTCCCGCGGGTCCGCGCCGCGGACGCCTACCCGCGCGAGCCGGGCGAGGTGCCCGGCCGCGGCCCGGCGGACCGCCGCCGGCCGGGCCGGGTCGGTGACGACGCTCCGCAGGTCGGCCACCAGGGCGGGCAGCGACAGCCAGCGCGTCTTCTCGTCGAGCTGGGCCTCCTCGACCGCGCCGGGGACCAGCTCGGCCAGGAACCGGGACGGCCGGTCCTCTGTGTCGGCGCCGCCGACGGCCGTGACGACCAGCCGCCGCCGCGCCCGGGTCGCCGCGACGTAGAACAGCCGCCGCTCCTCATCGAGCAGCTTGGCCGCGACCGAGGCGCCCGCGACCTCGTCGGCCAGCGGGTCCCCGCCGCCGGACAGCTCCAGCAGCTGCTCGATGCCGAGCAACGAGCCGCGCAGCCGCAGGTCGGGCCAGACCCCCTCCTGTACGCCGGCGACCACGACGACGTCCCACTCCAGGCCCTTGGACCGGTGCGCGGTGAGGATGCGTACGGCCTCACCCTCGGGGGCCTGCTCGGCCAGCGAGTCGCCGGGGATCTCCTGGGCGGCGAGGTCGTCGACGAACAGCTCGGGCCCCGCCTTGGGGAGCCGGTCGACGAACCGGGCCGCGTGGTCGAACAGCGCGACGACGGCGTCGAGGTCGCGGTCGGCCGCCGCGCCGCGCGCGCCGCCGCGGACGCTGTCGGCCATCAGCTTGTCGGCGAGGCCGCTCTGCTGCCATACCGCCCACAGCACGTCCTCGGCGGTGCCGCCCCGCTCGACGGCGTCGCGGGCCGTCTGGATGAGCCGGGCGACCCGTTCGGCCGGCTCGCGGACCTTGGGATGGACGAGCAGCAGCTCCCGCTCGTCGTTCAGCGCGGCGACCATCAGCTCGCCGAGCGGCCGGGTGCCGCCCGCGAGGCTCTCCAGGTCGCGCAGCGCCCGCTTGAGCCGCCGCAGGGCCAGCGCGTCGGCCCCGCCGAGCGACCCGGTGAGCAGGTCCTCGGCGATCTCGTCGGTGAGCTGCTCCCGCTTCAGCGCGGCCCGCAGCAGCACGAGCAGCGGCCGTACGGCGGGTTCCTGCTGCAGCGGCACCTCGTCGCCGGCCACCACGACGGGCACCCCGGCGACGGCCAGGGCCCGGCGCAGCACCGGCACCTGGCGTACGGCGGAGCGGACCAGCACCGCCATCCGCGACCACGGGACGCCGTCGAGCAGGTGTGCCCGCCGCAGCTCGTCGGCGACCAGCGCGGACTCCTGGCTGACACTGTCGGCGACGACGACCCGTACGTCGCCGCCATCAAGATCTTCGTCAGGCCGCAGGTCGCGGTGGCCCGCCAGCCCGGGCAGTCGCGCCGCCACCCGCCGCGAGGCCGTCAGGATGGCGGGGCCCATCCGGCGGCAGGTCTGCAGGGCCAGCACCGGGGCGGGGTCGCCGTCGAGCGTCGGGAACCGGCCCGGGAAATCGACGATGCCGCGCACGTCGGCGCCGCGGAAGCCGTAGATCGACTGGTCGGGGTCGCCGACCGCGATCAGGTCGCGACCGCCGCCCGCCAGCTGCCGCAGCAGGTACTCCTGGGCCGGGTCGGTGTCCTGGTACTCGTCGACGAACACGGCGTCGTACGCGTCGCGCTCGCGCAGCCGTACCTCCTCGTCCGACAGCAGCCCGGCGGCCGCCCGGATCAGTTCCGCGTAGTCGTACGAGGGAATCGGGTCGATGTCGAAGCGGGCCGCGTAGCGGTTCATGAACCGGCTGATCGCCGACCACTCCGGGCGGCCCTGCACGCGCGAGAGGTTGAACAGGTCGGGCGGCGCGTAGCCACGCTCGGCGGCGCGCAGGCAGAAGTCGCGCAGCTCGTCGGCGAAACCGCGGGTGACCAGCGCCTCACGGAGGTTCTTCGGCCACGTGCCCGCTCCGTCCTCCAGCTCGCCCTCGAGCAGCCGCCGCACCTCCAGCAGCTGTTCCGGGCCGGACAGCAGCCGCGGCGGGTGGTCGTCGGCCAGGACGGCGTCGCGGCGCAGCAGCGCGTACGCGTAGCTGTGGAAGGTGAGGGCGAGCGGCGTGCGCGTGGTGCGGTCGAGCCGCCCGGTGATGCGCTCGCGCAGCTCGGCCGCCGCCTTGCGGCTGAAAGTCAGGACGAGGACGCGCTCGGGGTCGGCGCCCCGGTTCTCGATGCGGTCGACGACGGCCTCGACGATCGTGGTGGTCTTGCCGGTGCCGGGACCCGCCAGCACCAGCAGCGGCCCGCCCGGGTGCTCGACGACCCGGCGTTGTTGCCGGTCGAGGGCAGGCGGCGGCGTCCGCGCGGGGCCCGCGCGCCGCACGAGTCGATAGGACGCCGCCTGCACATCTGTGATTCCAGCAGATCATCGGGGCCACACGGCTCATTGCGGCGGCATGTCGCGTATGCGACCAAAAAAGCCGAGTGCGCATGTGCTCAACACGGGGGCGCTGCGTGGGCCGACCCTGCAGGGTTTTTCGCGAGGGCCCTTGACGCTCCGTGGCCGGGTCCTAGACTCGAACCTAAGTGATTTTATTTTCAACTATCTAGGTTTTCAACTATTTGAGGCTCGAGCTATCTCCGCTTCCCGCGACTCCCCCCATCCCTACCAGCGCGCGAGGAGATCCACATGAGTGAATGGGACGCGACGACCTTCGAGGCCAAGGACAACCTGCTCAGCGTCGTCCGCACTGAGGCCGAGGGCATGTTCGCGCTGGCCGAGAGCCCGGCCGCCTGGACGGCGCCCACTGCCTGCACCGAGTGGGAGGTGCGGGACATCGTCGGCCACCTGGTCGACACCACCGAGGCCTACTTCGTGTCGTTCGACGCCGCCCGCGGGGCCGGCACGGCCGCCGACCCGCTCGGCGTACGCGTCTTCCAGAACAAGGCCGACGAGGGCGCGAAGGCGTTCCGCGAGCTGTCGCAGGACGAGCTGCTCCAGCGGCTGCGCGGCGACTTCGCCAAGATGATGGAGACCTTCCAGGGGCTCGGCCCGGACGAGTGGGGCGGTCTGATGGTGCCGCACAAGTACATGGGCCCGCTGCCGGCGTTCTTCTACCCGGTGTTCCAGCTCATGGACTACGGGGTGCACTCGTGGGACATCCGGCAGGGCACCGGCATGTGCCACGGGCTGTCCGGCGACACCGCCGACCTGCTCGCGCCGTTCATGTTCATCCTGTGGCAGGCCACAGTCGACAAGGTGCCCGACGAGCAGTACGACCTTGGCGTGCGCGTGCAGGGCCACGGTGACTACCGGGTGAGCGTCGGGCCGGAGGGGTTGGCGTACGAGACCGGCGACCTCTCCGACCTGCCGGCGACGATCGAGTTCGACCCCGGCACGTTCGTGCTCACCGCGTTCGGCCGCGTCAACGGCGGCACGATCCGAGGTGACCGGGAGGTCGCCGAGCAGTTCCTCAACCAGTTCTTCCGGATCTAGCGAGGTTCCGGCATGGATCTGGAGGCGATCGAGGCCGCCCGGGGCCGGATCAGGAACACGTACCTGTCCGCCGCCCGGCCGGCCAGCTCCGCCCGGGGGCTGCACCATGTGGCGCTGCTGTCCTCGGACGTCGAACAGACCGTGCGGTTCTACCAGGGAGTGCTGGAGTTCCCACTGACGGAGGTCTTCGAAAACCGCGACTACAAGGGCTCGAACCACTTCTTCTTCGACATCGGGAACGGCAACCTGCTGGCGTTCTTCGACTTCCCGGGACTCAACCTCGGCCAGTACGCGGAGGTGCTCGGCGGCCTGCACCACG
The DNA here is from genome assembly GCA_036555725.1 of Streptosporangiaceae bacterium. Lineage (GTDB taxonomy): Bacteria > Actinomycetota > Actinomycetes > Streptosporangiales > Streptosporangiaceae > CALAED01. Next base: position 83,826 of record DATBKU010000090.1, on the reverse strand, counting down.
TCGCGATCTCGGTGGACCCGACGCGGTGGGAGCACCTGAGAAGCAAACTCGACGACGCCGGCATCGAGTACCTCGAGGAGAGCGGCACGTCGATCTACTTCCGCGACCCGGACGGCGCGCGCATCGAGCTGATCGCCGATCCGCTCGGCGAGATGTACGGCGACCGGGTCCTCTAGCCGAGCGGGCCCGGCCGCATGAAACACGATCATGCCGCCGGGCCGTCACTCCGGCCGGGGCCCATCACTCCGGCTGGGCGTCACTCCGGCTGGTTCGGCTCGACGTGCTTGTCGAACCCGATGTAGAGCCGAGCCTCGGCGTTCGTCGCCAGCCGGGCGAGCGTCTCGAGCTCACGCACCCGGAGCAGCACCGGGTGCTGGGCGTAGGCGGCGGCCGCATCGGCCTGCGTGCGGAGCGCCTCTGCCTCGGCCGCCGCCCGGATGCGCTGCGCCTCCGCATCGGTCTCCGCGTCGGCCCGGGCGGCCTCCCGGCGCGTCTGCGCCGCGACCCGCTCCGCCTCGGCCCGCGACCTCGCCTCGATCGACTCGCGCTCGGCCTTGGTGCGCGCCTCGACGAGCTGCGCCTCGCTCAGCCGCTCGGCGGCGAGCACGCGGTTCATGATCTCCTGCAGATTTCCCGGGAAAACGAGGTCTTTGACGTCGGCCCGCAAAATGGCCACACCATATCCGGCCGCCGCGTCCTTGACATCTCGCAGGATGTCCTCGCTGAGCTGATTGCGGTTCGTGAGAATCGCCTCCAGCGTCATCGAGGCGAGTGACCGCCGGGCGGCCAGTTGCACATCGCTGTAAAGGCGGTCGGTGTAACTCTCCACTTTCTGCAGGGCGGCCACCGGGTCGACGACCTGGAACTGCGTGATGATGCTGACCCGCACGGCCACCTTGTCGGACGTCAGGATCTCCTGGCCCTTGATGGTCAGCTCGCGCTCCCGCATGTCGACCAGCTGGATCTCGACAACGGGGCGGCGCCCCCACGCTCGCTCCGACCGGCTCGGCAGCTCGTAGCGGCCCGCCTCGAGCACATCGGTAAGCCGACCGTCCTCGTACCGCAGACCGCGGTGCGTCGACTTGATGATGATCTCTCGATCTCGGGCCATGGTGCTCTCCTGAGTTCTGGTAAGGAGTCGCCCCGGAATCGGGTCCCGATGTGAAGGACGAGCTTTCGGATGGGAGTCCAGTTACCACAGGATGACTGTCCGAATGCATGGAGTCCGGAAGGCCGCTCGCTCCTGAGCCCGCCCGGGGCGACCCGTCCAAAACAATAGGGCGCATGCGGAGAAATCGCATGCCATTTATCCATTCGGCCGGCGCTCAGTTGAACCAGGGAGTGGTGTCGCGGAATCGTTTGGCGGCGAGCCTGACCATGTGCTCGGCGGTCGTGATGCCGTAGCCCTCCGACGGGTTGTGCTCGGTGAACACCGCGATCACGAAGTCGTGCCCGTTACCCCGCACCCGGCCGATGCTGTTGATCACCCAGCGGTCACCGTCGGCCTCGCGGGTCATCCAGCCGTTCTTGTTCGCGACCTCGTCACCGGGCCGGGCCGCGGCGCGGACGCCCCACGACTGCTCCTTGATCACGCGGCCCATGAGCCCGAGGACGTACGCCCGGTTCTTGGCGGTGAGCGGGCCGCCCCCCTGGATCAGGCTGCGCAGCAGGCGAATCTGGTCGTCGGCGGTGGTCCGGGTGAGGCTCCAGCACAGCAGGTCGATGCACTTGCCGTCGACGGCGTGGGTGTGCCGGAGCTTGAGTTTGCGGTTGGCGGCGTCCACCCCGGCCGCTCCCCCGACGTGCGTGTAGAGCCGGTCGGCGGCCTTGTTGTCGCTGTAGCGGATCATGATGTCGGCGTCGGACCGCTGGGCGGAGGTCAGCCCGCGATGGGCGCGCTGATTCTGCAGCAGCAGGGTGGACAGGATGTCGACTTTGACGACGCTCGCCGTGACGTACTCGTGCTGCGCGCGGTAGCGGTACGTGACGCCGGTCGTGCGGTCGACCATCACCAGCGACGCCCCGCTCACCCGGTCGTCGAGGTAGTCGTCGAGTGCACGCGTCAGGCCCTTGCGGTCGAGCTTCTTCGGCTTCGGCGGCGGTGTGGGGCTGGGACTCGGGCTCGGCGGCCCTGGGCTCGCCGACACGCTCGGGGACCGCGTCTCGGCCGCGGGCGCCGGGTCGCCGGAGCAGCCGGTGATCAGCGGCGCGGCCGCGATCGCGCAGGCGGCGAGCACCGCGCCGACACCGCGCGCCATGCCCACCTCCCGCCGTACCACCCACAACCGGCTACGGCATTGTTTCTGATCATTGATCTCGAGATGGCCACGACGCTGTCCGCATCCGGCCACGCTTCACTCATCGGTGAGTCCGCTCCAGCGCGCCCGGCGCATGTCGACCCGGACGGTCGTCCGCCCCGAGGTGGCGAGCGGGGTGCCCTCCTCCCGGTAGTGCTTCAGAGCGCTCCGTTCGTGCCCGGGCGCCGGCGTGCCGTCGGCATGGATCACCCGCCACCACGGGACCCCGCCGCCCCACGTCGACATCACCCTGCCGACCTGACGGGGACCGGCGCGGCCGAGGAACTCGGCGATGTCGCCGTACGACATCACGCGCCCGGGCGGGATGCGCTCCACCAGGTCGAGTACGTCCTCGGCGAAGTCATCGGGATCAGTCGGCATGATCCGATTCTGCTGGACCCCGCGGCGGCGGGTCCGGGGACGGCCAGGTCGACCCTGGGGGTTGCCGACGGTCCTCAGGTCGTTGCCACCGCGGTTCGGGCGAAGGCGAGCCTGGCTCGGACGGGCGCCACTCGTGGGGTTGGCGGCCCGGCTCCGGGGGTTGCCATTGAGACTCGGGGGGTTGCCAGGTGGGCCACGGCTGTCGCGGGCCGCCGGACACGGGTTGCGGGGCGGGTCGGCGGCGGAGGGCGAGGCCGCAGAGCAGCGCGCCGACCAGGCCGGCGAGGGCCGCGGCGCCGTACCCCACGAGCGGACCCATGTCGTGGTGGACGACCTGGACGGGCCCGGCGTCGCCGAGGCGGTAGTGCGGGTCGAGGCCGACCCCGTTGGTCTTCACGTTGGCCAGCTTGCCGGCCGCGCTCAGCGCGGCGGCCGCGTCGACCTCGCCGAACCCGACCCCGAGGTCGTAGCCGCCGGGGGGATGGTGCGTCGCGCTCTCCACGATCGCCTGGGTGACCACCGTCGGGGGCAGCTTCGGGTACTTCGCGCGGATCAGCGCGGCGATCCCGGACACGAACGCCGTGGCCGGGCTGGTGCCATCGCCCAGGTAGTACGAGTTGCCCGGACCGGCGGCGACCACGCGTACGCCCGGAGCCGAGACCACGACGGCGGAGTTGCGGTTGGAAAAGCCCGCGTGCCGGTGGTCTGCGGTGACCGCGGCGACCGAGATGACGCCGGGGAAGGACGCCGGGAAGGAGTACGGCGCGTACCCCCGGCGGCGCGCGGTCCTGGAGGCGCCTTCGTTGCCGGCGGCCGCGACCATGACGACGCCGTGCGAGATCGCGTACCCGACCGCCTGGCGTTCTTGTTTGGTCGGGAACGACTTCCCGAGCGACATGTTGATCACATCGGCGCCGTGGTCGACGGCGTACCGGATGCCCTTGGCGATCGTGCCCTCGTACCGCTCGCTGGTGTTGAAGTAGCGATAGCCGGGCTCCTCGTTCTCGAGCAGCACCCGGAGCGAGAGGATCTTCGCCTCCGGCGCCACGCCGACCACCCCGTCGAGGTCGCCCGCGCCGTGGCCGTGCCCGGCGATGATGGAGGCCATCTGGGTGCCATGCAGCCGCAACGGCGCCACGCCCGCCGGGTTGGCCCCGCGCGCGTAGTCGGGGCCGTTGGTAACGGAGCCGACGAGGTCGCGCTGGCGGGCGTCGACACCGGAGTCGAGCAGGGCGACCGTCACGCCCTTCCCCTTGGTGATGTTCCAGGCCCGCTGGACGTTGATCGCCGACAGGAACTGCCACTCGTCGTCGCGTACCTCGTCGGCGCGTGCGGTCCCGGGCGCCGACAGCGGTACGGCCAGCAGCGCCGCGGCGGCCATCGCGACCGGTCTCCTCAGCATGACCAGACCTCCTGGGAGCAGTCGACCGCGGCCCGCGCCGCCAACGGGGTCAGCACCGCCTCGGCGAGCTGCGGCGCGATGGTGTAGAGGTCGGTCTGTTTCTGCTTGGTCTTCGCGGCCGGACGCCCGTCGGCGTACCCGATGACAGCCAGCACGACGTATGGCCCGGACTGCCTGGCCACCGAGTTCTGCCGGGCGCTGTCGCCGAACCGCGAGACTACCGAGCCGGGCAGCGCGAGCGCCCGCAGCCCCGGGGTCTTGGGCAGCCTCGACTTGGCCTGCGCGGCCGACCGGTCGTCGGGGAAGGCCACGACGCCCACCGTGATCGCCAGGCCCTGCAGCTGGTCAAGGTAGGTCGCCCGGAGCGCGGCGCGGCAGCCGGACCCGCGCAGGGTGGCGGCCACCTTCGGCTCCACGGCCGCGTCGCAGGTCGAACCGCCAGGGTCGATGCCCACCCGGCGCGCCTTCTCCGCGCCGCCGACGTCCAGTGTGTACGGCAGCGTGTCCGGGAAGATCTTTCCGGCCGGCCACGTCTGCCAGCGCTGGGCGACCTCGCGCAGGGCGGCGCGGTCGCGTTCCACACCGGTGGGCGAGCGGGTCAGCTCACCGACAAACTTGACGCCCGCCACGGCGGCGACGGCGAGACACAACAGTGCGCCGAGACCGGCGATGATCCGGCGGGCGGGACGACGCGGCGGGACGGAGGGAGGGGCGAACGGCTCCCGCGGGGCATCGAACACGTGAGTACATTACTTGGCCATTGTCACGTGGAGGGTTACGGCCGGGATCAAGCCGGCGTCTCCTCGCCGCACGCCGCCTTTCCGGGACCGCGCCGGACACGGCATGATTCCAGCGACCAACGAATGGGATCAGGACCAGGACAGGAGCGGGTAATGGGGGACTCCTGCGTTGTCGCGCTGGATGTCGGCGGGACCCGGATCAAGGCCGGGATCGTCGACCCAGGCGCTGACGGTGGCGCCCGCGTACTGGCCGATCGGGTGGCCGACACCGGACGTGAAGACGGCCCGGACGCGGTGGCCGACCGGCTGCTGAACCTCCTCGACGAGATGGTCGGCACGAGCCGGGAGCTGGGCCGTACGCCAGTCGCGGCCGGGGTGGCGATGCCGGGGATCGTCGAGGAGACGACGGGCACGGTGGTGTTCTCCGCCAACGTCGGGTGGCGCGACTTTCCGCTCGGCGAGCACCTGGCCAAATGGTCCGGGCTGCCCACCGCCGTCGGCCACGACGTACGGGCCGGCGGGCTCGCCGAGCTCGAGCTGGGCGCCGGACGCGGCGCCCGCGACATGCTGTTCCTCCCGATCGGCACCGGGATCGCGGGGGCCATGATCCTCGACGGCAGGCCGTACACCGGCGGTGGCTACGCGGGCGAAATCGGGCACATGCAGGTCGATCCGGCGGGCGAGCCGTGCGGCTGCGGCGGGCGCGGCTGCCTGGAGACCGTGGCGTCGGCCGCGGCGATCGCGCGACGGTACGCCGAGCGCCGGGTCAACTGCGGCCCGATCGGCGCCGCGGACGTGGCCCGGCTGGCCGCCGACCGCGAACCGCTGGCCGAGGAGATCTGGCGGCGTGCGGTGGACGGCCTGGCGACGGCCCTGCACGCGTACGTGTCCATCTGCGCGCCGCGGCTGATCGTCGTCGGCGGGGGGCTGGCCGAATGCGGCGAGGTGCTGCTCGCCCCGGTACGTACGGCGCTGGCCGCGCGCCTCACCTTCCAGCGGCGGCCAGACATCGTACGGGCCGGGCTCGGCGACCGGGCGGGCCTGCTCGGCGCCGCCCTGCTCGCCTGGCAGCGCGTCTCCGCCTAGCCCACGGGTTCCAGCTCGACCGGGGCGCTCTCCTCGCGGATGCCGTACCGGCGGTAGAGGCGACCCAGCGGTCCCGGCGCCCACCAGTTGACCCGGCCGAGCAGGCGCATCGCGGCCGGCACCAGCACCGCCCGGACGATCGTCGCGTCGACCAGCAGCGCGATCGCCATGCCCACCCCGGTCATCTTGATGAACGTGATGCCCGAGGTGGAGAACGCCCCGATCACGACGAGGAACAGCAGCGCCGCGCTGGTGATGATGCCGCCGGTGCGCTGCAGACCCGTCGCCACCGCGTCGGTGTTGACGCCGGTCAGGTCGTACTGCTCGCGTACCCGGGAGAGCAGGAACAGCTCGTAGTCCATCGACAGCCCGAACAGCATGGCGAGCATCAGGATCGGCATGGCGGGCCCGATCGACCCGGTGGCGGTGAAGTCCAGCAGCCCGGACAGGTGCCCGTCCTGGAAAATCCACACGACCACGCCGAACGTCGCCGACAGCGACAGCATGTTCACCAGAATCGCCTTGATCGGCAGTACCACCGAGCCGAAGGCCAGGAACAGCAGCACGAAGGTCGCCAGCCCGACCACGAGGGCCACCCGCGGCAGCGCGCTGCCCAGGCTCGCCAGCTGGTCGCTCAACTCGGCCGTCGGGCCGCCCACGTACACCTGGGTGCCCGCCGGGGGCGGCACGTCCCGTACCCGCTGCACGAGGTCACGGGCGGACGTGGACATGGGGTCGGCGTCGTACCGCAGCGAGATCCTGGCCGTGTCGCCCTTCGCTCCGGTTACCTGGGCGCCGGTGACACCGGGCACCTGCCGGAGCCGCTCCGCGAACGCGATGGGGTCGGTGCGGCCGGTGACCACGACGTCGATCGGGGCCGTGGCGTTGCGCGGGAAGTCCTGCTCCAGCGCCTCTGCGACCACTCGCGCCTCGGTCCCGGCGGGCAGCACCTTGCTGTCCACCCCGCCCCAGCTGATGTGCAGGAACGGCGTGCCGAGCGCCAGCAGCAGCGTCACCGTGGCCACGACGTACAGCACCGGGCGCCGCATGACGCTGCGCGCCAGGCGGTGCCAGGCACCCCCGCCGGCCAGCAGGCCGCCGCTCTCCCGCACCGGGTACCCGGTGCGGGACCGGCGGCGGAACAGCCGCCGTACGGACAGCGCGTTGACGCGGGGCCCGAGCACGGCCAGCAGCGCGGGCAACACGGTCAGCGCGGCCAGCATGCACACCAGCACGGTCGCGACGCCGCCGTACCCCATCGAGCGCAGGAACATCTGCGGGACCAGCATCAGCCCGGCCAGCGACACCGCGACCGTGACGCCGGAGACGGCGACGGTACGGCCGGCGGTGGCCATCGTCCTGGCCAGCGCGGCCTGCACCACGGCGGCCCGGTCGCCCGTTTCTGCCTGCCTGGCCAGCTCCTCCCGGAACCTGGCCACGATGAACAGCCCGTAGTCGATGGCCAGGCCCAGCCCGAGGAACGTCGTGATGTTGACCGCGAAGATCGACACGTCGGTGCCGAGGGTGAGCAGGCGCAGCGCCGTGAAGGACCCGAGGATGGCCATGCCGCCGACGGCCAGCGGCAGGCTCGCCGCGGCCAGACCGCCGAAGATGACCACGAGCAGGACCAGCAGGGCCGGCATCGCCATTCCCTCGGCCTTGCCGATGTCCTCCGACACGCGCTCGGTGACGGCGGTCTCGGTCGCCACATTGCCGCCCAGCCGGGCGGTCAGTCCGTCGGCCTGGCGCAGCCGATCCCGGATCGCCTCGAAGTTGTCGCGGCGCGTCTGCGGGTCCGCGCCCGCCATCTGCACGACCGCGTACGTCTCGCGGCGGTCGGCGCTGACGAACTGCGGCGCCTGCTGGGGTGACGGGGCGGACCAGTAGGTCGTGGTGGCGGCGACCTTGCCGGGCGGCAGGGCGGCCAGTGCCCGGGTGACGGCCGCCCGGTACGCCGGATCGTCGACGGTTCGCTGCTGACTGCGATAGAGGACCACGACATCGGCTCCGCCGCGTCCGAGATCCCGTTCGACGATCTGCGTCGCCTTGTCGCTATCGCTGCCCGGCGCCTCGAAGCCGCCGGACGACTTGAGGGCACCGAACACCCCCGTACCCCAGATCGCCGCGAACGCGATGGCGAGCATCGCCACCACCAACACCGGCCGTCGGCGCCGGTAGACGAAGCGGCCCCAGCCCTCGAACATCATGACCCTCCGTAGCCCTCCGACAGGTCTTACGGCCTGTCACTGTCGTGAACGACGTTAACTAGCGAATGCTGTTAACATTGCATACGACGTTCACTTTCGTCAATGCTGTTTTTGAGGGATCATGCGGGGGATGCGCCGGCGAGCGGAGCGAGCTCATGGTTAGGCCCGAGACCAGAAGAGAACGAGTACGAGCCGCGACGATGCGTGAGATCACGCAGACGGCGCGGCGGATTCTGGTCGACGAGGGGCCGGAGGCGGTGACGCTGCGCGCCGTGGCCCGCGAGATGGGGATGACCGCGCCCGCGCTCTACCGCTACTTCGACAACCACGAGGAGCTGGTGCGGCACCTCGTCGGCGACGTCTTCAACGACCTCACCGAGGACGTGCACGCCGCGATCCACGCCGCGCCAGGGACCGACATGACCGGGAAGTTCGTGGCGGCGGCCAAGGAGTTCCGCCGCTGGGCACTGGCTCACAAGCAGGAGTACGGCCTGCTGTTCGGCGTCCCGGTACCGGGCTTGGAGGTGGAGAAGGGCGATGTCGCCGAGGAGTCCGGGCGCCGGTTCGCCCGGGAGTTCCTGGGCCTGTTCCTAGAGCTGTGGCATAAGAAGCCGTTCGACGTACCGGCCGACGACGAGATCGACCCGGAGTTGCGCGAGTCGCTGGAGCGCTACCGGGAGATACTCGGCTCCCCCGAGCTGCCCATCGGTGGCATGGTGCGGTTCCTGGCGTGCTGGATCCGCCTGCAGGGGTTCGTGAGCCTCGAGGTGTTCGGGCACCTCGGCTTCTGCCTGGAGGACGCGGCGCCGATGTTCGAGCTCATGCTCGCCGAGGTGACGCCGACGCTCGGCCTGGACTACTCACCCCGAAATGACACCCAGAAATGAGCCACCCCGCGCGCGGCGGCGCGGGGTGGATCTGGCGACAGTCCGCGGGAGGACGGACTAGAAGGGTCAGTAGGAAGGCAGGCTCGGATCGATCTGGTTGACCCAGGCGAGCACCCCGCCGCCGACGTGGACGGCGTCGGCGAAGCCGGCGTCGTGCAGGACGGCCAGGCACTCGGCGCTGCGTGCGCCCGACTTGCAGTGCAACACGATCTTCTTGTCCTGCGGCATCCGCTCCAGCGCGTCGCCGGACAGGAACTCGCCCTTCGGGATCAGGGTCGCGCCCGGGATCGAGACGATCTCGTACTCGTTCGGCTCGCGCACGTCGACGAGGAAGATGTCGTCGTCGCGGTCCTGCATCGCCTTGAGCTCGGTCGCCGTGATCGTGGAACCCGCGGCGGCCGCGGCCGCCTCGTCGGACACCACGCCGCAGAACGCCTCGTAGTCGTCGAGCAGCTCGGTGACCGTCGGGTTCTTCCCGCACAGCGGGCACTCGGGGTCCTTCTTGACCTTGACCTGCCGGTAGCTCATCTCGAGCGCATCGTAGATCGTGAGCCGGCCGACGAGCGGGTCGCCGATGCCCGTGATCAGCTTGATCGCCTCGTTGACCTGGATCGAGCCGATCGACGCGCACAGCACGCCCAGCACGCCGCCCTCGGCGCACGAGGGCACCATGCCGGGTGGCGGGGGCTCGGGGTAGAGGCAGCGGTAGCACGGTCCGTGCTCGGCCCAGAACACGCTCGCCTGCCCGTCGAACCGGTAGATCGACCCCCACACGTACGGCTTGCCGAGCAGTACGGCGGCGTCGTTGACCATGTAGCGGGTGGCGAAGTTGTCCGTGCCGTCGATGATCAGGTCGTAGCCGCGGAAGATGTCCATGACGTTGTCGTTCGTCAGCGCCTCGTTGTGCACGACCACGTTCACGAACGGATTGATCTCGCGGACCGACGCCGCGGCGGACTCGGTCTTGGGCCGGCCCACGTCCGACTGGCCGTGAATGATCTGGCGCTGCAGGTTGGACTCGTCGACGACGTCGAAGTCGACGACGCCCAGCGTGCCCACGCCCGCGGCGGCGAGGTACAGCAGGGCCGGTGAGCCCAGGCCACCGGCGCCCACCACGAGCACCTTGGCGTTCTTGAGGCGCTTCTGGCCCGCCATCCCGACGTCGGGGATGATCAGGTGCCGCGAGTAGCGGCGTACCTCGTCGACGGACAGGCCCTCGGCGGGCTCGACCAACGGTGGCAGCGACACGGTTAAAGCTCCTGTGCTCGCACTGGGCGGGTTCTAACGACTGCGGGGCCGGACAGCTCCGTTGAGGCACAACCTTGCCACGGCGTCGCACATTCCCGTATGGGAAGTAGCGCGGTCACACCGCGAGCCCGGCCTCCCGGGAGTCGGCGAGGAGGGCGCGGAACTCCCTGGCGACGAGCTCGGGCCGCTCCATCTGCGCGACGTGCCCGACGCCCGGAAGCACGACCACGCGCGCGTGCGGAAAGATCCGATATGCCCGGCCCGCCATCCGGGCGTCGACGATCCGGTCGCGCCCGCCGTACAGCAGCAGCGTGGGCGCCTGCACCCTGGCCGCGTCGCGCCACAGCGAGCGGCGACCGCGCCGGAGGAACTCCGAAACGATCCCGCGGGCCGCGCCCAGCACCGCCGGCGCCGAGTAGTCCAACGCGTCGCGGCGGCGGATCTCGGCGATCAGCTCGCGCAGCCGGGCCGGGTGCATGAGGCTCGGATCGGAGTAGATCATCTCGAGGGACGCCTTGACCCGCCGCTCGGGCGGGACGGCCAGCACCCGGCGCAGCGCCCATTCGCCGACGCCCGGTACGGAGGCGACGAGGATCCGGGACGGACCGAGCCGGGGCCGCAGGTCCGGCAGGGCCGGGGAGATCAGGGTGAGCGTTCGGACGAGGTCGGGCCGGCGGGCCGCCAGTCGCGTCGCCACCGCGCCGCCGAGCGAGTTGCCGAACAGGTGCACCGGCCCGCGGCCGCGCCGCTCGATGACCTGCGCCACCGTACGGGCGTGCGCGTCGACCGAGTAGTCCCGGTCGGGCGGCGGAGGCGAGTAGCCGAAGCCGGGCAGGTCGATCGCGTCGCCGGCGAGGACGTCGGACAGCTGGGCCATCAGGTCGGTCCAGTTGGTCGCGGACCCCGCCAGCCCGTGGACGTACAGTCCGGCCTCGGCGGGACCGGATCCGTTGCTCCCCGGGGCCGACCGTACGAAGACCGAGCGATCTCCGAGTGAGATCTCCTCGCCCGGCCAGATCGGAATCGGCTCGCTCATGGAGAAGGACGATACCCGCCAAGAGTTAACGCGGACGCTACCGCGGGTTCATGTCCTGACGCGGTCTGTCAGGCGGTCTTGCGGCTCTTGGCCGGGGCCTTCTTCGTCGTGGTCTTCTTGGACTCGGTCTTCTTGCTCGTGCTCGACCGCTTGGGCTTGCTCTCGGACTTCTCGTCGCCCTTGTCGTCGCCCTTATCGTCATCGGCGCCGCGGCTCTTCTTCGCGGCCTCGACGCTCGCGCGCAGCGCGCTGAGCAGGTCGGCGGCGGCCGGCTCCTCGGCGGTGGGTTCGGGCTGGACGACCTCCCTGCCCTCGGCCTTCGCCTCGATGACGGCCTGCAGCGCCTCCCGGTAGGCGTCCTTGTAGTCACTGGGGTCGAAGTCGCCCGTCATCGTCTCGATGAGCGACGTGGCCATGGTGAGCTCCTGCGACCGAACGTCCACGTCTTCGTCGAGGAACGGGAACTCCGGCGTGCGGACCTCATCCGGCCACAACATCGTCTCCAGCACGAACACGCCGTCCCTGACCCGCAGCGTGGCGAGTGACTCGCGCTGGCGCAGCGCCACCTTCACCACGGCCACCCGGCCCGAGCTCTCCAGGGCGTTGCGCAGCAGGACGTAGGGCTTGTCGCCGTTGGTGTCCGGCTCCAGGTAGTACGACTTGTTGAAGTAGATCGGGTCGACCTGGTCGGCGTCCGAGAACTGCAGCACGTCGATGCGACGGCTGGTGGACAGGGGCAGGTCGGCGAAGTCCTCGTCGGTCAGCACCACGACCTCGCCGCCGGGCAGCTCGTAGCCTTTGGCGACGTCGGAGTATGGGACCTCTTCACCGTCTACGGTGCAGACCCGCCGGAACTTGATGCGACCGCCGTCCTTGCGGTGCACCTGGTGAAACGCGACGTCCTTCTGCTCCGTGGCCGAGTAGAGCTTGACCGGGATGGTCACGAGGCCGAAGGAGATCGCGCCTTTCCATATGCTGCGCATGACCTGTCCTTACCCACCGGGGCTTTCAGCATAGCTTCGCACATTTGTTCGATATGAGCCATATGTCCGGCTTGATCCTCTTTCGCGTGATCCATGGCGTCTGGTATCACAGAGGCGCAACCTGGGCAGAAGGCTGACATGGGTGACCCTATGCCGAGTCGCGTCGAGCCTATGCTCGCCACGACCGGCGATCTCCCCTCCGACGCCGCCCGCTGGGCCCTCGAGCTCAAGTGGGACGGCGTCCGCGTCATTACGTACGTCTCCGGGGAGGCGGTGCGGGCGACCGGACGACGGGGCACCGAGGTCGCCGACCGGTACCCCGAGGTCGCCGCGCTCGCCGACCTGTTGCCCGGCCACCAGGCGGTGCTTGACGGCGAGGTGGTGGCGTTCGACCGGGCCGGCCGGCCCAGCTTCGAACGGCTGCAGCGGCGCATGCACGTCGCCCATCCGCACCAGCGGCTGATCCGCGAGGTGCCGGTGCGCTACATCGTGTTCGACCTGCTCTACCTCGACGGGCACGCCACGTTCGACGTGCCGTACCGCGACCGGCGGGAGCTGCTCGACGGCCTGGAGCTCGCGCACGGCCCGATCGAGGCACCGTCGTACCTGCACGGCGGCGACGTCGACCAGACGAGCGAGCTGCTCGACTTCACCGTCGAGCAGGACCTGGAGGGCCTGGTCGCCAAGCGGCTGGACTCGCCGTACCGGCCGGGTCAGCGGGTCGACTACTGGCGCAAGATCAAGAAGTTCCGCACCCGCGATGTGGTCATCGGCGGCTGGAAGCCGGGCAAGGGGCGCCGCGCGGGCGGCGTGGGATCGCTGCTGCTCGGCGTGTACGACACGCCCGGGCTGTGCTTCGTCGGCCACGTCGGCACCGGGTTCACCGACCACATGCTCGACGAGATGGCCGAGCTGCTGCGGCCGCTGCGCCGATCGACCAGCCCGTTCGCCAACGAGGTGCCGCGCGAGTTCGCCAGGGACGCACAGTGGGTGGAGGCGCGGCTCGTCGGCGAGGTCGCGTACAGCATGTGGACCCAGGACGACCGGCTCCGCACGCCGTCGTGGCGCGGGCTGCGCGACGACATCAAGCCCGCGGACGTACGAAGAGAGAAGGAATGATCGGACCGGAAGGCGCCCGGCGGGGGCCGGAGCGCTGGACCGAGCGCGCATGCCGCGCGCCGGCCACCAGGCCTTGGAGCGCGCCGAGGCGGAGCGGGGAGCACAGATGAGCAAGGTCCGGGTGGAGGTCGAGGGGCGACAGCTGGCCCTGTCCAACCTCGACAAGGTGCTCTATCCGAAGCACGGCTTCGCCAAGGGCGAGGTGATCGACTACTACTCGCGGATCGCCCCCGCGCTGCTCCCCCACCTCGCCGGCCGGCCCGCCACGCGCAAGCGGTTCCCGGACGGGGTGGAGTCCGGCTTCTTCTTCGAGAAGAACGCGCCGTCGCACACGCCCGACTGGATCCGGATCGCGACGCTGCCCACGCCGGGCGGACGGTACGAGAAGTTGAACTTCGTCGTCGTCGACGACCTGCCCACGCTGGTGTGGTGCGCCAACATGGCCGCGCTGGAGCTGCACGTGCCGCAATGGCGGATCGGGCCGCGGGGCGGGGTGCACGACCCCGACCTGCTGGTGTACGACCTGGACCCCGGGCCGCCCGCGACGTACGTCGAGGCCTGCAGGGTGGCCTGCCTGCTGCGCGACCTGCTGGAGGCCGACGGGCTCACCGCGTACCCGAAGACCAGTGGCAAGAAGGGCCTGCACCTGTACGTGCCGATCGCGGAGACGCCGTCCGAGCGGACCTCGGCGTACGCCAAGACAGCGGCGGAGCGGCTCGCGGCCGAGCACCGCGATCTGGTGGTCAGCCGCATGGACAAGAAGTTGCGCCGCGGCAAGGTCTTCGTCGACTGGAGCCAGAACAACAGCGCCAAGACGACGGTCGCGCCGTACTCGCTGCGCGCCGCGGACGAGCCCTCGGTGTCCACGCCGGTGACGTGGGACGAGGTCGAGGGCGCCGACCGGGTTCCGCTGTTCGAGCCCGCCGACGTGCTGGCCCGGGTGGAGCGCGACGGCGACCTGCTGGCGCCCCTGCTGGCCGACAAGCGACACAAGATCCCTTGATCGGCATCCCTTGATCGGCGCCGCGTCGGACGTACGGTGAAACCAGTGGGACGGCGGTGCTCGATCTCATTGATCGGCTTTCGTGAAATGACGGCTATAACGGCTTTCAAGAGGGGAGGGGGACCTCATGAGCGAACAAGACGCGGAACCCGTGGGTGTGGAAACCCCGGAGGCCGACGCGGCGGAACAGCACACTCCGCTGACCCAGGAGGAACAGCCGCGCTGGACGATCCAGGTGCCCTTCGACGCCGATGAAGCCGACGCGGCCGAACAGGACCGCCTCGTGGAACTGGACGAGGACGATTACCGATGACACCCTCGTCCGGGGATCTCGCCAAGGTGACCAGGGCGATTACCGACGCGTAGGATGTGGAGCTCAAGTCCAATACCCTGCGGCGTCATCCCCGTCGCACGAGCAAGGTGAGGGGAGAGTGCGGTGACCTCTACACCGGAGGCCCGTCCCCGGGGCACGCGGCTGCCCCGGCTGGCCCGCCGGCGGCAATTGCTCGGCGCAGCCCAAGAGGTCTTCGTGGCGCAGGGCTACCACGCGGCGGCGATGGACGAGATCGCCGAACGCGCCGGGGTCAGCAAGCCGGTGCTGTACCAGCACTTCCCCGGCAAGCTGGAGCTTTATCTCGCGCTGCTCGACGAGCACGCGGAGGCCCTCGTCAAGACCGTCAACAACGCGCTGGAGTCGACGTCGGACAACAAGACGCGGGTCGAGGCGACCATGCAGGCCTTCTACGACTTCGTCGCCGGCGAGGGCGAGGCCTTCCGTCTCGTCTTCGAGTCCGACCTGCGCAACGTCGCCCCGGTTCGAGCGCGGCTCGAACGCACCAACCACCAGTGCGCCGAGATGATCGCCCGGGCGATCCAGCAGGACACCGACGCGCCGAGCGACGAGGCGTACCTGCTCGGCATGGGCCTGGTCGGTATGGCGCAGGTCAGCGCCCGCTACTGGCTCGCCCAGGGCAAGGCCGTCCCGAAGGAGACCGCAGGCAAGATCATCTCCCGGCTTGCCTGGCGCGGCATCAGCGGCTTCCCGCTGGCGACCGAGCAGCCGAGCAACTGAGAAACTGAGCACCAGTTTTGCCCCAAGCGAACGGTAGCCGGCGACGAGTTGATCGCGCGCGTGCCACCATTTAGGTACCGTCCGGCGCCATGATCTGCCGGACTCGCGGCGTCGCCGGAGGGGAATCATCGTGCAGGTGCGGGTAGGAGTTCAGCTGGTGCCGAAGGAACTGGTCGTCGAGACCAAGCTGTCCGCCGACGAGGTGGAGCAGGCACTGGGCACGGCGCTCGAGTCCGAGAGCGGGCTGTTCGAACTGAAGGACTCGCGGGGCGGCCGCATCGTCATCCCCGCCAAGCACGTGGGTTACCTCGAGATCGCCGAGGAGGAGAGCCGTCAGGTCGGCTTCGGCACCCTGTGAGGGCATGCCGCCGAGTTGTTAACCGGCCAAAGCGGGGCATATCCACTTTGGAACCGTCGGCCCCGTGACCTGGCCGACAGAAAGTGGCTGACCGTGGGGTCTCTGGAAGTGTGGGAGCGGCCCCACGGTCGCACTCCTGACTGATAGCCTTTACTCGTAGTTATGGAAGGCTTCGGTGGGGCGCATGGGCTTGGACCGACACGCCATCGCGCGACCCTGTCCGATGTCGGCCAGAATGACCGTCGTAGAGTGCCCCTGCCGGCATACCGCGGCGGCCGTCTCGAACGTCGCCGGCGGAAAGGTGGCACCAGGCCGAAGGGTCTGTAGCTTCCTTACCAGCGGTCCGCCGGGTGGAGATCCTTCGAGGAGGCGGAATGCGGGCGGAGTCGCCGACGTTGTGGATGGTGAGCCGCTAATGGCGCGGAACACGCCACGACAGGTACACTCCGTCGCGGAATGTGACCGCTCGCAGCCACCGGGTTGCGAACCCCTAACAGCGGTCGTTCACAGAATGACTAACGGCTGGTCCCTCCCGCGCGAGCGCGCGGCCATGAGCGCATATCGGCGGACGCGAGACGTCCGCCGGCCCTGCGCGGCGGTCGCGGCTGCTCGCCGACCTCAGTCGGCTTCGCCGTGGCCCGCCGGGTCCTTCCCGGGGACGATCCCCGGAACCCGGGATACACAGGCCACGATCCGGGAGGTACGGACCCCGCATGATGGAGGCTGAAAGCCCTGACTACGTTTCGTGAACTCGGGGTCGTTCCCGAGATAGCCGATGCCCTCGAGACCGAGGGCATCGTGGAACCCTTCCCCATTCAAGCGCTCGCCCTGCCCATCGCGCTGGGCGGACATGACATCATCGGCCAGGCCCGTACCGGCACTGGCAAGACCTTCGCGTTCGGCATCCCGCTGCTGCAGCGCATCGAACACGGTGGCCGCGCCCCGGGCGCGCTCGTCGTCGTCCCCACCCGTGAGCTGGCCATCCAGGTCACCGAGGACCTGCTGGTCGCGGGCGGCAAGCTGGGCAGCCGGGTGCTGTCGGTGTACGGCGGCCGCGCGTACGAGCCACAGATCGAGGCGCTCCGCGATGGCGTCGACGTCGTCGTCGGCACCCCGGGCCGGCTGCTCGACCTGGTGCGTCAACGTCACCTGAACCTGTCGCGGGTCAGCGTGCTGGTGCTCGACGAGGCCGACCGCATGCTCGACCTGGGCTTCCTGCCCGACATCGAGCGGATCATCGAGATCATCCCCGAGCAGCGCCAGACCATGCTGTTCTCGGCGACCATGCCTGGCGAGATCGTCGCGCTGTCCCGTCGCTACCTGACCCGCCCGACCAACGTACGGGCCGAGTCGCACACCGATTCGGAGGCGACGTCCAAGGTCGTACAGCACGTGTGGCAGGCGCACCAGATGGACAAGCCCGAGCTGCTCGCCCGTATGCTGCAGGCGCGCGGCCGCGGCCTGACCATGGTGTTCTGCCAGACCAAGCGGGCCTGCGACCGCGTCGCCGAAGACCTCGCCAAGCGCGGCTTCGCCGCCGCGGCCGTGCACGGCGACCTCGGCCAAGGCCAGCGCGAGCGCGCGCTGCGGGCGTTCCGGTCCGGCAAGATCGACGTGCTCGTCGCGACCGACGTCGCGGCCCGCGGGCTCGACGTCGACGACATCACCCACGTCGTCAACTACGAGTGCCCCGAGGACGACAACGCCTACGTGCACCGGATCGGGCGTACCGCACGGGCCGGCAAGGACGGCATCACGGTGACCCTGGTCGACTGGCGCGACCTGCAGCGGTGGAAGGTCATCAACACCGCCCTCGGGCTGCCGTTCGACTCGCCCGAGGAGACCTACTCCACGTCCGAGCACCTGTACGCCGCGCTCGACATCCCGGCCGAGGCGACCGGCACGCTCCCGAGTGACAAGCGCGAGCGCGCCGGGCTGTCGGCCGAGAAGCTCGAAGACATCGGCGAGACCGGCCGCGTCCGGTCTCAGCCCAAGGAGCGGTCGCGCGGCCGTGCCCGCAAGCCCAGCCGTGCCCGGCGCCGCACCCGCGGCGGCCAGCCGGTCGAGACCCCGCAGGCGGTCCAGGCCGCCTCGGACGGCGCCGCACCCAAGGCGACGGGCGACGAGGCATCCGCCCCGCGGCGCCGCCGTCGTCGTCGCAGCCGCGGCGGCCGCGGAACGGCACCGCAGCCCGAGAACGGCGCCAACGAGACTCCGGCGGCAGCTTCCTAATCGCATCAGTCGCAAACCATGATCACGCCGGGACACCGTCCCGGCGTGATTGATTCATGCTCAGGCGCCGTCGCGGACGGACAGGGCGAACTGCGG
Source organism: Streptosporangiaceae bacterium (assembly GCA_036555725.1). Classification (GTDB taxonomy): domain Bacteria; phylum Actinomycetota; class Actinomycetes; order Streptosporangiales; family Streptosporangiaceae; genus CALAED01. The sequence goes on along the minus strand of DATBKU010000090.1, from coordinate 65,679 downwards.
GCGATCGGTGATCAGCACGGCGACTCGGGGGTCGGTCAGGAACCGGCGGATCAGGACGTCGGCGTTGACCGTCCAGATCATGGCCGGGAGCCCGTGCCGGGCGCAGCGGTCGAGCACGCCGAGCCGGGCCAGCCGGTGGTTGAGGGCGACCCAGTCCGCGCCGCAGGCCCGGATGCGATCGAACGGGAAGAAGTCCGCTACGATGCCGGGCCGGTACCAGCCGCGACCGAGCGAGAGCGCGGCGCGCACCTCGGCGAAGTCGCGCTTCACGGCCGCGATCGAGCCGGCCAGCCGGCTCGTGACCACCACGTCCCCTGGGTCGAGAAGCTCGGTCGCCAGCGCGACCGTCGCGCGCTCGCTGCCGCCCTCCTTGATGTCGATGTGCGCCTTGGCGTGGCCCGCGATCGCCGTCAGGACGTCCCGCAGTCGCGGGATCACCCGTCCGGCCGCCGCGCACAGATCGCGGTAGGACGTCTGGCCGATCGGGAGGTCGCGGACGTGTTCGTCGTGGTGCGCGATCAGCTCGCCGTCGCCCGTACGGCGCACGTCGATCTCGACGTAGTCGGCGCCCGCGGCCGCGGCCGCTTCGTACGCCTCCGGGCGCTCCCCCGCCCGGTGCGCCGAGATCGCGCTACCCGCGCCCGGCGCTCCGTCCATGACGCCGACGCTACCAGCGGCGTTTAGTAGGGTTGCGGCCCGTGAGTACGCCTCCGTTCTTGACCTTGCCTCCCGGCGTCAGCCGGGTCGACATCGAGACCGCGCGGGGCACGTTCGCCGCGCTGGAGGCACTGCCCGGGTCCGCCGCCCCGGACCGCCGCACGGCCCTGCTCGCCCCGGGCTTCACCGGCAGCAAGGAAGACTTCATCGCCGTGCTGGCCACCCTCACCGCGGCCGGTCGCCGCGTGATCGCCGTCGACCAGCGCGGGCAGTACGAAACGTCCGGGCCCGAGGACCCGGAGGCGTACACGCTCGCGGCCCTCGGCGCGGACCTCGTCGCGCTGCTCGCGGCCCTGCACCCCGCCGGGGAGCCGGTGCACGTGGTCGGGCACTCGTTCGGCGGGCTGGTCGCGCGCGAGGCCGGCATCGCCAACCCGTCGCTGCTGGCGTCGGTCACGCTGATGAGCTCGGGACCGGCGGCGGTCGGCGACCCGGGGGCGACGCGGGCTCGCGCGCTCGTCGAGGCCCTCCAGAGCATCGAGCTGAAGGACATCTGGGACGGCTACCTCGGGCCGGAGGCGGTGTCGGCCGGTCATGCCCCGGAGATCGTGGACTTTCTGCGCACGCGGATGCTCAGCAACACGCCCGCCGCGCTCATCGGGATGGGCCGCGAGCTCACCACCGCTCCGGACCGGGTCGACCAGTTGGCCAAGGTGATCGGCGACGACGGGCCGCCCGCGCTCGTGGTGTACGGCGAGAACGACGACGCATGGCCGCCGTCGCTGCAGGCCGCCATGGCCGACCGGCTCGCTGCCCGCACGGTGGTGATCCCCGGCGCTGCGCACTCCCCCGCCGTCGAGGCCCCGGAGGCCACGGCGAGCGCGCTGGCCGCGTTCTGGGACGACGCCGAGGCCGCCCGATAGTCAGCGGGAGATGTTGGCGAGGCCGGACCACGGCTCCCTGCGCGGCCCGGTGGCCTTCCCCTCGGGGCAGTGGCGCACGTAGTCGCACCACGAGCACTGCGGTCCGGGGTGCGGCGGGAAGACCTCGTCGACCCGGCCCGCGGGCAGGGAGGCGTCGGTTGATGGGGGACGCTGGGTGGGGTTGAGGAAGGTCCGGAACGCCTCGTCGGCCTGGGCGCACTCATCGGCGATCTGCTCGGCCCGCCGCAGATGCCGCTGCAACGTCTCGTCGGTGTGCTCCCAGACCGCGACCTCGCCGGTGGGCAGGTGGTGCAGCTCCACGCGATGGCAGGGGCGCCGCATCACCCGGGCGGAGGCGATCGCGTACAGCGCCAGCGCCAGCGACCCGCGGGCGTCGGCGGCGGTCAGCACGTGCCGACCGGTCTTGTAGTCGACCACCACCAGCTCGGTGTCATTCCCGCCCCCGGCCACGGCCCGCTGGTCGAGCCGGTCGATGCGGCCGGACACGGCGATCACGTCCGTACGGGTGGCCACGGTCCGCTCGACGCCGAGCGGCTCGTCGGCCGGATCGAGCCCCGAGACGTACCGCTCCACCATCACCCGGGCGCGTTCCCGCCACTCCTCCGACTGCGCCGCGTCGCGGAAGCCCTCGGTAAGCCAGCCGCGCAGCAGCAGCGTGCCGGCCATCTCGGTCGTCCGCTCCGGCAGCGGCAGCCGCCACCAGGCCGCCAAGGCGTTGTGGACGCTCGCACCGAGGCTGTTGTGCGCCCAGGGCGGGCCCTTCTGCGGCGGCGGCCGGTCGAGGTAGGTCATGCGGTACCGCCGGGGACAGTCCAGCCAGGCGTTCAGCCGCGACGGCGTACAGACGTACAGGCGCCGCGGCATGCCCTCGAGCCCCAATTGCTCGGCGGCCATAACGGCAGGGAAATCAGTCGTCGGACTCGTTGGCGAGAGCGTGCCAGCTTTCCCAGTGCGCGTCCTCGTCGCCAACGGTGGTCTCTTCGCCCTGGCCGGGCAGCACGCGGGTGTCCTTGGGCAGCGGGCCGAGCAGCGTGCCGATGGAGTTGAGCTGGGTCTGCAGGTCGGGGTAGTGCCCGCCGACCTCGCCCGGCTTGCCCTTGTGCAGCGTGTTGCCGGTGAACAGGACGCCCAGCTGGTCGCTATACAGACAGATGCTGCCCGGCGTGTGCCCGGGAGAGTGCAAGACCTCGAGTTGCGCGTCGGCGATCTCGAAGACCCCGCCGTCCTCGATATCGATGTCGGGCGTGAGGTCCTTCATGAACTCGAGCTCTTCGCCGCCTTCGCTGGCCACGCGACGGAAGTAGCGCCGCCAGAGCAGCCGGTCGCGCGGGTGCAGCGCGATCGGCGCCGGGTCGTCCTCGTCGGCCTCGGCCACCTCCACCGCCGCGCCCACGCTGTCTTCGTAGCCGTGCGTGCAGATCACCGCCATGACCTCACGCTCGTCGACGACCTTGAGGACCGCCTCGGCGTCGTGCCCCGGGTCGATCACAATGACCGCGTCGTCGTCGCCGACGATCCACGTGTTGCTCTCGACCTCAAATTCCTCATCGTCGATGACGCACTTGCCTGACGTCACGACCTGTTCGATGCGCGCATCCACGGCACAGCACCCTATCCCTAATCCATGGCTCCTTGATGACGCGTCAACCGGCCTTGATGAAGGCCTCGACGGCCTCGGCCGACAGCTGTACGGCGATCGCCGCGAGCAGCAGGCCGGCGATCCGGGTCACCAGTTCCACCCCATTGTCCTTGATTATGCGGATGATGCCGATCGAGAACCGCATGGTCAGCCATAGCACGATGTGCACGGCGACGATCGCGACGCCGAGGGCGACGACCTGTCCGGCGTGGTCGGCGCGCTGCACGAACACGATGGTGGCCACGATGGCGCCGGGCCCGGCCAGCAGCGGGGTGCCCAGCGGCACCATCGCGACGTTCACGTTGCTCCGCGCCTTGTCGGCGGGCGGCTCGACCTTGCCCGTCAGCAGGTCGAGCGCCACGAGCAGCAGCAACAGCCCGCCGGCGAGCTGCAGCGCGGGCACGGTGATGCCGAGGAACTTCAGCAGCGACTGGCCGAACGCGGCGAACCCCACGATCACCCCGAACGCCACGACCGCCGCCTGCCGGGCCAGTCGTTTGCGCTGCCGGTCGGCGTAGCCGCGGGTGAGCGCGAGGAACACCGGCACAACCCCCAGCGGATCGGTGATCACGAAAAGCGTGATGAAAGCTTCACCGAAGAACCTGAGGTTGAAGAAGGTGTTCATCCGTGCCAGCGCTTCCCCCCGTCGGCCCATACGTACCCGGGGGAGGAACCCTAGTGCACTCCCGTCACGGCAGGCTCAGTCTCTCAGCGCAGGCGCGGGCAGCTCGCGCCGTACGGGATGTCCAGCTCCATATCGGGGTCGCGCAGATCGCGCAGGTGCAGTTGCTCGAGCATGAGCACACCCGCGTCGCTCGGCCACAGCACCGCCCACAGCCAGTGGCCCAGCGCCTCACCGACGTACACCGCTCGGTCGGGGCCGGCGTCGACGGCCCACAGCGGCACCGGGTGACCGCGGATCTCCGCCTTCGCGTGCGGTGGCGAGGCGTCGAAGACCCCACCCGGATCGGGGCCGTCGAGCCCGGCGTAGTAGGCCCCGAGGCCGGCTCCGAGGTCCTCGGCCACGAGCAGCATGTCGGCGGGACCGCTGAGCAGGGCGGGCCCGGACAGCGCCACCGCGCACGCCCGCGACCCGGTGCGTTCGTCGCCCGCCTGCTGGAACCCGGTGACCAGCCAGCCAAGCGGCAGCGGCCACGGCACCCACAACGGCACCCGGGCGTCGCGCAGCGCGCCGTTCAGGCCGTCCTTGGACGGGCTCCGCGGCGGCTGCAGGGGCAGCACAGCGCCGTGTACGTCGCAGGTCCAGTCGCTCGACCAGTAGTTCGGCGCGTGCAGTCGTCCTCCGCAGCGCGAGCACGCCGGCTCCGTCCTCACGATTACTCACGGTCGCTGCTGCCTGTCGTCACGTCAAGGTCCGGAGGAGATACTTGACCCGTGCGGGTGCGTTGTGTGGGCGCGGTGGTACGCGACGGAGACGGCCGGTTGCTGTTGATCAAACGCGGTCACCCCCCGGGCGAGGGGCTCTGGTCGCTGCCGGGCGGGCGGGTCGAGCCGGGTGAGTCCGACGCCGCCGCGATCGCGCGCGAGTTGCGAGAGGAGACCGGGCTGGAGGCCGAGATCGGCGATCTCGTCGGGGTGGTCGAGCGGTCCCGTCCGGACGGGGTCGTCTACGACATCTACGACTACGCGGCGACACCCATCGGCGGCGCCCTGCGACCCGGCGACGATGCCGCCGACGCCCGCTGGGTCGACACGGCCGAGCTGCTGGTCCTGCCGACCACCCACGGTCTCGTCGATGCCCTGACCGACTGGGGCGTACTCCAGCCCCGTACGTAGCGGCCGACCGGTCACGGCCTTGTCGCTCGCGAAGCCCTGACGTTTGGGGCGTACTGCCGCATCATAGGTAGGGTGGCCAGTCCCAAGGGCGGGCCCGCGGCAGCCCAAGACTTGGCAGGGACGCACCACACGAGGGGGTCGGGCACTGTGCAGCGCCTTGAATTTCGGCTGGATGTCAAACAACGAATCATCTATCTGGTACTGGCGGGTATCTGGCTGCTGATCGCACTGATGCGGGCGGCGGTGGGCTTCGGCGGAGGCGCCTTCGTCGCGCTCATCCTCGCCGGATTCTTCGCCTTCTACTTCTACTGGTACGCGCGGTTCGGCGTCACGCTCACCCAGCAGGGCATCACGCTGCACGGCTGGACGACCAAGACGTACGGCTGGCACGAGGTGCGCGCCATCCAGCCGACGACGTTCTTCCTCGCCCGGCGGGCCGCGGTGGAGTTCACGACCGGCGGACGGCGTCGCACGTGGGCGCCGATGCACTACTGGTCGATGCCGGATCCCGAGTTCGACCGCAAGGTCTACGCGATGCAGCAGTGGCACGCGCAGTACGCCGGGCAGGCGCCACAGCAGGTGTACGGGCAGCAGCCGTACGGCCAGCAGCAGCCCGCGCAGCCGTACGGCCAACAGGGGTACGGCCAACAGGGCTACGGGCAGCAGGGCTACGGGCAGCAGCCGTACGACCAGCAGCAGTACGGACAGCAGCAGTACGGACAGCAGCAGTACGGGCAGCAGGGTTACGCAGCGCAACAGCAGCCGTACGGATACGGTCAGCAGCAGCCCCAGCAGCCATCCGACCGGCCCGACCAGTACGGCCAGCAGCAGCCGTACGGCCAGCAGCCGTACGGGCAGCAGCCGTACGGCCAGCAGCCGCAGTCGTACTACCACCAGCAGCCGTCCGACCAGCAGGACTACGAGCAACAGCAGCGGCCGCCGGACCAGTACGGTCAGCAGCCGCCCGCGCGGTCGGCCGAGCCGCAGGGGCAGAGCGCGTCGGAGTGGACCAAGATGTTCGGCGCCGACGCTGACGAGCAGAGCAGCAACAACCACCACCCCTACGGTCGGTGACATTTCTCGGCATGATTCGCGCTCACGGGGAATAACGCCCGTGTGACGAGTGATGATGAGGATCTGCTGAGGACAACCGGAACTGGCTTCTGGGTGGGTTCGACCGTCGGATTGCTGTTGGTCGTGCTGCTCGTCGGCGGAGCGGCGGCGATCTGGCTGGCCGCCGGCACGGGAAACATGATCGTAGTCGTCGTGGTCCTGGCCGCCGTCATCGTGGTCGCCGTCCGCAGCGCCCCGCTGGTCACCGCGGCCGTCGGGCAGGGTGCGATCCGGCTGTCGCCGGAGGGCATCGTGACCAGCGGCCCGCTGCTGCAGCAAATCATCATCTGGAACGAGATCGCGGAAATCGAGGTCGTCCGCCTGCGCCGTGGCGGCAGGGTCGTTTCGCTGCAGCTGTACGACGGGCACCGGCGGCTGCTCTCGGCTCCACGGGACCTCTGGCCGCGCCGGGACCCGGACTTCGACGCGAAGATCGAGAGCATCCTGCGTTGGTGGGAGACCTACCGCGACCGCCCGGCCGGCATTGAGCCGCTGGCTCCCTGAGCACGCGGCCCGTACTACGAACGCGCCGCGTACTCCTCGAGGAGGCGGCGAGCGATGATCATCTTTTGGATGTCTGCGGTGCCCTCACCGATGAGGAGCATCGGGGCCTCGCGGTAGAGGCGCTCGATCTCGGCCTCCTTGGAGTAGGCGTAGCCGCCGTGGATGCGGAAGGCGTCCTCGACGACCTCCTTGCAGTACTCGCTGGCGAGGTACTTGGCCATGCCGGCCTCGAGGTCGTTCCGGGCGCCGGAGTCCTTGCGGCGGGCGGCCATCACGACCATCTGGTGCGCCGCCTCGACCTTGGTGGCCATCTCGGCCAGCCGGAACTGGATCGCCTGGTGATCGGCGATGCGGCGGCCGAACGTCTCTCGCTGCTGGGCGTACGAGATCGCCAGCTCGAAGGCGCGCACCGCCACGCCGCTGCCGCGCGCCGCGATGTTGACCCGGCCTACCTCGATGCCGTCCATCATGTGGTAAAAGCCGCGCCCGGGCTCGCCGCCGAGGATCCGCGTCGCGGGGATGCGGTAGGCGTCGAAGAGCAGCTCGGTGGTTTCGACGCCCTTGTAGCCCATCTTGTCGATCTTGCCGGGGATGGTCAGACCGGGGGCGACCTCGCCGTACCCGGGCTCTTTGTCGACCAGGAAGGTGGTCATGCCGCGGTGTCCGGCGGACGGGTCGGTCTTGACGAGGGTGGCTACCAGCCGCGCGGTGGCGCCGTTCGTGAGCCAGTACTTCTGCCCGGTGATCTCGTAGTGGTCGCCGTCCGGGACGGCCCGGGTCTGGATGGCCGAGACGTCCGAGCCGCAGCCCGGCTCAGACATGGAGAAGGCGCCGCGGATCTCGCCGGACGCCATGCGCGGCAGGTAATGGTCGCGCTGCTCCGAGGTGCCGTGGTGGGCGATCATCCAGGCCACGATGAAGTGCGTGTTGATGATCCCGGATACGCTCATCCAGCCGCGGGCGAGCTGCTCCACGACCAGCGCGTACGTCAGCAGCGACTCGCCGAGACCGCCGTACGACTCCGGGATCATGAGGCCGAACAGGCCAAGCTGTCGCATGCCCTCGACGATCTCGGCCGGATAGACGTCGTCATGCTCCAGCGCCGACGCGACCGGGAGGATCTCCTTGTCGACGAAGGCGCGGACGGTGGCGATGATCTCCTGCTGGACGTCGGTCAGGCCTTCGGTCTGGGCGAGTCGAGACATGGCGCTCCCTTACGGCTCGAACGTCTTGGTACGCCGGAGGCCGGCGGCACGGCCCTTGGTGGCGATGACGAGGGCCATCTTGCGGGACGCCTCGTCGATCATCTCGTCGCCGAGCCGGGCGGCGCCGCGCCGCTCCACCGTGGTGTAGTGGTCGTACGCGTCGAGGATCAGTTCGGCGTGGTCGTAGTCGTCCTGCGCCGGGGAGTACACCTCGTTGGCGGCGTCGATCTGCGCCGGGTGCAGCACCCATTTGCCGTCGAAGCCCAGCGCCGCGGATCGCCGGGCGACCCGCCGGAACGCCTCGACGTCGCGGACGTTGAAGTACGGCCCGTCGATGGCCTGCAGGTCGTGGGCGCGGGCGGCGATGAGAATGCGCATCAGGACGTAGTGGTAGGCGTCGCCCTCGGTGTACCCCGGCGGCTGCTCCCCCACCACCAGCGTCTTCATGTTGATCGAGGCCATGAGATCGCCCGGCCCGAACACCAACGTCTCCAGCCTCGAGGACGACGCCGCGATCGCATCGATACGAGTGACTCCAACGGCGTCCTCGATCTGGGCCTCGATGCCGATTCGGCCTGGCTCATACCCCATCGCGAGCTCGATCTGGGTGAGCGTCTGATCGAGCCACTGCACCTGCGCGGCGTCCCGTACCTTCGGTAGCAGCACGCAGTCGAGGTTGGCGCCGGCGCCCTCGACGACCTCGATGACGTCGCGGTACGTCCACTGCGTGGTGACGTCGTTGACCCGTACGACCCGTACCCTGCCCGCCCAGTCGCCGTCGTTGAGGGCCGCGACGACGTTCTTGCGCGCGTCCTCCTTCGCGGCCGGTGCGACCGCGTCCTCGAGGTCGAGGAAGACCTCGTCGGCGGGCAGGCCCTGCGCCTTCTCCAGGAACCGAGTGTTGCTGCCCGGGACGGCCAGGGTGGAACGGCGAGATCGCAGCATGGCCGGATGCTACCCAGGCGTCCCCGATGTGAGACCCTGCCGGGGTGGGAGAGTACGAAGCCGCGTTGGTCGAGGAGGCCACCAAGAAGACGGGGCTGATGTGGATCGACGTACCCGGCCTTCCGCAGCCGCGGGCGGCCTGGCACATCTGGCACAGCACCCCGGAGCACGGCGGTGCCGCGTACCTGGTGACGGGCGGGGAGGGCGAGCAGCCGCTGCCGGGGCTGCCCGAGGCCGAGCGGGTCACCGTCACGGTGAGCAGCAAGGACAAGGGCGGCCGGCTGGTGTCCTGGGTGGCCGAGGTCAGCGAGGTCGAGCCGGGCACCGAGGAATGGGACGCCGTCGTCCCCGTCCTCGCCAAGGAGCGGCTCAACGGCGACCAGGAGCAGGCCGAGCGGTGGGCGAAGGAGTCGTACGTCATCCGCCTCACCCCCGTCGGCGAGACGACGACCGACCACCCCGCCGGCTACGCGGCCGTACGGCCGGTGCCGACGCCCGCCACCACCGCGGGCAAAGGCCCGTTCATGATCGGCGCCAAGCGTCGCAAGGTTGATAAATGACGTTGGCCGACTGGATCGGCGCCTATCGGAAGGCGTGGGAGACCAACGACCCCGCCGACATCGGCGCGCTGTTCACCGAGGACGCCGCGTACTTCACCGAGCCGCACGCGCAGCCGTGGCAGGGCCGCGACGAGATCGTCCGGAGCTGGCTGGACCGCCTCGACGAGCCCGGCGAGACCACGTTCGAGTGGCAGGCGCTGGCCGAGACGCCGGACGTCAGCATCGTGCAGGGCCGGACGACGTACCGGACCCTCCAGAAGGTGTTCAGCAACCTGTGGGTGATCCGGTTCGGCGCGGACGGCCGGTGCCGCGAGTTCACCGAATGGTGGCTGGAGAACCCGAGTTAGCGGCGCTCTAGAACGGCAGTTCGCGACCCTCCGCCAGCGCCCGCAGCTTGTCGGGATTGGCCACGACGTGGACCGTCCGCACCAGGCCGTCGTCGGCGGTGTCGACCACGAACGCCGCGATCGGCCCGGCGGGCCCGTAGATCACGATGCCGGGCACCCCGTTGAGCTCAAGGGTCTGCAGGGTCATGTCCTTGGGCTCGACGCCCGCGTACGGCTGGCCGGCCACCGCGGACAGCCAGCGGCTCACCTTGTCGGCGCCCTCGATCACGCGGCGCGGGGCGCGCACCTTGCCGCCGCTGTCGGTCCACAGCGTGACGTCGGGCGCCAGCACCTCCATCAGCGCGTTGATGTCCCCGCCGAGCGCGGCGTCGATGAACCGCTCGGTGGCCAGCCGCCGCTCCTCCTTGCTGCTCTCGAACCGGGGACGACGGGCCTGCACGTGTTCGCGGGCACGGTGGGCCAGCTGCCGTACGGACGGCTCAGAGCGGTCGAGGGCCTCGGCGATCTCGCCGTAGGAGAAGCCGAACACCTCACGTAGGACGAAGACGGCGCGTTCCAGCGGGGTCAGCGTTTCCAGCACGACCAACATCGCCATCGAAACCGATTCGGCCATTTCGACGTCCTCCGCGGCATCCGAGGTGGTCAGCACTGGTTCCGGCAGCCAGGGTCCGATGTACGCCTCGCGCTGCGCCCGCGCCGACCGCAGCCGGTCGAGGGCCAGGTTGGTGGCGATCCGGACGAGATAGGCCTTGGGTTCGGCCACATCGGAGCGATCTGCGGCCGACCACTTCAGCCAGGCGTCCTGCACCACGTCCTCCGCGTCGGCGGCGGTACCGAGCATCCGGTACGCCACGGCGAACAACAGGTCGCGGTGATCCTCGAAGACGTCGATCACAGGCCTCATCATGACGCAGTCCGCTCCGTGGGTGACTACCAGCCACCCTTAGACGGGACGGCGCCGCCCGTTGTGACATCCGGCGCTAGCGTTCGAGCTTGTCCAAGATCATGCCGAACTGACGCAGCTCTTCGGGGTCGAGGCGGCTGAGCACGTAGTTCTGGATGCCGCGCAGGTAGGTCGGGGTCGCCCCCGTCATCCGCTCCCGGCCGGCGGGGGTGATGACGGCGAACAGTCCGCGAGCATCGCTCTCGCAGGACTCGCGCTCGATCAGCCCCTCCCGTTGCAGCCGGTCGGCCAGCCGGGTCAGCCCGCTGCGGGACAGCAGCACCCGGTGCGCCAGATCGTTCATGCGGAGCCGGCCGCCCGGGGCCTCGGCGAGGTGGACGAGCACGTCGTACGACCCGAGGGCGATGTCGTGCTCGGCCAGCAGATCGGTCTGCAGGCGCCGGGAGATCTGCACCTGCACGCGGAGCATGGTCCGCCAGACCGCGAGTTCTTCCGCGGAGATCGTCTCCGGCAGTGTGGTGGCCACCTAGCGATGGTAGGCGCACCAACCCGAGTTCGCCGAGGGGCTATGGAGTTCATACCATGAGGACATGGCAGCCCCCACGATCGAGCTGGTGACCGAGGCGCTCGCAACGGTGAACGATCCGGAGATCCGGCGTCCCATCACCGAGCTCGACATGATCAAGAACGTAGACATAGCGGCCGACGGGTCCGTGCTGGTCAACGTCTATCTGACCGTCGCCGGTTGCCCGCTGCGCGACAAGATCACCTCCGACGTCACCGAGGCGGTCTCGAAGGTGCCCGGCGTCTCGTCGGTGCGGGTCGAGCTCGATGTGATGAGCGAAGAGCAGCGTAAGGCGCTGCAGACCAAGCTGCGCGGCGCCGCCGGGCCGGTGCGCGAGATCCCGTTCGCCAAGCCCAACTCGCTGACCAAGGTGTACGCCGTGGCGAGCGGAAAGGGCGGCGTCGGCAAGTCGTCGATCACGGTCAACCTGGCCGCCTCGCTGGCCGCCTCCGGCCGCAAGGTCGGGGTCGTCGACGCGGACATCTACGGCCATTCGGTGCCGCGCATGCTCGGCGTGACCTCCTCGCCGACCAAGGTCCAAGACATGATCATGCCGCCGTCGTCGTACGACATCAAAGTGATCTCGGTCGGCATGTTCACCCCGGGCAACTCGCCGGTGGTGTGGCGGGGCCCGATGCTGCACCGCGCGCTGCAGCAGTTCCTCTCCGACGTGTACTGGGGCGATCTCGACGTCCTGCTGATGGACCTGCCTCCGGGCACCGGTGACATCGCCATCTCGGTGGCGCAGCTGCTCCCCTCGGCCGAGATCCTCGTCGTGACCACGCCGCAGAAGGCGGCCGCCGAGGTCGCGGAGCGGGCCGGCGCCATCGTCGCCCAGACGCATCAGCAGATCGTCGGCGTGATCGAGAACATGTCGTACCTGCCCTGCCCGCACTGCGGCGAGCGCACCGACGTGTTCGGCACGGGCGGCGGCCAGGCGGTCACCGACGCGCTCACCCAGACGCTCGGCACCCGCGTGCCGCTGCTCGGCCAGGTGCCGATCGATGTACGGCTGCGTGAGGGTGCCGACGAGGGCCGTCCGCTGGTGCTGTCCGACCCCGACTCACCGGCCGCCAAGGAGCTGCGCACCATCGCCGACAAGCTCTCGGGCCGGTCCCGCGGCCTCCTCGGTCGCCAGCTCGGCCTGTCCCCCACGTCTCGCTGACCCACGCCGCCAGGCGCCGTTGACCTCAACCGCGGTTGAGGTTGGAGGCTGTCGGTGTGCCGGCCGAAGACCGCGGGCGGCACGTCAAGCCGCATCCGTGCTCGTGGAGGACACATCATGCAGCCCCAGGTCGCCGGCGTCAGGGTTACCCAGGAAGACGTGGACGCCATCGTGGCGTTGGTCGCCGAAGTCCAGTACGCCCAGCAGCACGCGCTTCCGGATGCGTTCATGAGCGCGTTCCGCCAGGACAGCGTCTGGACCACCGCCCACGGGAAGCGGCTGACCGGTTTCGAGGAGATCAGCGCCTTCACCCACAAGGTGCTGCCCGGATCGATCGACCTGCCGGTGACCGCCACCTACGAGGCCGAGTACATCCTGTTCATCCGCCCCGACATCGCCGCGGTCAAGATCCGCCAACGCCCGGTCACCCGCGATGGGCAGCGGCTCGACGAGGTGTTTCGTGGACACGACGATCCGGCCGCCCTGGTGGCCGACCACCCCGACGCGGTTCCGGGCACCCCGCTGTACGTCCTGGCGAAGGACGACGGTCAATGGCGCATCGCCGCGGCCCAGAACACCAAGGTCCTCGACCCCGAGACCCTCGCCGCCGGCTGATCGCAGCGGTGACGGACGGAGGGAACTGCGAGATCGTGGCCGGCGTCGATGTTGTCGGTCGCGGTCCCGTGTGTGGTGCGGGCGCCATGTTGTGCCCAGCGGAAGGAGCCCGTGGTGCGTCGTACGACGGCGAGTCTGGTGCTGACGATCGTGCCGACGATCGTGCTGACGGCGGGCGGATGCTCGGGCGGCGGGACTCCCAAGGCCTCTCCCAGCAAGTCGGGGCTGTCGCGCAGCAGTTCGATCTTCGTACGACGGGGAAACCTGCTGGTGTACGTGGACTACGGCCGATGGCACTACCCGTCGCGGGAGGCAATGGACAAAGAGGTCATCGCCCTCGCCCAGGCCGTCCTCGCCGGAGACTGACCCAACCTCACCGACCAGAGAGGGACGAGATGCCCGAGAGCCCGACGAGCGTCGTCGACGCGGCATTCCGGTACTACCGGTCGCAGGACCGCGCCGCCGCCTTCGCTCTCTACGCCGACGATTTCAGCTTCACCAGTCCGCAGGACGACCACCTCGACAAGGCGACCTTCTTCGAACGCTGCTTCCCGACCGCCGACCACTTCAAGGAGCAGCGGCAACTGAACGTCACGCCCGCCGATGACGAGCTTGTCTTCGTCTACTACGAGTACGAACTCGCCACGGGCGACAGGTACCGCAACGTCGAGGCGATCACCGTACGGGACGGGCTCATCCGAGAGGTGCAGGTCTTCTTCGGCGGCAAGGTGAACTGATAGCGCTATCGGGGCGTGTCTCAGGTGGCTTCGCGGTCGAACGGCGGGCGTTCGCCGTCGGACCACTCGGGGGTCTCGGGCGGTTCGTACGACGGTGGGTCGTCGTCGACGTCGCTGAGCAGGTGCTTCTGTACGAACCTGCGGGGATTCAGGTCGGCTGGATCGAAGTTGGCGAACTCCGGGCCGAGGCCCTCCTGCAGGTCGTGCTTGGCGCTGTTGGCCAGCTGGCGAAGCTGCCGCAGGGCGCGGCCCGCCTGCTGGGCGACCGAGGGCAGCCGATCACCGAAAATGACCAAGGCGAGCACCCCCAGCAGCAGGAACTCGCCGAACCCGACGTCGAACACCCGTCCTCCACACAGCGCCGGAGGCCGGGCCCGATCGGCCCGGCCTCCACAGCGTAACCTGCGCGGGCGGATCAGTCGTCAGCCCGCTTTGTGATCAATTCGATCCGGCCAGCGTGAGCTCGACCGTGGTCGACTTCCCGTCGCGCTGGTAGGTCAGCTTCACCTTGTCACCGGGCGCGTGGCTGCGGATCAGGGCGATCAGCTCCTCGGGCTGGGTGACCGGCTTGCCGTCGAAATTGGTGATGACGTCGCCGGGCTTCAGCCCCGCCTTCTCCGCCGGCCCACCCGCCACGAGCGGCGGCTGACCCTGCTGCGTCGTGGCCGCGATCTTGACACCGTTGCCCTGGTACTGCAGGTCCATGGTGGCGCCGATGATCGCGTGGGAGGCCTTGCCGCCGTTGTTGATGAGCTGCTCGGCGACCCGCTTCGCCTGGTTGATCGGGATGGCGAAGCCCACGCCGATGTTGCCGCCCTGGTCGCCGGAGCCGAGGCCCTGGCCGCCGAGGGTGGCGATGGCCGAGTTGATGCCGATGACCCGGCCCTGCGCGTCGACGAGCGGACCACCGGAGTTGCCCGGGTTGATCGCGGCGTCGGTCTGGATCGCGTTGAGGATCGCCGCGTCGCCGCCGCCCTCGCCCTGTGTCTGGACGGGCCGGTTGAGCGCGCTGACGATGCCCTCGGTCACCGAACCGGCCAAGCCGAGCGGCGAGCCGACCGCCATCACCGGGTCGCCGACCGCGATGTCGTCGGAGTTGCCGAGCTCGAGCGCGGGCAGGCCGTTGGTCGTGCCCGGCTTGATGACCGCGATGTCCGACGAAGGGTCGCGCCCGACGACCGTGGCCGACGTGGTCTTCTGGTCGTTGAAGACGACCTGCATGTCGCCGCCGTTGGCGGCCGCGGCGACCACGTGGTTGTTCGTCAGGATGTAGCCGCCCTTGATGATGAACCCGGTCCCGGCGCCGGTTTCGCCGTTCCCCTCAATCTTGATCATCACGACGCTGGGCAGCACCCTCTTGGCGATGCCGGCGACCGAGTTCGGCGCACGGTTCACGGCCCCCGTGTTGCTGCCGGTGTTCGAGCTGCCGCCCAGGTCGACGCTGCCGCCGCCGGTCTTGTCGTTGCCCGAGGCCAGCACGCCGATGCCAGCGCCCAGCGCGCCCGCCACCAGGGCGATGATCAGCCCGATGATGGTCAGTGCGCCGACGCCGGGCAGTCGCCGGGCCGGTGCCGGGGATGCGGGCAGCGGCGCCCAGTTCGGGCCGGGGCCTATGGGCCCGGAAGGCCCGCCGGCGCCGGCCGGCCCGCCAGGACCGCCGGGGCCACCCGGCCCGCTCTGCCCGCTCGGGGTGCCCATGCCGCTCGGGTTCGGGGGCGGCGGCGGTGCGCTCGGCCTGGTGGCCTGGCCGCCCGGGTAGGCCCCGGCGTACGGCCGGGGCGGCTCGGGGGACCATCCGTACGGTGGCTGGTTGTGCGGCACAAAGCCCGGCCTGGGCTGCTGCTCGACCGGGCCCCGGCCGGCGGCCGGGGTGGGAGCCGACACCAGCAGCCGGTCGTCGTAAGCGTCGGGCGGAGCGAATCCCTCGGCCGGCTCGGCCTCGGCGCCGTCGGCCGCCTGCGGCGCTGCTTCCTCCCGCTCGGGGTCGCCTAGCGGTTCGCGGCTGTCGTCCGTCATTACCCGTCTCCTCGTGGGCGATTTTCTAGGTCGTACGGTTTCAGCGTGCCGCTCGGGCCGTGTGGTCGATGTAAAGCCCGAAATCTTAGTCGAACGGGTTGAACCAGGAACCCAGTCGCTTCAGCCCGCGCCCCAGACGTCCCCAGAAACCGATGCCCCCATGCGGGAGAGCCGCGACAACCGCGTCGGCCGTGCCCTGTGGGGCGTCGGCCAGCACCGTGTAGACGTAACCGTCGCTGGCCCAGACCGCATAGCGCTGCAGGGCGTTGTGCTCGAACACCGTACGCCCGCCCCGCTCGATCTTGCGCCAGTGGGCGAACCGCGTCTCGTCGAGCGCGCCCCGCTGGATGAACACCGACACGGCGGACAGCCCGTCGGAGTACCCGAGATGAACCACTCCGTCGCCGTCGGCCCGGCGCGCCTCGTACAGCTGGAGCTGGCCCGGCAGCGCCGCCGGCACCGTCCAGCCGCCGCTGCGCAGGAGGCCTAGATCGGCCGCGGCAAGCTCGTGCCCCCAGGGCGTGGCGACATTTCGCATGTGCGGCTGCGACTGCTGCTTGGGACGGCCGATGTGGATGTCGTAGAACCCGGTGATGCTGACCGCCCGGCCCTGGCCGTCGATCAGTTCACGGTGCAGCATGAGCCCGGTGTCGCGGTCGATCCAGAACCGGCCGGCCGGCGAGCCGTTGGGGCGGCGGGCCTCGACCACGCGGGCCGGGCGACCGCACACCGACTTGTCGATGGCGCCCTCGTCGGCGTACACGACCGAGTAGTTGCGGAACATGATGTCGAGCATCTTCGGCGTGAAGCCGGTCAGCCCGCCGCGCGAGGCGTCGGTGTCGGGCTCGAAGGTCTGTCCGCCGGCGTCCGCCGTGGTGCGCCGAACCTCGATGTACGTGCCCTGGCCGGGGGTGTGCGCCACCCGGATCAGCGACGTGGTCGCACCGGTGTCGCTCCACGTGGTGATGAGCTGCATGCCCTCGTATGGAGTGGAGCGTACGGCCGCACCGGCGTTCTTGAGCAGCTGCAAGGCACCGGGGTCGGAGCGTCTGGTGGCCGGATTGGCGCGTGCGTCGCCGGCGGTCATCGTCCACAGCAGGACGAGCGCGGTGGCGAGTCCGCCCGCCAGCCACGCGCCGTGCCTGCCGCGGTGCCCCTGGTCCGACACCAGATAAGCGCTCACGGGGGGCTCTGGGCGGGTTCCCCCGCCGGATCCTTGTCGGTCACGGGCACATCGCCCGACGTCAGCGCATGCTCGACGGCGTACTGCTCGAGCGACGGCGCGACCCGGGGCAGCTTGCCCTGGTCGGCTCCGGCCATGAACCCCGCGGTGCCGACGCCGAGGACGGCGAGGGTGGCGACGCCCACGGCCACGTACCGCACGCGCGGCAGGCGGCGGCCTTTGCCGCCGGGCCGGTTATCGAGGGGACGCCGGGCTCTGGGGCGCGGCACGACAGGCGGCTTGGTCGTTCCCGGCATGGGACGGGCCCGCGGCGGGATCGGCCCGCCCGGCTCGCCCATCGCGTACAGGCGGGTGAGGAGGTCGGGTGACGGGGTCGCGTCGGCGATGGAGCGCAGCCGCCGCTTGAGCCGGCGTTGCGCCTCGGCCTCGGCGCGACACTGTGCGCAGCCGGCGAGGTGGGCGAGCACGCGGTCGCGCTCATCGTGATCCAGCTCACCGTCGACCAGTGCCGTGATCCGCTCCCCGAGATGACTCACCCTGTTGGACCCTCCGTGGACTCGGTGGACTCCGCCGCCGCGCCGTTCTGGGATCGGCGCGGGGCCCGGTGGTTCAGCGCCTCGCGCAGCTGGGCGCGGCCGCGGTGGATGCGGCTGCGCACCGTGCCCAGCTTGACCCCCAGCGTCGCCGCGATCTCCTCATACGACAGTCCCTCGATGTCGCAGAGCACCACGGCGGCCCGGTACTCCGGGGCCAGCGCGTCGAGCGCGTTTTGAATGTCGGCGTCGAAGTTCCTGTCGTCGTACACCTGCGCGGGCGTGGGCTCACGGCCGACCAGCCGGCCCGCGGCGTCGTCGCCGAGCCCCTCGAACCGGATCCGCTGGCGGCGGCGCGCCATGTCGAGGAACAGGTTGGTGGTGATGCGATGCAACCACCCCTCGAACGTCCCCGGCGTGTAGTTGGACAGGGACCGGAACACACGGACGAAGACCTCCTGCGTGAGGTCTTCGGCGTCGTGCTGGTTTCCGGTCAGGCGATAGGCGAGACGGTAGACCCGGCCGGAGTGCTCACGGACGACCTCGTCCCACGACGGCGGTGTCCACTCCGCGGCCGCGGGTGCATGATCCCGGTCGTACGTCGTCACGCCGCCCCTTCCAGCCGCCCGGCGGGACGCCCCCCGGCGGGGAGCCACTCCCACCGCACCGTTATATGCGAGTGCTGAGACCACCATGGTGCCCGAAACTTCCTTTCACGCCTACCGGCGTACGGGTACGAAGCGGCTCGCCAGGGCTGGGGCGTAGACGACCGACACCGTGAGAACGTGACGAAACGCGCCATCGTTCCCGGGCAGCGATAGTGTGTGCCTCAGCAGGCACAAGTTCCCCAGGAGGACGCCATCGACGCGACCGCGGCCACGTTGGCCTACGTGGAGGACTACCTCGCGGAGGACGAGCCGCTGCGCACCGCCCGCCGCCGTGGGATCGAGGTCGGCGCGAGCCCCATCGCGGCCGCGGGCGGGTCGACCCTACGCTTCCTCGCCGCCACGATCAACGCCCGTACGGTGGTCGAGATCGGCTCGGGCTGCGGTGTGTCGGGCATCTGGCTGCTTCGCGGCATGCGTCCGGACGGGGTACTGACCAGCGTCGACGTCGAGCCCGAGCATCAGCGGCTGGCCAGGGAGGCCTATGCGGAGGCCGGGTTCGCCTCGTCGCGGGCCCGGCTGATCTCCGGGCGCGCCCTCGACGTGCTGCCCCGGCTCACCGACGGCGCGTACGACCTGGTGTTCTGCGACGCCGCCAAGGACGAGTACCCGGATTACCTGGGCGAGGCGCTGCGGCTGCTGCGGGCCGGCGGCATCGTCGCTTTCGACAACGCGCTGTGGCACGACCGCGTGGCCGACCCCACCCAGCGCGATCCGGAGACGGTCGCCATCCGCGAGGTGGGCCGCATGATCCGCGAAGACGAGGACCTCGTGCCGATGATGCTGCCGGTCGGCGACGGGCTGCTCTGTGCCCTCAAGCGCTAATTCGGCTGATCTGCGGGTACGGCTGCGGCCGACCGGGCGTACGGTCCTGCAGATCGCCGGGCGGGTGCTGTTGTGCGGCGTTTCGGCGGCGTTCATCGTGGGCGGTCTCGCCCACCCGGCGAGCGTGGGCGGGGTGCTGTTCCTGCTGCTCGGGGCCGTCGGCGTGGTGCTGTTCGCGGGCGGCGCCCTCACCATGATCGGCAATCTGGCGGCCGGGCGCCCGGTGCTCGAGATCTCCGCGGAGGGAGTCCGGCGGCCTGCGGGCTGGCCGCGACGGGGCGGCCGGGTGCTGCCGTGGGACGACCTGGCCGCGGTCTGCGCCTGGAGCCAGGGGATCCCGTCCGGACGTGGCCATCAGCACCATCTGACGTTCCTGCCGCGCGGCGAGGCCGACCGCCCGGCCCCCGGTGCGGAGATCCTGGCCATCAAGGTGCGGGGTCTGCCCGGCGTGGCCGATCCGCGTTGGTCGCTCTCGGTGACGCCGGCCTGGGACGCCTCGATCGACGATGTCGTCGCCGCCGTCCGCCGGCACCGCGACGTCCCGTGCCGCGACCGCCGCGACAGGCCGGCCCCCGGACGCCGCGCGAAGCCCCGCACCAAGGCCCACTAGCCGGCCGTGATCATGCGGTCGTTCCCGCGCACTGCCGGCGGCCCCCGGAGTCTGCCGGCGCGGCCTCAGGTGGGCAGGGCGACCATGCTGAAGGGCTCGGTGGTCGGCTGGTCCGAGCCGCCCTTCGGTTCGACAGTGACCCCGATCTGGGTTGCGTCGCCCAGGTCCGAGGCCAGGACGATCTCGCCGGAGCCGTTCAGCAGGCCCGCCGGGCGCGGCTTGTTGGGCCCCATGAACCACACCTCGTAGGTCCGGGTCTTGGGCGCGTCCGGCACCTTGGCGAGCGTGACGATGGCCTTGTTCTGGGAGCGGGACGCGACGACGGTGGCGGTCCCACCGGTCCCGCCGGTCTCGGCCGGTGCGCTTTCCACCTGCCTGTCGGGGGCGGAGAGCACCTGGACGACCTCACGATTGCGGCCCTCTGCCTGGTTGTAGCGGTGCTGCGCGAACACGGCGACGGCACCCATGATCACTGCGACCACGAGACACGCGGCGGCGGCCAGGTTGAGCAGCCACGGCGTACCGCGCGGCCGGAGGGGGCGTCCGTTGGAGAGCTGCGGCGGGAGCGGGCGGACCCGGGACACGTCGGCCAGCACCTTCTCGCGCAACCGGGCCGGCGGCGGCGTCGCCACGGCGGTGCCGAGGTGGGCCGCGGCCTCTCGCAGCCCTCGGGTCTCGCGGGCGCAGCTCTCGCACTCGGCGAGGTGGTCTTCGAACCGGCGCCGCTCGAGGTCGTCGAGGGCGTCGACGGCATACGCACCGACCAGGGCGTGGAGCTCCTGCTTCATTGATCCTCCACCCCCAGACAGTCTCGCATCCGAATCAATCCATCGCGCATCCGCGTCTTGACCGTTCCAAGCGGTACGTGCAATAGCTCCGCTACTTCACGGTACGTGTACCCGCTGTAATACGCGAGTGTCACCGACTCCCGCTGCAGGTCGGTGAGGGTGCCGAGGCAGCGGCGGACCTGCTCGCGCTCCAGCCGGGCCTCGACGTGCTCGGCGACCTCGTCGTGCTCGCGGTCGGCCCGGGCGACCCGCTCCTCGCGGTCGGCGGCCGCCTGCGCGGACCGCACCCGGTCGACGGCGCGGCGGTGCGCCAGCGTCATCACCCAGGCGATCGCGCTGCCGCGCTCGGGGTCGTAGCGAGAGGCCGTCCGCCAGACGTCGACGAGGACCTCCTGGGCGACCTCCTCCGACTGAGCCGGATCTCGTACGACGCGGAGCACCAGGCCGTACACGGGACCGGAGACCTGCTCGTACACCTGCTCGAACGCGTCCTGGTCGCCGCGGGCCGCCCGGCCGAGCAACGCCCCGAGCTCCGCCCGCCCGTCACCGCCGCCGCCGGAACGGCGCTGCCACGGACGGGGCATTCGCCCAGCGCTGCTCTCCACGCTCTGTATTCGCCTCGGAACGCGTTGCGGATTGCGGCTCTGCCGAAAAAGTTTCGTACGGGCCTTGCTGTCCCTCAGATGCTCACCAGCCACGTCAGCAGCGCGCGGGCACCGAAGCCCGTGGCGCCCTTGGCGATCTCGGCGTCGTCGGACGTCGAGCGGCCGGGCCCGGCGACGTCGAGGTGGGCCCAGCGGCGCGCGCCGGCGAACTCACGGAGGAACAGCGCGGCCATGATCGAGCCGGCTCCCATCTTCTCGCCGGTGGCGGCGCTGCGTTCGATGTTGGCCACGTCGGCCACGTCGGACTCGATGGCCTGCCGGTAGTCGCCGACGAGCGGCATGCGCCACAGCTGTTCGCCGCTCGCCGCGCCCGCCCCCGCCAGGCCTTCGGCCAGCTCGTCGTCGGTGGCGTACAGCGCGCCGCACCGGGTGCCGAGGGCGACCCTGGCGGCGCCGGTCAGCGTCGCGATGTCGACGACGAAGTCGGGATCGAGTTCGGCGTCGGCGTAGGCGAGCGCGTCGGCCAGCACCAGCCGGCCCTCGGCGTCGGTGTTCAGCACCTCGGACGTCTTGCCGCCGAAATGCCTGATCACGTCGCCGGGCCGCATGGCCGAGCCGGACGGCATGTTCTCCGCGGCCGCGACCAGGCCGGTGACACGGGCCGTCACACCGAGGTCGGCGAGCGCGCTCATCGTCGCAATCACCACGGCGCCGCCGGCCATGTCGGTCTTCATCAGCTTCATGTTGTCGTTGGGCTTGAGCGACAGACCCCCGGAGTCGAACGTGATGCCCTTGCCGATCAAGACGACATGGCTCGTCGCGCCCGCGGGCTCGTACGACAGCTCGATCAGCCGCGGCGGCCGTACCGAGCCGGAGCCGACCGCCAGCAGCCCGCCGAACCCGCCGGCGCGCAGCTCGTGCTCATCGCGGACCCGCAGCGACAGGCCGGCGTCCGCGGCGATCTCCTTGGCCCGGTCGGCGAGCCAGGCCGGGGACTTGTCCAGCGAGGGGGTGTTGGCCAGGTCTCGGGCCAGTGCCGTGGCCCGGGCCACCGCGCCACCGCGGGTCACCGCGGCCGCGTCGCCGCCCGCCAGGACAATCGTCTGAACCGGGGCCTTCTTCGCCGCGGCGCCGATGCGGAAGTCGTACGTGCCCAGCAGCAGCCCCGTGGCGAACGCGGCATGATCGCCGGACGGGGCCGCGATCGCCAGCGTGCCGCGGCCCTTGGCACGCCGGGCGAGCAGGGCTCCGACCCGCCGCAGCGCGGTCGGCGAGTCGTCGCCCGTGCCGTACAGCAGGACCTCGGCGACGCCCGCCCCAAGCTGGACGGGGGTCGCGATGATCTCGCCGGCCTCGCCCTTCGCCGAGTGGTACGCCAGCAGCTCGGCGGCATCGACGGGGAGCAGCCCGGTCAGCTCCTTGGCATACCGGTCATCGACGGTAACTCCGGAGTCAGCCTGCCCGCCGAGCGGAATGGCCAGCACGTCGGCCGAAGGGGCAGCCGCGCGCAGCGAACCGCTCGCCACGGTCAGTTTTGTCTCGACGGGCACCGGCGCCTCCTGGCAAATCCTCGCAATGTCGATGAGCAATATCCACGGGCACGGCGATGGCCCCGGCTCGTGGACCGGGGCCGTCACCAAGAGCAGGTCGTGGGGCGCGTCAGCCGACCACGTTTTTCAGCGCGTCGCCAAGCTCGCTGGCCTCGTCGGCCGACAATTCGACCACGAGCCGCCCGCCACCCTCCAGCGGGACACGCATGACGATTCCGCGCCCCTCCTTGGTCACTTCAAGCGGACCGTCGCCTGTCCGCGGCTTCATCGCCGCCATGCGTATATCCCCTTCCTGCCTAGGGCCGCCTGGGCCTTCGGGCGCCATTGGCCGCGTGGCCGCCTGCCGCATCCGCATCATTAGTGGTCCACCATTATCTCGTCTTCCGAGCGCGAAGTGGTAACGATCAGCGCCCAGATCCAGCGACTCAGGTGCGAAGCTGGCCTGGTGAATGCCCGCTCCGCCCTCTTTGATCTATACGGCGACCATCTCCGCGAGCGCGGCGGTCAGGCCCCGATCGCCGCCCTGGTCAAAATGCTGGCGCCGCTTGGCATCGCAGCGCCCGCCGTCCGTACGGCCGTTTCCCGCATGGTCCGGCAGGCCTGGCTGGCGCCGGTACGGCTGGCCGCCGGTCCCGGCTACGCCCTCACCCCGCGGGCGGTGCAACGGCTCGACGAGGCGGCGCGACGCATCTACCGCGACATCCCGCAGCCGTGGGACGGCCAATGGCATCTACTCGTCGTGGAACGCGTGCGGGACCGGGCGCGGCGGACCCGGCTGCGGGCCGGGCTCGCCTACCTGGGGTACGCGCCGCTGCACGAGACGACATGGCTCAGCCCGCGCGTCTCCCCCGAGCTCGACGCCCTGCTCGAGGCAGAGCACCTGACGGCCGACCGGTTCCAGGCCGCCTTCGGCGGGGACGCGTGCGAGCTGGTCATGCGGGCCTGGGACCTCGGCACGCTGGCGCGGACGTACGAACGGTGGCTGACCTGGGCGCACGACGCCGTGCAGGGGTCGGAGCACCTGCCGGACGACCAGGCCTTCGCGGTACGGAGCAGCCTGGTGCACGAATGGCGCAAGTTTCTCTTTCTGGACCCAGGCCTGCCGGCGGCCCTGTTGCCGGAGGGGTGGCCGGGCACCGCGGCCGCCGCCTTCTTCGACGCCGAGGCGGCGCGGCTCTTGCCCGCGGCCTCTCGGTTCGTCGATGGTTGCCTGCAGTAGATCGCGAGGAGCTTTGGAGGACGACGGTGTCCGAAACCGTGCTGTACGACGTGCGGGACGGGGTGGCCGCGATCACCCTGAACCGGCCGGAGGCGATGAACTCGCTCACGGTGGAGATGAAGACGGCGCTGCGTACCGCGGTCGACGAGGCGGCCGGCGACACGACGGTGCGGGCCGTACTGCTGACCGGTTCCGGCCGGGCCTTCTGCGCCGGGCAGGACCTGCGCGAGCACGCGGCCAACCTCGAGTCCGGGCGCGGCCTGGACGGCACGGTCCAGGAGCACTACAACCCGATCGTGCTGGGGATCACGTCGATGCGGAAACCCGTCGTCGCCGCGGTCAACGGCATGGCCGCCGGCGCCGGGGCGTCCCTCGCCTTCGCGTGCGACCTGATCATCGCCTCGGAGCGGGCCGCGTTCGCCACGGCGTTCACCAAAATCGGCCTCGCCCCCGACAGCGGCATGTCGTGGACCCTGCAGCGGCTGGTCGGCCGGGCCAAGGCCGCCGAGCTGCTGCTGCTCGCCGAGCCCGTGCCGGCCGCGGCGGCCTTGGAGATCGGCCTGGTGAACCAGGTGGCGCCCGCGGATCAGCTCGACACGGTGGCGCGCGCCCTGGCCGGACAGCTCGCGGTCGGGCCGACCGCGGCGTACGGCGCGGTGAAGGAGGCGCTCGGCCGGGCGTCGAGCGCCGGGCTCGCCGAGTCGCTGGACCTCGAGGCCGAGCTCCAGGACGCCTGCGCGCGAACCGCCGACCACGCGGCGGCCACCCAGGCCTTTCTGAAAAAGGAACAGCCCGTCTTCGAAGGCCGGTGACCATCGGTACCTAGGCGAGACCGCGAACGGTGCGCGCCGGCGGGCGGGTGCCCTTGATCGAGGCGACCATGTCGAGCACCTGACGTACCGGGTCGGAGTCCCTTGGGTCGGCGCGGAACACGCGCACGCCCAGCCAGGCGTACACGGAGACGGCGGCGAGCACGCCTGGGTCGGGCTCGGTCGCCGCGCCGTCCGGCCGGTCCAGCGTGACGAGCACGGCGTGGCCTGTGGACAGGCACGCCTCGACCAGGGCCGCCGTTGGCATGGTCCCGGCGTCGACGACGATCCCGTCCGGCCGTACCCCGGCCCGCGCGGCGACCGCGGGGTCGGCGCACACCAGACCCGCGCGGGTCGCGGCGGCCGTACCGGCCATCTGATCGCCGACCAGCGGGCGGGCGCCGGGCGCGATATCGTTCCACAGCACAAAATCGCCCGGATGGAACACTTGGGAACCAAGCCGCAACTCCATGCGACGATCGTGGCACGATCGTCATAGGACGTTCCGCACCGCGCTGCGTTTATCAAGTACAGGGAGCCTTGATCGTGATTATCGCCATTGCCCTGGCCGGTTTGGCCGTGGTGATCGCGGTCGTCGTGCTCGCCTCGGGCATGGGCGGAGAGCTGGCCGAGACCCATCCGGACCATCCGCCGCTGCCGCTGCCGGGCAACCGGCCGATCGCGGGCACCGACGCCGCGCTGCTCCGGCTCCCCATGGGGATCTGGGGCTACCACGCGCGCGTCACCGACGAAGCGCTGCGCCGCCTCTCCTACGCGCTGACCGAGCGCGACACACGCATCGCGATCCTCGAGCAGCAGACCGCCGAGCTGCGGCACAAGCTGGAGTCTCTGGAGTCGTCCGGGGCCGGCGCCGGGCAGGAGACGAGCGGGTGGCGCGCCGCTCCGGCCGCTCCGGCCGATCCGGCGCAGGACCGCCCCTGGATACCGCCGGTGGAGGCCTTGGAGATGGAGTCCCATCCCCGGCCCGACCCCGATCCGAAGGCCGCCACGGAGGCACACGCCCCGCAGGCCGCCCAGGCGCACGTGCAGGCCGCGGAGTCGCGTGCCGCGCAGCCTGCGGAATCGCGCACCCCCGCCCCCGCGGAGTCGCCGGCCTCCGCCGAACGCCGGGAGCGGGCGGCCGAGGACGGGACAGAGTGAGCGAGGGAGCCGCGTGAACCCGGCCACGGGCGCGGTGACCGGCGACGACGGACGGGCCCGCTGCCCCTGGGGGACGGCGGCGCCCGAGTACATCGCCTACCACGACGAGGAGTGGGGCCGCCCGGTCCGCGACGACGCCGGGCTGTACGAGCGGCTGTGCCTGGAGGCCTTCCAGTCGGGCCTGTCGTGGCTGACGATCCTGCGCAAGCGCGAGGGCTTCCGGCGGGCCTTTGACGGCTTCGCCATCGAGAAGGTCGCCGCCTACGGCCCCGCCGAGGTGGACCGGCTGCTGGCCGACGCGGCGATCGTACGGAACCGCGCCAAGATCGAGGCGGCCATCGCGAACGCCCGGGCGGCGCTCGACCTGCCGGCCGGGCTGGCCACTGTGGTCTGGCGATACGCCGACCCGGACGCGCCGGCGCCGCGGACCCTCGCCGACGTGCCGGCGACCACGCCCGGCTCGAAGGCCATGGCGAAGGAGCTCAAGAAGTCCGGCTTCCGTTTCGTCGGCCCCACCACGGCGTACGCCCTCATGCAGGCCTGCGGCCTCGTCGACGACCACTTGGTCGACTGCTTCCGCCGCGGCGCCTAGGTGGACCTACCGTCGTGGTGGCCGGGCACGACGTCGTCAGGTCAGGTCCCAGCCGCTCCGGGTGATGTCTCGGCCTCGGCGTAGTCCTCGGGCGTCGGCTCGATCCGTACAGGCCGCCGCTCAAGGCTGTCGAAGGCCTCCCCGACCGTACGGGTCCAGCCGATGGCGTCGAAGATCTTCGGCCGGGCGAACCCCTCGTCGAGCAGGTGCGACATGAGGTCGCGCAACGGGTCGTACAGCCCATAGGGATCGAGGATGACCAGCTGCTTCTCGTGCAGGCCCAGCACCCGGGCGCTCCAGATCTCGAACAGCTCCTCCAGCGTGCCGAGCCCGCCGGGGAGCACGAGGAAGGCCTCGGAGCGGCGGTCCATCTCGGCCTTCCGCGACCGCATGTCGGCCGTGATGATCAGCGCGCTGGAGTCTTCGTCGGCGACCTCGATGTCGACAAGCGCCTGCGGGATGACCCCGACCGTACGGGCGCCGCCGGCCCGGGCCGCCCGCGCCACCGCGCCCATGCACGACACCCTGGCGCCGCCGCTCACCAGCGTGTGGCCGCGGCGGGCCAGCTCCGCGCCGACCTCTTCGGCGAGTTCGAGATAGCTGGGATCGATCTTGTTGCTGGAGGCGCAGAACACACAGATCTTCATCGGGTGCCGTTCTCTGCTAGCTACTGGAATCCGTTCACCATCGCCCATCTGGCCACCTGCTTCTTCGCGGCGCCGTGGCACCCGGGTCATTCGCGCTGGCGCCTGTCGCGGGCATAGATGATCCCCGGTTTCCCGTCGCCCGGGCCGCGGCGGTTCAGCTCGAATAGTGTCGTCGCGGCCATCAGGTCGCTGAGCTTGGTGTCGCCGTAATTACGGGAGTCGAAGTCGGGGCGTTGCGGCGTTGTCATCCTCTTCCACGCTGCTCCTCCCTGTCTCGGGTGCCGGGAAAAGGGCGGTCGGAACGAAGCCAGTGTGCCAGCCAGCGTAATCACGATGGGCCAGTGCGGGTTCGGTCGGCCGTGCCGGGCGGGCGAGCGGCGAATCGTCATGGCGGGCGAGGAAGCGACAAGGCAGGCCCGGCTGTGCGCCGAGGCCTGCCTCGCGGAAATCTTTTCGCTACTCCGTCAGAGCGCGCGTACCTGGTCGGCCTGCGGACCCTTGGGGCCCTGGCTGACCGTGTATTCGACCTTCTGGTTCTCCGCCAGGCTGCGGTAGCCGCCCATATCGATCGCCGAGTGGTGGACGAAAACGTCCGCGGACCCGTCATCGGGGGCGATGAAGCCAAAGCCTTTGTCAGCGTTAAACCACTTCACGGTTCCTGTGCTCATTTGCTGTCTCCTTCGTGGGGATGTGTTGTACGGATCGGCGCGGCTGCGCGTTCCGGCTGTTGGCCGCCCGCCACGGAGGGACCCCCGAAACGACGAACGCCCGCTGTCAGAACTCCGCGGGCGTTTTCACGTCGCAAAAATTTGACGACAACCGTTGGTATCAGCCTAGCAGCCGTCCAGACACGGCTCCGCCGATCACCGACAACGGCACAACCGGACCGTCGCGACGCGTGCGGGTGACCGGCCGCCGGCTCCCCACCCATACCGTCGTCGCGATCCACGGAGAGCTCGGCAGGACCACGGCGGCATACCTGCGTGAACAGCTGCTCGTCACACTTAACCCCACAGTGCCGATTCGGCAGCCCGCGTAGGTCCCGCTGTGGCCATGGTCGAAATAGCCGAAGAACGGCGCGGCTGCCATTTCGGATGATTGCGTCCCACGCCGGTGCCGTGCCATGGCTCTTTTCTGGTCGGCCTGCCGCGGTGATCCGGCACCGCAGGCGGGCAATCGGACGCGCCGCCAAAACCGTTGTCCGTCAGTTTCGGAAAGTAAGTCATGTGCCATTTGCGTTGCCGGCGTCGCGGGCGGCGGCTTCTTGCGCGGCGCGCTCCTGGCTCTCGTGCG
The DNA here is from genome assembly GCA_036555725.1 of Streptosporangiaceae bacterium. GTDB lineage: Bacteria > Actinomycetota > Actinomycetes > Streptosporangiales > Streptosporangiaceae > CALAED01. The sequence continues at coordinate 37,486 of DATBKU010000090.1, read as the reverse complement.
CGGTCATGACGATGTGGACGACCTCGTCCGGGTCGTCGGTCATGTTCAGCAGTTCGGGGTCGGCGGCCGAGATCTTGCCGCTGGACAGCATCGTGTCCTTGATCCAGGCGAGCAGGCCGCTCCAGTAGTCGGTGCCGACGAGCACGATCGGAAACCGCGTGATCTTGCCGGTCTGGACCAGCGTCACCGACTCGAACAGCTCGTCCAGCGTGCCGAACCCGCCCGGCAGCACGACGAACGCCTGCGAGTACTTCACGAACATCGTCTTGCGGACAAAGAAGTACCGGAACTCCAAGCCGATGTCGATGTGGTCGTTCAGCTTCTGCTCGAAGGGCAGCTCGATGCCGAGCCCCACCGATACGCCGCCGGCCCGGGCGGCGCCCTTGTTGGCTGCCTCCATGATCCCCGGACCGCCGCCCGTGATCACGGCATACCCTGAGGCGGCCAGCTTGGCGCTGATGCGCTCGGCAAGCTCGTATTCCTCGGTGCCGCGCTTGGTACGCGCCGAGCCGAACACGCTCACCGCCCGGCCGAGCTCGGCGAGCAGGCCGAACCCTTCGACGAACTCCGCCTGGATGCGCAGGACGCGCCACGGGTCCGTGTGCACCCACTCAGCGGGACCCCGGCTGTCGAGCAACCGCTGGTCGGTCGTGGTCTGGGGGATTGCCCGCCCGCGCAACATCGCCGGACCCTGGCGGTGCATGCGTGGCGGCACGTCAGATTCCATGCCCCTAACGTAGCCAAACGGCCAGTACTGTGCGGATGAGCGCCCGACCACAGGGGCGCTTCGCGGGGCCGACTGTGCCTATTGCGCGGCTCCGCCGCGACGCAAGCGGCGTCCAGATGGATGCATCGCAAGGCGGAGGAGGGCGGCATCCACGCCAAGCTGAGCAACATAGCGCTGCCGGCCGCACGGCGAAGCCGTGGCGAGGTGCCGCCTGGGCGTCGCGAGCCCAGCAGTCCCTGTCGTCGGGCGCTCGGAGCGTGGCGGGTGCCGGCAGCCATGGCTGGGGTGCTGCTGCTCGCGGCGTGCTCCTCGGCCCAAGGCGGCTCGCGCCCGCCGTCACGGTCGGCGTCGCCTGCTGTCGTACGGCCGGCGCCGGGGCCGCACGATCTGCGGCTGGGGGCGCGGAGCTATCGGCTGTACGTGCCGTACGGGCTGCCGTCCGGCCGGGTGCCGCTGGTGGTGGCGCTGCACAGCGCGCTCGGCGCGGGCGGGGTGATGGAGCTGCTGACCCACCTGGACCAGGTCGCCGACCAGCGAAAGTTCCTGGTCGCGTACCCGGACGGGGAGCCGGCGACGGCCCGGGTCTGGAACGCCGGGGACTGCTGCAACCGGTCCTCCGAGGACGACGTGGGCTACCTCACCGGGCTGATCGACCGGCTGGTCGCCACGCAGGGCGTCGACGCGGCACGTGTGTACGTCACCGGGATCTCCAACGGCGCGATGATGGCCTTCCGGCTGGCGTGCCAGCGCCCGGACAAGATCGCCGCGGTCGCGCCGGTGGCGGGCTCGATGACGTACCGGCCCTGCCGGCCCGTCCGGCCCGTACCGATGATGATCTTCCACGGCACCGCCGACGTCACCGTGCCCGAGGCCGGCGGCAGCCTGCCCGCCCTCGGCATGCGCGGCACGTTCCCGTCGCAGGCGGCGGTCGTACGGACGTGGTCGCGCATCGACGGCGTGCCGGAGCCCACGCGGGTCAGCTACCACAACGGCGATGTCACCTGCCGGGCCGGCGACCGCGACATGGTGGTCTACTGCCAGATCACCGGCGGCGGGCACACCTGGCCCGGCGGCACCCCCGTCCCGCTCGCCGGGCCGACCAGCACGGACATCGACGCCAGCGCCGCCATGTGGGACTTCTTCGCCAAGCACACCAGGTAGCGCACAGCCGCGAGAAGCGAGCCAGATTCAACGCAGCCACGTTTGCATGCGGGCTTCGCAGTCGCGGATGAGGGGCAGCTCGACGTACTCGTCGCGGGTGTGGGAGAGCGGCGGGTCGCCGGGGCCGTAGTTAACCGCGGGGATGCCGAGCTCGGCGAAGCGGGCCACGTCGGTCCAGCCGAGCTTGGCTCGCGCCGCGCCGCCGGTGGCGGCCACGAACGCGGCCGCGGCGGGATGGGTGAGGCCGGGGCGGGCCGCCGGTGCCGCGTCGACCACCTTGACCTCGAAGTCGCCGAACAGCTCGCGCAGGTAGGCCTCGGCGTCGGCGGGCGACTTGTGGGGCGCGAACCGATAGTTCACGGTGACCACGCACTCGTCGGGGATGACGTTGCCGGCGACCCCACCCCGGATGAATACGGCGTTGAGGCCCTCGTGGTACTCAAGGCCGTCCACGACAGGGCGATCGGGTTCGTACGACCGCAGGATGTCGAGGATGGTGCCGGCACGGTGGATGGCGTTCGACCCCATCCAGGCGCGCGCGCTGTGCGCCCGCTCGCCGGTGGCCGTCACCTCGACCCGGATGGTGCCCTGGCAGCCGCCCTCGATCATGGCGCCGGTGGGCTCTAGCAGCACGGCGAAATCGCCCGCGAGCAGCTCGGGCCGGGTGCGGCCCAGCCGCCCGAGCCCGTTGCGCTCGGCCTCGATCTCTTCGCAGTCGTAGAAGAGGTACGTCACGTCGCGGTTCGGCGCGGGCACCGTCGCGGCCAGCCGGAGCATGACCGCCACACCGCTCTTCATGTCGGTGGTGCCGCAGCCGTACAGCCGGTCGCCCTCGACGTGGGACGGCAGGTTGCCGTTGACCGGGACCGTGTCGATGTGCCCCGCGAGCACCACCCGTTCGGACCGGCCGAGCGCGGTACGGGCGATCACCGCGTCGCCGTCGCGCTCCACGGCCAGGTGGGGCAGCGCCCCCAGGGCGTCGTGGATCGCGTCGGCCAGCGCCTTTTCGTTGCCGCTGACCGACTCGATGTCCACGATCGCCGCGGTCAGGGTCTCCACGTCGGACGACAGATCGAGCCGCATGGCTCATCACCCTAGGGGGCGTCCCGTGGATGGCCGACTGTGGCCGGGTTCGGCCATCGGCGCGGGTGGTGACGGAAGCCGAGGTCAGGCCCGGATCCTCGGGCAATCGCGAGGACTGCCAACGGATACATCCGCCAAATGTTGGTTATTTACCTAACAATCCCCTTCAAGGTAGATAATCTACGCGTCTGGAACGGTTGACCACCGATCGGAGGACCCCGCCAATGCCCCGATCCACCATGAACCGTCGTCAGCTGCTGTCCCGTACCGCTGCCATGGCCGGAGGCCTGGCACTGGCCGGAACGGCAGCCGACCTGGCCGGATCCGCAGCGGCCGCCGCCATGCCCCGCATCTACACCAGGGCGGAGTGGGGCGCCAGGCCGCCGGACTACCCGGCGGAGATCATCAACAAGCCCGACCACCTCGTCGTCCACCACACCGCGTCCGACAACGTCACCGACTACTCCTTGGACCAGGCGTTCGCGCTGTCGCACTGGATCCAGGACCTGCACCAGCTGCAGAACGGCTGGGGCGACACCGGCAACCAACTGACGATCAGTCGCGGCGGCTTCATCATGGAGGGCCGCAACCGCTCACTGCAGGCCATCAGCCAGGGCAAGAACGTGTACGGCGTGCAGACGGCCAACAACAACAGCCACACGCTCGGTATCGAGAACGAGGGCATCTACGTCGACGTCGCGCCCACGCAGTGGCTGTGGGACTCGCTCGTCGAGACGCTCGCGTGGCTGTGCGACGTGTACAACCTCGATCCGCACGCCTCGATCGTGGGGCATCGCGACTACGTCGCCACCCAATGTCCGGGCGACGTCTTCTACGCGATGCTCCCCGACCTGCGCAACGACGTCGCCGACCAGCTCGGCCTGCGGCGTACGGAGCCTACGACGCCGCTCGTTCGGTCCGGGCTGCCCGGATCGATCGCATCGCTCGACCACGGTCCGGCCCTCGGCCGGGGCGAAACCTCTCGTTTGTCACACCACTAGGCACGAACATCAGGAAGGAGAAAACCGTGCCACTGTCCCCGCGCATACAACAGAGGCTCGTCTCACGCCACCGACTACCCCGACTGGCCGCCGCCCTGGTGGCGATCACGACGGGTGCGCTGCTGCTCGGCCCCGCCGCCAGTGCCGCGCCCAGCCCGTACCCGCCGGACCCCAACGGGCCGACCCGGGTCAGCGGACCGGTGACCCATCCGGGCCAGGACTTCGCCGGCTCGACGATTCCCGCCCACGAGGGCGGCATCGGCTCGGCCGCCATCCCGCTCGCCCCGGGCGGGCTGCAGGGCCTCGACGTCTCCAGCTGGCAGGGCAACGTCGGCTGGAGCACCGTACGGGCCAACGGCGCGTCATTCGCGTTCGTCAAGGCCACCGAAGGCACCGGGTACACCAACCCGTACTTCTCCCAGCAGTACGTCGGGTCGTACAACGTGGGCCTGGTCCGCGGCGCCTACCACTTCGCGCTGCCCGACCGGTCGAGCGGCGCCGCGCAGGCGAACTACCTCGCCGATCACGGCGGCGCGTGGTCGGCCGACAACCAGACGCTGCCCGGCATGCTCGACATCGAGTACAACCCGTACGGCGCCACCTGCTACGGCCTCAGCCAGGGCGGGATGGTCAACTGGATCGCCGACTTCATCAACACCTACCACGCGCGCACCAGCCGCTGGGCGGTCATCTACACCACCACCGACTGGTGGACGACCTGCACCGGCAACTACCCGGGGTTCGCGAACAACAACCCGCTGTTCATCGCCCGCTACAGCAGCAGCGTCGGGACGCTCCCGGCCGGCTGGGGCTTCTACACCTTCTGGCAGTGGGCCGACTCCGGCATCTTCCCCGGCGACCAGGACGTCTTCAACGGCTCGGCGGCCCGGCTGACGGCGCTCGCCAACAACACCCCCGCGTGATCCCGATGCAGCAGGCAAGGAGAGCCATGTACGCGTACCGATTCCCGCGCGGCCTCGGCGCCGTCGCCACGGCGGCCGCGCTCGTGGGCAGCACGCTGCTGCTCGGCCCCGCCGCCAAAGCCGCACCCAGCCCCTACCCCACCGACCCCAGCGGGCCGACCCGGGTCAGCGGCCCGATGTCCCACCCCGACCAGGACCACATGGGCTCCACGATCGCGGCCCACGAGGGCACTGAATTCAATGCACTGGCCGCGCCCGCCGGGCTGCCCGGGCTCGACGTCAGCCACTGGCAGGGCTCTATCAACTGGACGACCGTACGGTCGCAGGGCGCGCGGTTCGCCTACATGAAGGCCACCGAGGGCACGTCGTACCGGGACCCGAACTTCAACGCCAACTACCCGAACTCCTACCACGCGGGGCTGGTACGCGGGGCGTACCACTTCGCCCTCCCCGACCGGTCGACCGGCGCCGCGCAGGCCAACTACTTCGCCGATCACGGCGGTGGCTGGTCGGCCGACAACCAGACGCTGCCCGGCACGCTGGACATCGAGTACAACCCGTACGGCGCCACCTGCTACGGGCTCAGCCAGAGCTCGATGCGCTCGTGGATCGCCAGCTTCATCAACCAGTACCACGCCCGAACGGGCCGCTGGGCGGTCATCTACACGACGACCGACTGGTGGACGACGTGCACCGGCAACTACAGCGGCTTCGCCGCGAACGACCCGCTGTGGATCGCCCGTTATTCGAGCAGCGTCGGAGCCCTGCCGGCCGGATGGGGCTTCTACACCTTCTGGCAGTGGGACGACGCCGGCACCTTCCCCGGAGACCAAGACGTCTTCAACGGGTCGGCGGCCCGGCTCACCGCACTGGCCAACAACACTCCCGCCTAGGAGGCCCAACAGCCCTGAAGACCGCGCACCCTCCCCGCTCGGCGCACAACCGCAGGATCGACTACCCGAGGTTCTGCGGTTGTGCGCCAGCCTTTGCGTGAGGGTTCTCCGGTGGATCGCGACGGAGGAGATCTGCGTACACGCCTTAAGTGCTGAGGCCGTGGTCGCGGAGGATTTCGTTCAGCTGGGCCTTGTCGTGGCGCTCGCCCTCGGCCAGCCGCTTGATCACCAGGACGCAGGGCAGCCCGAAGGCGCCGCCCGGGAACTGCTTGGTGCGCGTGCCGCTGACCGCGACGCTCCATGCCGGGACGTGGCCGCGGCTGATCTCGTCGCCGGTCTGCACATCGATCACCGGGATCGACGGGTTGAGGATGGTGCCGGCGCCGATGACCGAGCCCTTGCCGACCCTGGCGCCCTCGACGATCATCGACCGGCTGCCGATCAGGCACTCGTCCTCGATGACGACCGGCCTGGCGTTCGGCGGCTCCAGCACGCCGCCGATGCCGACGCCGCCCGACAGGTGGACGTTCTTACCGATCTGCGCACAGGACCCGACCGTGGCCCAGGTGTCGACCATGGTGCCGGAGTCGACGTACGCCCCGATGTTGGTGAACGACGGCATCAGCACGACGTTCGGCGCGATGTACGACCCCCACCGGACGATTGCGCCCGGAACGACCCGTACACCCTCGAGCCGCGTCTTGAGCGGGATCCGGTCGTGATAGTGGAAGTCGCCCACCTGGGCGCGTGACATGCCGAGAACCTTGAAGCTGAGCAGGATGGCCCGCTTGGCCCGTTCGTCGACAACGACCTCGTCGGTGGACTTGTCCACGAACGCGACGCGCGCCTCTCCCGCGTCGATTTTGTCGACGGCGGCCACGATGGCCATACGGACGTCGGAGTCGTCCGGGCTGAGCTCGGCCCGGCGCTCCCACAGCTCGTCGATGCCCCCAGAGATCGGGCTGGTGTAGATGTCCGTCATGACGGCGAGCTTAGTGTGCCCCCGTTACCGGTACCGTCAAGGCGTGGCCCGGTTCTGGAGGTTGGGGGTGGGCTCCCGTCAGGAGTCCGGAAAGAACACCGTACGGTTTCGTCTTGCCGCGATCGCCTTCGCCGCTGTGCTGGCGCTGGGCATCGGGGCCTACGCCGCGTACGGATACATACGTCCGTACCTCCACGGCTCCAACTGCGCGGCGAACTCGGTGCAGCTCGATCTGGAGCAGTCGGCCAACGCCGCGACGATCGCCGCCGTGGCGAGCAGCCGGAAGCTGCCCGAGCGGGCCTTGGTGATCGCGTACGCCACGGCGCTGCAGGAGTCGCACATCCGCAACCTGGCGGGTGGCGATCGTGACTCGGTCGGCCTGTTCCAGCAGCGTCCGTCGCAGGGCTGGGGGGACAAGGCGCGGCTCAAGGACCCGGTGTACGCCTCGCAGCGTTTCTTCGCCGCGCTGGTCAAGGTCAAGGGGTACGAGGAGCGGCCCGTCCATGTGGCGGCCCAGCGGGTGCAGCGCAGCGCGGACGGCAGCGCGTACGCCCAGCACGTGCCGATGGCCGAGGCGCTGGCCGCCGCGTACACGGGCCGTCGCCCGGCGACCGTACGGTGCTGGTTCACCCCCGACCGCCGGACGAAACAGCGACGCGCGGCCGCCCTCGACGAGCTGCGCCGCTCCTTCGGCGACCTGCCGCTGAAGGAGGACGCCGTCGGCGTCACCTCGGCGCGCGATGGCTGGGCGGTGGCTTCCTGGGCCGTTTCGCACGCCCAGGGTTACGGCCTCACCGAGATCCGCTACCACGGCCGGCGCTGGACGGCGACCAACGGCTACGCGGGCTGGACCCATGACGAGAAGGCGCCCGCCGAGCACGTCTTCATCAAGTAACCGGCTGACGGTCGGTTTCGTCCAGCGCGGACATCTCGGCTTCCAGCGCGCTGACCTCCGCCCGGCGCGGAAGGAAGAACATGCCGAGGAAGACGAGGACGAGAAGCCCGACCGCGTACTGCAGGGTGAGGGCGAAGGTGCGGGCGAAGTTGTGCGAGTTGGCCTGCGCGCCGGAGCTGGTCAGCAGGGCCTGCAGCCGCTCCGCCTGCGGCCCGGTCGCCCCGGTACGGCAGCTGGCCGGGACCGCGGTCGGGTCGGTGGCGGCGGACCGGTCCCGTACGCAGGCGCGGAAGCCGGTGATGATCTGGTTCTGCTGGGCGGCCGGGATCCCGGCGGCCGTGAGCTCCTGTTGTACGGCGGGCGTCACCTTGTCGACGCCGCGCCCGGAGTCGTGGTCCAGCTGGGCGAAGAAGAGCACCCCGACGAGCGCGACGCCGAGCGCCATGCCGACCTGCTGGGTGGTGTTGAGCAGCCCGGAGGCGGAGCCGGCGTCCCGCGTGGGCACGCCGGTGAGGATGAGGTCGATGATCGGCGCGACCACGAGGCCGAAGCCGATGCCGGCGAGGACGAGCGGCGCCAGCATCTCCCAGGTGGTGACCGAGGGGCCGTAATGGTAGGCGACCCAGCCGTACCAGACGAAGGCGAGGGCGTTCAGCAGCGCTCCCGTCGTCAGCACCTTGCGCCCGAACCGCGGGGTGAGGACCTGCACCGACGTGCCCGCACCGGCCGCGGCGCCGATCGCGAACGTGGCCCCGGTCAGCCCGGCCCGCAGCGGCGTCCAGCCCAGCCCCACCTGCATGTAGAGCGTCCAGACAAGGAAGAAGCCGCCGAGCGCGATCCAGAAGAGCAGCCACACCATCATGCCCGCCGTGAACGTGCGGGCCCGGAACAGGCCCAGCACCACCAGCGGCGACCCCACCGTCTTGATCCGGTGCCGTTCGTACACGACGAACACCGCCAGCACCACCAGCGAGCCCGCCATGAGCCCGAAGATCCAGGGCGGCCAGCCCTGGGAGCGGCCTTCGGTCAGCGGATAGACCAGCATCAGGATGCCGGTGATCGCGAGCACCATCCCGACCAGGTCGAGCCGGGGCGCCGTCGGCGACTTGGACTCGCGGATGACGAACCAGGCCGCGATCATGGCCGCAATGCCGACCGGCACGTTGACCAGGAAGATCGGCCGCCACTCCAGGCCGGCCAGGTTCCACTGCACCAGCAGGCCGCCGATGATCAGCCCGGCCGCAGACGCCGACCCCAGAATGCCGCCGAACAGCCCGAACACCTTGCCCCGCTCGTGCGGCGGGAACGTGACGTGGATGATGGACAGAATCTGCGGCACCATCAGGCCAGACATCGCGCCCTGCAGGAACCGCGAGCCGATGAGCATGAAGGGGCCGACCGCGATGCCGCACAGCATCGACGCGATGGTGAAGCCGCCCACCCCGATCAGGAACAGTCGCTTGCGTCCGTAAATGTCGCCCAATCGGCCGCCGGTAATGAGCAGCGCCGCGAATCCGAGCACATAACCGGCCACAATCCATTCGATCTGGGCGTACTCGGCCTCGAGGTCCCGCAGGATGCTCGGGATCGCCACATTGACGATCGTCACATCGAGCAGATCCATGAACCCGGCGACGAGGACAATGACGAGTGCGATCCATCGCCGCGGGTCCGGGCCGTTTGCCGGGACACTGGTAGTCGGCCCGCTGTCGATTTTATTTGACTGGCTGTCGGCGCCCTGCGTCATGGCATATCTCCCTGCGCCCTCATGGGAAGCAGTTGATAGGAAGCGTCGGTACCCAGCGTTCCCTGCCAAGGAGCCGGAAACGTCCTCCTGTGGATGGCACCTCGCCGTACTCCTCGCGGAGTACATACGCGTTTCGCAGGTGACGCACAATGGGCAGGTGGACAGGCGATCGATCGGGAACGGCGTGCTGGCGATCGCGGTGCTCGGCGCCGGGTTCGGCATCGCGCTGCAGTGGCCGGGCACGCGGCCCCTCGACTGGTTCGGCGCGACGCTGCTCTGCGCGGCCGCGCTGGCCCTCGCCTTCCGGGAGCGCGGGCCGGTCCCCGTTCTCGCCGTGAACGTGGTGGCGGCGACGCTGTTCCACGCCTTCGACTACGCGCACGCGGCCATCGCCCCGGCGACCATGGTGGCGCTGTTCACCTTCGCGGCCGAGGGGAACCGGCGGCGGACGATTCTGACCGGCACGGCGGTGTTCGCCATAGCCTGCACGGTCATTCTGGCGGTGCCCCATCACCAGACCCCGTCGGCGGTGGAGGCGCTCAACGGGGGCGGCTGGATCCTGGCCGCGCTGGCCGCGGGCGAGGCGCTGCGCCTGCACCGGGCGTACATGGCCGAGGCCATCGACCGTGCCGAACGGGCCGAACGTTCCCGCGACGAGGAGGCCGTCCGGCGGGTGGCCGAGGAGCGACTGCGCATCGCCCACGACCTGCACGACCTGCTCGCCCACAGCATCACTGTCATCCAGGCCCAGGCCGGCGTGACGGCGCACCTGCTCGCCGAGGGCATGGCCGACCAGGCCAAGGTGACGAGCGCACTCGAGGCGATCACGAGCGCCTGCGACGACGCCCGCGGCGAGCTGACGGCGACGGTCGGCGTGCTGCGGGAGTCCGTGGCGGAGTCCAGGGCGGAGTCGCAGCGCGCCCCGCTGCCCGGCCTCGACCAGCTGCGGGCGCTGGCGGAGCCCGCCGAGGCCGCGGGCGTCGTCGTCGACTTCGTCAGCGACGGAGAGCGCCGTGCGCTGCCGCCGCGGGTGGAGCTGGTCGCCTACCGCATCGTCCAGGAGGCGCTGACCAACGTGGCCAAGCATTCCGGGGCCACGCACGCGATGGTCGCCCTCGGCTACCGGCCGAACCTGCTCGAACTCGACATCACCGACGACGGGACCGGGCTCGGAAACGGCGGAAACGGCGTCGGCGGGTTCGGCATCCGGAGCATGGCCGAGCGGGCCGCCGCGATCGGCGGGCAGGCCCGGGCCGGCGCGTATCCGGGCGGCTTCCGGGTCGCCGCCACGCTTCCGGTACCGGAGCAGCCATGATCCGCGTGGTGCTGGCCGACGACCAGGCGCTCGTACGGGGGGCGTTCGCGCTGCTCATCAACTCGGCTCCCGACATGACGGTCGTCGGGGAGGCGGCGACCGGGCGGGAAGCGGTGTCGCTCACCCGGTCGGCCCGCGCCGACGTCGTGATGATGGACATCCGGATGCCGGACCTCGACGGCATCGCCGCGACGGCGCAGATCGCCGACGACGACGACCTGGCCGGGGTCCGGGTGGTGGTGCTGACCACCTACGGCACCGACGGCAACGTCCTCGCCGCCCTGCGCGCGGGCGCCAGCGGCTTCCTGATCAAAGACACCAAGCCGGCCGCGCTGCTGGAGGCCGTCCGTACCGTCGCGGCGGGCGAAGCGCTGCTGTCCCCCAGCGTGACCGCATCGCTGATCGCGCGCGTCCGGACGTTGCCCGAGCCGCCGCCGGCACCCGCGATCGGCGGCCTGACCGACCGCGAGGTCGAGGTGCTGACGCTCATCGCGCGCGGCCTCACCAACGCGGAGATCGCCGACCGCCTCGTCGTCAGCCCGCTGACCGTCAAGACGCACGTCAGCCGCATTCTGACCAAGCTCGGCGCGCGCGACCGGGTCCAGCTGGTGATCGCCGCGTACGACGCCGGGCTGGTCGCTCCCACCGATCACGAGGTCCCCGGCGGGCGGTGAGCGATGGCCGAGCGCACGACCTGCCTCGTCGTCGGCGGTGGTCCGGCCGGCCTCGTGCTGGGGCTGCTGCTGGCCCGCGCGGGCATCGAGGTGACCGTGCTGGAGAAGCACGGCGACTTTCTGCGCGACTTCCGCGGCGACACCGTGCACCCGTCGACCCAGGACCTGCTCGACGAGCTGGGCGCCGACGCGCTGCTGCGGGAGCGCGGTATCGAGCGCTTCCGCCAGGACATCGCCGAACTGATCCCGTGGACGGCGGACCGGGTCGGCGCGCTGACGTCCATGGACGACGTCAAGCACCTCGACGTACGGCTGAACCGCCTGCGCCGGTGGCATGCCGACGGGCTGCTGTGCATCGGCGACGCGGCGCACGCGATGTCGCCGGCCGGCGGCGTCGGCATCAACCTCGCCGTTCAGGACGCCGTGGCCGCCGCGCGGCTGCTGGCCGGGCCGCTGCTGCGCGGCACTGTCACCCCGGCGGACCTGGCCAAGGTACGGGCCCGCAGGCTGTGGCCCACGATCGCCATCCAGTGGCTGCAGCGACTGCAGCATCGCGGTATCGCGGCGATCATCGAGGGGCAGCACGCGCGGCCGCCTACGGCCCTGGCGGCGCTGCTGCGCCGCGTCCCGCAACTGTCGTACGTGCCCGCGTACCTCATCGGCGTCGGGCTCCGGCCCGAACACGCACCGGACTTCGCGCGGCGGCCGGATTTCTGACCAGGGTTCTACGAGGCGACGGGCGGACGGCCAGCCGAGGCGACCGCGGACGCCGCGGCCAGGCTCATGAGGCCACCGCGGACGCCGCGGCGTTGCCCTGGCCGAGCCGGCCGGGCTTGCCGTCGCCGTATACGGGGCAACCGTAGAGCGGCTCGAACTCGTCGAAGAGCTGCCACCGCTCTTCCTGCCGCAGCAGGTTCACGAACGGATTGAAGTCGGTGAAGAAGTCGCCGTTGAGCGCCCGTACGCGCCATTTCTCGTCGATGCCCGCGTCGTCGAGCATGTGCTGCATGAACTGGCCCATGACCGGGCGCCGGTCGTCGTAGACCGAGCGGATCAGCCGGTAGTACGCCTCGTACCCGGTCTTGAAGAAGCGCTGATAGCGCAGCGCCGCCTCGGACTCGGGCACCTCGCCGGTCAGGCACCGGATGGTCTCCTCCGCCGCCCGGCGGCCTGTCGTCAGGGCGAGGAACACGCCCGCCGAGAACACCGGGTCGGTGAAGCTCCCGGCGTCGCCGATGATGAAGTAGCCGGGGCCGGCGAGCGTGTTGGAGTGGTATTCGAAGTTCTGCTCCCCGCTGAGCCCGCGCCGTACCTCCGTCCCCCGGATGCGGTCGTGAATGCGCGGGAGCCGCCGCAGATGCTCATCGAACAGGGCGTCCGGATCGGAGGACTCGCGCAGCAGCCCGGCCGGCGTCATCGCGCCGATGCTGATGACGTCCTTGCGGATCGGGATGGCCCACAGCCAGCCGTCCTCGTGCACGCCGATCTGGGTGTCGCCCTCGTACCCCGGGTTGTAGCGCTCGTCGAGGCCGGAGAAGTGCTTGAAGATCGCGGCCATCTTGAGCGTGGCGTCGGCCTGGCGCAGCCGCAGGCCGCGGGCCACTACGCCGGCCCGGCCGCTCGCGTCGATCACGAACTTGGCGGTGGCGGTCTGCTTCCGGCCGTCGTGCGTGTACTTCACCCCGGACAGCCGGCCGTCGTCGAAGACCAGCTCGTTGACCCGGGCCTCCTGCAGCACCGTGGTGGTGGGCTTCGCCGCGGCGGCGTCGAGCAGGATCTTGTCGAAATGTGACCGCTCGACCTGGAAGGTCCAGTCGCGGTAGCCGTCGCCGACGTCCGAGAGGGCGACCCGCCGGAGGAACCGGACGCTCCCGGACAGCTCGAGCCCGCGCTTGATCGGGAACTCGCCCTGGCTGACCTCGTCGAAGAGGCCTAACTGATCCAGCACGTCGAGCGTGTACGGAAGCAGCGACTCCCCGATATGGAACCTGGGGAACCGGTCGCGTTCCAGGAGCAGTACCGAAAACCCGTTGCGGGCGAGCGTGATGGCGTACGCCGACCCGCTGGGGCCGCCGCCGATGACGATGGCGTCGTAATCGCGCATGGACTCTCTCTCCCTTTGTGCCAGTGCAGGCCGGTACTTTATTGGCACGATACTGTGCCACCGCGGGTGTGCGACTGCGGCATTTCCGCGGTTGAACGGCCGAGCACGTACGACGTTCAATTCCGTCGGCTACGTCTCTAGACTGGCATAAGAATCATTGTGCCATGCGAAACGGAAACCGAGGTGGGGAGTACGGAATGCCTTGGGGCAAGCAAACGTCGACGGAGGCTGCCGCCGGGCGGGACGAGCGGATCAATTTACATTCGCGCAACGACGCCTGGCGGAAGCCGCCGCGCCGCATCGAGTCGTCGGAATGCATTACGTGTGACACGTGCGTCCGCAACTGCCCGCCGGAGTTCGGTGCCATTTTCGACCGTGGTCTCGACGTCGTGATCGTCCCCGAGTTGTGCTCGGGCTGCCCGGTGTGCGTGCTGGTGTGCCCGGTCGACTGCATTTACGTCGACGAGGAATGGGTGCCCACCGACAACGACATGTGGAACCACGTCGAGCTGACGGCCGAGGCGGCGTCATGACTTCACACACCGAACGAAGAACCGGATCTCGCCGGGCCGCCCTCGCCAAGAAACGCCAGAGCCGCCGGCCCAGCCGCCTCGGTACGCCCGCGGGCGTCGCGGCCAAGCCCGACTACGTGCTCGACGACGACGCCGGCTTTCCAGAGTTGCTCCAAAAGACCTGGCGGGCGGCGACCGAGACACCCGACCTGCGCACCGCGGTGGACACGCTCCTGACCCTGGACGGGCACGTACCCGCCGACATCCAGCTGCGGGCCTTGGGGGTCGCGGAGGAGTCCGCGCTCAAGGTGCTGTGCGGCGTGTCGTGGCGCGAAGACGGCCGGGCCCGCCGTGCCCTGGAGCCTGCCGACGCGCCGGCCTTCCTCGGCGAACTCGGGCTGAACACGAGCGGCCGCGTCGTGGTGCGCGTGCCGTCGCGGGGTCCGCTCGCGGGCGAGGAGGACCTGGTCGACGGCGTGCTGCGAGTGCCGTGGTCGGCGCAGGCGGTGGCGGACTATCAGGACGAGCTGAGCAGGGCCGCCGACCGATCGGCGGAAGCGGTCGCCGACTGCCGGGCCTGGCTGGCCGCCGCCGGCCAAAGGTGGCGTGACGACCTGCTGGAGGAGCTGAAGGAGGCCGCTCGCCGCACCGCGCCGTTCGTGTTCTACCAGGAGGACAAGCAGTACACGAACTTCCGCGACCGGAACACGCTGACCGGCAAGACCCTGTGGCCCGGCCACCCGGACTGCGCACTGAGCAGCCTGCAGGGCCTGCCGCTCGAGCTGTGGTCCGACCACGACACCATGACGGTCGTCTGTCTCATGCTGCTCGTCCGGTCGGCGGGGTTCGCGCGGATCGAGGAGGCCAACGGCACGCAGCTGACGGTCGACCACGTGGCCCACCTGCTGGAGCGGACGCGCCGCACGTACAACGGGGTGCCCGGCGGACGGGAGATCCCGCCGGCGGCGTCCGCGACCGTGCGCGACCTCAACGACCTCGCCACGGCGCTCGGCACCCGGCGCCGCGAGGTCACCCAGACCGTCCAGCTCTACCGGGAGATCCACGGACCGCTGATGCACAAGATCGAACGTGTCGCCGAGAGCCCCGGGGACGCCGCACGTGGCCGGGAGGGGGCGCTGTGCGCGCGGCTGCGCGACCGGCTCCCGATCACGGGCGGTACGCTCGCCGAGCTCGGCGACAGCCTGGCGGCCTCCCCCGAGTGGCTGAGCCGGCCGCGTGGCGACTTCGGCACCGGACTCGAATCCCTCGTGTACGAAACGGTGTCCGCCGCGACCGACGCCTTTGACGTCGATTTCGCCATGAGCCGGGGAATCCGCTCGCTCCCCCGGCTGATCCAGGCATTGCGCGAGGAGGACTGGGCGCAGATCACCGAATGGGAAATCGCCGACTACTTCTGCTGTGTCGTACCGCGGCCGGAGGCCCGCCGGCTGTTCGGCGACTCGCCCGCGCAGGTCGCCGATATCGCGTGGTCCATCTCGTCGCGGATGCAGTACAACTCCTGGCACTTCATCGCGGGCGGTCTGCCCAAGGTTCCGGTGGTGACCGACCGCGACTACTTCGTGCCGCCGACGATTCCCGATCTCGCGCACTACTCCGACCAGCATCACCGCGGCCACGTCGCGGCCCGGGTGCGGTTCAGCATTCGCAGCCCGCAGGCCGTCGACATCCTGGGCCGAACCTTCAACGGCTTCGTCGACCTCCGCCTGCTGCGCTGCGTGGGCATGCCGTTCGACGAGCAGGATCTGCTCGCCGCCCATCGCGGCTCGGCCTTTATCGCGACGGCGACGGCCCGTACGGCGGCCCTGGTCGCCGACGGCGCGGACGCCGAGGTCACCGCATTCGACACCGACTGGCATTGGGCGACGATCGCGGGAGGTGCGAGTTAGCCATGGGTATTTCCGCTGATTCCACTATGAACGGGCCCGTGGACTCCGTTGCCGAGTCCAGCCGGCCGGTGATCGGGATATGCGCGAACTCCGGCCCGGCCAAATGGGCGATCTGGGAACGGCACGCGACCCTTGTGCCGCAGACGCTCGTCGACCGGGTGGCCGCGGTGGGCTGTGCCCCCGTACTGCTGCCGCCGCTGGCGGGCGTCGAGCACGCGGTCCCGAAGCTCGATGGCCTGCTGCTGCCGGGCGGCGGCGACCTTGATCCCTCGCTGTACGGGGCGGCACCGCACCGGATGACCAGGCACGTCAACCAGCTGCGGGACGCCGCCGAGCTCACGGCCCTCGGTGCGGCCCTCGCCGCCGACGTGCCGGTCCTCGGCATCTGCCGCGGTCTGCAGGTGCTCAACGTCTTCCGAGGCGGCACCCTGCACCAGTACCTGCCCGACATCATCGGACACGAGCGCCACTCGCCGGAGCTGACGGTCTACGCGCCACAGCGGGTCCGGCTGACCTCCGGCAGCCGGATCGCCGAGATCATGGGCGGCGAGACCGCGATGGTGCCATGCCATCACCACCAGGTGATCGATCGGCTCGGGGCCGGGCTCACCGTCACCGCCCGGTCCGCCGACGACGGCACGGTCGAGGCCGCCGAGCTGCCCGGGCACCCGTTCGCGGTCGCCGTACAGTGGCACGCCGAGGAGAGCGAGGACGACAGCCTGTTCCTGGCGCTGGCCGAGGCCGCCCGGCACCGCCAAGCCTTCGTACAGAACTAAGCGCGCCGTCCTCATGAGATTGCCCGTCCTCATGAGATTGGGGCTAAGGCTGTTTCATAAGCCGCTGTCCTGCTACGCGTCGCCCAGGGCTTAGGAAAACAGCCCTTAGTCGTCCTGCTTGAGCAGGTCGTCGAGGCGGCGGCGGATCACGTCGTGGTGGGTGAGAAAGCGCTCCGGGCGGAGCGGCCCGAGGTCGACGCCCTCCTTCGCCAGGGCGCCGCCGAAGTCGCCGCCGGAGTCGCCGGAGTCGCCGAAGTCACTGGCGGCGGCCACCTGGTTCGCGGCGGCCTGCACCATGCGGTACGCCTTCTCCCGCTCGACGTCGCTGCGTAGCAGCTCGGCCAGCACCGCCGAGCTGTAGACCAGGCCGTTCGTATGGTCGACGCCGGCGCGCATGCGGTCGGGGAACACCTCCAGCGTCTCGACCAGCTCGGCCGCCGCCGTCGCCTGGTAGTGCCCGATCAGCAGGCTGTCGGGCACCGCGACCCGCTCCACCGACTCGTGGGACAGGTCGCGTTCGTGCCAGAGCGCGACGTCCTCCGCGATCGCCACGGCGTACCCGCGGAGCAGCCGGGTCAGCCCGCACAGCAGCTCGCACGAGGTCGGGTTGCGCTTGTGCGGCATCGCGCTCGACCCCTGGTAGGCGGCCGTGCGCGGCTCCTCCACCTCGCGGACCTCCGTACGCTGCAGCAACCGCAGCTCCAGCGCGAGCTGCTCGACGCAGGCGCCGAGGGCGGCCACGGCCTGCACCAGCTCGGCATGGCGGTCGCGGGCCACCACCTGGCTGGGCACCGGCTCGACGTCGAGGCCCAAGGCGTCGCAGACATGCCGCTCCACAGACGGGTCGATCAGCGCGTACGTCCCGACCGACCCGGAGATCGTGCCGACCGCCACGGCCGTACGCGCGGCGCGCAGGCGGCGGATCGCGCGGTCGACGGCGAATGCGAAGCCGGCGAGTTTGTGGCCGAACGTCGTGGGCTCCGCGTGGATGCCGTGCGTGCGCCCGATGCACACGGTCTCCCAGTGCTCGGCCGCCCGCTCCGCGAGCGCGCGTCGAAGCCGCCGCGCGGCCCGCAGCAGCAGGTCGGCGGCCTGCGCCATGGTGTGGCCGAACGCGGTGTCGACCAGGTCGTAGCTCGTCATCCCGAGGTGCACCCAGCGGGCCGCGTCGTCGGGGATGTCCTCGCAGTACGCGGCGAGGAACGAGAGCACCTCGTGGTCGCGCTCCCGTTCGAGCTCCGCGACGCGCTCGGCGGACGGCACCCGGGCGGCGCGCATGGCGGCGACGGCATCGGGCGGCACGTTTCCGAGCCGGGCCTGGGCCTCGGCGGCGAGTATCTCCACTCGGACCCACAGGGCGTACCGGGCCTGGTCGGACCACAGCTCGGCCATCTCGGGGGCTGCGAAGCGAGAAATCATGGCTTGCTCAGTAGGCCCCGAAGTATTCGCGGTGCTCCCATTCGGTGACTTCGCCCTCCGGGGGCCGCTCGTCCGCGCAGCACGCCTCGAAGCGGGTCACCTCACTTTGTTTGATCTTGGCGAGGCACGCGGCGAGCGGCTTGCCCAGGAGCCCTTCGACGTGGCTGCCCTGGAAGGCGTCCAACGCCTCGCGCAGCGACAGCGGCAGCGCGTCGGGCCTGGCGGACTCGGTCATCTCGGCGTCGCCGGTCAAGCCGTCCAGGCCGGCGGACAGCTGCGACGCGATGGCGAGGTAGGGGTTGGCGCACGGCTCGCCGATGCGGTTCTCGACGTGGGCCGAGCCGTCGCCGCCCAGCACCCGGACCATCACGCTGCGGTCCTCGAAGCTCCAGCCGACCCGGGTCGGCGACAGCGAGTGCTCGGCGGCGAGACGCCGGTAGCCGTTGACGGTCGGGACCGACAGCAGGCAGAAGTCGCGCGCCCGGGCCAGCACGCCGTTGAGGTACTCGTTCCCCTCGGGCGACAGGGCGTCGGCGGTGCCGTCGACCGAGAACAGGTTGCGGCCGGCCTTGACGTCCATGACCGACTGATGGAGGTGCCAGCCACTCGGGTCGAAGCCGTCGATGCGGGGCAGCGACATGAACGACGCGTGGTACCCACGGCGCGCGCACGTCTGCTTGACCAGCGTACGGAAGAGCAGCATCGCGTCGGCGGCGTCGAGGGCGAGCATCGGGTTGAACGTGGTCTCCAGCTGCCCCGGGCCGGACTCGTGCTCCATGGACCGCAGCGGCAGGCCGAGCGCCTGCAGCAGCATCGACAGCGGGTGCGTGATCGGGGCGACCGAGTCGGAGTAGGTGTCGAGGTTGAACTGGTAGCCCGGATCGACCGCCGCCACCGCCGGGGCGGCGCCCTGCTTACCGAACCCGTTTCCCTCGTTTCCGGGCGGCCCCTCGAGCCGGCGCGTCAGGTACCACTCGACCTCCAGCCCGATGACCGGGGCCAGGTCGCGCGCCGCGTACCGGTCGCAGACCTGGCGCAGCACGTTGCGCGTGGAGAACGGGTGCGGCGTGCCGTCGCGCAGGAACTCATCGCCCAGCACCCATGCCGTTCTCGGCTCCGTCTCGGGAAGTACCAGGAACGTACGGGGGTCGGGGACGACCACGAAGTCACCCGCACCCACGATCTCGTCGACGCCCAGGCCGGGGTCGTCGAGGAAGTCCACCGCGACCGCATGCCCGGTGTCGAAGATGAACGGCCCGGGGCTGAAATCCATGCCGTTGCGGAGAACGGAGCGAAAGGCGTCGGCGGTCAGCGTCTTGGATCGGGCCAGACCGTGCGGGTCGCAGAATACGAGGCGTACGAGATCGACCTCGCCAAGGTCCGCAGCAACCTGCTCGGCAACGGCCGCCTGCCGGTCGTCCCAGAGGCCGAACTTGGTGACGAAACCCGGACTTCCGACGCTGCTTTCCGTATAACGACAGGACCATGGCCGGGAATACATCGATCAACGCTTCCTTTCGTTATTGAGTTGCGTGTTATTGAGTTGCACGTTATCGATTTACGCATTATTGGGTTGCGCGTTATTGAGCTGCCTAGCTCGGCCTCGATACGGCGGGCCGCCGACAGCACCAACGCGTCGCCGCCGAGCGGCCCGGCCAATTGCAGGCCCACCGGAAGCCCGGAGCGGGCAATTCCGACCGGCAGCGAAAGGGCCGGCTGGCCGGTCATATTGAACGGATAGGTGGCCGGCGACCAGGCCAGCCAGAGCAGGTCGCTCGGCTCGGTCGCCCACGGCGGGCCGATCGCGTCGGCGGCGAACGGCTCGATCGGGACGGTGGCCATCGCGAGCAGGTCATAGTGCTCCAGCACCGATCGCAGTCGCGCGCGCAGCGCCAGCCGCGCATCCTCGGCCCGTAGCACGCTCGCGCCGCTGACCGTGCGCCCGTGCCGGACGATCGCGACCCGGCCGGGGTCGCTCCGCTCTTCGTCCTCCGGTTCGGTGCCGGCCGCCTCCGCCGCCGCGACGATGTCGATCAGGGGCTCGTACGGGTCGGGAAACGGCACCTCGATGCGCTCGGGGCGGTGGCCGAGCCCGGTGAGCACGGACCACACCCGCTCGGTCACGTCGCGGACCTCGGCCGACGTGCCCGGGAACTCGATCCAGCCGATCCGCAGCGACTCGGGCGCGCGCGGCGGGACCGGCGGCGCGAGCCCGGAGTCGGGGTCGTCGCGGTGCGGGCGCGCCAGGATCGCCGCGAGCTCGGCGGCGTCATCGACGCTCCTGGTCAGTGGCCCGAGGTGCGCCAGCCGGTCGGCACAGGCCGGTACGTACGGGATGCGCCCGAACGACGGCTTGAACCCGACCACGCCGCAGAACGCCGCGGGGATGCGGATCGAGCCCGAGCCGTCGGTACCCAGCGCCGCCGAGCACAGTCCCGCCGCCACCGCCGCGGCGGAGCCCCCGCTGGAGCCGCCGGCCGAGCGGTCGCGGCCCCACGGGTTGCGGGTGGGGGCGGCCACCTTGCTCACGGTGCTCGCGCTCCACCCGTGCTCGGACGTGGTGGTCTTGCCGATGACGATCGCGCCGGCCGCCCGCAGCCGGGCCACGGCGGGCGCGTCGACGGGGGCGCGGTCGTTCGCCAGCAGCGACCCGCGGGTCGTCGGCAGGTCGCCGGTCTGGATGAGGTCTTTCACTGCGACCGTGACCCCTAGCAGCGGCCGGTCGCGCCACGCCGCCGGGCCGAGGGTGCGGATGCGGTCGTCGGCCGCCTCGGCCGCCCGGAGCGCCTCGTCGCCGGCGACCGAGAGGTACGCCCCGAGATCGGCGTCGACCTCGTCAATGGCGGTCAATACCGACTGGACGTGCTCGGCAACCGATAATTGGCCGCCACGCAGCCGTTGCCGGGTCGCCTGAATGCCGTCACAGGTCAATGGCTCTCCTTGGCAGAATTTCCATCGGCCACCGGCCCATCGTAACGGGGAGCCGCCGCCTTTCGCGATGTCGAGCGGTGGCCGGCGGCCGGCAAAATTGCTTACATTTACGAGATCTGAACTTCTCGATAGGAGGCGCTTTGTGACTTGGCAGATCGAACGCGTGGACGGCGCCGATCTGGATATCCATGAGGTCCTCGACGTCTACCGATCGTCCGGGCTGGGCGAGCGCCGCCCGATCGACGACAAGGAACGGTTCGACGCGATGGTGCGCAACGCCAACCTCATCATGATCTGCCGCATCGAAGGCCGGCTCGCGGGCATCGCCAGAAGCGTCTCCGACTTTTCTTATGCGACCTATCTGTCCGACATCGCGGTCAGCCGGGAACATCAGCGCTCGGGGATCGGCCGCGCGCTCATCGACGCCACCCGGCAGGAGGCGCCGGACGCGAAGATCGTGCTCCTGGCGGCGCCCGCCTCGGTCGACTACTACCCGCACATCGGCTTCACTCGGCACGGCTCCGCCTGGGTGCTCAACCCTTAGGGTGTGCGACTGCGGAGCCTCCGCGGTTGAACGGGCTTACGGACAGGGGCTTACGGACAGGGCCGGCCGAACCAGCGGCGCAGCGCGTGATGCGGGTCGGCGTCGCGGTCCCCCACCCAGGCCACATAGCCGTCCGGCCGGACGAGCGCCGTCACCGCCCCCTCGACAGCGCGCGGCGTGGCCGACGACACCAGATCGACACGCTCGTCCCAGTCGCACGAGACATGGCGCAGCCAGGCCCGCCGTACGGGGTCGGCGGACAGGTCCAGCAGCAGGCCGCGGCCGGTCCGCAGCAGCGCGGCGGTGCTGGTGACCTCGGACCCGGTGTCCACGTCGAGGTGCGGCAGCCGGGCGCCGGTCAGCGGATGCGGGCCGTCGCCGTAGCGCACGTCGAGGCCGCTGATCATGCCGGCGAGCCGGTCGCGGACCCGCGGGTGGCCGATCAGCTCGGCCAGCACAGTCCGCGCCGGTTCGATATCGGAGTCGCCGAGCAGGAGCAGCGACTGCGCCTCGATGTTGTGCAAGACCTGCCGGCCGATCTCGTGCCGTTCGTCGTGGTAGGTGTCCAGCAGCCCGTCGGGCGCGCGGCCGGTCACCGCCGCGGCCAGCTTCCAGCCCAGGTTCGCGGCGTCCTGCAGCCCGAGGTTGATGGCCTGGCCGCCGGCCGGCATCTGCTGGTGGGCGGCGTCGCCGACGAGCAGCACGCGGCCGTCGCGGTAACGCTCCGCCAGGCGGCTCGCGTTGCCGAAGGCGTTGACCCACAGCGGGGTGCCGCCGCTGATGTCCTCGCCGGTTACCCGCTCCCAGGTCTTGCAGACCTCCTCGAACGACGGCGGCGCGGCGCGCCGCCCGACCGGCCGGACGAATTCGGCGACCATGACACGGGTGACGCCGTCCGGCCGCCGCGCCGCGATGGCCAGCCCGTTCGGCAGTCGCTGGAACCGCCGGTTGGGCACGTCGATATCGGCCACGTCGGCCCGGAACAGCTCGCGGGTCGCGTCCACACCGGGGACCCCGATGCCGGCCAGCCGCCGTACGGTGCTCTCCTCGCCGTCGCAGCCGACCACGTACTCGGCGGCCAGTTCAACCGGCCCGTCCGGGCCGGCGATGTCCACCCGTACGTGATCGTCGGCGACGGTCATGCCGCGCAGCTCGTGGCGCCGCCGGATGTCGGCACCGAGCCCGGCCGCCCAGCCGGCCAGCAACTCCTCGACGCGCGTCTGCGGGACCTTCCACTGCCCGGGGTAGCGCGTCGGCAGCTCGCCCAGGTCGAGCGGGACGCCGCCGAAATGCCCCCGGCGGTCGTTGGGCGGATCGTCCAGCCGGTCCAGCAGACCTCGCTGGTCGAAGATCTCCATTGTGCGAGCGTGCAGCGTGGATGCACGCGACTCGGTGGTCGGCGCGGCCAGCCGCTCCACCACGACGACCTCGGCGCCGCCCAGCCGCAGCTCTCCGGCGAGCAGCAGCCCGACCGGACCGGCGCCGACGACAATGACCTGGGTGTCCATCTTCGCCCTCGTCTCTCGGATGCGGTCAGGCGCGGCTAGCGGCGTGCGCCCTCTCGGCGTACTCCTTGGCGTGCTGGAGCGTCGCCATGCTGTTGCCGCTGAGTGCCGTACGGACGAAGTCGCGGGCCTGCGGGACGTCGGCGTCCGGGCCGAGGACTTTCTCGATGTTGCCCTTGTTGATCACGACCGTGTGCTCCGACGACACGGCCACCCCCGCGTGGTTTTCGGTGATCTGCCAGACCCCCGTGTGCAGGTCCAGCAGGGCGGGCAACGTGATCTGCTTGTAGACGATCTTGCCGTTCGGGAAGCAGACCCGTACCGACTTGGTGGTGTGCGTCGAGCCGTCCTTGGTCTGTGTGTCCATCTCCAGGGTCTGCAGGCCGGGCTCGTCTTCAGTAAGGACGACGCGGGCCACGTGCGGGAGTCGTTCCTCCCACCGGTCGGCCTCGTTGATGAAGTCGTACGCGTCCCGCGCGGAGCCGTTGATCTCGACGGTGTCCTCGAAGGAGAACATCAGGTCGTCGGTCGCCACCTCGACGTTCGCCTTGAGCGCGGCCAGCTCGGCCCGGCTGTTGCGGTCGACCGCCTGCTCGATCCAGGCGAGGCCGTCCGGATCGTCGCCGACCGCCCGATAGTCGTGCCGCAGCCGTACGTGCGATTCGGTCTCGGAGACCGGCTCGACCAGCCAGGTGCCGCCCATCGACGCCACCGGCGGTGCGGAGACCTCCTGGCGGAACTCGATCGTCCGCTCGACCGGGTCGAGCACGCGGCGCGAGGTCCAGTTCTTGACCTCGCCGTTGGCGGTGGCCCAGATGTGGATGCGTTCCGCCTCGCGGGTGCGCTCGACGTAGTCGACGTGCACGGTCGGGGCGAACAGGGCCGGCCAGTTCTCTACGTCCGCGAGCAGCCGGTAGACGTCGGTCGCGGGCGCGCTGATGGTGATGTCGTGCTCCACCTCACGGGTTTTCATGACGCACTCCCCTCTAGAAGTTTCCGAGGCCGCCGCAGACGTTGAGCGCCTGCGCGGTCATGGACGCGGCGGTGTCGGTGGTCAGGTAGCCGACCAGCCCGGCCACCTCTTCGGGGGTGGAGTAGCGACCCAGCGGGATCTTGGCCTGGAACTTCTCCAAGATGGCGTCCTCGGTGGTGTCGAACGCCTCGGCGTACCCCTGCCGGACGCGCTGCGCCATGGGGGTCTCGACATAGCCGGGGCACACGGCGTTGACCGTGATGCCGGTCGGCGCGAGCTCGTTGCCCAGTGCCTTGGTGAAGCCGACGACGCCGTGCTTGGACGCGGAGTACGGGGCGCCCAGCACGACTCCCTGTTTGCCGGCGGTGGAGGCGATGTTGATGATGCGCCCACGGTCCTTGTCGCGCATGCCGCCGGCGTTCAGCACCTCGCGGGTCATTAAGAAGACGCTGTTGAGGTTGGTGTTCATCACGTCGAACCACAGATCGTCGGCGATGTCGGCGGTGACCCCGCCGCCGCTGCGCCCCGCGTTGTTGACCAGTACGTCGATCGACCCGAACCGGTCGACCGCGGCGCGGACGAACGCGCGGATGTCGTCCTGGGACCGCACGTCGCACGCGGTGCCGTCGACGTCGAGGTCATCGTCTTGGAGCTGCTTGACGGTCACCTGCACCGCCTCGGCGGTGCGCGCGCAGATGAACACCTGGTAGCCGCGCTCGGCCAGCGCCTTGGTGACCGCGAGCCCGATTCCGCTGGTGGCTCCGGTGACAAGGGCGACCCGCTTTTCCTGAACTGTCATAACCCTTTCTCCTTCATTCGTTGTCGAACAGTCGTGCTACCAACCCGGTGTCATGGGAACCGGCCCGGAATGCCTCGTCGGCCAGCACCTGGCGCAGAAATCCGGCCGTCGTGCAGACCCCGGAACCGGCGACGCGAAGTTCGCCGAGCGCCCGGTCCATGCGGGCGATCGCCTGGTCTCTCGTGGGCGCCCAGGTGAGTACCTTCGCGAGCAGCGGGTCGTACATCGCCGACATGCGATAGCCGGGATAACCGTGCGTGTCGACCCGTACGAACGGGCCGCCCGGTAAGACGAACGACTCGATCAGGCCGGGGGCCGGGACGAATCCACGGCTCGGGTCCTCGACGTTGATCCGGCATTCCAGCGCCGCGCCGCGATTTTGGACGTCGCTCTGCGCCAGCGAAAGGCGTTCGCCCGCGCCGACCTTGAACTGCTCGTGACATAGGTCGATTCCGGTGACCAGCTCGGTGACCGGGTGCTCGACCTGAATCCGGCAGTTGACCTCCATGAAGTAGAAGTCCCAATTCGAGTCGACGAGGAACTCGAACGTGCCGACCCCGACGTACCCGGCCGCCTTCGCACCGGCGACCGCGCTCTCGCCCATCCGGCCGATGACCTCGTCCGGCACCAGCGGCGCCGGGCTTTCCTCGAGGAGTTTCTGGTGGCGCCGCTGTACGGAACAGTCGCGTACGCCCAGGTGAATGGCGTTGCCGTGGACGTCGCAGAGCACCTGCACCTCGACGTGCCGGGCGGACGGCACATAACGCTCGACGTAGAGCCGAGAATCGCCGAAAAGCGTCTGTGCCTCGCCCGCCACGGCACCGTAGGCGGGCAGGAATTCGTCATAGTTGCCCACCACTCTCATGCCGCGCCCGCCGCCCCCGGCCGCCGCCTTGATGATGACGGGGAAACCGATGCGCTCGGCCAGATCGTGCGCTTCGGCGGCGGAGCCGACGGGCCCGTGACTGCCCGGCAGAATCGGCAGCCCGGCCTTGTCCATCAGCTCCCGCGCCGCGCACTTGTCGCCCAATTGCGCGATCACCTCTGCGGGCGGGCCGAGGAAGACAAGGTCCTCCTGCTCGCACACCTCGGCGAAGTCGGGGTCCTCGGACAGGAAGCCGTAGCCCGGATGTACGGCGGCGGCATTGGTCTGCTTGGCCGCCTCGACGATGGCCGGAATATTGAGGTAGCTGCGCTTGGCCGGGCCCGGTCCGATGTGGACGGCCTCGTCGGCGTAGGAAACGACGGCGGAGTCCTTGTCCTCCGTCGAGTAGACCGCGACCGACGTGATGCCGAGCTCACGGCAAGCGCGTGCGATCCGCAGCGCGATTTCGCCGCGGTTCGCGATCAACACCTTCTCGAACATGAGCTCAGGTTTCCTCGGTCTCGCCGGTGTCTTCTGCCTCCAATGCGAACAGCGGCTCGGCGAATTCGACCGGTTCGCCGTTGGGTTTGAGCACCTCGGCGATCCGTCCGGCGCGATCCGCCTCGACCGGGATCATCAGCTTCATCGCCTCGATGATCCCGACCTGCTGACCCGGCTGGACGACGGTGCCGACGGAGACGAAGGGCTCCGCGCCCGGCTCCGGCGCGTGGTAGAACGTGCCCACCCCGGGCGAGGTCAGATAGTCCGCGGCCGCCGCCGGTTCCCCGGTTTCCGTGGTTTCCGTCGTGGCCGTGGGCGGCGCCAGCGGACCCTCGGCCGTGGGCGCCGCGGGCGCGGCGTCCCAGGTGATGTCGAGCGTGATGTCGCCCGCCTGGACTCGTACATTGCTTGGCTGCCGGTCGAGCCGGGAAAGCAGCTCGACGGTGTGCCGTTGCACCTCGGCCAGTTCCGCGAGCCGGCCATCGGCTGTCTCGGCGGCCTCGGTCGTGGGCTGCCGGCCGTTCACGGCGTGCGTGTCATGGCTCATTGGGTGATCCTCAAACGTTGGTCGTGCCGTACCGCGCCGAACGACCGGAACCGCTCGCGCCGCGCGTTTATCAGATCGCGCGGCTCGCTCATCGCCAGCCGGCGCAGGCTCGCGAGCAGCACGGCGGAGATCCGGTTCGCCGCCTCCTGGTGATCGACCTGGGTGCCGCCGGTGGGCTCGGCGACGACGCCGTCCACGACCTTCATGCGGAGCAGGCTCCGGGCGTCCACCTGCAGCGCGCCGGCCGCGGTGGGCGCCATGGCGGAGTCCTTCCATAGGATGGAGGCGCAGCCCTCGGGGCTGATCACCGAATACATGCCGTGCTCGTTGATCAGCACCTCGTTGGCGACGGCCAGGGCCAGCGCCCCGCCGCTGCCGCCCTCGCCGAGGATGACCGTCACCACCGGAACCGGCAGCGTGGTCATCAGCCTGATGCATTGGGCGATCGCCTCGGCCTGGCCCTGTTCTTCGGCCTCCATGCCCGGGTAGGCGCCGGGCGTGTCGACGAAGGTCACCATCGGCAGCCCGAGCTTGCCGGCCAGCCGCATCAGCCGCGCCGCCTTGCGGTAGCCGGGCGGCGTGGGCATCCCGTAGTTGCGGCCGGTCAGCTCGGTGGCCGTGTGGCCCTTCTGATGGCCGATCACCACCACCGGGTGATCGTCGAGCATCGCGACCCCGCCGACGATCGCGCGGCATTCGCCGCTGGCGCGGTCGCCGTGCAGCTCCTCGAAGTCATGGAAAGCCCGCTCGATGTACTCGAGGGTGGTGGGACGGCCGAGGTCCCTTGCCTGCTGCACCGCGTCCCATGGGTCGATCTTCGGGAGCCGCCGGGCGTCCCGGATCACCAGGTCCGAGCTTGGCGGCGCGTTCTCGGCGCTCTCGCGTGACGTACAGGGGTTCGCCGCGGCGAGCAGTCTGCGCAGGGCCGTCCGCAGCTCCGACCGCGGCTTGATCATGTCGATGAGGCCGCGGTCGCGGAGGAACTCCGCCGTCTGGAACCCGTCCGGCAGCTCGTGCCCGATCGTCTGCTCGATCACCCGGCGTCCGGCGAAGCCGAGACGCGCCGCCGGCTCGGCGACGATCACATCGCACTGAGTGGTGAAGGACGCCGCGACTCCGCCGAACGTCGGGTCGGTGACCAGGGCGATCGTCATGAGCCCGGCCTCGTCGAGCTTCGCCAGCGCCTGGCTGGTCTTGGCCATCTGCATGAGCGAGATCGGGCCCTCCTGCATGCGCGCGCCGCCGGAGGCGGTGACGAGCAGCAGCGGGAGGCGGCGATCCAAGGCGGCCTCGGCGGCGTTGGTGATCAGCTCGCCCGCCGCCGCGCCGAGGCTCCCGCCCAGGAACGAGAAGTCCATCACCGCGGCGATCAGCGGGTAGTCGCCGATACTCCCGGCGACGACGATCACGCCTTCGCGCAGGCCGGTCTTGCCCCGGGCGCTCTCCAGGCGCTCCGGGTACGGCTTGGTGTCGGTGAACGAAAGTACGTCCTCGGACTGTGCGGGAAACTCGAGAACCTCGGCCTTGTCGGCGTCGAAGAGCTGCGTCACGCGCTCCCACGCCGACAGTTGGCGGTGATGCCCGCAGTCCGGGCACACCTTGAGGTTCCGCGCGAACCGCTTGCCGTACAGCATCGCTCGGCAGCTGGAACATACGACCCATGGGGTGTCGACCGCCATGGCGTCCGCTGGTGACCTGGTCAACGCGCCGGCCTCCTCTGCTCCACTCGGAGTGGTCCGTTGGTCAACCCGAATTCACGAGGTTGAGCAGCAGGCGCGGCGTGGTGGCCACGGCTAACGCGTCCTCGTCGATCGGAATGCCGTACTCCTGGGTGATCTTCGCCGCGGTTTCCATCAGCGCGAGCGAGTCGTAGCCGAGGTCGTCGAATTCGGTGTCGAGGATTTCCCCGTCGATGTCGACGCCCTGCTCGGTGCCGGCGCTCTCCTGGAGAAGCCGGCGCAGGTCCTGCAGCTCGATGCTCTGATGCAACATTTCTTTACCTTTCTTCTTTGCGATTGACTGCCCTGACGACCACGACGGAGTTGAACCCGCCATGGCCGCGCGCGATAACGACCGCCGCGCGCACGGGCGTACGGCACGGCTCGCCGATCACCATCTCGATCGGATAGCGCCGCGCCGGCCGTACATTCGTGGTCGGAGGAATCACGCCGTCGCGGATCGCGAGCAGCGCGGCGGCCACGTCGAGAGCGGCCGCGCCGGCGTACATCCGGCCGACCATGGTCTTGGGTGCGGTCACCGGCACCGCGCGCTCGCCGAACACGGCCGCGATCGCGTCGGCCTCCGTCTGGTCGAGGTCGGGGGTCGCCGCCGCGTCGGCGAACACCACGTCGACCTCGTCGGCGTCCATCTCGGCGTCCGACAGGGCCTGCTCGATCGCGCGGCGCAGCGTGGGCTCGCGGCCGCTGCCCGGCTTGGGGTCGAAGGTCGCGGCATAGCCGGCGATCTCGCCGTAGCTCTCCCCGGCGCCCCGCTCCCGCGCGGCCGCGGCGTCTTCCATGATCAGGATCGCGCCGCCCTCGGCCGGTACGTGCCCGGCGGCGCGCGCGTCGAAGGGGAGGTAGGCGGTCGCCGGGTCGTCGCTCGTGCTGAGCCGCCGGCTCGTGAGCTGGGCGACCCAGCCCCAGGGGCAGATCGAGCCGTCCACGCCGCCGGAGACGATCAGGCTGCTCCCCCGGCGAAGCTGCCGCCGGGCCTGGGCGATCGCGTCGAGCCCGCCCGCCTGATCGGTGACCAGCACGCCGCTGGGCCCCTTGAGCTCGTTCCGGATCGAGATCTGGCCGGTGTTCACAGCGTAGAACCAGGCGAACGACTGGTACGCACTGACATATTCGCTGCCCTGGCTCCAGAGCTTTTCCAGCTCCCGTTGCCCGAATTCGAAGCCGCCGGCCGAGCTCGCCGTGATGACGCCCTTGTCGAACGGGGAAAGCGTTTCGCGGTCGACCTCGGCGTCGGCCAACGCCCAGTCGGCCGCCGTCAGGGCGAGCCGCGTCATGTGATCGGTCTGCGGCAGCAGCCGGCTCGGCAGGTGATCCGCGGCCTCGAAGTCCGTCACCTCGCCGGCCAGCCGGCTCGGGTATTGCGCGGCGTCGAAGCGGCGGACCTCGCGGATCGCGGACGTGCCGGCACAGGTCGCCGCCCAGTACTCCGACGTGCCCAGCCCGTTGGGCGCGACGACCCCGATGCCGGTCACCACCGGTGCCGCCGCGGTCATGCCGCCGCCTCGCCGTCCGCGCGCCGCAGCACCATCGCGCTCTGGAAGCCGCCGAAACCGCTGCCCACGCTCAACACGGTGTCGGTACGCCATTCCCTGGCCTCGCACGGCACGTAGTCCAGGTCGCACTCCGGATCGGGGGTGTGCAGATTGGCCGTCGGGGGGACCGCGTTGTGCTGGATCGCGAGCACCGAGGCCGCGATCTCCAGCGAGCCGATCGCCCCCAGCGAATGGCCGATCATCGATTTGATCGAGCTGACCGGCGTGCGGTAGGCGTGCTCGCCGAGGCTGCGCTTGAACGCGGCGGTCTCGTGCCGGTCGTTCTGTTTGGTGCCGGACCCGTGGGCGTTGATGTAGTCGACGTCGTCCGGGTTCGCGTGCGCCTCGTCGAACGCGCAGTCGATGGCCGCCGCCATCTCGACACCGTCCGGCCGCAGCCCGGTCATGTGGAAGGCGTTGCAGCGTGAGCCGAAACCGGCGATCTCTCCGTAGATGGTCGCGCCGCGCCGCCGCGCGTGCTCCAACTCCTCCAGGACGAACACCGCCGACCCCTCGCCCAGGACGAACCCATTGCGGGTGCCGTCGAACGGCCGGGAGGCGTGCTCCGGATCGTCGTTGCGCGGCGTGGTCGCCTTGATGGCGTCGAAGCACGCCATGGTGATCGGGGAGATGGGGGCGTCGGTGGCCCCGGCGACCATGATGTCGGCGGCGCCCTCGCGGATCAGCTCGCCGGCGTGGCCGACCGAGTCGAGGCCCGACGTGCACCCGGTGGAAACCACGGCGACCGGGCCCTCGGCGCCACATTCCCACGCGACCTCATGGGCGAAAGAGCTCGGCACAAGGTACCCGTACAGGTGCGGGGCGGCGTACATGTGGTCGACGAGGTTGAGCCGGCCGTCGTCGCTGACCACGCGGTACTCCTCTTCGAGCCCCATGGTGGCCCCGACCGCGGTGCCGATGGTGACGCCCAGCCGGGCCGGGTCGGTCTCGGTGAAGGCGAGCCCGCTGTCCGCGATGGCCTCGCGCGTCGCGACGACGGCGAGCTGTACGGCGCGGTCCATCCGGCGGATCTCCTGCTGGGTCAGCCCGTGGGCCGCCGGGTCGAAGTCGATCTCCGCCGCCACCTTGGACCGAAACGGGGACGGGTCGAAGAACGTGATCGCCCGCGTGGCCGTGCGCCCGTCGCTGAGCAGGCTCCAGTAGTCCTTCGTGCCGATGCCACCGGGCGCGACGACGCCGACCCCGGCGATCGCTACTCGCCGCGACATTGCTCCCTCCCTACCGGCGCTGGTCGGCCGCCCAGTGGTAGAACCGCTCGGCCATCGCGTCCTTGGGCGACTGCCACGTCGCCGGGTCGTACGCCGTGATGAACTGCTTGAGGTCGGCGCTGATCTGGATGAACGACGGATTGGTCTTGGCGGCCTCGATCGCCTGCCCGCCCTGCTCGTCGTCGAAGTCCTGCAGATGGAAGTACAGGCCGTGGTAGTGGAACAGCTGCCGCCGTCTGGTCCCCATGAGGCCGGGCATCTCGCCCCGGTCGAAGTCCTCGAACAGGCGCGCCACCGCCCCGCTGTCCTGGGGCTCCATGCGGGCGACGATCAGTGTGCTGTACACGTGTTCCTCCCCTTGAGGCGGACAGTTGTCAGGCGGACGGTTACGAGGCGGACGGTTACGAGGCGGACGGTTACGAGGCGGACGGTTATGAGGCGGACGCCAGCGATGCCGCCGGTGCGGCGACGGGCTGGGCCGCGCCGAACCACCGCTGGAGGGCCCCGGCCAGGTCGCCGCTGTCCGGGCCGATCCAGGCGACGTACCCGTCGGGCCGGATCAGGACCGGGCGCACGTCGTCGCCCGGGGCCGTCTGGACCACGTCGACGCGGTCGGCCCATCCGGTCGCTTCGGCGGGAGCGTCGGAGCCGACCAGTACCCCCCGCGCGCGGTGCAGCAGCTCGGCCACCCGGGTACGGCCGCCGTTCGCGAGCTCCAGTTCGCGGTCGGGCATGCGCATGCCGAGCGGCGGCGGCCCGGACTCGCCCATGTCGTAGCGGATGTCGAGGCCGCTCACCATGCCGGACAGATGACGACCGACCTCGGGGATCGCCATGAGCTCGGTCATCACGGCACGCAGCGGCTCGATCTCGGCGCCGCTGAGGTAGAGGATCCCCTGCGCCAGCGTGTTGCGCAGGACGCGGGCGCCCACCGGGTGCCGTTCGTCGTGGTAGCTGTCGAGCAGGCCGTCGGGAGCCCAGCCGTTCGCCGTGGCGGCCAGCTTCCAGCCGAGGTTCGCGGCGTCCTGGACGCCAACGCTGAGCCCCTGTCCCCCGGCCGGCAGGTGGATGTGCGCCGCGTCGCCGGCGAGCAGCACGCGGCCCCGGCGGTACTCGGTGACCTGACGGGTGGCGTCGGTGAAGGCGCTTACCCAGCGGATCTCGGCGTCGTGCAGGGACTCGCCGGTGAGGCGCTGCCAGGCGTCGGCGACCTCGGTGAACTCGACCTCCCGACCGGTGCCGGGCGGCGGCGTGCCGTTCTCGCAGACGATGATGCGGTCGACGCCGTCCTCGAGCGGGGCCGACATGACCATGCCGCCCGCCACCCGTTCGCCGATGAAGCGAGGGCGGATCTGCCGCCCGACCACGTCGGCGAGGTACATCTCGCGAGTGGCGTCGGAGCCGGGGAAGTCGAAACCGCCCAGCTGGCGAACGGTGCTCCGCCCGCCGTCGCATCCGACGAGGTAGTCGGCCGCGTGCCGGGCGAGCCCTTCGGGCCCCTCGACCGTGACGACGACGCCGTCCGGGGCCGCGGTGAGGTCGACGACCTCATAGCCGCGGCGCACCGACGCGCCTTGCTCGCGTACCCAGCCCTCCAGCATCTGCTCGATGCGGTACTGCGGCACGCCGCGGACGCCGAAATGCGAGCCTTCGAGCACGCCGAAGTCCATCGGGATTCCGCCGAAATGGCCCTGGCGACCTGACTCGACCTCGCCGAACCGGGCCAGCAGCCCGCGCTGTTCGAATACCTCTGTCGCACGTGCGGTGAAGCCGAGACCCCGCGATTCTCCGCTGGGCATCAGGCGTTGCTCGTAGACGACGACGTCCACGCCGCCAAGCCGGAGCTCACCGGCGAGCATTAGGCCGACCGGGCCGGCGCCGACAATGATGACTGACGTTTTCTCCATTTTCACTACCCTTTCGGTGGGCAGATTATCGAGCCTCGGGTTAGGCGGCAATCGGTCACTCGGGCCGCGCCTCGATGATCGAAACGGGAGCCGCGGTCTGCACCACTCGGTCGAGCCGGAATCCGGCCTTACTCAGCAGTTCGGAATATTGCGCTCTCGTACGATCCCGGCCACCGACCAAAAGCAGCAGCCACAGGTCGACGAGCTTGCCGATGTGCTGCGTCTTCCCGTCCGGAATGACGAATTCCATCAGCAGCAATCTGCCGTCGGGGGCGATGCCCTCGCGGACATTCCGGAGAATCTCCAGGGCCTTCGGCTCCGGCCAGTCGTGCACGATGTGCTTGAGGAGGTACGCGTCGCCGCCCGGCGGAACCGGGTCGAAGAGGCCGCCGCCTTCGATCGAGCACCGCTCGGCGACGCCGGCCTCCTTGAGCGTCGCCTCGGCGCCCGAGGCGACGGCCCGCTCGTCGAAGAGGATGCCGCGCGCGTCGCCCACCCGCTGCAGGATCGCGGCGAGCAGGGCGCCGCCACCGCCGCCGACGTCAACGATGGTGCCGCAGCCGCTGAAGTCGTACGCGGCCGCCACGGGGTCGGTTTCCAGCGCCGAGAGGTTGCCCATGCCGGCGTTGAAGATCGCGCCGTATTCGGGGTTGGCCGCGAGGTACTCGAAGGCGCCCATGCCGCGCAGCTTCGGCAGGCTCGGCTCACCGGTCCGGATCGAATCCACCAGGTGCGCCCAGTCCTCCCAGTGCGTCGGGTGGCCCATCAACCGGGCGATGCCGCGCATCGAGATCGGTGCGTCCTCGCGCAGCGCCTCAGCCATCGGGGTCAACTCGAACCGGCCGTCGTCGCCCTCGGCGAATATCGAATAGCTGGCGAGCATGCGCAGCA
This sequence comes from Streptosporangiaceae bacterium, assembly GCA_036555725.1. GTDB lineage: Bacteria > Actinomycetota > Actinomycetes > Streptosporangiales > Streptosporangiaceae > CALAED01. The sequence continues at coordinate 3,404 of DATBKU010000090.1, read as the reverse complement.
GCCGATAGGTCGCCTCGGGGTCCGCACCGACCCGCCGCGCTATTTCCTCGGCCGTCAGCGACTCGTCGCCGATGGCGTCGGCGATACCGAGCTCGGCGGCGACATAAATCCCCTGAGTGATCATCGAGCCCAGGATCATCTCGACCAGGGCGAGCGGGGCGGGCACGATCAATTGGTTCAGCCGTTGTATTTTCGCGCGCGTGCCTTCGACGGCGCGGACGACTCTGGCGGGTGGCACCTTCGCGGTGGACGACGCGGGCATGCGAAATTCCTTTCCCTAGGGCCGATGGACACATCAATCCCCGGAAATACTGACTTCCCGGCCGAGCCTAGGACGGCCGGTACGTAGCGACAACTCCGGCCAATGCACGGCGGAAAGCGATATCGGCCAGGACAATTAACGGCACCTGCGGTGACAATCAAAGGTGGGCGTGCAACCGCGGAAACACCGCAGTTGAACGCGACGGCTCAGCCGATGGCGAGGGCCTTTTCGCGCGCCACCTCTTCCGGGCTGGTGTCCTGGCCGCGGCGCACCGCGTGCCGCAGCAACGGCGGCGCCATCAGCGACGTAGCGATCGCCACCAGGACGACGATTGTGTACATCTCCGTCGTCAGCACGCCGAGCCGCAGCCCGACCATCGCGATGATCAATTGGATGACCCCGCGCGAGTTCAGGCCGGCGCCCAGCGCCAGCGCGTCCCAGTTGCCGAGCCGGCTCGCCCGCGCCCCGGCGTACACCCCGGCGAACTTGCCGCTAACGGCGACCAGCAGCACCAGGATCGCGGAGATCAGCACCACCGGCCGCGCCAGCGTGGTGAGGTCCATGCGCAGGCCGGCCGTGGCGAAGAAGAGCGGGGCGAGCACGGTCATGACAAGGGTGCGCAGCGGCGTCAGCCGCGTGCGATCCAGCCGGCCCGACGAGCCGATGAGGACACCGCAGAAGAACGCCCCCACGATCGCCTCCATGTGCAGGGCCTGCGTACCGGCGGCCGCCAGCAGCACCAGCAGCACGGCGACCGCGACGGTCACCCCCGCGTCCTCAGACCGGGCCGCCAGCCGCAGCGACGTACCGACGACGAACCGCCCGATCGTGCAGGCGAACACGATCACCGCGGCGAGATAGGCAACGGACAGCGCCACCTCGCCCGCTCGGATCCCGCTGGTGGCCAGCGCCGCCACGATCGACAGCAGCAGCCAGCCGACGACGTCGTCGATGGCGGACGCACTGATGATCAACTGGCCGATGTCGCGGTGCATCAACCGCATGTCCAGCAGGGTCTTGGCGATGACCGGGATCGCGCTGACGCACAGCGCCACGCCGATGAAGCAGGCGAACACGGCACGGTCCGTACCCTGGCCGAGCAGGGCGGACGGCAGCGCGAACCCGATCGCGACGCCCATCGCGAGCGGCACGAGCAGCCCGCCCATGCTCACCCGTACGGCGGTGGCGCCCTCCCGGCGTACCAGGCCGAGATCGATGCTCATGCCGGTGATTCCGCCGAGCAGCAGCACGCCAAGCTGTGCCACCGCGTCCAGCATGTGCACCTGGCCGGGGGTGGCGGGAAACAGCCAGCTCGACACGCCGGGGGCGACGTGCGCTAGCACCGAAGGACCCGCCACGACGCCCGCGCACAGCTCGCCGACCACGGCGGGCAACCCCCACCGCTGCCCGAGCCGGCCCAGTAGCAGCGCCAATCCCAGCAGCAGGCCGGTCTCGAGCAGCAGAACTAAGACCTCGTGCGGTCCGACCGGAGCGACTGGGCCCGCCGAAACGACCATCAGAACAATCCCCTCAGCCGTTGCGATCTACCATCTAACGTTCGCCAACATCGACCGGAAACGCAATATCAGAAGGCGTGGACATAGACCCTGTTTGCCTGCAGAGCGCCGCGTGATAATTTCGCCAAGACCCATTTCGGAACGACGATTGCCGCAGGCCTGGGTGCAGGCGTAAGGAGTGAGTTTCTGTGGCCGAATCCCGTACTACCGATTACGATGCGATTGTCATTGGCGGGGGCCCCAGCGGGTCCTCGTACGCGATGACACTCGCCCGCGGCGGGCACTCCGTGCTCGTACTGGAAAGGGAGACCTTTCCGCGATTCCACGTCGGCGAATCGCTTTTGACATACACCGCCGACGTGCTGGAGCAGTTGGGCCTGTTGCAGCGGGTCTGCGACGCCGGGTTCGTCATCAAGAAAGGCATCGAACTGACCGGCACCGCCGGCAGCTTCCGGCGGCTCGACCTCGCGCAGATCGGCGACGGATACCGCGGCTGGACCCTCCACGTGGAGCGGTCCGCCTTCGACAAACTCCTGCTCGACACCGCCGCCGAGGAGCCCGGCGCCACCGTCCTGGAGGAGGCGCGCGTCACCCGCCTGCTCTACGAGGGCGAGCGCATCGCCGGCGTCCAGTACCAGCGGCACGGAGAGCAGCACAGCGCCACCGCGCGCTTCGTTATCGACGCGAGCGGACGCGCCGGTGTCATCGCCCGGACGCTGAACCTGCGGACGACCGACGCCACGCTCAAAATGGCGGCGGTCGTCAAGCACTTCGGCGGCCTCGACGAACGCAACAACCCAGCCACCGAGGGCGACATCCAACTCGGGCTGCATCCCGACGGCTGGCTGTGGGCCATTCCGATCCGGCCGCACACCATCAGCATCGGCGCGATGGCTCCGGCCGACACCCTCCGCGCCTCCCGTCCAGAGGAGGTGTTCTCCGCGCACCTGGAGCGGATCCCGCGGATCTGCGAGCGCCTCGAGGGCACCGAGCCGGTACGCGAGCTCAGCGGCGAGAACAACTTCGAATACCACTGCGACACCCTGGCCGGGCCCGGTTACTTCGTCATCGGCGATTCCGGCTGCTTCACCGACCCGGTGTTCTCCGGCGGTGTGCTGCTCGCCCTCACCACCGGCAGAAGAGCGGCCGAAGAGTCCATGCTGTGCCTGGCGGGCGACGTGCCGGAGGAGGAGGCCGCGGCGCGTTACGAGCGATTCTTCAAGACCGGGTACGAAACGTACTACCGGCTGATCCGCGCGGTTTACGACAACCGGTATCCCGCGGCCGGCCGCGTTATGAAAATGGTGCCGCCGGCCGGCGAACGGCGCCTCGCCGGGGCCGGCTGGTGGGGCATCCAGGAACGGCTGCAGGCCACCTCCGGCGGTCCGTTCGACACCAAGGAGAGCATCGAGCACAAGTGGCTCGTGCGGGCCCTCAACGGCGACTTCTGGACCGACGACAACAGGTTCTTCAACCGGCTGCGGGAAGAGAAAGCGTGGGCGCTTTTCGGCGACTACGAGCCGATGTACGGCTGCCCCGTGCACGGCGAGCGCAGCCCCGCTCCTTCGGTCGCCGTCTCCTGATCGCGCACGACAAAACGGTGGTGGGCCGAGCTCCTCGCTCGG
>DATBKU010000089.1:0-4801 GCA_036555725.1 Streptosporangiaceae bacterium | reverse complement strand
GGTTGTTGCAGGGTACGTCTGTGTAGGTGGTTTGGGCCATACCGATTGCCTGACCTGTTGGACAGGTCAGTATGGCTGGGACCGCTTCGTGCCCATCTGGGGATATTCGTGTAGCTCTATGCACTGCACAAGGCTGTGCATATTGCACGGAACGCGACATCCTCTCACACTGAGGGCGTGGCCCCAAGGTTGGCCGGAGGGCTGGGGGAACATTGAGCCGTCGAACGGATCCAGTACATCGGAGCATTCTGGCAATCGACATCGAAAGATCTACAGCTCGCACCAACCTCGTCAAGCTGGAGCTGCGGCGACAGATCTACCAGCTGCTCGGAGAAGCGATGACGGCGGCGGGCATCAAGGAGTCTTACTGTGAGCCGCTGGCCGATCGGGGAGACGGGGTGCTGGTGTTGATTCACCCGTTGGACGAGGTGCCGCGGTCGAGACTTCTCGATCCGCTCATCCCAGTGCTTGCTCAGCGGCTCAGCGAGCGCAATGCGACGCTGGCGCCCGCGGAGAGAGTCGATCGTAGGTTGCGGTTGCGGGTGGTCGTCCATGCCGGCGACATACTTCGGGACGAGCATGGACCCTTTGGTGCTGAGTTGGACGTCGCGTTCCGGTTGCTGGACGCGCAGCCGGTGAAGTTGTCGCTGCGCGACAGCCGGGCGCCGCTCGTATTGGTGATCTCTGAGCAAATCTATGAGTCGGTTGTGCTGCATCGTTACGGAGGGATCTCCCCCGAGGATTTCCGGCGCGCGTTCAGGGTGCGCGTCTGCGGGCTACGCCGGTACGGCTGGATCCATCTCCCCGTCGCTTCGGCCGCAATGCAACCCCAGCAGGCCGCCTGACGGACCCTGCCGCGTGTGCCGGGACGCTCAGGGGTCAGCAGGTGGTGAGCATGTCTTTTAGGGCCGAGTGGTCGGGGCGAGTCAGGTCGAGGTTGTATTCGGTGGCGACCTTGATGAACTTGATCGCGTAAGTGCATTGGTAGGACTTGCGGGGTTGCCACTCGGCGGGGCCGGAGTCGCCTTTTTGTTCGTTGGGGCGGGACCAGACGGCGAGCAGGTTTCCGCGGTCGTTGGCGAACTCCTCGCGCTTGTCGGTAGTCCAGTCGGCGGCGCCCATCTGCCAGGCGAGGTGCAGCGGGTAGATGTGGTCGATCTGGACCTCGAAGGCGCGGGGCTTGGCGAAGGTGATGTCGCGGCCGGTGTAGGGGTCGTCGAGGTGGCCGCCGGTCACGACGCAGCGGCCGCGCTTGTCGATGTCGTCGAGGTCGCGGGCGAGGATGTCGTTGCGGGTGTCGCAGCCGTTGTGGTCGGTGTCCTTCCAGCGCTGGCCGAAGCGGTCGCGGGCGTAGCCCGCGTCGTTGCCTGCGGAGGTTACGTCGAGGTCGGCCAGCTGCTTGCGTGCCTTCGCCGCGTCGCCGGAGGCGCGGCCGCTCTCTTTATGCTTGCTCGGCGTTCCCTGGGCGATGGGCGTCTCCACTGAACAGCCGACGGTCAACACCAAGGCCACGATCATGGCCGTACGACGCCTCAGCGCCATCTGGTCACGCTCCCGGGGTTTTTGAGGCGGTATGCCCTAGAAAGTCGTGGACAACCGGGTCTTTGCCGTTAACGCAGGCCACCGGGCACGATGTGGGGCGTGCTACATCTACGGGCGATCACGCCCAAAGACCGAGTCGAGGCCGTAAGCGCGGGGTTGGCGGAACACCCGGGGGTGACCAACCTCGTCGTACTGCCGGACGCGGCCAAGCGGCCCGCCGGCGACCTGGTCATGTGCGATGTGGCGCGGGAGGCGGCCAATGAGGTCATCGCCGGGCTGCGCGACCTTGGCATCGAACGCGACGGCTCGATCGCGCTGGAGCGCGTCGATCTTTCCATTTCCGACGCCGCGGAGCATGCGGAGCTGCGAGCCCCGGGCTACGGAGAGGACGCGGTCGTCTGGGCGGAGCTCGACCGCCGTACGTTGGAGGAAACCACGCTGACCTGGTCATTCGTGGCGTTTCTCACGTTGGCGACGCAGCTGGCCGGGATCGCCGCGATCATCGACTCGCCGATCCTGATCGTCGGGGCCATGGTGCTCGGCCCCGAGTTCGGCGCCGTCGCCGCGGTCTCGTACGGCATTCTCATCGGGGACGTCCGGCGTATCGCACTGGCGCTGCGGACCTTGGTGATCGGGTTCGCCATCGCGATCGCCGTCACCTACCTCTGCGCGCTGATCAGCAAGTGGATCGGCGTGATCGAGCTGGACGAGTTGCCCGCGCAGCGGGAGCTCACCGGGTTCATCTACAACCCCGACCGGTGGTCGTTCATCGTGGCGCTGCTGGCCGGGGCGGCGGGCGTGCTGTCGCTCACGGCGGGCAAGTCGTCGGCGCTGGTCGGCGTCTTCATCTCGGTCACTACGGTGCCCGCGGCCGGCAACCTTGGTGTCGCGGTGGCGCTGCGACACTGGCACGAGGTCGGCGGCTCACTGCTGCAGCTCGGCGTGAACCTCGGCGGTATGGTGATCGCCGGTACGGTCACGTTGCTCGCCCAAAAGGCGGGGTGGGCCCTCGTCCGCAAGAAGGGTGAGCGGGCCGTCCGAGGTAGCTCCCCAGGGTGAGGCGCCGAGCCGGGGGCTCCATTAGGTTCGGAACATGCCGATCATCGCCACTCAGGGCCTGACGATGAGGTTCCCGGGTGTGACCGCGCTGGACGCGCTCACCTTCGGTGTGGAGCCAGGTGTCGTGGGGCTCGTCGGGGCCAACGGCGCGGGCAAGTCGACACTGATCAAAATTCTGCTGGGGCTGCTGCCGCCGACCAGCGGCCAGGCCGCCGTTCTTGGGTTCGACATCGCGCGCGACGGCGGGCGGATCCGGGAGCAGGTCGGCTACATGCCGGAGCACGAGTGCCTGCCACCGGACATGTCGGCCACCGAGTTCGTCGTTCATATGGCCCGGATGTCCGGGCTCCCCGCGACCGCCGCACGCGAGCGCGCCGCCGATACGCTGCGGCACGTCGGGCTGTACGAGGAGCGTTACCGGCCTATCGGCGGCTACTCCACCGGCATGCGGCAACGGGTCAAGCTGGCGCAGTCGCTGGTGCACGATCCGCAGCTGGTGTTCCTCGACGAGCCGACGAACGGGCTCGACCCCGCCGGACGCGACGAGATGCTCGCACTCATCCGGCGGATCGGCGCTGAGTTCGGCATCAGCGTGCTCGTCACCTCGCACATGCTCGGCGAGCTGGAGCGGATCTGCGAGCACGTGGTGATCATCGACGGCGGCCGGCTGCTGCGGTCGCAGGCGGTGGCGACGTTCACCGAGGCCAGCGGGGTGCTGACGGTCGAGGTCGATGAGGGGACCGACAAGCTCGGCGTACGGCTGGCGCAGGCCGGGCTGAGCGTACGCCCCGAGGGCCGGTTCCTGCTGATCGACATCGCCGGCGAGGGCACCTTCGACATCATCCGGGACGCGGTGGCGGAGCTGGAGCTCTCGCTGATCCGGATGGAGCAGCGCCGCCACCACATCGAAGAGATCTTCGCCGCCGGCGGTCCGGATCTCGCCGACGGGCAACCCCCGCCGCTCGGCCAACCCGGACCGCTTGGGGACGCTGGACAACCCCGGCCGCCCCTGCCCGGCGGGCCGCCAATGGGCGGGCCACCGCCGCGTGGACCGCAGGATGGACCGCCGCAGCAGACGTACGGAGGAACCTATCCAACCGGGGGGCCGGACAGATGACGAGCACCATCCACGACATCGGTTACCGGCACTACGACGGGCCCCGGCTGGGCCGTGCGTACGCCCTCCGGTCCCTCTTCGTCCACAACCTGCGCGCAGCGTACGGCCTGGGCCGCCCGGCGAAGACCAAGGTCATGCCGTTCCTGCTGTTCGGCGCGATGCTGCTGCCCGCGGTCGGCAGCGTGGCGGCCCTGGCGCTGACCAAGGAGCCCAGCGCGCTGATCCGCTACTCGGCGTACGCGGTATTCCTCCAGCCGCTTATCGCGATCTTCTTGGCCACGCAGGCGCCGGTCATCGCCTCCCGCGAGCTGCGCTTCCACGTCGTGCCCCTGTACTTCTCCCGGCCGCTCGGCCGCTTCGACTACGTGCTGGCCAAGTACGGGGCGTTCACGACCGCGCTGTTCATCCTGCTCGCCACGCCGGTCACACTGCTGTACGCGGGGGCGCTGGCGACCAGGGAACCGAAGAAGGTGCAGGCGGGCGAGCCACCGCCGCCGAAGCTGCCCAGCATCGGGGAGCACACCGTCCACTACCTCGGCGGCCTTGTCGGGTGCGTGCTCTTCGCGCTCGTCCTGGCCGGGATCGGGCTCGTGGTCGCCGCCTTCACGCCGAAGCGCGGGTTCGGGGTGGCCGGCGTCATCGCGGTCTACCTGGTCAGCCTCACGACGGTCACCATCGTGCAGGGCATCGCCGAATCGCAGACGAACTACACGGTCTCTGGCTGGGCCGGCCTGTTCACGCCGTTCTACCTTGTCGACGGCGTACAGGTGAAACTGCTCGGCGCGCAGTCATCGACCCCGCAGCCGCCGCCGGGCGCGACGGGCGGCCTGGTGTTCGCGCTGGTGTGCGCCGGCGTGATCCTGGCCTCGGTCGGCATCCTGTACGCCCGGTTCCGTAAGGCAGGCCTCCAATGAACCGGCCCCCACTGAACCGGCCGTGCCAGGACCGAACGGGAAGGGTGAGCCACCTGTGAGCACTGTGCGGCTGGACCAGGTCTCCCGGTGGTACGGGAACGTGGTGGCGGTCAACGGGATCTCCATGTCGATCGGCCCTGGCGTGACCGGCCTGCTCGGGCCGAACGGC
>DATBKU010000088.1:0-107900 GCA_036555725.1 Streptosporangiaceae bacterium | reverse complement strand
TCTTCCTTGACCTTCGGCCGCCGCTTCCGCGCCCGCTCGATGCGGTCGAGCACCTGCTGCTCGCGCTCGGACGGCGCCGCAGTGGAGCTCATGACATGCTCGCCTCCCGTACTCGGGTCCGGGTGAACCGGCCGAAGTTGTAATAGGCCGCGCAGGCGCCCTCCGGCGAGACCATGCACGTGCCGATCGGTGTCTCCGGCGTGCACGCGGTGCCGAACACCTTGCACTCCCACGGCTTCAGCACGCCCTTGAGCACCTCGCCGCACTGGCACGCCTTCGGGTCGGCCACCCGTACGCCGGGCACGTCGAACTTCAGCTCGGCGTCGTACGCGGCGTACTTCGAACGCACCTGCAGCGCGGAGTGCGAGATGAACCCGAGGCCCCGCCACTCGAAGTACGGCCGCAGCTCCATCGTCTCGGCGATCACCCGCAGCGCGGTCAGGTTGCCGTTCCACGGCACCACGCGCGAGTACTGGTTCTCGACCTCCGACCGGCCCTCCTTCAGCTGCAGCATCAGCATGTAGATCGACTGCAGGATGTCCAGCGGCTCGAACCCGGCGACCACGATGGGCTTGCCGTAGTCCTTCGCGATGAACTCGTACGGCCGGCAGCCGATGACGGTGGACACGTGCCCGGGCCCGATGAAGCCGTCGAGGCGCAGGTCGGGAGAGTCGAGGATGGCCTTGATGGCCGGAATGATCGTGATGTGGTTGCAGAAGACGGAGAAGTTCTCGATACCCTCCTTGGCCGCGCGCAGCAACGTCATCGCGGTCGACGGCGCGGTGGTCTCGAAGCCGATCGCCATGAACACCACGTGCTGGTCGGGGTGCTGCCGCGCGATCTTCAGCGAGTCCAGCGGTGAGTAGACCATCCGGATGTTGGTGCCCTCGGCGTTGGAGTCGAAGAAGTTCCCGTCGCTGCCGGGCACCCGCATCATGTCGCCGAACGACGTCATCAGAACGCCCGGCTGCCGGGCGATGTGGATCGAGTCGTCGATGCGGCCCATCGGGATCACGCATACCGGGCAGCCGGGCCCATGGATCAGCGTGATGTTCTCCGGGAGGTAGTCCTCCAGGCCGTGCTTGTAGATCGTGTGGGTGTGGCCGCCGCACACCTCCATGAACTTGTATTCGCGGTCCGGCTCGCACAGGCTGGTGATCTTGGCGGACAGCGCGCGGGCCTTATCGGCGTCACGGAACTCGTCGACGAAACGCATGTGCCATTCCCCTTACACGATCTCGGAATTCCGCAAGGCCGCTATCTCGTCCTCGTACGCCTTCCCGATGCCTTCGAGGAAGTCCATCGCCGCCTTGGCCTCGTTCTCGTCGATCTTGGAAAGCGCGAAGCCGACATGGATCAGCACCCAGTCGCCCGGCTCCACGGTCTCCTCGGACAGCAGGCCGATGTTGATCGCCCGTTTGACCCCGCTCACGTCGACCTTGGCCAGGTCGGGGCGGTCGGTCATGATCTCGATCACTTCCCCAGGGATGCCAAGGCACATGCCAACTCCTCTCCGGTACCGAACGGGTACCTCGCGATCAGGCCGGTCACGACGCGTACCGCCGTGTCGACCGCTCGCTCGACGGCGGCGCTCAGGTCCATGCCGTGGTCGAGCACCTGCGGCTCGCAGCCGACGAGCAGCACCCGGCCGGGCTCGCCGCCGAGCAATCCGACGAGCCCCAGCACCACGTCGGGCTGCATGCCGTGTGCGTCCAGCAACGGCACTTGGTCCGGCGCCATGTTCACGGTCTCCGGAATGTCCAGCTCGATCACCGAGACCGTGCCGGGCGGGTCACCACGCGCGGTCGCGTCGACCATGATCGTCAGCTCATGGTCGGCGCCCACCAGGTCGTACGCGAGGTGCACGCCGCGGATTCCGTAGTCTTCGACCCGCACCCAGCCGGGCAGGTCCGTGCCGGCCAGCCGGCGGACGACCTCGACGCCGAAGCCGTCGTCGCCGAGGAAGATGTTGCCCACCCCGGCGACCAGGACCTTCTCGCCCGTCATAGCGGTTCGACCTCATCGGTGCCGAAGTAGCGGTAGCGGCCGTGCGCGGCGTACAGCTCCGAGCCGAGGTCGTCCTCGAGCGTGACCGCGAGATGCCACTTCTCGTCCACGTCCAGCAGTACGGCTTGGACGACCGCGACGCGGCCGACGAGGAACATGTCGTGGGCGTCGGCCCGCCCGCTCGGCCGCAGCCGTACCCGGGAGCCTTTGCCGACCGATACGCCGTCGATCGTGACCCGGTCGGTCTCCGGCGAGACGGAGGAGTCCGCGCCCGGATCCCACCACGGCGTGTCCGGAGCGGCGATCGTGTCCATGTCCAGCGGGCCGCCGGCGGGCTCGGGACGCTCGCCGGTGACGTCGCGCAGATAGCGGATCGTGCCGTGCAGCCGGTCCATCAGTTCGGGCGGCAGGTTGTCGACCCGGTCGATCAGCTCGGCCGCGCGCTCGTCGGTCGCCCGTGCCTGGCGCTTCTCCTCGTCGCCGAGCGTCATCGTACGGAGGGTGAGGATCTCGTCGATCTCGGTGCCGTCGAACAGGTTCCCGGCGCTCTGCTCGGCGATGGCCGGGTAGTCGTACAGGATGATCGGGGCGCACAGCATCGTGTCGCGCCGCCCCGGCTCGCCGACCAGCACCGGCCAGGCGCCGTCATTGGCGCACTCCTTGGTGACCACCGACGCCCATTCGGGCGGATCGGTGGCGGACAGGAAGTGACCGTCGCCGATGGCGAGCAGCGTGTGCGCCGCGATCAGCGCGTGCCGCAGCGCTTCGTCTCGCCCGGCGTCGTCGGCCTGCCAGCCGGAGATATTCGCGACCCGAAGCGACACCTTCACGCCGCCGAACGGCCCGGGCAGCGCGTCCGCCCGCAGCCGCAGCTCGCCGTGCAGCCGCTCGCGCCGCCGTACGAGGCGAGCCCCGTCGCCGCCCGGGATCGGCTCGACGTCCTCGCCGCCGGCCACCTCGAAGGGAACCGTCGCGCCTTCGTCCGGAGCGGCGCCGGCGCCGGTGCCGTCGCCCGCGAGCAGACCGGCGAACGGCAGCAGGGCGTCGACCTCCCGCTCGACCGCCTCGTCCCAGGTGGTGTAGTCGGTGCCGGCCACCGTCAGCGACGGCACCGGCCGGTGCCCCGCCTGTTCCCCGGGGCCGTCCGGCACCTCGACGATCCGCCGCTGCAGTTGCAGGAACCGCAGCCGTACGTGCAGTACGGCACCGGTCTTGGGCTCGGCGATCAGCTCGGTCAGCGACGCCGCGCGCTCGCCGGTACCGCCTTCCGCGTAGGACGGCGGCATCAGCACGCCCCATTGCCAGCGCACCCGGTTCTTGGTCGCCGAGGCGCGATACGGGTAGAGCAGGTAGCCCTCGTACAGCACGGCGTCGGCGATCGCCCGTACGGAGTCCATCACCGCGTCGCTCGGGGAGCCCATCGGACCGGTCACCTTTTCGCCTCGGCCGTGACCTCCGCACCGTCGAGGGCGGCGAGCGTCAGCTCCCACAGGGCGTGGTAGATCGTGGTCTGTGCCTCCTGGATTCGGTGCACCGACGGCGACGGCACCACGAACAGGTGGTCGATGCTGTCCAGCTCGGCCATCTTGCCGCCGTCGTAGCCCGCGATGCCCACGGTGAGCAGGCCGCGCCGGCCCGCCTCGTCGAAGGCGCGCAGCAGGTTCTCCGAGTTGCCGCTGGTGGACAGCCCGACCGCGATGTCGCTCGGGCGGCCGAACGCGGCGATCTGCCGCGCGAACACCACGTCGAACCCGACGTCGTTGCTCAGCGCGGTGATCACCGCGATGTCGTTGGTCAGTCCGAACGCCGGCAGCGGCCGCGAGTCGTCCGCCGGGGACAGGAACAGGCTCACGATCTCCTGCGCGTCGGTGGAGCTGCCGCCGTTGCCGAACGCGAGCAGCCGCCCGCCCGCGGCGAACCGCTCGGCCATCTCGGTGGCGCAGCCGACCAGGCGGCCGCCGTCCTGTTCCAACACCCGCGCGCGCAGCTCGACGATCTCTCGCGCCTTGTCCATCGTGGACATGCGGACCTGCTCGAGCACGGAATCGATGTCGGAGGTATCGGAGTACAAGAACGGGTACAGCGCCTTGACATCGTCGCCCGGTCCGTCATCGTGGCCGGTCACGGTGGATCACCTCCGACCACGGCGATCGCCTCTCGGGCGTGCACCAGGATCGTGTCGCCGACGTTGGCGCTGACCAGCGCCACACTCACCTCCTCCGATCCCGATCCGGTGTCGACCACGGCGAGGCCGTCGTCGAGCAGGCGCAGCACGGTCACCTGTACGGCGCTGTCGGAGCAGGTGATGCAGACGTCGTCATGGCATTCGGGCACAGGCACGTCAGCTCACCACCCCTGGATCGAGGACTCCGGGCTGCTCGAAGAAGACGTGCACCAGCTCCCACAGGATGTGGTACGTCGTCACGTGCACCTCCTTGATCACCCGAGGGTCGGCCGACGCGGCCGTCAGCACGTGGTCGGCCACCCCGTCGGCCGCGATCGCGCCGCCGTCGCCGCCGAGCAGTGCGACGGTCAGCATGCCGAGGTCACGCGCCTGCACGAGCCCGCGGTAGACGTTCTCGCAGCTGCCATCGGCGGACAGGCCGAGCGCGATGTCCGCCGGGTCGGCGAGCAGTCTGATCTGGTGTGCGAAGATCTCGGCGAGCCCGATCCGGTTGGCGATGCCGGTGACGGTCGCGGTGTCCGCGGTGAGCGACACCGCCGGTAGTGCCCGTTTCCCGACGATCACCGGGTGGACGAACTCAACGGCGACGTGCTGGGCATCGGTACTGGGGCCGCCGTTGCCGAACACGACCAGCTTGCCGCCGCGGTGAAAGCGCCTCGCCATGGCGTGGCAGGTGCGCGCGACCTGTCCCGCGTGATCGGCGAGATCGCGCAGCGGAGCGGTCCGGCGCTCGAACAGCGCGTCGACATCGGCCGACGGAACCGACGACAGCTTGGTCATTTGGTCGACACCTCACAATGCGGAGAGGTGATCAGTCGGGACATGCGGTCAAGACGGCTCGCCTCCAGCGGGTTCGGCCGGGATACGGCGTCCGCGGCGCCGCCCGGGCGCGACGAAGCCGTTGGAGACATCCGGAACCACCGGCCCGAGAACGCCGAACACGTGCCGGCGCTCCGGTGCCTGCCGGTCGGCGAGTTCCGGCGCACGCTCGCCGTTGCGCGCCCGCTGGTCCGGGTGCCAGGAATGCGGGTCCGCGGCCAGCCCGAGCAGGTAGGTGACCGTACAGTCCAGCGAGTCGGCGAGCTCGGGCAGCATGCCGATGTCGAGGCCGCGGCCGTTCTCCATCGCGCTCAGCACGCGGTTGGTGGTCTGGTAGCCGCGCCGCTGCAGCCGGTCGACGACTTCGCGTTGTGTCAGCCCAAGCGCGAGTCTGCGCTCGCGGATGCGCTGGGCGCAGGCCCAGTGGCGCTCACGTGACGGGCTCGATCTAGGAGCTGTCATCGGACACCTCTGTCCTGGTACGGGACATAAGTGTTCGCCTCTTTACCGACTCCGTCAATCGCTGCCAGCGGTCACTTCAGGACCCGGTGTCAATCGGCGGCGGGCGCCTCCGGGTCCGGCATCTCCGCGAGGGGGTGGATCTCGTAGCGCGCGAAGTTGTACACCGGCGAGGTCGCCAGCAGCCGCTCGAGCTGCTCGTTCGAGTCGACGTCGTAGATCCAGGCACCGCCGTGCTGGCCGACCAGGTGATAGCGCGCGACCACGGTGCCGCGCTGCTCGAGCGGCTCCGCGTACTGCGGCATCCGCGCCACGGCCGCCGCCATCTCCTTGGAGAGCAGCGACAATTCCATTCGCCACAGCACTAGGAACTTCATGACGCCGGCTCCGGCAAGGACGCCGGCTCCGACAGGTCTGTCTCGGCCGCCACCCGGACGTGGCTCGCCGGCCCGAGCGTCTGCTGGCTGTTGCCTGAGAGTGACACGAATGCACCGTAAGCCCGCGCGGCGCCGCGGCATAGTTAGTGACGCAATTCGGGATTCCGGGAATTCACGACAGCGGGGTGTCGCCGAACAGCTCCTGAATACGCCGGAGGTCCCGCAATCGGGGCTCCGTCTCGCCGCCGACCCAGCGGCTCACCGTCTTGACCGAAACGCCTAGCTGCCGGGCGGCCTCTTCCTGGGTCAGCCCTTCTCTGCGCAGCACCCGGGACATCCACTCGGCGAAGGTGGCGGGCGCGCGCGCCGGCGGCTGGGTGGTCGGGACAGGTAGCTGTACGTCGGCCATCTGGCTGAGCGTCGGCTCGTCGGGCAGGCCGGGATGGGAGTGCAGGACGTCGATTTCCACGTGCTCAGGGAAGATCCGGAACGAGATCTGTATCGTCCCGGTCGGTCCCGCCGCGTCCAGCAGCGCCCGGAATACCGTCTGGCTGACCTCGCTGTTGTCCGCATCGGTCAACGGTGACTCGGCGAGACTGCGGCGTACGAATTCACGGATTTCCGGAATCGAAGAAGGGCGTGCGGGAAACGTCTTGGACAGCACCACGATTGGCAGGACCTCGAGTGGCTCTCCAGACGAAAACGAGCTACTGTCGGCCACGCTCCCACCCCTTGGCCCTTCGTTTTCATGCAGCTTACCTGGGAAGAGGCCGTCTGGCCCTACCGCAAGATGGATCAATGCGGGCCGACTACATGCTGTTGCATATCAACTGCGACACGCCATTGGACATTTCTGTCCGGTTCATTGACAACTACGTCTTGCTGTCGCCTGCTCACGGCGTTAGTGTCAATTTTTGTGGTGTGATCCACAGCACATCCCGCCTACGCAGTCGGCAATGGCTGTGAGGAGGTCATCCGATGACGACAGCAGCCGAAAGCGAAACCGTCGTACACATTCTCTGGATGAACGGGGGCTTGGGGTGTGATGGGGATTCGGTTGCCCTGACGGCGGCAACGCAGCCGAGCATCGAGGAGATCGTGCTGGGGGCGCTGCCGGGGCTGCCGAAGGTGGCGGTGCACTGGCCGTTGATCGACTTCGAGTGCGGCCCCGAGCAGGGGGCGGACACGTTCATCGAGTGGTGGCACAAGGCCGATCGCGGCGAGCTGGAGCCGTTCGTCCTGGTGGTCGAGGGCTCGATCCCGAACGAGGAGATCAAGCAAGAGGGCTACTGGTGCGGGTTCGGGAACAACCCCGAGACCGGGCAGCCGATGACCACCAGCGAGTGGCTGGACCGGCTCGCGCCCAAGGCGTTGGCGGTGCTGGCCGTCGGGACGTGCGCCACCTACGGCGGGATCCACGCGATGGCCGGCAACCCGACCGGCGCGATGGGAGTGCCGGACTATCTCGGCTGGGAGTGGCGGTCGAAGGCAGGCCTGCCGATCGTGTGCGTGCCGGGCTGCCCGATCCACCCCGACAACCTGTCCGAGACCATCCTGTACCTGCTGTACCAGGCTGCGGGGCAGGCGCCGATGATTCCGCTGGACGAGGCGTTGCGGCCGACGTGGCTGTTCGGTGCGACCGTGCACGAGGGCTGCGACCGGGCGGGCTACTACGAGCAGGGGCAGTTCGCCAAGGAGTACGGGTCGGCCAAGTGCCTGGTCAAGCTCGGCTGCTGGGGGCCGGTGGTCAAGTGCAACGTGCCTAAACGCGGGTGGATCAACGGCGTGGGCGGCTGCCCGAACGTCGGCGGCATCTGCATCGCCTGCACCATGCCCGGCTTCCCCGACAAGTTCATGCCCTTCATGGACGAGCCGCCGGGCTCCAGGGTGTCGTCGGCGGCGAGCGGCATGTACGGCACGGTCGTCCGGGCGCTCCGCGGCTTCACCATGAGGACCGCCGACGAAGAGCCGAAGTGGCGCGCCAAGGGCGAAGAGCTGAAGACCGGCTACAAGGCGACCTGGTGAGGAGGCCCGGCGATGACTGAAACCAGCCAAGGGGCCAAGGAACGCGAACTCGTCGAGATGGCCTGGGACCCGGTCACCCGGATCGTCGGCAGCCTCGGCATCTACACCAAGATCGACTTTGCCGCGAAAGAGGTCGTGGAGTGCCACAGCACGTCATCGATCTTCCGCGGCTACAGCATCTTCATGAAGGGCAAGGACCCCCGCGACGCGCACTTCATCACCAGCCGCATCTGCGGGATCTGCGGTGACAACCACGCGACCTGCTCGGTCTACAACCAGAACATGGCGTACGGCGTCCGCCCGCCCCACCTCGGCGAGTGGATCATCAACCTCGGCGAGGCCGCCGAGTACATGTTCGACCACAACATCTTCCAGGAGAACCTGGTCGGGGTGGACTACTGCGCGAAGATGGTCTCCGAGACCAACCCCGGCGTCCTGGAGCAGGCCAACCGTACCGAGGCGCCGCACGCCGGCGATCACGGGTACAAGACCATCGGCGACATCATGCGCTCGCTCAACCCGCTGGAGGGCGAGTTCTACCGCGAGGCGTTGCAGGTCTCCCGCTACACGAGGGAGATGTTCTGCCTCATGGAGGGGCGCCACGTCCATCCGTCCACGCTCTACCCAGGCGGGGTCGGCACGGTGGCCACGGTGCAGCTGTTCACCGACTACCTCACCCGGCTGATGCGCTACGTGGAGTTCATGAAGCGGGTCGTGCCGATGCACGACGACCTGTTCGACTTCTTCTACGAGGCCCTGCCGGGTTACGAGAAGGTCGGCCAGCGGCGCATCCTGCTCGGCTGCTGGGGCAGTCTCAACGACCCGGAGCACTGCGACTTCACGTACCAGAACATGGAGTCGTGGGGCCGGAAGATGTTCGTCACGCCCGGCGTGGTGGTCGACGGCAACCTGGTCACCACCAGCCTGCTCGACATCAACCTCGGCATCCGGATCCTCCTCGGCCACTCGTTCTACGAGGACTGGGAGGACCAGGAGATGTTCGTCAACCGGGACCCGCTCGGGAACCCGGTCGACCGCCGGCACCCGTGGAACCAGCACACCATCCCGCGGCCCGCCAAACGGGACTTCGACGACAAGTACTCCTGGACGATGTCGCCGCGCTGGTTCGACGGCACCGACCACCTCGCGCTCGACACCGGCGGCGGCCCGATCGCGCGGCTGTGGGCGACCGCGCTCGCCGGCCTGGTGAACACCGAGTACATCCAGGCCACCGGGCACAGCGTCAAGATCGCGCTGCCGCGCAGCGCGACCAAGCCCGAGGTGCAGTTCGAGTGGAACATCCCGCAGTGGAGCAACGCGATCGAACGCAACCGGGCGCGCACCTACTTCCAGGCGTACTCCGCCGCCCTCGCGCTCACCTTCATCCAGAAGGCGCTCGCCGAGATCCGCGCCGGGCACACCAAGACGTGGGAGCCGTTCGACGTGCCGGACGAGGGCGTCAGCGTCGGCTTCACCGAGGCCGTACGCGGTGTGCTGTCCCACCATATGGTGATCAAAGGCGGCAAGATCGCGAACTACCACCCGTACCCGCCGACGCCGTGGAACGGCAGCGTCCGTGACACCTACGGCACGCCGGGCCCGTACGAGGACGCGGTGCAGAACACGCCGATCTTCGAGGAGAACCCGCCGGAGAACTTCAAGGGCATCGACATCATGCGCGCGGTCCGCAGCTTCGACCCGTGCCTGCCCTGCGGCGTGCACATGTCGCTCGGCACCGGGAAGACCCTGACCAAGCTGCACACCCCGCACGCGTTCAACGCCGAGTACTGACATGGCGGGCAACGCGCGCACCGTCGGCGACCGGATCGAGGAGCTGCTCGCGAGCCTGCAGTCCGGCCGGGACAAGGAGACGGCCGAGCAACTGGTGCGCCTCCTGATCGAGATGTACGGCGACGGCCTGTCCAGGGTCGTGTCGATGCTCGATGCCGAGCAGGTCGCCCGGCTCGCCGAGGACGACCTGGTGGAGAGCCTGCTCCTGCTGCATGACCTGCATCCGCTGGATGTGAACGCGCGCGTGGAGCGGGCGCTCGACCGGGTGCGGCCCTACCTCGGGTCGCACGCTGGCGGTGTGCAGTACCTCGGCGTGGACGACGGGGGCGTGGCCCACCTGCGGCTGGAGGGCAGCTGTGAGGGCTGCGCGTCCTCCACGCTTACGGTGAAGATGGCGATCGAGGGCGCGATCCAAGACGCCGCACCGGAGCTCACCGGCATCGAGGTGGCCGGGGTGGCCGAGCCCGCCGCCCCGCTGCTCCAGGTCGGTAAGGCCCCGCCACCTGGCTGGGCCGTTGGGGAGCCAGAACCAGCGGTCCAGCCGGCGGCGGCCGGCGCGTCCTGGGTGACGTTGCCGGACATCGGCCCGCCGACCGGCCGGCCCACCACGGTGGAGCTGCGCGGCGAGCGGGTGCTGGTGTGCTCGGTCCGCGGCACGCTCTACGCCTACCGGGACTCGTGCGCGGGCTGCGGGTCCTCGCTGGCCGAGGCCGGCCTGAACGGCAACATGCTCACCTGTTCCGCCTGCGGTGCGCGGTTCAACGTCCGGCTTGCCGGGCGCGGGCTGGACCGCACCACCAGCCACCTCGATCCGCTGCCGCTGCTGTCGGACAGCAACGGGGTACGGGTCGCGGTGCCGCAGGCCGTCCCATGACTCGCCGGGCCGGGTTGCGACGGTTCGTCGACGCGCCGAACCCTACCTCGGCCGCGCAGTCCGAGCCCTCGGCTCCGACCGGACCATCACAACCCGAGGTGGAGCCGTGCGAGATGTGCGGCACCCCGGCCGGTCCTGAGCACGGACATGTGGTGGACATCGAGAATCGCTCGCTGATGTGCGCCTGCCGGGCGTGCTACCTGCTGTTCACCCGGTCGGATGCGGGTGGCGGCCGGTTCCGCGCGGTGCCCGATCGTTACCGTCACGATCCGCGGCATCCGCTGACGAAGGCCGAGTGGGAGCGGCTGGGCGTCCCGGTCGGGTCGGCGTTCTTCCTGCGCGGCGCCGACGGCGTCTCGGCGTTCTACCCGAGCCCGGCCGGCGCCACCGAGTGCCTGCTCGATCTCGACGCCTGGGCGTCGCTCGGCATCGAGCATCCGATGCTGGCCTTCGCCGAGCCGGACGTGGAGGCGATTTTGATCCACAGCGCCGACGACGCCGGCGACACGGTGGAATGCTTCCTGGTGCCGATCGACGCGTGCTATGAGCTGGTCGGGCTGGTCCGGATGCATTGGCAGGGTTTCGACGGCGGGCAGGAGGCAAGGGAGCACATCGAGGCGTTCTTCTCCCGTATCCGTTCCGTGGCGAAGACGTTCACCGCTGAGGAGTGACAGGTGGCCGAGCTGGTCTTCGACTGCATCGGCGCGAGCGCGGACCGGTACGCCGCGGTCCCGGCCATGACCTTGCAGCTGCGGATCACCGAAACGTCCGGCGAGCGGGTGGAGGCCATCGCGCTGCGCTGCCAGATCCGCATCGAGCCGCAGCGCAGGCGCTACTCGGCCGACGAGGCGGAACGCCTGCACGACCTGTTCGGCGACACCGACCGGTGGGCGGACACCCTCAAGCCGCTGCAGCTCACCACCCTGTCCACCATGGTGCCCGGGTTCACCGGGAGCATCACGCACGAGCTTCCGCTACCGTTCTCCTACGACCTGGAGATCGCGTCGGCGAAGTACTTCAGCTCGCTGGACGACGGCGTGATCCCGCTGCTGATGCTCTATAGCGGCAGCGTCTTCAGCGCCAAAGACGGCAGGTTCGCCGTACAGCAGGTGCCGTGGAGCAAGGAGAGCACCTACCCGCTTCCCGTGTCGATCTGGCGGGAGACGGTCGACCTGCACTTCCCGAACAGCGCCTGGTTCCAGGTACAGCGCGAGACGTTGGAGGCGTTGCGCCGCTACAAGACCCGCAACGCCCTGCCCACCTGGGACAGCGCGATCAACGCCCTGCTCGACGAGGTCGAGCATCGGCAATCATAGAAAGGACGGGCCATGTTGGTTCGAGTTGTCATAGCCGTGGCAGTGGCCCTCGTGGTGGCCGCGATCATCCAGTCGTTGCCGGACATCAAGCGGTACCTAGAGATCCGCTCGATGTGACGGTCGGCGGCTATCCAACCCTGTCCCGGGCCGCGCCGACGGCGGCCTGACCGAGGCTGATGCCTCCGTCGTTGGTCGGCACCCGGGAGTGCGTGAGTACCTCGAACCCGCCGTCGCGCAGCCGGTCGACGGTGCGTCCCAGCAGCAGGAGATTCTGGAACACGCCGCCGGACAGCGCGACGGTGGTCAGCCCGGTCTGCTCACGGAGTCGCTCGCAGCAGTCCACGATCACGCCGACCATCCCGTTGTGGAATCGCGCGGCGACGATGTCCGGCGCCACCCCGGCGGTCAGGTCCGCGGCCGCGGCACGTACGAGATCGGCGCCGTCAACCGTGATCGGATCGGCGGCGGACAGCGTCGCCCGGTAGGCGCCGCGTTCCGCCAGGTCCGCGAGCTGTTCGAGCTCGATCGCGGCCTGGCCTTCGTAGTTGATCGTGTCTCGCACCCCGAGGAGGGCCGACACCGCGTCGAACAGCCGCCCGGCGCTGGAGGTGAGCGGCGAGTTGACCCCGCTCCGGGCGAGCGCGAGCACGTCCGTCCAGTGGGCGGCATTGCGGCGCGCCACCGGGAGGTCGGCGGGCGGCCGCCCGTCGAACGCGGCGTCTAGATAGGTAGCGGCCATCCGCCACGGCTGCCGGATCGCCGCCACGCCGCCCGGCAGCGGCACCGGCGCCAGGTGACCGACGCGTTCGTACGAGACCAGGTCGGCGCGCAGGAACTCCCCGCCCCAGATCGTTCCGTCGGCGCCGAGGCCGAGGCCGTCGAACGCGACGCCGATCACCGGTCCCGGCACGGCGTTGTCGGCCAGGCAGGACGCGATGTGCGCGTGGTGGTGCTGCACCGCGACCAGCTCGAGGTCGCCGGATTCCGCGCCGAGCGACAGGGCGTGCTTGGTGGACAAGTACTCGGGATGCAGGTCGTACGCGATGATCTCCGGCTCGATGTCGAACAGCCTGCGGAAATGCTCGATGCCCTCGACGAACGACCGGAGTGTCTCGTAGTTCTCCAAGTCGCCGATGTGGTGCGAGACGAACGCCTGGTGGCCCTTGGCCAGGCAGAAGGTGTTCTTCAGCTCCGCGCCGCAGGCGAGGATCGGACGGCGCGCCGCCGAGCGCAGCAGCACCGGCTCCGGCACGTACCCTCGGGAACGGCGCAGCACCGCCTCCCGGTCCAGGAACGGCCGTACGACCGAGTCGTCGGTGCGGATGTGGATCTCCCGGTCATGGGTGAGGAACGCGTCGGCGATGCCCGCCAGCCGGTCGAACGCCTCGGCGTCTCGATAGGCGATCGGCTCGTCGGACACGTTGCCGCTGGTCAGCACGAGCGGTGCGGCGGCGGTGCCGAGCAGCCGGTGGTGCAATGGGGTGTACGGCAGCATGACGCCGAGCCGGCGGTTGCCGGGCGCCACCGAGTCCGCGACCGGCGCGCCGGGCAGCCGGGGCAGCAGCACGATCGGCCGTCGCCGGCCGGTCAGCAGCGCCTCGCCGACGCGGTCGACGTCGCACAGCGTCCGTGCCTCGTCCACGTCGGACACCATGACGGCGAACGGCTTGTCCTCCCGGTGCTTCCGCTGCCGCAGCGTGGCCGCCGCGCGCTCGTCGCAGGCGACGACCGCCAGGTGATAGCCGCCGAGCCCCTTGATCGCCAGCACCCGTCCCGTACGCAGCAGCGCGACCGACTCGGCCACCGGGTCGCCGGGCGTCTCGTGGCCGTGCGCATCGAACAGCCGCAGCTGTGGCCCGCACTCCGGGCAGCACGTCGGCTGGGCGTGGAACCGCCGGTCGCCCGGGTCGCGGTACTCCGCGGCGCACGCCGGGCACATCTCGAACCCGGCCATCGTCGTCAGCGGCCGGTCGTACGGCACGTCGCGCACGATGGTGAACCGCGGCCCGCAGTTCGTGCAGTTGATGAACGGGTAGCCGAACCTGCGATCGGCCGGATCCGCGAGTTCCCGAAGGCAGTCGGCGCAGGTTGCGCTGTCCGCCGACACCAGCGTGCTCCGCGGCCCCGACCCGTCACTGGCGGCGATCGTGAACCCGATCTCGCCCATGGCCTCGCCCTCGGCGACGGTGATCCGCCCGATGTCGGCGAGCGGCGGCGCGTCCTGCCGCAACTCCTTGAGAAAGCGGTCCACCGTCGCCGACGGACCCTCGACGTCGATGAACACGCCTGCGGCGTCGTTGCCGACCCGTCCGGCCAGCCCCAACCTGATCGCCAGCGAGTAGACGAACGGGCGAAAGCCCACGCCCTGAACGATTCCTTCGACCCGCACCGCGCGCCGGACCATGTCCACTCTCTTAGTCTCCACCCCGAGATCCTCGCCGGTCAGCAGCACCTTCTGACGCCCATGAGGTGCATCGGGAATATGGCGCGAATCGGGGGTAGGGCGAATGCGTGAAGAAGAACCAGCGGTTCGGGCTCCGCCTTGCGGTGGCAAGCCTGGCCGTCTTCCTGCTGGCGGTCCCGTTCACGGGCCTGCTGGCGTTGGTGGACACGCACTGGCGGCCTCTGGAAAAGGTGGATGAGGGGGCGACCAAGTCCCTGAACCACTATGTCCTGGATCACCGGGTGTTCGTGCACCCGCTCCAGGCGACCTCGTACATCTTCCACGCCTGGGTGTTCCGTTCCATCGTCGTGGCGCTGATCGTTTGGCTGGTCCTCCGTGGCGCCCGGCGGCTGGCGGCCTGGGCTGCCATCACCCTCGTGGTGGGCGGCGTCCTTGACCTGGTGCTGAAGGTGGTCATCGACCGTCCCCGGCCTGATCTGGAGGCGCCGATCGCCCACGCCCCCGGCGGTTCGTTCCCCTCTGGGCACGCGTTGACCGCCGCGGTCGGCTCGGCCGTCATCGTCATGGTGCTCCTGCCGGTGCTGCGGGCCGGGTGGCGTGTCGTGGCATGGGTCGTGGCGGCCGTCGTCACGCTGGTCGCCGGAGTCTGCCGGATCGCCCTCGGTGTCCACTTCGTCAGCGACGTCCTGGCCGGGTGGGTGCTCGGCATAGCGGTGGTGGCCGCCACGGCGGCGGCCTTCGAGACGTGGCGGCGCGATGAGGGACGCCCACCCGTCCAACCGGTCACCGAAGGACTCGAACCCGAAGCGGCGCCGCAGATCTCAGCGACCGGGAGCCCCGACCCCGCCCACCGGAAGAACTGACCCCCAGAGCTTTCTCGCCGAGGAGCGCGCCCCGATAGGGTCGATTCGGGTGTGGAGCGGGAAAGGGACATCGCATGACGCACGAGGTTCGCGGTGTGGTGGCGCGGGAGAAGGGCGCACCGGTGTCGGTGGAGTCGGTGCGGGTGCCCGACCCGGGACCGGGCGAGGCCTTGGTGAAGGTGCAGGCCTGCGGGGTCTGCCACACCGACCTGCACTACCGCGAGGGCGGCATCAACGATGAGTTCCCCTTCCTGCTCGGGCACGAGGCGGCCGGTCTGGTCGAGGCGGTGGGCGAGGGCGTGACCGACGTCGCGCCCGGTGACTTCGTGATCCTCAACTGGCGGGCGGTGTGCGGCCAGTGCCGAGCCTGTAGGCGGGGCCGTCCGTGGTACTGCTTCGCCACGCACAACGCCGCCCAGAAGATGACGCTCGCCGACGGTACGGAACTGGCGCCCGCATTGGGTATCGGCGCCTTCACCGAGTTGACGCTGGTGGCGTCCGGGCAGTGCACCAAGGTCGATCCGGCCGCGGGCCCGGCGGTGGCCGGGCTGCTCGGCTGCGGCGTGATGGCGGGCCTGGGTGCGGCCATCAACACCGGCGGGGTCACGCGGGGCGATTGCGTCGCGGTGATCGGCTGCGGAGGTGTGGGCAACGCGGCCGTCGCCGGCGCCCGGCTGGCCGGCGCGGCGCGGATCATCGCGGTGGACATCGACGACCGCAAGCTCGAGTGGGCCGAGCGGTTCGGCGCGACCCACACGATCAACTCCACCGCGGCCGATCCGGTCGAGACCATCCGCGAGCTCACCGGAGGCAACGGCGCCGACGTGGTGATCGAGGCGGTCGGCCGGCCCGAGACCTACGAGCAGGCCTTCTATGCCCGTGACCTGGCCGGCACCGTCGTTCTGGTCGGCGTGCCGACCCCGGACATGCGCATCGACCTGCCGCTGCTCGACGTCTTCGGGCGCGGGGGCGCGCTGAAATCGTCGTGGTACGGCGACTGCCTGCCGTCCCGTGACTTCCCCCTGCTCATCGATCTTTACCTGCAGGGCCGGCTGGATCTGGAGGGCTTCGTCTCCGAGACGATCGCGCTGGACGAGGTCGAGGCGGCCTTCGACAAGATGCACCGGGGCGAGGTGCTGCGCTCGGTGGTGCTGTTGTGACGGCCCGGATCGAACGCGTCGTCACGTCGGGGCAGTTCACCCTGGATGGCGGCACCTGGGACGTCGA
Source organism: Streptosporangiaceae bacterium (assembly GCA_036555725.1). Taxonomy (GTDB): domain Bacteria; phylum Actinomycetota; class Actinomycetes; order Streptosporangiales; family Streptosporangiaceae; genus CALAED01. The sequence goes on along the minus strand of DATBKU010000088.1, from coordinate 91,553 downwards.
CAACAACGTCTGGCTGGTGGGCGACGAACGCGAGGTGCTGGTGATCGACGCCGCCCACGACGCCGATGCCGTGCTCGCCGCGGCCGGCGATCGGCGCCTTGCCGGCATCGTCTGCACCCACGCGCACAACGACCACATCAACGCGGCGGCCGAGGTAGCCGACCGCGGGGCCGCCCGGATCCTGCTGCACCCAGCCGACGAGGTGCTGTGGGACATGGTCTATCCCGAGCGCAAGGCGGACGGCCCACTGGCCGACGGCGACGAGATCACCGTGGCCGATACCACGCTGCGCGTGATGCACACCCCCGGCCACGCGCCGGGAGCGGTCTGCCTGTACGCCCCGGACCTCGAGACCGTCTTCACCGGCGACACCCTGTTCCAGGGCGGCCCCGGCGCGACCGGCCGCTCCTACTCCGACTTCGGCACGATCATCACGTCGATCCGCGAGCGACTGCTGACCCTTCCGCCCACTACCGTCGTACGGACCGGCCACGGCGATGCCACCCAGATCGGGACGGAAGCGCCACACCTCGAAGACTGGATCGCCCGCGGCCACTGATCACAGACACGTCACAGCCATGGGAGCTGCCCCAGCGCTCGCCGCGATGCCTGAGGATCCGAGCCGATCGTGATCGGACCTCGCCGACCCCTATCGGTTCGCCGGGCACGTGTACCGGCGGTGGGTCATGATGGGCCGTGATGAGCAGTGCGACCGGAGACATCGGCGAGCGGCGCGGCGGGGCCGAGGTGGCCCGGGAGGCGGGCGGCTTGCCCGGGTTCGCTACGGTCCCGGTCCTCGTGGCGGCGCTGCTGCTGGCGGCGCCGCTGATCGCGTTCTCCGGGCGCTATGGCTACCACCGCGACGAGCTGTATTTCCTTGCGTGCGGGCGTCACCTGGCGTGGGGGTACCCCGATCAACCGCCGCTTGTCCCGCTGATCGCCCGGCTGATGTCCGATATCGCGCCGGCGTCGCTGGTAGTGCTCCGGCTGCCGTCGGCGGTCGCGTCGGCTGGACTGGTCATGTTGACCGGGCTGATCGCCCGGGAGCTCGGCGCGCAACGCCTGGCCCAAGTGCTGGCGGCGATCTGTGTCGCCGTGGCCCCGCTGGCCCTCGGTGCGGGGCACCTGCTCAGCACGACCACGCTGGACCTGCCGGCATGGGCGCTGGCGTCGTGGCTGATACTGCGCATTCTGCGGACGGGCGACGACCGGCTCTGGCTGGTGGTCGGCTTCGTCACCGGCGTCGGCCTGCTCGCCAGCGACCTGATCGCATTTCTGCTCTTCGCCGTTGTGGTGGGGCTGGCGGTGGCCGGGCCACGGCGGCCCTTCACCTCACCCTGGTTGTACGTCGGCGGGGCGATCGCCCTGGCGATGTGGGCGCCGTACCTTGCCTGGCAGGCCGGCCACGGATGGCCCCAGCTGGAGGTCGCCCGGTCGATCGCCGGCGGCGGCTCGGGAACATCGGCTGCCCGCTGGACCCTGCTGCCGTACCAGTTGCTGCTGGTAGGTCTGACGTTGTCGCCGATTTGGGCCACCGGACTGGTGCGGCTGCTGCGGGGCAAGACACTGCGCTGGTGCCGCGCCCTCGGCGTCGCCTTCGTCGTGCTCGTGATCGTCTTTACCGTCAGCGGCGGTAAGCCGTACTACCTCGGCGGCATGGTCCCCGTCCTGATGGCGGCCGGCGCACAGCCGGCGGTGGACTGGGCTCGCCGGCGGCGAACGTGGCTGCGGACCGGCCTGCTCGCCGCGGCGCTGATCCTCACCCCGCTGACCACGCTGCCCGTGACGCTGCCGGTCGTGCCCGTCGCGAACGTGCACAACACGTCGGTCGTGGACCTGAACTACGACGCGGGAGAGACGATCGGCTGGCCGACCTACGTACGCCAGATCGCGGCCGTGTACGCCTCCTTGCCCGCCGCGCAACGGTCAAGTGCCATCGTGCTCGGCAGCAACTACGGCGAGGCCGGTGCCGTGGATCACTTCGGGCGGGCCTACGGACTGCCGTACGCCTACGGCGTCCACAACGGCTATTGGTACTGGGGGCCGCCACCGGCGGCGGCCACGACCGCGGTCGCCGTCGGTTTCGATCGGCAAACGCTCGCCCCGTTCTGCGGCACACTCCGGCTCGCGGCCCGCTTGAACAATCACCTCGCCGTCGACAACGATGAGCAGACCGCCCCGGTTTGGATCTGCTCATCCCTCCACGATTCCTGGACCGTGATCTGGCCCCGCCTGCGTCACCTGGGCTGAATCGCGGGCCGCCGGTCAGCGTGCGGGTTTGCCGGCGAGCAGGGAGATGCTCTTCACGCCGAATTTCCCGCTGGCGTTGCGGGCCTGGTCGGAGATGAACTCGTAGGGGTTGTCGCGGGTCTTGATGATGTGCAGGCCGGCCTCCAGGATGGCGCGGCGGTATTCGTCTTGCTGCGCCGCGCCGCCGATACATGAGGCCCATAGGTCTGCGTCGGCCACGATGGCGTCGGTCAGTTTCCGTTCGGTGACGATGTCGGCGATCGCCACCCTCCCGCCAGGGCGAAGGACGCGTGCCGCCTCGGCGAAGACGCCTGCCTTGTCCGGGGAGAGGTTGATGACACCGTTGGAGATCACGCAGTCGACGGTCTCGTCGTCGATTGGCGTGCTCTCGATTCGCCCTTCGCGGAAAGCGACCTGGCCGAAGCCGGTCGCGGCGGCGAGCCGGCCGGCCTTGTCGAGTTGCTCGGCGGTGAAGTCCACCCCCACCACCCGGCCCGCCGACCCCACCAGCTGGGCGGCGTAGAAGGCGTCCATCCCGGATCCGCTGCCCAGGTCGAGCACCGTCTCGCCGTCATGGAGCTCGGCGAGGTCGAAGAAGAAGCCGACCCCGGCGAAGGAGTCAACCGCTTGCGCCGGGACCTTGTCGAGGAGGTCGGCGGCGTAGCCGAGGCGCAGCGCCAGCGACCGTCCCAGCTCGAAGTGGTACGTGGCGTGCGGATTCTCCGCGACCTGGCGGTACATCCGCTTCACCTTGGCCGCTAGCTCGTCACGGTTGACGGCGGTAGCCATGACTTCCCCCTGTTTGTGGGCATTCATTCAGCGGTACTGCGACCACGTCGGCCGCCCGGGTCCCCGCAGCTGACACGGACGCCGAGGTGCCGAGGTTCACTACCGCCTCCCGCGCCGCGAGACCGATCGAACAGTGGCTCCCAAGGCCGGCTGGTCGCAGTTGGCCATCCCAACCTGTAGCGGACGGGACGCAACACGGTTTAGGTTGCTGCAGGAAATCGATCAGTGGTCGACGGGGAGGTCATGTGTCTGTGTCGTTGTGGCGTCGTCCCTCACGCCGGTTTGTTCTCATCGCGGTCGCCGCGTTCGCGATCACGGGTCTCGCCGGTGGCGGCTTGGCGATCGCGGCGTCGCCGGAGCCTGCGATCAAGACGTTCACGCCGCGTTCGGAGCGTCAGATCACGAACATCGACGTGCTGCGTCAGCAGATTCGCAACTACTACGGCGACCCGCTCGGCACGGGTGTCGCGGCGGAGGACGGGAACTACGCCAAGGAGGCGAGGTCGGTCGCGGCCGCGGGGCAGCGCTGGTTGAGCGGCCGGCACCACGTGCACGGAACACGTGCGATCGTGCTCGACGTCGACGACACCACGTTGCTGACGTGGAACTACGAGATCTTCAGCAACTGGGCGTTCAACCCCACCACCAACGCCACGTTCGTCACCGAGCAGCGCTTCCCGGCGGTTTTCGGGATGGTCGACATGGTGCGGGCGGCCGAGCGCGAAGGCTATGCCGTGTTCTACCTGACGGGCCGTCCGGCCACCCAGGAGGACGCCACGCTGGGGAACCTGACCGCGGACGGGGTCGGGGTGGACGCGGGCTACCCGAAGCCCACGGCACTCAGTGAGACAGAGGACGGGCTGTTCACCAAGCCCGCGGTCGCCGACTACCCCGACTATCTGAAGACGGCCTGCGCCGCTGACCCGAACGGCTCGTGCACCACGATCCACTACAAGTCGGCGACGCGAGCGCACATCGAGTCCATGGGGTACGACATCGTCGCCAACTTCGGCGACCAGTTCAGCGACCTCAAGGGCGGGCACGCCGATCGGACGTTCAAGCTTCCCAACCCGAACTACTTCCTGCCCTGACTCAGGGCCCGGCAGGGCGGTGGCGCGGACCCCCGGGACCGCGCTGCCGCCCTACGCGTGTCCGCCGGCGTTCGCACGCACCGGCCGACAAGGCCCTGCGATGCGGGAGAGTTGGATCATGAGTCATGATGACGACCTTTCCGGACGTGTCGCTCTGGTCACCGGCGGCAGTGGCGGCATCGGTGCGGCGCTGTGCCGGCGGCTGGCCCGCGAGGACGCCGCGGTGGCGGTCGGCTACGGACAACGGGCACAACCTGCCGTGGACCTCGCGGCGGACATCGAGTCGGCCGGCGGACATGCCGCGGCCTTCGGCGCCGACCTGGCCGACCCGGACGCCCCGGGACGCCTGGTCGACGACGTCGAGGCGACGCTGGGGCCGGTGGACCTGCTGATCGCCAATCATGGCATCGGGCGCCAGGTCGAGTACGAGGACGTCGACGCCGCGCACTTCGACCGGACGATGGCGATCAACCTTCGCGCGCCGTTCCTGCTCGCCCGACGGGTGCTGCCGGGAATGCGGCAGCGCGGCTTCGGGCGCATTCTCTTCATGTCCTCGGTGGCGGCGTTCCGGGGCGGCATCATCGGACCGGACTACGCCGCATCCAAAGCCGGGCTCCACGGCATGGTCCACTTCCTTGCCGGCCGGGTGGCCGTCGACGGCTCGGCAGACCGGATGAGGTGGCGGATCTGGCCGTGCCGATCCTCCGCAACGGCTATGTGACCAGCAAGATCTTCAGCATCGACGGTGGCGGCTTTCCGCGCTGACCGGACCAACCCGTAGGCCGGCGCTAGCCCATCTGGGCGATTGCGCGCCGCAACACGGTCGAGAAGTCCGTGTCGAAGGCGGCTCGTTCGTCTGGCGAAAGCGCTGCTCGCTGCCGTACGTACGCGATCGCGCGCGCGAACGTGCCGACGCGGAAGGCGAGTGGGAACGCCTTGCCGAGATCTTGACCCCACGGTTCGAGGTACGCGTCGCGGAGCCGCAGCACCGTTCCCCACGGCCGCTCATGGACGGTCTCGATCCTGCCAACCGGCACCACGTAGGCGCGGATCCACTCGTCGACGGCGGGACGATCGAGAAACAGCGTCACTGTGGGCTCTCGCTCGAGGGTTAAGAACTGCCTGGTCCGGCCGTCGTTGCGGCATCGGACAACACGCCCGGCGATTCTCCGCACGCCGATCAGGGCCGCGTCAACTCGTTTTCCGGCCCGTCATCCTAAAGGTGCAAGGAGCTCGCCGGCCCGACGGGCCCGGTTGTCACTCGGCCGTGAGGATGAAGCCCACCGCGCCCGCGTACAGCAGGATCCACGTGCCGACGTACGGCAGCCGCATCCGGCCGCCGCGCAGCACGACGGCGATCGCCAAGCCGCCGCCGGCGAGCGCCGCGAGTGACGCGGCGACCGCCGGGCTGGTCAGTTTCCACGGGGTAAAGGCCAGGCCGATTGCGACCGGCAGCATCGACTGGTACACCATCGCGCCGGTGACGTTGCCGACCGCCAGTGTGTCCTTGGCCTGCCGGACCCACAGCACGCTGTTGAGTTTCTCCGGCAGTTCGCTGGCGAGCGGCGCCAGCACCAGCGCGAGGACGAGGGCGGCGATGCCGAGGTCGTGGGCGAGGGTCTCGACCTCGGTGACGAACAGCTGCGCCCCCCCGACGATCGTTGCGATGCCGACCACGATCTGGGCGATGACCTGCAGGTTTGTGGGCGGGTCGCCCTTGCTTGGATCGAAGAACAGGTGGCCCGGCTGCTCCTCGTCGCCCTCGCCGCGGTGCGCGGAGATCGTGCGCCACAGATAGGCGATATACGCCGCGACCAGCGCGATCCCGACGATGATGTGCACGACCCGGGAGCCGATCAGGCCGAGCAGTACGGCCAGCGCGAAGAACACCAGGAAGACCGACAGGTCGCGCAGCACGGACCGGCGATCGATCTCCAGCCCGGCCCGGCCGCGGCGGCCCCGGAAACTGAGCGCGGCGACCCCGATGACCGCCATGGCGAGGGTGCCGAGGAGGAACGGCGCGCCGATGATCGCGCCGATGGCGATCTCGCCGGTCTGCTCCCCGGAGATGATCGCGACGACCGGAATCAACGACTCCGGCATCGCGGTTGCGACGGCGGCGAGCACGCTGCCGACCGCGCCATGGCCGAGGTTGAGCCGTACGCCGGCCCATTCGACCGCGTTGGTGAAGACGTACGCGCCGACCAGCAGCGCGACGAAGCCGGCCGCCAGCAGTCCTATCGAACCGATCATGATCGCCCTTCGGCCGCTGCGGCCAGATGCCCTTGGTCGTTCGGCGCCCCCTACCCGCCTCGTGCTGTTCTGAACAGAACCCACGGTCGAAGTACCGGCCTCGCCAAGAAGACCCAGACGCCGCGGAGGTGCTGTCAGGTTGTCGCCGGCCGGCAACGTTACTGGCCGGCGGTGACCGAGCGGCCGGTCTCGGCGCGGACGGGGGGCGCCGGCACCGGGCGGTTCCCTCGCCTCGGCAGCGCCGTCGCGGCGACGACGCCGGCGGCGGCCATGCCCGCCGCGACCACGAAGGCGGCCACGAAGCCGTCGGTGAACGCCTCGCGAGACCCGTAGCCGCCGGTCGCGGCGAAGGCGGCCCCCGCGATCGCGATGCCGAACGCACCACCGAGCTGCCGTACGGTGCTGTACGCGCCGGACGCCTTGCCGATGTCGGCGCGCGGCGTGGTGCTGGTGACCGACCTGGTCACCGCCGGAATGGCGAGCGCGAAGCCCACCCCGGTGATGCTCATCGGCGCGACCAGGGCCAGGTAGCCGACGGTGGGCGTGGCGATGGCGGCGATCCAGGCGATCCCGGCCGCCTGCAACAGCAATCCGGTGACGGCCAGGGAACGTTCGCCGATCCGGTCGGCGAGCGCGCCGGCTCGCGGCGCGACCAGGAACGGCGCGATCCCCCAGGGCAGCATCCGCAGCCCCGCGCCGAGCGGCTGCTGGCCCTCCACGACCTGCTGAAACTGTGGCATCAGGAAGACCGCCGCGCCCAGCGAACCGTTCAGCAGGAAGATCCCTGCGTTGCCCGCGGAGAACGCACGGGAGCGGAACAACCGCGGCGGCAGCATGGGCGCCGGGGCACGTCGCTGCCACGCGCCGAACGCGATCGCGGCCACGGCTCCGACGGCGAGCGTGCCGACCGTCTCGGCGCTGTCCCACCCGACGGTGTTCCCGCGGGCGAGCCCCCACACCAGGCACAGGGCCGCCGCGGTGACCAAGACGAGCCCGGCCAGGTCCAGCGCGCCGCCCGGACCGTACGCCTCCGGGAGCCGGGCGAACACCAGCGGGATGGCCGCCAGCGCGACCGGCACGTTGATCCAGAAGATCCACTGCCAGCCCAGGCCCTGGGTTACCGCACCGCCGAGGATCGGGCCGGCCAACGCGGCCAGCCCGGTTACGCTGCCGTAGATCCCGATGGCCCAGCCCCGGCGCTCGGGCGGGAACGCCCCGTTCAGCAGGGCGAGGGCCATCGGCATGATGGTGGCCGCACCGACGCCCTGCACCGCCCGCGCGGCGATCAGCGCGGCGGTATCCGGCGCCAGCGCGCACGCCGCGGAAGCGATCCCGAACAGCGCGAGCCCCGCCACGAAAACCCGGCGCCGGCCGAGTCGATCACCGAGCGCGGCGGCCGTCATCATCAGCACCGCGAAGCTCAGCGTGTAGGCGTTGACGGTCCATTCCAGGTCGGCGAGGGATGAGCCCAGGTCGCGCTGGACGGCGGTCAGCGCGGTGGCCACCACCAGCATGTCGAGAATCACCAGGAACGACGCCGCTGACGACAGCGCGAGCGCCCATCGCTGCGCTGTCGTTGATCCGTTCCCGGTGACTGTCCGGCTGCCGGTCTTTGCCTGTGACACATCCGCCTCCGCGTTACCCGTCGCTGCCGTGGCCATCGGTTAAGACCCGGGGCGGTACGGAAATTGGCTGGCCGGGGGCGACCAATTTCCGCCGCGATCCGGGTCATAACTGGCAGGCGCACGACAAGACCGCGGTCGCGGGAGGACATGTTCATGACCAAGCAGTTGCTGGCCCGGGCGCAGGAGGGGGACGCGGATGCGTTCGCCGAGCTCATCGAGCCGTTCCAGGCGGAACTGCGACTGCATTGCTACCGGATTCTCGGCTCGGTCCAGGATGCGGAGGACGCGTTGCAGGAAACTCTGATGGCCGCATGGCGCGGGCTCGCCCAGTTTGCGGGGCGCGCTTCGCTCCGCGCCTGGCTGTATCGCATCGCCACCAACAAGAGCCTCAACGCGATGCGCGGCAGCCGCCCCCAGCCGGCGCCCAAGCCGGCGAAGCGGCTGCCCGAGCCCACCCAGCGCGGCGAGCCGCTGTGGCTCGAGCCCTATCCAGACGTACTGCTGGATGAGATTCCCGACAAAGCTCCCGGCCCGGAGGCACGGTACGAAACCAAGGAGGCTGTGTCGCTGGCGTTCGTCGCCGCGGTCCAGCACCTGCCGCCGCTGCAGCGGGCCGCTCTCATCGTCCGCGACGTGCTGGGTTTCCGCGCCGCGGAAGCGGCCGTCATCCTGGAGTGCAGCGTTGACACCGTCAACGGGCAGCTGAAGCGAGCGCGGTCCAACATCGCCAGACACCTGTCTCCTGACGGACTCGAACGGTCACCGCTGCCAGGGTCCGCGCACGAACGCGACATCGTGGCCCGGTTCACCGACGCGTACGAACGCGGCGACGTCGACGCAGTCGTCGCACTGCTGACCGGCGACGTCACGCTCACCATGCCGCCACTGCCGTTCGTCTACCAGGGCCGCGACTCGGCCGGGAACTTCCTCCGGGCGATCTGCGCGACCAGTAGGTTCCGGCTCGTCGCCACTCGGGCGAACGGCCAGCCCGCCTTCGGCTGTTACCTGTGTGACCCGCGCGCACCGGTCGCCCACGCCCACGGGCTGATCGTCCTCACCCTCGCCGACGACGGCATTCAGGCGCTCACGCGCTTCGTCGACAACAGCGTACTTCCCCGCTTCGGACTCCCCCGGTCCCTGCCCGCGCCTCGGTGATCTCCTTCATGATCTCGGCGGTGCCGCCGAAGATCGTTTGACGCAGCTCGCCCGGACGAGGGCTCACCTCCGTACCCAGCTCGCTGCCGCCTTGACAGCGTTGGCTAATTAAATTAGCTTAATGGCTATCGAGCTTTTCTACGGAGGTTGACATGACCGAGTTCCTCGACATCGACGGCGGCCGGATCGCCTACGACGTGGCCGGGCAGGGCCCCCTGTTGGTGTTGGCGCACGGCATCGGCGACGGCCGGCAGGTCTACCGGTTCCTGGCCCCCAAGCTGGTCGACGCCGGATACCGAGTGGCCATAACCGACATGCGCGGGCACGGCGAGTCGAGCATGGGCTGGAGCTCCATTTCCCGTACGGACGTCGCGGGCGACCTGCTCGCGCTGATCCGCCACCTGGGCGGGCCCGCCGTCATCGTCGGGCACTCCCTGTCGGGTGGGGCGGCCACCATCGCCGCGGCCACCGAGCCGGAGCTGATCCGCGGCATCGTCGAAATCGACCCGTTCACCAAGGCGCAGCAGCTCGACATGGGCGGCCTGCTCCGGGTCGGGCGCTATCGCAAGGGCATCACCCTGCTGCTGGGGACCCAGCTGCTGGGCAGCCTCGGCCTGTGGCTGCGCTACCTCGATCACGCCTACCCGACCAAGCCCGCCGACTACGCCGACTACATGGCCGAGCTGGCCGCCAAGCTGCGCGAACCGGGCCGGATGGCCGAGTTCAAGAAGACCGGCAAGTCCACACCCGCCGACGCCGGTGCCCAGCTGGCCAACATCGCCTGCCCCGCGTTGGTCATCATGGGCGACCTCGACCCCGACTTCGCCGACCCAAAGGCCGAGGCCGACGCCATCGTCGCCGCCATGCCCGCCGGGCTCGGCACGATCGCGATGGTCGAGGGCGCGGGTCACTATCCGCATGCTCAGCTCCCCGACGAGATTGCGGCTCTCGTGATCGGCTTCCTCAAGGAGCACGCCGGTGCCTAAGGCCGGACTGACCGCGGCCGACGTCGTCGGCGCCGGTGCCCAGCTGGCCGACGACGTCGGCTTCGCCAACCTCGCGATGGGAACGCTGGCGACCCGGCTCGGCGTGCGCACCCCGTCGCTCTACAAGCACATCGACGGCCTGGCTCAGCTCCAGCACGACATCGCCACCCTGGCCATGACCGAGCTCGGCGACGCGGTCCGCGACGCCATGCAGGGCCGGGCCGGCCCGGACGCACTCGCCGCCTTCGCCCAGACGTTCCGCGCCTACGTCACCGCGCACCCGGGACGGTACGCCGCCACCGTCGGCGCCCTCTTCACCGGGCCCGACGACCCGCTGCTGCGCGCCAGCACCCGCGTTCTCGACTCGATCGCCGCGGTGCTCCGCGGGTACAACGTCGGCGAGAACGAAATCACCCACGCCATCCGCACGCTCCGCTGCACGTTCCACGGCTTCGCCACCCTGCAGGCCGCCAACGCCTTCCAGTGGACCGGCGACCCCGAAGAGACCTTCGACTGGATGATCCGCTTCATCGACCGCGGGCTCCGCACCGACACGCCGCCGCAGTAGTCATCGGCAACTGCCCCTCAGCCCGGGAGCGGAGGGAGGGCGGGGTGGCTGGGCACGGAGCGGCGCTCGGACTGTTCCCACTCCTCCACGTTGCGGAGCAGCGCTTCCAGATAGGCGCGCAGGTGGCGGCGATAGACGTCGCTGTAAGTGCGCAGGTAGGCGATCTCGCGCTCCATGTCGCGGCGCTCGCCGGGTGATCCGGACGCCGCGGCGGGGATGGCGCGGGCGGCGTCGTCCGCGGCGATCGCGGCCCTCTCGTGCGCCTCTTGCAGGATCAGCTCGGCGCGGGAGGTGGCGTCGGCGAGGATCTCCTGGCGGTGCCGGCGGGCCTCGCCGGCCAGCTCCCGGCTGTAGCGCTCGGCGTCGGCCACGTAGGCATCGGCGGTCTGCTGGGCCTGCGCCAGGATCCGTACGGCCTGGATGTGCGCATCTTCGGGCGGCAGCTCGGCCGCGGAGCCGGCGGCGACATGCCGGCGCAGCCGGGCGACCTCGTCGGCCAGCCCGGCCCGCTCGTTGAGGATTTGCGTGAGGTCCATCTCGACCTGCTTGAGGAACGCGCGAACGTGGTCCTCGTCCAGGCCGCGACGGCCCAGCGGAGCGCGGGGGAAGGTCGCCGACTGAACCTCGCCGGCGACAAGCCTCCCAACGGTGCCGGCAATCGTTGCCGGATAGTTCGTGGAGTTCAACGGTCACCCCTGTCTGCGAAGGTTTCCAGGCGGATCCGGTCACGGCTCAACCCGAGCTGTGCGAGCCGGTCGGCGGTGTGGGTGACCATGGCCGGCGGGCCGCACAAGTAGGCGTCGTGGTCGGTCCAGGGACCATGGCGCGCCACCACATCGGAGAGCGTGCCGTTCTCAACGTCGGTCACGCGCTCGTCGGAGACCGCGGGGACAACCGTGAGCCAAGGCCGTCCGGCGGCCAGCTTGCCGAGATCCTCCAGGTCGTAGAGGGAGTCTCTGGTACGGGCGCCGAAGAACAGGTGGACCCGTGGGGGCGCCGCGCGGCCGGCGATCTGCTCCAGGATCGCCTTGAGAGGGGCCAGCCCGGTGCTCCCTGCGGCGAGCAGAATGTCGCGTCCCGAGTCACAGTCCAGCGTCAGGCTGCCGACCGGCGGGCCCATCCGCACCTGGTCGCCGACCCTGACGCCGCGGACCAGCATCGTGCTGACCGGGCCGCCATCGACCAGCCGAACGTGGAAATCGATGGTGTTGTCGGGGCGCGGCGCGTTCGCCATCGAGTAGTAGCGCCACAGCCGGGGCCGGCCCGGGACCTCCATCGCGACCGACTGGCCCGGCGTGTACGGCACCGGGCGATCCGGCAGCATGCGCAGCACCGCGATGTCGAAGCGGCGCCGGTCCACTGAAATGATCTTGCCGTTCCACCAGGCGGGCTGGTCCTGCGCGTTCTCGTCGGCGGCCTCCAGCATGACCTTGGCGGCCAGGCTGTACGCGGCGGTCCAGTCGTCGGCGAGTTCGTCGGTCCAGGAAGTGCCGGAGTAATACCGCAGGGTGGCCACCAGGCTGGCGCCGACCTGCGGATAATGCTCGGCACCGATACCGAACTTGCGATGGTCGCGGCCGAGCTGCTGCAAAAACGGGACAAGCTCCGGCAGACTGTCGACCCGCGAAACTATGTGGCCCAGCGCGGTCAGCAGTTTGTCACGCTGCGCAGCCATTCCAACTGGGAACATTTCCCGCAGCGAAGGATCCCGTACGAACAGGTCAGCGTAAAAGAAGAGGGCAACCGCGTCGCCTTGCTGCGCCACCTGCGCGAAGTTGTCCTTTAGCCGCTGAGCGTCCACGCGTTCTCCTGGTGGTTTCGGCGGCGGTCTGGAACTTTGCTATATGCGTGAATCGTCATGCGCGGTCGGCGGCGGCCTCCACCATGACCTGCGAGACCACCCCGTACGCGGCGGCCCAGTCCTGGCGCAGTTCCTCAGTCCACGCCGGACCGCTGAAGTGCTCCAGCGTGGCGAGCAGGCTGCTGCCCACCTCGGCGTAGTGCTCTGGAGCCACGCCGTATATCACGTGGCGGCGGCCCAGGTCCTGCAGGAACGGGATCAACCGGCCCGCGTCATCGACCTGCGAGACGATGTGCGCCAGCGCGTCGATCAGCATCTGCTGCTGCCGGCCCATCTCGGCCGGGAACAACCCGCGCAGTCCCGGATTGCGCGCGAAGAGATCTGCGTAGAAGAAAGCCGCGATGTCCTCGCCTTTCGCGCCGACCTGAGCGAAGTTCTGCTTCAGCCGCTGCGGGTCCATGCGTCACGATCCTCCGTTCGTTGGCTCCTGACCGCCCCCGCACGGCACCGCTCCATTGCGGGCCGACGTACACATTTAGCGGTATCTCGGACCCCGCGCAAGGCGATTCGCGTGAACGCTATATCGCGACCTGGATTTACGGGGGTGTGATGTGCCGTATATCTCGTCACAACGGGCCAGCGACTTTGCACGGTCCGCGACAATTCCCACGATATTTAGGGTGCATTTTGGTCAGGAGGCAAGCGAGCACACCGACCGGTTGCGGAAGCAACTACACAAGAACAACACATGGATGTTTTGTGGGGCGGGCCAGACCGGGCGAGATCAGTGGGATCTCAGGAGGGCAACCCGCCGCGGAGTCCCGGCCGGCCGAGTTACGCTGTGTCGTGGCTGGCCAGGCGCCGTCGAGGCAGCACCACAAGTCAGTAGTAGCCCGCGGGCGACGTGGCTCGGCCGCGTCGCTGTCGGCGGCGGGGGTGGGGTTGATGATGATGGCACGTGAGCCGAATGCGGCCGAAGGCGGCAAGCAGGGCTCGGGCGGTCTTGATTTGGACACGACCGTGGCGCACCCGGCCCGCGTCTACGACTACTGGCTGGGCGGCAAGGACAACTTCGCGGCCGATCGCGAGGCGGCGGAACGTGTGCTCGCGGCCGCACCCGGACTGCGGATGCGGGTTCGCGCAAACCGTGCCTTCCTGGCGCGCGCGGTGTACTTCCTCGCCGGCGAGGCCGGCGTCCGCCAGTTCCTCGATATCGGCACCGGGATACCCTCCGCGAACAACACGCATGAGGTGGCACAGGCCGCCGCCCCGACGGCGCGCGTCGTGTACGTGGACAACGACCCGATCGTGATCACCCACGCCAAGGCGCTGCTCAACAGCGACCCGGCGGGTGCCACCGATTACCTGCAGGCCGATCTGCGCGAACCGGAAGAGATCCTCGCGGCCGCGCGGCGGACTCTCGACTTCGATCAGCCGATCGCGGTCATGCTGCTGGGCGTCTTGCACCTGATCCAAGACGAGGAGGATCCCTGGGGGATCGTGGCCCGGATCATTGCCGCCGTGCCGTCCGGGAGCTACCTCACGATCTCGCACCCGGCCATCGAGATCAACCCGGGCCAGCGGGAGGCGCAGAAGCGCTACAACGAGCGGGTGTCCACCCCCCAGACGCTGCGCGGGCGCGATGACGTCGCCCGGTTCTTCACGGGCATGGAGATGGTGGAGCCGGGGCTGGTTCAGGTCCACCAGTGGCGGCCGGATCCGGAGAAGATCGCGCCCAAGAACTTCGCAACCGCACATGGGGGCGTGGCACGCAAGCCCTGACGCCGGCCTTCGGGCCGCCGGCCGCGGACCGTTCACCTTCGACGCGCCGCCGACATGCGAATGCCGCCGTACGAGACGGCATGATTGCCCTTCGTAGTCAAGAGGCATTTCACCTGGGGGAGGCGGGCGTGACGAACGGCCGAGCGGACGTACGCCGCGGCGGGAAGTTCTCTTTCGGCCGCAACTGACGATCATTCGTCGAGCTCGTCGACGAGACGAGGATCGAGGCGGCCGCGAAGTCCCTGACCGGTCCGCTGGGCGTCACCGACCTGTCCGGGCGCGCCTTCCTCGACGTCGGATGCGGAAGCGGGCTGTTCTCCCTCGCGGCCCACCGGCTCGGGGCGCGGGTACGGGCCTTCGACTTCGACCTCGACTCGGTGACGGCGGCGGTCCAGCTGCGCCGCCGGTTCGCCCCGGACAGCGACTGGACGATCGAGCACGGCTCCATCCTCGACGAGACGTTCGTCCGGGGGCTGGGCCGTTTCGACGTGGTCTACGCGTGGGGCGTGCTGCACCACACCGGCCGCATGTGGGCCGCGATGGACGCGACCGCAGGCCTTGTGGCGCCCGACGGTCTGCTCTTCGTCTCCATCTATAACGATCAGGGGCGCGAGCCGGGTCTGGCGGCGGCTCAAGGCCGCCCGGCTCTTCGCGGCCGTACGAGACGACCGCATGGGCGACTATGTCTCCGACGGCGCGAACGTCAATCACGTTGGGCGGGTTCGTTAACCTCTCCGCCATCCGCGGCGGGCGTCCGGAGAATATGAGCATGAAGATCGGAATCGGCCTGCCCACGATGATTTCGGGCACCAGTGGAGCCCAGATCATCGAGTGGGCACGGCTCGCCGAGGAGCTCGGCTTCTCCTCGCTCGGGGTGATCGACCGGCTGGTGTACGGCAACACCGAGCCGCTGGTGACGCTGGGCGCGGTGGCGGCGGTCACCACGCGGATCAGGCTGATGACCTCCATCCTGCTCGTGCCGTTCCGCGCCAACGCGGCGCTCGTCGCCAAGCAGGCGGCGACCGTGAACCAGCTGTCCGGCGGACGGCTGGTGCTCGGCATGGCGGTCGGCGGGTACGAGGACGACTACCTGGCTTCCGGCGTCCCGTTCGGCGAACGGGGGCACCGGTTCGACGACATGCTGGCGGAGATGACACGGATCTGGGCCGGTGAGCCTAGAGGGGTCGCCGGCGCCATCGGCCCCGCCGCCGGTGTGGAGCGGTCGCAGATCATCTTCGGCGGCGCGGGTGTCCGGGCCCATCGCCGGGTGGCGCGGTGGGGCGCGGGCTGGATCGCCGGCAGCCGCGGCGTCGACGCGTTCCGCCAGGGCGCCGCAGCCGTACGGCAGGTATGGGACGAGCACGGGCGCGAGGGCAGGCCCCGGCTGCTCGCCCTCCCTTACTTCTCCCTCGGATCGCGGGCCCGCGAGAAGGCGGAGGCCTTCCTCACCGACCACTACGCCATCGAAGGACCGGCGGTCGCGGAACGGATCGCCGGGGCCGCGCTCACCGCCCGTACGGCGCTCCGCGACGCGGTCGCCGCGTACGAACAGGCAGGGTGCGATGAGCTCATGCTGTTCCCGTGCAGCTCCGACCTGGAGCAGGTCCGCCTCTTGGCCGATGCCGTTCCGCCGCGCCGTACAGAAGGTGAAACGTCTTCGCGACCTTGAGCCCGCCGGAGGAGCCGGACGTTCGGACCCTTCACGACGGCGGGCAGGGACGAGTTTCTAGCGGGCAAGAGTTCTCAGATCTACGGCGTCGGCCATGACTTGGGCGCCTTTGTCGTTGAGGTGCATGCCGTCACCGCTGTCCAGGGCCGGGTGGATGTAGTCGGGGGCCTCGGGGTTCTCGACAGCTCGGGCCACGTCAAAGACGGCGTCGAAAGTGTCGGCGGCGCGGATCCAGTCGTTCACCTCGCGTCGGGCGGCGAGACCCTCGGGCGTACTGACCCCCGGGTAGGCGGCGCCCGCGAAGGGGCCGATGGTGGCGGCGAGGATCTTCAGGTCGGCCTCGTGGGCGCGATGGGCCAGGACCGTGAAGCCCTCGATGAGGGCGTCGGGGGTGGCCGGGGGCTCGCCGAACATGCCGGGGAGGCCGAGATCGTTTATGCCGAAGTGCACCAGGACATGGGTAAGGCCGGGAATCGAGCGAACGTCGCGGTCGAAGCGCGCCAGCGCGTGCTCGCCGACCTCGTCCCGCAGTAGGCGGTTTCCGGCGATGCCCTGGTTGACGACCCATCCGCGCTTGAGGCGCCGATTGAGGAAGTCCACGGAGCGGTTGTTCGCGCCGGTCGTGGAGCCGACCCCTTCGAACCAGGAGTCGCCGAACGCTGCGGCGATCATGGTGTCGTCCGGGGTGAACACGTCGACGCCCGAGACGTAGAACCTGCCTTCCGCCTGCTCGGCCTTCGGTAGCGCGGGAGACGTGACGTGGTTCCCGCCGACCACGTGAGCGATCTCCATCGGCTTGTGAGAATAGGTGGCCAGGCCTGTCTCCTCGGGAAAATAGAGGCTGAGGAACAGGTCGGCGCCGGGGGCGACGGGCAGGTCCATCGGGTCAGCGGCGGCCTCTTCTCCCGGCGGGATGGTGAGCTTCTCGACGCCGTTGAAGGTGAGGGCGGCCTGCCCGGGCCCGGTGGCGGCCGTCGCAGCGGCGATGGTCAAGGGGGTGCGGCCGTAGCGGTTCGTCAGACGTACGCGGATGCGTTCTCCGCCGCCGGCCATGTGGAGGACCTGACGCACCGTCTGGTCGGCGAAGCCGCGCGGTTCGGTGAGCTGGATCTCCTCGTAGGGACTGATCACTGCGGTGCGGAAGAGGGCTGTCCAGATCATGCTCGCTCCCTTCGGTGGTGGGGGATAGCGCCGGTCAGGCGGGGGTCAGGACGGTCTTGCCGGCCAGCTCCCCGGTGACGGCCTGGTCGTGGATGGCGGGCAGGTCGGTCAGCGGCCGTCGCTGGGCCACGTCGATCTGCAGATCTCCGGCGTCGACGCGGGTGACCAGCTCGGCGAGCTGGGCGGCGTCGCTGCGTACGAAGACCCGGACCATTCGCACCCCGCGTCCGGCGTCCTCCGGGCCGGGGGTGGTGGTGCTGACGAAGGCGCCGCCGTCGGCGACCAGGTCCGCTAGCTGCGCGGTCTCCTCCGGACTGGTGCGCACCAGGTTCAGCACCACGTCGAACCGCTGCCCGGCCGCCGCCTGCGGGAGCGGGGTGGCGGTGTAGTCGATAATCCGGTCGGCCCCGTACGAGCGGATGCGGTCGGCACTGCGCGCGCCGGCGGTCGCGGTCACAATGGCGCCCACCTGCTTGGCGAGTTGGACGAAGTACCCGCCGACTCCGCCGCCCGCGCCGTTGACCAGCACGCTCTGCCCCGCCGTCAGGTCGGCGTGCTCGAACAGCGCCTGCCAGGCCGTCAGCCCGGCCGATGGCAGTGCCGCGGCATCGGCCAGATCGACCTTGCGTGGGGCGGCGGCCAGCACTTCGGCGGGCGCGGCGACGTACTCGGCGGCCGCGCCGGGCTCGGTTATCGGCAGGAAAGCCACCACCGCGTCCCCGACGCGCCAGCCGCTCACGCCCTCGCCGACCTCGGCGATGACGCCGGCCATGTCGAAGTTCGGAATGTGCGGGAGGGCCACCGGGAACACCTCCTGTACGAAACCGCCGCGGATCCCGACGTCCAGCGGATTGAACGCGGTGCCGGTCACCTTCACCACCACCTGCGCCGCCCCCGCCACCGGACGGTCGGTGTCCTCGTAGACCAGGACGTCGCTGGCGCCGTACGAGTGGTAACGCATTGCCTTCATGATCTCTCCTCATCTCATATGCTTCGAAGTTGAAGCACACTCAGAGACCTTAACTCGCTTCGATTTCGAAGCAATACCCTTCGGACGAGTGAGGATCATCACACTGCTTTGAATTCGCAACATGTAGCGTAAGGGAGTGACCGACCACCAAGCCGACACCGGCGCCGGCGCTGAGGGCGCCCAGCCGCTAGATCCCGCCGAGCTGGACGCCTATTTCGTGCTCATGGAGGCCGTCAGCCTGCTCCAGCACCAAGTTGAACAGCAGCTACGCGCCGAGGGCGGCATCAGCTACGTGCAGTTCCAGTTGCTGGCGCGCCTGGCCCACACCCCCGGCCCGCTGACCATGACGCAGCTGGCCGACGGCGTCGTCTACAGCCGCAGCGGCCTGACCTACCAGGCCGACCTGCTGGAAAAGGCGGGCCTCATCACCCGCGCCCCCTCACCCGACGACGAACGCGCCACCCTGGTCACCATCACCGAAGGCGGCCGGGCTCTTGTCGAGCGCATCTTGCCGGGTCACGTCCTGGTCACCCGCCGCCTGCTGTTCGACCCCCTGACCGACGACGACCTGCACCACCTCGGCGACATCATGACCCGCGTCCGCGATCACATGCGCGCCCAGCCACCCCGCTCCGCCGCCCCCCGCAAACGTCGCCCCAACCCCACCCCTCCGGCCACGCCGCAAGCCTGACCGGCGTCAGGCGCTCGTGAGGATGACGAGTTGCTGGGTCGCCCGGGTCATCGCGACATAGCGGTCGACCGCTCCTTCGATGCCCTTGCCGAACGTCTCTGGGTCGACGAGGACGACCAGGTCGAACTCGAGTCCCTTCGCCAGCTCCGGGGTCAGGGACCGGACGCGGGACGTCGCCCCGAACGTGCCCTCTTCAGTGTCACCAGCACTGATGACACAGGCGATCCCGTCGGCATGCGCGGCGAGCCATGTGTCGAGGATCGAGCCCAGCTCCGAAGCAGATCCGTGTACGACGGGGACGCCGCTGCCGCGGATGGAGGTCGGCACGTTGGCGTCCGGGAGCACGGTCCGGATGACCGGCTCGGCTTCGGCCATGACCTCTTCCGGCGTCCGGTAGTTGATGGTCAGGGAGGCCGGCTTGATCTGGTCGAGACCGACCCGCTCGAGCCGTTCCTGCCACGACTCCGTGAACCCGTGCCTGGCCTGGGCGCGGTCCCCGACGATGGTGAAGCTCCGGGACGGGCAGCGCAGCAGCAGCATCTGCCACTCCGCGTCGGTCAATTCCTGCGCCTCGTCCACGACGATGTGCGCGAACGGGCCGGCGAGCAGGTCAGGCCCAGTGCTGGGCAGTTCGGACTCGTCGACCAGGGAGACCTCGGCGTCCTGACCGCGGAGCATCCTGACCAGGCCCTCGCCGTCGTCACCGTCGGCACCGGAGGCGGTTGCGGCCTCGATCAGGTTGTCGACGACCTTGGACATCTCCTCCCGCTGAGCGGCGAGAGCGGCCTCCCGGCGACGCTTACGTAGTGACGCCTCCGGGTCACCGAGCCGCTGCCGTGCCGCGTCCAGGAGCGGCAGATCGGACACCGTCCAGGCCTGCGCGTCCTCCCGCTGCAGCGCCCGCACGTCATCGGGGCTGAGCCAGGGGGCGCACATCCGCAGGTAGGCGGGTACCGACCACAGGTCTCCGACGAGGTCGGTCGCTTCGATCAGCGGCCACGCCCGGTTGAGCGTCATCCGCAGCTCCCTGTTCTGCAGCAGCGTCCTGCGGAACAGGTCGGCCGAGACGTCGCCGTCGTGCTTGTTCATCAGGATCGTGACCAGCTCCTCCCAGATCTGGTCGCGCGCCTCGTTGTGCGGGGTACCGGGTTCCGGTGCGGCGAACGCCTCGGCCCAATCGTCCGGGCTCAGCCAGATGTCGGACCAGTGGGTCTCGACCGTCATCCCCTTGGTGGGGGGCTTCTCGTAGAACCTGACAGCCGGCTCGATCGCCTTCACCATGCCCGCGGACGACTTGAGGCGGGCCACGTCCGGGTCGGTCTCCATCGTTGCCGCGGTTCCCTCGGCGATGAGGTCCCGCAGCGTACATGTCTGCACGCCCTCTTCTCCGAGACTGGGGAGCACGTCGGAGACGTAGGCCAGGTAGGGCTGGTGCGGACCGACGAACAGCACGCCGCCCCGGCGGTGACCGAGGCGAGGATCGGAGTAGAGAAGGTAGGCGGAGCGGTGCAGCGCGACGACGGTCTTCCCCGTACCTGGACCGCCGTCGACGACGAGAGCGCCCCGGGAACCCGCGCGGATGATGGCGTCCTGGTCGGCCTGGATGGTGCCGAGCACGTCTCGCATCCGGGCCGATCGGCTGCCGCCCAGGCTGGCGATGAAGGCGGACTGGTCGTCGAGCGCGGCGTGCCCTTCGAACCCGTCCGGGTTGAACACCTCGTCCCAGTAGTCGCTGATCCGGCCGCGGGTCCAGCGATATCTGCGGCGGCTGGCCAGACCCATCGGGTTGGCGTGAGTCGCTCCGAAGAACGGCTCAGCCGCGGGGGAACGCCAGTCGACCAGCAGCCGTCGACCCGCTCTGTCGGTGAGGCCAAGCCGCCCGACGTACACGGCCTCGGGGTTGTCTGCGCTGACCATGCGTCCAAGGCACAGGTCCAAACCAAATCGACGCAGCAGACGCAGGCGAGCGGTCAGCCGGTGGATCTCCATGTCCCGGTCCAGCGCCTTCTGGCCGATGCCGCCGGGCGCCCTACGCTCGGCATCGAGGCGGTCGGACAGGTCGGCGATCGACTGCTCTAGGCTCTCCGCGATGGCCGCGAACTGTTGCTCGTCGTCGGCGATCAGCGCCGGATCGGCTTTGGGGGCAAGGTTGTCGGGAAGGTCGAACGCGCTGGTAGTCAGCGGGTTCACGTAATCAACTCCAATCTGAGGTCGCGTGCAACCGGTGCGAGCGATAAGGCGGCTGGACGGCGTGACGAGCCTGGTGGCCAGGACGAGCAATGCTCCGGCTAGCGCGGGCCCCGTGGCCGTCGTCGGTTCAGTCACCAGGGTTTGCAGGTTCTTGTGTTGTAGGTCCCGGCTTGACGATTCCGCGAGGTTCACGCGGACACTGGCCGCCTTTCTCGGCTGATCGCGTCGATCAGCAGCCTCGCGGCAACCGTCGCCCCGTCGGTGCGGATCGCGCCCGCCACGGCGGCCGCTCGTGCGCGTGTCTCGGGGGTCAGGGCCGTCCTGAGCGCGGCCGACAGGGAGTCGACGGTCGGAGTCGGACCGTCGTGTGCCGCGCCGATCCCCAGGTCGGCCACCCGGCCGGCCCAGTACGGCTGGTCCACAATCTGGGGTACCACCACCTGCGGCGCGCCGGATCGGGCGGCCGTCGTCGTCGTACCCGCGCCGCCGTGGTGCACGACGGCGGCCACCCGGCCGAACAGGGCCTGCTGGTTGACCTCGGCGACGGCAAGGCAGTCGTCCCGGTCGTCGATCAGAGCCAGATCGGCCCAGCCGCGGGAGACGAGTGCGCGCCGGCCTTGCGCGCGGAGCGCCTCGATGGCCACCTCAGCGAGGTCCTTCGGGGCGCGCATGCTGCCGAAACCCACGTACACCGGTGGTGCGCCGGCCTCCAGGAACTCCTCCAACTCGGTCGGGAGCGGGCGTACGTCCGGCAGGATCCACGCGCCGGTTTGCACGACGTCGAGGTCAGCCGGTTCCTGCCAGGGGGCCAGGGTCGGGTCCGCCGCCAGCCACGGCTGGCCGGTGAGGATGTGGTCGCGGACGTTGTCCACCGGTGGCAGGCCGACCGACGCCCGGCAGGCGTTGAGCGCCTCGCCGAACAGCGCGTTGTAGTTCCGGACGTCCAGGTCATTCAGCGCCCGTTTGTCGGTCACGTCCAGTGGGATTGGCCGGCCGGGCAGCGGGTGCGGCCGGTGGTGCGGCGACGGCAGGAAGATCGGACAAAAGCTCACGTGTACGGAGTGGATGCCAAGTTTCTCGGCCACGGATCGTGCGCCGGCCGCGGCCGGCATCAAGCCGGACGTCACCAGCGCATCGCATCCCTCGGCCGCCGGGGCGAGCGTGTCGAACTGCGCGGCGATCAACTCGGCCGCGCGCCGGGGCACGTCCGCCGCCGACGGCGGCGTCGCCCCGTGCACCAGCGGGCGCACCGGCCGGCCGACCGGCACCAGCGGCACGCCGACCTCGGCGAGCCGCTCCGCACAGTCCGGCGGCGCGCACACCCGCACCTCCACGCCGAGTTCCCGCAGCCGCACCGCGAGTGCCACCAACGGTTCGACGCCCCCGCGCGAGTCATACGTCGACAACAGCACACGCACTACGCGTCCCCCATTTCCCCAGGTTCTGGCCTCGGCCGCCAATTGTGCGACACGACCGGGGCCTTGCCGCAAGCCCCCCAGTACGCTATAAATTGAAACTGGTAAGGAGTGCGCAAGCTCCTTGCCTTTGTTTTTGGCCCCCCGTGGACGGACGACCCCCCTCACGAACCGTCGCCACGCCCCACACAGCGGTACGGCCGGCAGACCACGCAGCGCCCCAGCGCCCCGCCGTCGCGGCCGGCGACTGAGGCACTCAACGGATTCGTTGGCCTGCTGCTCGGCTCTGTGTCGACTGCAGCGTTGCCCGCGTACCGGGAGCGGCTGGTGAGCGGCCTGTCACAGCGCTCCGCGCTGGCGATGAAGCCGGCCATGCGACGTCGTCGATCGCGAGCCATGGCGCGACGGCCACGGCCGTGGGCGTGAGCCCGGCGAACGTCTTGACCTCGCGGTGGAGGTGGGCCTGGTCGACGTAGCCGCTCTGGGTGGCAACGCTGGCGGCGGCGTGACCCGCTGCCAGAAGGTGGGCGGCGTGGTCGAATCGCACCAGTCGGGCGGCGCGTTTGGGGGTGATGCCGAGCTGGGCCCGGAAGCGGGCCCACAGGCGCTTGCGGCTCCAGCCGACCTCGTCGGCCAGGCCGTCGATCCGCACCCGGCCGCGCTGACCTCCGCGGTGCCGGTGGCCGCAGCGCCTGACCGATGATCACGACCGTGACGGCCCTGCTCACCGCCTTGGCGGTCTTGGCGGCCCTGGCGGTCTTGGCGGCCTTGGCGGCCCTGCGGCACGCCGGCACTCACGCGCCTGGAGCTCGCCAGATCAGTGCGGGCTGGCCGGCCGAGCGCTGTCGGAGCCCGGTCAGCTCGATTCGAGTCGGATCGAGCCGCAGCAGCGCATAGGACGGATCGGTCTTGCCGCCCTTCCAGAACACGATCGGGTCGTAGCCCAACGGCGGTGGCGTGCTTGCGAACAGGTCCCAGATCCGCTGACCGTCGCGCGGTTGGGACATCCGCGCGGCGCGATGCTCAGGCGAGCTCTTTCTGCGAATTGGCCAGGAACTCCGCGATGATCTTATCCGCCTTCTTTTGGATGATCCCGCGGCTCACGGCCGCGACCTTGCCGGCCACGGAGTACGACGCGGTCAGATCCATCCGGGTGCCGCCCTCCGGCAGGTCGGCGAGTGTCACATCCGCATCAATGGTGATCGACGAGTTCACCTGCCGGTCCCTCCCAGACGCGTGAATCCTCGCGTTCACGGCGGGCTCGGTGACTTCGACGTCGACCGCGAGCGGGGCCCTCAGCCGGACCGGACCGACCCGGTCCTCGAGCATCGCCCGGTAGGACACGAGATGCTCGATCTCCTCTACGGAGTGCACGATCCCCACCCAGGAGGCCAGCGTGTCGACGTTGGTGAGTACCTCCCAGCACCGTTGCCGTGGCTGGCCGAAGGTTGCCTCCAGCTTACGAGTGTCTCCCGGCACGGGAACTCCTTCCGCAGTTCTGATCTCACCGACCGTGGTTCAGTCCCGCCCATGGCGTCAAGCACCCTTCCACGGGTCCGCCCGCTATCATGCCCGCGTTTCGACGCCGCGGCCCCCGGCAAACCCTCCTCACCCTCGCCCGCCGCCGCACCGGCCGAGCCTTCCTCCGCCCACCGTCGCGCTCGCCACACCGGCATCATCACCCCGCTCGCGTACCCGCCCTCGCATGTCCTCGGCGTGGATATGTCCGTAGTGGGGCAGCATGGTGGCATGGCAGTGAGCGAGTCGCGGCTGGCGCGGCGCGTACTGCGGGACTTCCCCGAGCCGGGTTCCGCGCCGGAGGTGCTGCGCCTGCTCGCCGATCTGGCGACCGGTTCGAGGGATGAGATGCTCGCCTCCGAACGTGTCCACGCGGCCGTCGTACTGGCCGCCGACGGCGATATCCGGCGGCTTCACCAGGCCCTCGAGCTGGCGGCGACGGACTGGCGTGATGTACTCGTGGCCGCCGGATTGGCCAACGCGGATTGGCCCCGTCGGCTGGATGAGGAACTCGGCCACGGCACCGCGCGTGCCTGGCTGCCCGAACGCCCCAGCTGGGTCGACGCCGACGGGACCGAGTGGACGCGCCGCAGGCCGCGATGGCTGACCGAACGCGCCGCCAAGCCGCTGGCGCTACGCACCTCGGTCGTGCTCGCCGTCGAGCACAGCTCCGGCACGATGAACGTGGAACGGCTCGACCACGCCGTCCGCAAGGACTTCTGGCATCGCCATGTCGCCGGACACATCGACGACGGCGCCGGCGACCGTGTTGTCCCCAACAGCGCCGGGTTGACCTACCGAGTCAGCACCTGGAGCGACCCACGAGGCAGGCGCTTGGTGCTGGTGTCCGAGATGTGCTGACCGCAACACGAGCAGCTTCTCTCACGCCTCCGTATAGGCAATCTCGCACCGACAGCGGCACGAGAGTTACGTCGAGGCTGTCGTGGTGGGGCTCCTTCCGAGGGTCCATCGAGGCAAGACTGGCATCATGCGAACCGCTCCGCTCATCCAGAAGGTTGATGCCGTCACCATTCCCGTCCCGGACCTCGACATCGGTCTGCGCTTTTACCGTGACGCGCTGGGCCACCGGCTGCTGTGGCGCAACGAGCAGGTCGGGCAGGCCGGACTCGGTCTGCCCGATGGCGACACCGAGATCGTCTTGACGACCCGCCAGGACTACACCCCGAACTGGCTCGTCGACTCCGCGGACGAGGCCGCCCGGGCGGTACAAGCCGCCGGTGGGCGGGTCGTCACCGCGCCCTTCGATATCCCCGTCGGACGCCTCACGGTGGTCGCGGATCCGTTCGGCAATAGCCTCGTACTGCTCGACCTGTCCAAGGGCCGCTATGTCACCGACGACACCGGGTTGGTGACCGGAGTAGCCGGTGAACCGCCGGCCGACGGTGACCGCTGATCATCCCGACTATCGCCCGGCTGCCTGCCGCCCACCCACAGCGCAGCCAGACCAAGGCAAACGTCGGCAGAATCGCGTGCACGCGACATGCCGGTCCGCGCGGCGTCTGCCTATGGCAGCATCAACGAGGGGCGGGTATGCGGGCCCGTCCGCTCGGTAAAGGTGGCGGCCGGTGAAGAGGCGCTTGCTGGCTGGGGTAGGTGGGCTGATCGCGTTCATCGGTGTCATCTGGACATTGCAAGGGCTCGGCTTCATCGGCGGCAGCGTGATGTCCGGTGTGACGCTGTGGGCCGTGGTCGGCCCGGTGGTCATCGTTGTCGGTACTGCCGTGGCCGCGATCGGCATGCGCGGCCCGAGGTGAGACCGGGAGTCCCCAGGTCAATCCCGTCGCCTTCCGGGCGACCGGCGACACAATCGAGATCCGGGCTGGTGACTGGAGTCGGCGGCGAACGTGACCCGTGCCCAGTCGAGGGTTGGTGTGGACACCGAGTTCAACAGCGAAGAGCGTAGGGACGATGCGCAGCCTTACCGAGGAGGAGATCGTGGCCGACAGCCGGTTCGGCGTGGTTGAGCTGGAGGAGTTGCCTGAGGACCTGCGCGAGCGGATCGGGGCGATCGCCGACAAGTCCGGCTTCGTGCCCAATGTCTTCCGGGCGCTGGGTCACCGGCCCGCCGAGCTGCGGGCCTTCCTGGACTACCACGATGCGCTGATGGACCGCTCCGACGGGCTGAGCAAGGCCGAGCGGGAGCTCGTGGTGGTGGCCACCTCCGGGGCCAACCACTGCACCTACTGCGTCGTGGCGCACGGCGCCATCCTGCGCGTACGCACCAAGGACCCGCAGCTGGCCGACCGGGTGGCCGCCAATCCATGGCGCGTCGAACTGGACGAGCGGGGCCGGGCGATCATCGACGTCGCGTTGGCCTTGACCCGCGAGCCCGAGCTGTTCGGCGAGACCGACCTCGCCCAGGCTCGGGCCGCCGGACTCTCCGATGAGGAGATCTGGGACATCGGCGCGATCACCGCGCTCTTCGCGATGTCGAACCGGCTGGCCCATCTGACGGCACTGCGGCCCAACCCGCAGTTCTACACCATGGGACGAAACCAGCAGTAGAAACACGGAGCAGTACAAAGACAGAGCGGCAGGCTTAAGCGGTGAACGGGAACGCCGGTCATCCCCGGCTGCGGCCCTGTCCAGAGACCTTGCCGAGGAGGGCTGCCCTGCCGGGCGGGCTGGCACTCCTGTGAGGTGGTCAGGGTTATTCGGCCGGGGCCGCGAGCCGCTCGAGCGAGGCCCCCAAGCTCAAGAGCCTTTGATTCTCCGACTTCATGCGGGGCAGCAAGAAGAGCATGCTCGACGATCTCGAGCGCGCCGCCGCGACCGCAACCGCGAACCGCCTTCCGCGCCAGCGCGGGACGCTCGGTCGATGCTCGAATCAGCCGGGCGTCTTGGCGGCGAGCACGTTAACCGGCTGGATGGTCGGCGGCTGGGCCAGTAGGTCGTCGGCGTGGTCCATGAGCGCCTTGGCGATCGGGCCGTTGATGTGCGCTTCGCGCGCTTCCTGTGTCTCGAACGTGTCGAAGATGCCGAAGGTGACGTCGTCGATCCGGATCGCATACCAGGTGATCGTGCCGGCTTCGGCGTTGGCCAGCGGCAGGGCGCTGTTCAGGAAGTCGGCCAGTTGCTGTTCCTTGCCCGGCTTCGCCACGAGGGTGGCCAGGAAACCTCGGTCGATCATGATGACCCTCTCATCTACCGGTTCGTCCTACTCATGCCGACGCTATGGGGAGACCTAGTCCGTTCCCAGAGCCCGGCGAGGGAATATAGCTCGACGACCACCCAGATTCCTACGATCCAAGCATGCCCGGTCCGCCGGGCTGAGGCTCTACTTAGGGCCAGGCAATGCGGGGAACGCCGCGAAGATCACGACTTGGCCGGGGGACACAGCCGGGTCGGCAGGACATGGATTGGCCCGGATGGCCATCGGGTTGATAACGTGCGGGTGATCGTGACATCGCGCGAGGAGGTGAGACCCATGAACGCTGTATCGAGGTGGGTGCTCCTCGCTGCATCACGGTCGGGCGATTGACGTAGGGGTCGCCGGGAGCGCCTCAACAACAAGGCACTCCCGAAAGGCAACAACCTATGCGATCTGTGCACTTCACCGCAGAGACATCGTCGAACGGCGTCGTCGAACGCGACTTCAGCGTGGGCGAGGTCCCCGGTGTGCTCTGGTCGCCCGCATCCGGCCCCGATCACGCGCCCCTGGTGCTGATGGGTCACGGTGGCGGCCTGCACAAGAAGACACCGGCACTCATGGCGCGCGCCCACGACATCGTGACCACCTGGGGTTTCACCGTGGTCGCCATCGACGCGCCCGGACACGGCGACCGCCCGCGCACGGCCGAGGACGAGCAGGCCCGCGCCGAGCTACGGCAGGCGATGGCGGCAGGCGACACCGGGCGATTCGAGTCGATCAGCATCCGCTACAGCACCTCACTGGCCGAGCGTGCCGCACCGGAATGGCAGGCGACCCTGGACGCCCTCCAGAAACTGCCCGAGATCGGGACCGAAGCTCCGATCGGCTACGGCGGCGGCATAACGCTGGGGACCGCGATCGGAATACCGCTGACGGCGATCGAACCCAGGATCACCGCTGCCATCTTCGGCGGCGGGTTCTTCGCGCACGAGGCCCTGATCGAGGCGGCCAGACGGATCACCGTCCCGATCCAGTTCCTGCTCCCTTGGGACGACGAGCACGTCGACCGCCAATCCGCTCTCGCGCTGTTCGACGCCTTCGCCTCGAAGGAAAAGACGTTGCACGCCAACCCGGGCGATCATCGCACCATTCGTTGGATCGGGGTCGACACCGAGTTCCTGGCCCGGCATCTCCGCCGGGTTGTCACGTCACCGGCCTGACCCGACCGGTATCGGCGTCCGGCTCCGCACCGGACGCCGATACCGGCTGTCGCAACTCGTCTTCGTCCGGGGCATATGCACGCTGGTCAGCATGTGTGGGCAGTCGGCCAGCTCCTTGATCGCGTACGGCAAGTATTGATGCCCAGGTCACGGCTGTCCCAAGATCACCCGACGTACGGGGTGGTGCCCTCATCGCGGCGTGACACTAGTCTGCCGAGCATGCGCATGCTGCACCTCGGGCTGCGGGTCACCGACCTGGAACGCTCGCTTGCCTTCTATAACGCGCTCGGGTACGCCGAGCTCGGCAGGGTTCCCGAGACGGACTTCGGCAGCCTGACCATGCTCCAGCTGCCCGACGATCCGTTCGTCAGCCTCGAGCTCGTGCACGACCCGGCGAGACCGGTAAAGGACGTCGGCGCCGTCAACCACCTCGTCGTCCAGGTGGACGATCTCGACGCCACGATCGCCGATCTCGCGGCCAGGGGCGTCACGGCCGACCCGCCGACGGACCCGGGCCCGGGGATCCGGACGTCATGGCTCACCGACCCGGACGGCTACCGGATCGAGCTCGTGCAGTGGCCACCCGGCCATCCGCCCGGCATGACGGCCGCCGATTTTGCCTGACGGCTCGCAATTTCGTGGCCGATCCCATCGGCGACATCGCGGAAAACCCCTGCCTCTCCGGTTGACTTCCGACGCCGTCGAAGAGGCAAGGGGTTCTCGAATGGTCTCGAATGGTGCGGCTAGGCGGTGGGTACGTGCGGCTTCTCGTCGGTCCATCCAGTCGCTAGGTATACCTCGGCGCGGCTTTTGGCGATCGAAGTGTCCTGCCTGGACAGTACGAGCGAGGTACGCGGGTCGATGATGAGGCGGGACGACCCTGAATCGCGCTTGATCGTGACCGCGACACCGGCCCGGCCACGTGGATCGGTAGCTTTGCCCTCCACCTTGACGATCGGCATCATCGCGAGCGCTCGATAGGCGGCCGCTCGGACCTTGGGCGTGGCGGGAACGTCTGCCAGCAGCTGGGACAGGCAGCCCGCCACGAAGGCCTCCTGGCTGGCGGCGGGTACTGGGCCGTCGTCGTTGTGGTCCATGGCTTTGCGGATCACGTCCGTCAAAGTCGTGGCGTTGGGGGGGAGCCCAACCAGCTCGGTGAAGGTCATCTGTGTGTCGCAGACCGTGAACGAGCGCGGCCTCTTCACCGCGACGAGGTCGGCGGTGCCGGCGCGTGCACCTGCCAGTCGACGCCACCCGACCCAGGCCTGCCCATTGCGCTTGACCCAAATCTCGGTGACGACACGTCCTGACGTCTTGCCTGCCCCGACGCCGGCGGCGAAGTCACCGTAGGTCTTGACGTGCCAGTACGCACCGGCGGTAGGGGCGAGTTCGGCCTGGTGCGCGGCGGCGAGCAATACCTGCCGGCCGGACACATCGGTGTCCCCTGGGCGCGGATCCGGTGCCGTCACGGAGCCGGCCACCGCCACGGCGACCGCCGTCGCGGCCACCGCCGTCGCGGCCAGACCAAGCCCTGCCATCGCGGGCCGAGTGAACCTAGGGCGGCGGCGTGGCGGCCGCGTGTGCGCGATCAGCCGGGCTCGAGCACTGGCGACACACTCTGGCGACGGGGGCGCCTGGGCGTCGTGGTGCTCCCGCAGCAGCTGCATCTCATTCATGGTGTGCCATCTCCTGTTCTAGCGCTTGACGAAGGTGTTTGCGGGCCCGATGCAGGCGCGAGCCAACAGTTCCGGCCGGGATGTCGAGAGCGAGCGCCACCTCGTCGTAGCCGAGCTGACCGCAGGCGATGAGCAGCAGTACATTGCGGTCGCCCTCGGACAGCTCGATCAGGCCCGCGGCCAGCTGCGGCTGCAGCTGCTCGGCGCTGATTCGCTCGGCGACCCGGTCGGCATGGCCACCGTCGTCCCCGTCCACCGCGGATCGCGCCAGCGCTCGGTACATCCGCATTTCGGCCCGCCGATGTCGCCCGATCAAATGGGTGGCGATGCCGTACAGCCAGGCGCGCGCCACCGGCCGAGCCAGGTCATAGCGGGCACGCTGATCGAAGGCGGCCAGGAAGGTCTCGGCCGCGACGTCATCGGCCGCGGCGAGACCGATGCGCGAAGCGACGTACCGGTGGATCTGCTGGAAATACCGATCGAAGATCACCGCAAAGCACTCCGGCTCACGCCGGGACTTCTCGATCACCTCGGCATCGCTGATCTGCTCAGCCATCCCATGGGCTCCGATCAAAGGAGTGCGTGACGGTCATCCATCGGGCCCTTTCGTGTGGAACCACTGTCACCCGTGATTGCCCGCAGCCCGAATCCGTCTTCACGGCGGTGATCTGGAGTCAGACAACATAGCCCGAAGACACACACTTCGGATCGATGCCGGGGGGCTCCGAAGGCAGGTGGCCTGTTTTCGCGATGAAGCTACGGCCGGATGTCCGGCGCCTTCGGATCTGGTGTTCATGCCGTCGTCGGTGTCGATTGCCGGTCGATGCCGTCGGTGATCCGCCAGGTATACGCTCCGGGACGTGCCTAACCCAGTTGAGTCTTACTTCTCCGGCCGTGACGGCGTGCGCCTCGCCTACTGGGAGGTGGGTGAGGGTAGACCGCTGGTCCTGTTGCCCGGTCTCAATGGGGACGCGAGGTTGTGGCTGGGCCACGGTCAGGCCGAGCGGATCGCGGCACGCGGTTACCGTGTGATCATGCCGGACTTTCGCGGGTTCGGCCGGAGCGCAAAGCCGCACGATGCTGCCGCCTATCCCCTGGACGTATTGACCGACGACGGGTTGGATCTCCTCGATCACCTGGGAGTGGACGACTACGACCTCGGGGGATATTCGCTTGGCGGACGAATCGTGGTAAGGATGCTGGTGCGCGGCGCGCGGCCGGGTCGGGCGGTGGTCGCGGGCCAGGGCCTGCGTCAGGTGCTCGGCGTCGGCGGTGGGGCGGGCTCATTCATGCGGCGGGTATTGGCTGGGTTGGGGACGTTCGAGCCGGGCTCGCCGGAAGAGCAGGCCGAACAGAGGCTTCGGTCGAATGGTACGGACCCGGTCGCGCTGGGCCACGTGCTGGACTCGATCGCCGTCACGCCGGTGGAGGCGGTCGGTCAGATCCAGGTACCGACACTCGTGGTGATGGGTGCCGACGACGAGCGCGTCGTGTCGGTCGACCAGCTGGTCGCGGCACTGCCGCGAGGTACCCGAGCGATGGTCCCCGGAGATCACTCGACGGCGGTCTCCTCGCCGGAACTGGCCGCGGCGATCGTGGATTTCCTTGCCCGCCCCTAGCCGACCGGTGATGGCCCCAGCTGGGCAGCCTTTGGCGCTCCCGGCGCCCTCGACCAACATCTCTTGCCGCGGCGCGGACGCGCCGCGGTATCCGGCGTTCAGCGGTCCAGTGTGGCCGACACGGCGGCGCGTACCACTGCGGCGAGGTCGCCGGTCTGGGCAAGGACGCGCCGCTGGAGCATGGCGCCGTTGCCGCGACGCAACAGCGAGTCGAGTAGCCGGCGTGCGGCGTCAAGGTCGCCGTTGTCGTCGAGGGCGGGAGTGAGGTGCTCGAGAATCGCGCCGATGACGACGCCGGCCGGGGCGGGCCGGGCCGTGACGGGATGCACCAGGTCACCTTCGAGCCCCGAACGGCTGGCCCGCCAGCACGCCAGCCGTAGTAGTTCGCCGCGCACGGCCGGAGGCGGCTCACCGGCCCGCCATGCGCGGGCCGCGGTCTCCACCAAGGCCCTCACGAGCGCGGCGAGCAGGACGGCATCATCGGCCAGCAGGCAGACATCGGCGATCCGGACCTCCACGGTGGAGTAGCGCCGCGACAGCCGGGCGTCGAAGTAGATCATGCCCTCGTCGAGCAGGACACCGGAGTCGACCATGCTCCGCACAGTGTCGTGGTAGACCTCCGGCGTGCCGAACCCCCGGGCCGGTCCACTCGAGGGCCAGCGTCCCCATACCTGATACCGGTAGCTGGCGTACCCGCTGTCGCGCTCCTGCCAAAACGGCGAGTTCGCGCTCAACGCCAGCAGCGGAGCAAGCCACGGGCCGATACGGTCGAGCACCGCGACCCCCTCCTGCTCACAGGCCACGCCGACGTGCACGTGACATCCACAGGTCAGCTGTTCCTCAGCGGTCAGCGCGTATTCCCTGCCCATCCAGCGGTACCGCTCTTCAGGCATGACCGACGACGACCCCGCACGGGGGGACGTGGCCAACGCCGCCACCGCGACGCCCTCGCGCTCGGCCGCCCGCGCCGCCGACCGCCGCCGAGCCCGCACCTGCGCCGCCAGCTCCTCCAGCGTCGTACACGGCGCCGTAGCCATTTCCACCTGCTGCCGCTTCAACTCAGACTCCGGTCCAGCACCGCCCTCCTCATCCACCACGGCGTCGGCCATCGCCACCGGAACTCCACTGCCCTCCCCAACGAGCAACAACTCTTCCTCTACGCCGAAACTCCGCACCGCCGCCTCCCGACAACCCTGGCCGACCCAGGCCCCGAATCCCCTCCCCCGGCAAACGCCACAGAACCCTCTAGCCCACAGGCTCTTCTCGGACCATGCCCGGGGCGGCATAACGAACGACGCCGGGCCATCCGACCCGTACACCCGAAAGTGCTCAACGAGACGCCGTACCGGCTGAGCGCCCAGCAGCCGCTCGCCGCGAACTGCGTGCCGCCCCCGGGAGGCGGGTGACGCCTACTCGGTCTTCCCGATCCCGGCGCTGGTCGAATGGGGGCGAAACAGGGATGAAGCAGCGCCTGTATAGGCTCAGACAAACGTAAGGGGCGAAGAAGCTCCGCTTGATCGAAAGGATTTTGGGCCGGAATGAGCCGGAGCCGGCCTGGTGTACCCGGTGGCGCAGAAGACCCAACCCGGGCCTTCGGCATGCTCCGGGGTGCAAAGTTGACGGAGGCTGACGTAAGTTGACGGCGGCGACGGGCGCCTTCCGCCGAGGGAGGCGCGCCGAGCGGATGGGTGACGGGGGCCTGATGGACGAACTGCCGGCGCTGGACGCGCTCGTAGTTCGTATGGAGAAACAGCTCGTCCTGCTGGCTGAACGCGGTGATCCTCGACGCCATTTTCACGACACGTATCTGCGCACCACGCGGGCCGTACGCGCGGAACTTCTCGGCGGCGGATTTTCCGACACGGCCTGGGTCGAGCGCTGGGACGTGGCCTTCGCCGACCTGTATCTCGACGCGCTGGACGCCGACCAGCGGGGTGGGCGGCCCCCCGGCCCATGGGCGGTCGCGTTCGCCGCGGCGGACGCCGCCGCACTCCCTCCGCTGCGGCTCATCCTGCTGGGCATGAACGCCCACATCAACTACGACCTGGCGCAGGCTCTGCTGGCGGTGATCAGCGATGCGGAGTTCGACGATGCCGCGCTGCTGGAGCGGCGGGGCGCCGACCACCGTCACATCGACCGCGTGCTGGCCGCACTGGTAGACGCCAAAGATCCGCGATCGCGGGCTAAGTTCGGCGCGCCCAGCCGATTGGATCGGCTGCTCGCCCCCGCCAATCGGGCCGCTACCAAGCGTTTCCTCGCCGAGGCGCGCGCGAAGGTCTGGGCCAATACCCATGTCCTCGCCCGTGCCCGCCGCGAGGGTCAGACCGGCTACGCCGAGCGGCTCGCCGAGTTGGAACGGCTCGCCACCGCGCGCGTCGCGGACTTGACCAAGCCCGGGCAGGTGCTACTGGAACTCGCCGCCCGCGGCTTCGGGGTGCTCCTCGACCCGGATCCGTGACGACACGGCACCTGAGCCAGTCGTGTCAGCCCCATCCATACCGACCTACGGAGATCGCGATGTCTACGGCCCCCAACCCGAAGCTGGTGGAACCCGGCGACGGCAAACTCGTGCATCTGTTCGGCGTACGGTTCGGCTACAAGGTCGTCAGCGCCGACTCCGGAGGGAACTTGGCCGTGCTCGAGGTCGAGATCCCGGCGGGAACGCTCGTCAAGCCGCACACTCACTCCCGCGAGGACGAGTACTCTCTCGTGCTCGCGGGCACGGTTGGCGTACGCATCGGAGACGATGTACGGGAGGCGGGCGAGGGCTCGTACCTGGTGAAGCCGCGCGGACTGCCGCACGCCATGTGGAACGCGGGCAGCGCTCCGGCGACCGTGATCGAGATCCTCTCGCCCGGTGGGCTTGAAGACTATTTCGAGGAGTTGCCGCCCATCCTGGCGCACGAGGGCGGCGCCGGCGCGCCGGAGTATTACGAGCTGGCCGCCAGGTACGGCATCATCATCGAAGACTCCTGGATCGAAGACCTCGAACGCACCTACGGCGTCAAGCTCTGAGCGGGATCCGACCGGCGTTACTTTGCCTGGTTCGAGTGGGTTTTGGGTGAGGCTGGTCGCCGGGCCGCCGACGTCGAGTGCTCACACGGGGACGGCGAGTCTGGCCGTGAAGCCGCTGGACGCAGTGTCGGTTACGGTCGCGAGCTGGGAGGAGTAGCCGTCGGCGAAGACGTTGTCGGTTTTCAGCGAGGTCTGCCTCAAGTTGGTGATGCTCTGCTCGTAGCCGGCGGTGGCGTACACCGTCGTGCACGCGTCCTCGGGCAGCGCGAGCTGCGAGGTCTTGACGACCTTGGACGCGCTGGTCGCCGCCTCGATGCTCGGGTAGACCTCGAAGTGGATGTGCGGCCAGCGACCGGCATAGGCGGCGGGGAAGATGCTGGTGAACCGGACCACGCCGGACGCGTCGGCCTCCTGCACCCCACGCAGGTAGTTCTCGCGGGTGACTCCCTCGCCGTACAAGGAGTACTTGCCGTCGCGGTCGCAGTGCCACAGGTAGACCGCCGCGCCCTTGTAGAGGGTGCCGTTATCGGTCACGGTGAGCTCGATGGCCAGCCGCACCCCCTCGGCCACCCCGGAAGCGGAGCCGAAACTTGACCTGATGTCGCTGCGGACGATGCCGCTCTGGGTCAGGATGTTCGGCCCGTTCGAGCCGTCGCCGGGGTAGGGCCCAGCGGTCTCATCTGGGATCTCCTGCCCGGTCGCCGCGGCGGTGGTGCGGCCCGCGGCCGCCGACTCCTGATCGTCGTTACCGCAGCCGACGGCCCCGATCAGCGCTGTGCCGCCGAGCAGCCCGAGCATTCCTCGCCGATCGAGCAGCGCCGACAAGTCGAACGCCAGACCCCGGTGATGGTCGTCATGGTGATCGTGCATGTCCCATCCCTAAGGCGCATTCTCGCTGACGCACCCGAGGCTGTCGTTCCATCATGAGAATCCGATGAGGTCAGCACCAGGGCTGGATGAATCCGGCTCCCATGGAGTGCCGGCGACAATGTCAGCGCTGACGCGGCGGCGCTGAGGATGCGAACCGGATCAGGCGCGAAGGGACGGCCGGGTGAAACATAGTCACGACCGGATTTTGGTCACTCATGTCGGCAGTCTGCCGCGGCCGGCGAAGTTGCTGGAGCTGTTGCTGGCGCGTGAGAACGGCGCACCCTACGACGCGCGGCGGCTGGAGGAGTTGACGGCTCGGGGCGTGTCGGAGATCGTCCGGCGGCAGGTCGAGCTCGGGATCGACATCGTGGGTGATGGCGAGTTGGGCAAGACGAGCTTTCTCACGTATGTGAACACTCGGCTGGGTGGCTTGGAGCGGCGCGCGTCAACGGGGGCTGCTCCGTGGGCCACACGAATGGCGCGTATGGCAGCAGGTCGACCTCCCCGAGCACACGGTGCTGATTCCGGGGTCTGTCACGAACTCCTCGGTGATGATCGAGCATCCGGACACGGTGGCCGATCGGATCGTGCGCTATGCCGAGGTCGTGGGTCGTGAGCGGATTATCGCCGGGGCCGACTGCGGGTTCGCCTCGTTCGCCGCGACCGTGGAGTTCATGCCGGAAATCGTGTGGGCCAAACTCGAGTCGCTCGCCGAGGGTGCCCGCCGTGCGAGTGAGCGGCTGTGGGGCTGACCACGAATTGAGGTGCCAGGTGTTCCTTGGATTCGAAGGCAGGAGGCTACTCGAGCAGGCGTACGCGGCCTGGGATGCCGGGGATTGGCTGCGAGCCGGCTCCCGCGGTCGGTGCCGCGGGTGCGTTCTCCGCATGCCGAAGAGGCCCGGGCGCTCAGGCAGGCTCTTCGTCGTGGAACGAGGGAATGTAGGAGATGCCGAGGATCAAGCCATCGTCGGTGAGAAGCCGGGCCACCGTTTGTTCCCACGGCTCGGTGCGGGCCGGGTGCAGTAGTTCGAAGCCCGCGCGCTGAAGCTCGCCGCCGGCGGCTGCGACGGCGTCCGCGTCCGCCACCTCGAATTCGATCGATGCCTGGGGGACCGCCCGATCGGCGGGCCAGTCCGGCGTGCCAAAGCACGCCTGTGCCGCCTGCGAGAGCGACCACACACCGAAGTGTTTGACGCCGGGGATGCTCGCGCTGGAGTAGTAGCCATCGCCTTCGCCCTCCAACGGGAGGCCGAGGGCATCGATGAACAGCTTTCGGCTCTGCGGTGGGTCAGCGACAACAACCGCCACGGTCGCGACGAACAGAACGTTTATGGGCAGGTCCATAGCCTCATGCTGGCCGATCCGGCCGGCCCTCGGCTTGTACGAATCGGCCATCCCAACGATGGGCCGTTGCAGTACTAAGCGGTGGCTGCGCGGCGGGACTACGACTCGGCGTCGAGCTGTGGATCACCGCGCCCGAGCCGGCGAGTCGAGTTCCGGGGGCGGTTCCACCAGAGGGAGAGGGATAGGGCCGCGGTGATGAGGATCGCGCCGCCTGCGGCGAAGGCGGCAGCTGTGTCGACCTTGCGGTGGATGACGGTGAAGCTGCCGGGAAGGGCGTGGAGGGCGGTTTGGAGCTGGTCGGCGTCCTCGGCGCGGCGGTAGGAGCCGCCGGTGGTTTGGGCTATCTGTTTGAGTGCGGGCTCGTCGATGGTGAGGAAGTTGCGGCCGCGGTCGAACCTGCCGCGGCCACCGAAGCCGCCGAAGCCGCCGAAGCCGCCGAACTGCGAGTTGTCGCACATCATCGGGGTTGGGTTCGTAGTGCCGAAACCGATGGTGAAGACGCGGACGCCGCGCCGGGCAGCTTCGTGGGCGGCGGTCTGTGGAGCGACGCCCTGGGTGTTGGCACCGTCGGTGAGCACGACGATCGCGGATCCGGCGTAGCCTTCCCGGCCGCCGCGGGGGTTCGCCCCGGTGGGGACGACCGACGGGTCGACCTCCGCGATCGCGTCAATCGAGGTGAGCATGGCCTGTCCGATCGCGGTGCCGCGAGACACGCTGAGACCGTCCAGGGCCTTGATCAGCGACTTGGTGTCGTTGGTGGGTGGGACGAGCAGACCCGCGGTGCCCGCGAAGGTGACCAGGCCGATGCGCGGCCCGCCGCGCTGCGACTCGATGAACTCGGCGGCGGCCTTTCTCGCGGCGGTGATGCGGTTGGGGGCGACGTCCGTGGAACACATGGAACCGGAGGTGTCGAGCGCGAGCAGGATCGTCGCCGACTTCTTCGGCACCGGCACCGACGCCTGCGGTCGTGCGGCCCCCACCGCGAGCAGCGCGATACCGGCCATGAACAGTGCCGGGGGGATCAGCCGCGTCCAGCGCGTACGGCCGGGCAGAGCGCTCCGTACGAGCGCGATCGAGGTGACGCGCACGGCGGCCCGCCGGCGGCGGCGCCGCGCCCACTCGCGGATGGCGAGGATCAGCGGGATGATCAGGACTGACAGCAGCGCCCACGGCCATGAGAACGACATTCAAATCACCCGTCCAGACCGGAGCACGGTGAGCGCCGCTCCCGCGGTGAGCAGCGTGAGGGCGAGCCCGATCAGCCCGCCGGCGAGGGGCACCGGCTTGTCGGAGACGGTGCGCCGCAGATCGATCGTGTCGGCGATCCCGTCGAGTCGCGCGACGTCGGAGGCGGAGTGGTAGGCGCCACCGGTGATCCGCGCGATCGAGGTGAGGGTGTCCTCCTCGAGCGAGGTCTGCAGGTGGTAGCCGTCGACCCGCACCGTCGCCCCGGCGATGGTGCCGACCCCGACGGTGTGGATATGGACGCCCGCCCGCTGGGCCACGGCGGCGGCGGGTTCGACGTCCGCGCCCAGATTCTGGCCGTCGGAGAACATCACGATCGTCGCCGACGGCCAGTAGCCGATGTCGGGCGCGGTGCCGTCGCGGCCGACGCTCACCTGCTTGCCGATGATCGCCGACAACGAGGCCATGATTGCCGTCCCCAGCGAGGTGCCGCCGGTGATCTTCAGCCGATCGATGGCCGCGAGCGCGATGGAGTGGTCGGCGTCGGGTCGTGCTGTGGTGAGTGCGCCCCGCTCGAACGCGACGACCCCGATGTCGACGCTGTCGGGCTGGTCCGCCACGAACGCGCGGGCCGCCCGCTGCGCCGCCGCCAGCCGAGTGGGCGGGACGTCGTCGGCACCCATGCTGCCCGAGACGTCGATGGCGAGGATGACGGTGCCCGCAGCCCGCGGCACCGGGATCATGGCCGTCGGTCCGGCGGTGGCGATCGCGAGCACCCCGATCCCGGCGACCGTCAGCCCGATGGCGAGATGCGCCCGGCGGCCGCCCGGCACAGCGATGCCGGCGGCGGCGAACGCGGCCGCCCGGCGGCGTACCGAGACGACGGTCGCCCAGACGAGCGCCCCCGTGACGAGCAGCCCGACGGCCAGCGCCGGCGGGGAGGACAAGGTCATGCGACCTCCTTCGCCGGCCACATGACCAGGGTGCCGTGATTATCGATGGTCTCGACAAGCTCGGTCATAGCGACCGGTCCCGGGTTCGGGCGACGACCTCTACGAGCGCCTCGGCCAGATCGCGGTCGGTGTCGATGCGGTGGACGGGCACCCCGGCTCGACGCATGCCCGCCGCGAGCCGGGCGTCGCGGGCGTCGACAGCGGCGCGGAAGCGAACCCGCAACAGCGGGTCGGCGGAGTCGACGACGAGTTGCTCGCCGGTCTCGGCGTCCTCGACCACGATCAACCCGGCTTCGGGCAGCACGTCGTCGGCTGTGTCCACGATCCGCAGGGCGACCACCTCATGCCGCCGGACCAGGCGCTGGAGCGAGCGCTCCCAGTCGCCGTCGCCGATGAAGTCCGACAGCACGACGATGAGTGCGCGGCGGCGCGCGAGCCGTCCGGCCGCATCGAGCATCGCCGCCAGGTCGGTGGTGACGCCACCGCGCGTCGCGGAGGTGCGTTCCAGTTCGGCGCCGATCCGCAGCGCGTGCCGTCGGGAGGTGCCGGGCGGCACGACGCGTAGCATCCCGGTGTCGAACAGCAGGGCGCCGACACGATTGCCGCCCCGGCCGAACATCCGAGCCAGGACGAGCGCGAGCTCGGCGAGCACGTCGTGCTTACCGCGCCCCGGCCGGCCGGCCGCCATCGACGCCGACCGGTCGAGCACGAGCCACACCGTCAGCTCGCGGTCCTCGGTGAACACGCGCAGGTACGGCTCGTCAAGCCGTGCGGTCACATTCCAATCGATGTGCCGGGCGTCGTCGCCGTCGAGGTAAACGCGCGACCCGGTGAAGTCGATCCCGGAGCCGCGGTGCACGGTGCGGTGGTCGCCCTGGAGCCGGCCGTCCAGTCTGCGGACGACCTTCCACTCAAGGCGGAGCAGGAGCCTCTCGGGGGCGGTGGCCATGGCTCAGCGCTTCTGCAGGACGACGTCGGGCTCCGGGACGGCCCCGAGCACCCTGGTAACGATCGTGTCGGCGTCGAGATCGTCCGCGAAGGCCTCGTACGACAGAACGATACGGTGGCGCAACACATCGAGCGCGAGCTCGGACAGGTCGCGCGGCAGGACGTAGTCGCGGCCACGCAGGAACGCCAGCGCCCGGGCGCCCGTGACCAGCGCGATGGACGCCCGCGGGCTCGCCCCGTAGGTGACGTACCGTTCCAGCTCGCCGAGCCCCGCCGTCGCGGGGGAACGCGTCACGGCGACGAGGCGTACCGCGTAGTCGACGATCGCCGGATCGACGTACACCTCGTAAGCGCGGGCCCGCATCTCGATCAGATCCCCCGCCGTCACCATCGGCTGTGGCGGGTCGGGCGGAACCAGCGCCCGTTCGACGATCGCCTGCTCTTCGACCTGCGACGGATAATCGACGACCACCTTCATCATGAAACGATCCACCTGCGCCTCGGGCAGCGGGTAGGTGCCCTCATGCTCGATCGGGTTCTCCGTCGCCATGACCAGGAACGGCTCGGGCACCCGGAATGTCTCACGGCCGATCGTCACCTGATGCTCCTGCATCACTTCCAGCAGGGCGCTCTGCACCTTTGCGGGGGCACGGTTGATCTCGTCGGCCAGCACCAGGTTCGCGAACACCGGTCCGAGCTCGGTTCGGAACTCCCCGGAGTGCTGGTGGTAGACCCGCGTCCCCACGAGGTCGGCGGGCACCAGGTCGGGGGTGAACTGGACGCGCTGGAAACTCCCGGCCATAGCGGCGGCCAGCGACCTCACCGCGAGCGTCTTGGCCAGGCCCGGCACGCCCTCGACGAGCAGGTGGCCGTCGGCGATCAGCGCGACGGCCATGCGCTCCAGCAGGACATCCTGCCCGACGATCGTGCGTTTGACCTCGAACAGCACATGCTCGAGAGGGTGGGCCGACTCGGGGGACTCGGTCGAGGTCATGGTGTTCCTTCTCGCTATATCTGGGGCCCGTCGCCCGGCGAGCCGTCGCCGTCGCCGCCGCCCAGGGCCGCGCCGATCGGCACCGCGAACGCGATGCCGGCGAACGCGTCGTCGCCTCCCGGGTCGGCGATCGAGACAACGATCCCGATGACCAGACCGCGAGCGTCCAGGAGAGGACCGCCGGAGCTGCCCGGGTTGACGGAGGCGTCGAACTGAATGAGCCCCCTCGGGTCGCCGTCTCCAGTGGTCCGGTTCAAGCCCGACACAACACCGGTAGAGACGCTGAAGGTCAGGCCCAGCGGATTGCCGATCGCCACGACGGGCGCGCCCTCGGCCACGGGGCCGCCGAGCGTCGCCGGGACGACGATCTCCGGCAGCTTCGCCGGCCTGAGGGTCGCGATGTCGAGTCGGGGATTCGACGACGCGACAGTGGCCTTCGTCTTAGTGCCGTCAGCGAACGTCAGGGTGACGTCCTTAGTGTCCTTGACGACGTGGTGCGCGGTCAGAACCGTCCCGTCTTCGGCCGCGATCACACCGGTCCCGAGCGACCGCCCGGCCCGGACGACCACCACCGACGGCTCGACCCTCCTGAAGACCTGGGGCACCGTGAGTGTCGCGCTGGGAGTCGGCGTCGCGCTCGGCCGGGGTGCGACCCCCTCGCCGTTCCCGCTGCCGCCTCCCAGCAAGTACGCCAGCACCGCCACGACGACAAGTGTGCCGCCCCCGACGACAAACCACCGAGTCCTCCCGGCCACCGCTGCCCGAGCCTCGGCCGCTCCAGCCTCCTGCGGCACGCGCTCCACAGCCCCATAGTCATAAAACTCAGCTGAAAGTGCCACAAGCCTGTCTAAGAACTCCATGAGAACGTCCCGCAGCCGACGCGTCTAACATCAGCCCGGGAGGAATCGCATGACGGAGACGGGTGCGTGACCACCGGCGTGGGCGAACAGGAGAGTGACGCGGAGATCGCCGCCGGGAGCGCGGACATGAGCCGTGCACGATGTCGAGAATGCGGTGCCGGCTCCGTCCCAGGGACACCAGCGGCCAGGAACCGGCCGCGTGATGAAGGAGACCAGCGCCATGCGAAAACTCAGAGTCCAGCAGTGGGTTACCGTCGACAACATCGCCGCGGAGGAAGACGGCGGGCTCAGCTTCGTGTCAGGGGAGCCCTTTTCCGAGACCACCAACCCCGCGTTCAAGGAAAGCGTGATGGGGCTCATCGACTCGGTCGACACGCTGATTCTCGGCGCCACAACCTACGCCCAGGCCAAGGGCTACTGGCCGTACGCCGACGACCAGGGCGAGTACGGCGAGAAGCTCAACAACCTCACCAAGTTCGTCGCCTCGTCGAAGCTGGATGACGCCCCCTGGGGCGACTTCCCGGCCGCGACCGTGACGCGCGACCCGGTCGCCACCATCCGGGAGCTCAAGGAGCAGAGCGGCAAGGACATCTGGCTGTGGGGGAGCTTGAAACTCATGCACTCCCTGCTGGACGCCGGCGTCGTCGACGAAGTCCGGATGCTGGTCTGCCCGGCGTCACGTGGCAAGGGAACGCGCATCTTCGAGGATCGGCAAGACCTGAAACTGGCCGAGGCCACCCCGTTCGAAAACGGCATAGTAATCCTGCGCTACGAGATCAAGAAATAAGCGGAAAGTCCGCACTTTCGAAGAATCGGACGCTGGCGATGCCGCTCGTTTTGGGCATCGGCCGGCGTCCGCTCTTCCGCGACCGGCTACCGTCCGTCCAGTGAACCCCACGAAGGTCCGCAGGTCGCCGACGTCCAGTTCCGGCTGCTCCATCGTGGCGAGCCCGCGCCCCCTCCATCATCACCTGCCGCGATGGCCCGCTCACCCTGGCTACGGATTGCAGTTGACGATCACAGGGCCGTTGACGCAAGTGTCGCGGCCCGGGGCCACCTGGGAGCCGCCGTCGAGTCGGTTGGTCCCCGAAGAGCCGTCCAGCGAGTCGTTGCCGTCGTCTCCGAACAGCTTGTCGTCGTCTTCCTCGCCGATCAGGGTGTCGTTGCCCGTGGAACCGTGTAGTTCGTCATCGCCCGTGCCGCCCCGGATAACGTCGTTGCCCGTCTGTCCCCACAGATGGTCGTTGCCGGAGTCG
The DNA here is from genome assembly GCA_036555725.1 of Streptosporangiaceae bacterium. Taxonomy (GTDB): domain Bacteria; phylum Actinomycetota; class Actinomycetes; order Streptosporangiales; family Streptosporangiaceae; genus CALAED01. The sequence continues at coordinate 48,587 of DATBKU010000088.1, read as the reverse complement.
CCGAAGAGCCTGCCGGTGCCGGTGCCGGCCGTGATGGAGTCGTTGCCCCCGCCGCCGTGCACCTCGTCGTCGCCGGTGCGCCCGGCGGACAGCGTCTCATCGCCGGGCCCGCCGAAGATCTTGTCGTTGCCGTCACCGCTGAACAACCAGGCATATGCCCTGTTCGTCGTGTTGCGGACGGTGTCGGCGCGGTCCTCGGCACTAATTATGATCTGGCCTATTTGGATGTCGTTGACGTCCGCGCAGCCCACGATGGTGTCGTCGTTCGGGCTCAGGTAACGGCAACCCGTGCCGGGCGCGATCCGCACGGCGTCGTCGATGACGTACTGTCCGGAGGAGAACGTGATCGCGATGTTGTTGGCGTCGCCGGCGGCCGCGTTGTAGGTCAGCCACCTGGTCACCTCGCCGGTCTGTGGATTCGTAGAGGTGTGCACCTCGGCCACGCCCCCGCCGGCGGCCTGAGCGGCCGACATGCCCACCGACGCCGCTGCGGTCATCGCGAGCACCGCCGCCAGGGCGAATCGCAGACTTCTCCGCGGTTTCCGTGATCTCTTCAATCCCATCGCTGTTCCCCCGCTCTTGCTTTCCGCGACGGAGGTTCGCTCCCGCCGCCGACCCATGATGCGACCAGGGTGACGCGGCGCGGTTGAAGGGAAGTAATGCGGTGGTCGAAGGGAGGTGGCCTACCGTCTGCTGCCGGCCTGACGGCCCGGCCTCACTTCAGGTGCCGGGTGAAGAATCGGGTCGCGGCGTCCCCCTCGAACTGCGGGACGCCGGTGTGCCCGCCCAGATTGGCGTGCAGCGTCTTCTCCTTGGCGCCAAAGGCGTCGAACAGGTCCAGGGCCGCCTGCCGGTCGTTCCCTTCGTCGTCCCACTGCAGCAGGACCAGCAGCGGAATGGTGACCTGCCGGGCCTCCTCGAACAGGGTGCGGGGCACGAAACTCCCGGCGAACAGAACGGCGGCCGAGATACGCGGCTCGACCACCGCCAGCCGGACGCCGATAGCGATCACTCCCCCCGAGTACCCGACCGGGCCGCCGATCTCGGGCAGCGAATGCAGGGCATCCAGGGTGGCCTGCCATTCCGGGACCGCCTTGTCGACCAGCGGGAGGATGAGGGCGTCGACGATCTCGTCGTCGACCGGCTCGCCGGCCTCCAGCGCCCGGCGCAGGTCGGCGCGGGCCTGCTCGGCGGCGGCGGAACGGGGCCGGTCACCGCTGCCGGGGAGCTCGATGGTGGCCGCGGCGAAGCCGTACTCCGCCGACAGCCGGGCCCGGGCCACCAGCCGGGGGCGCATCTTGTGCAGTCCGCCGGGGTGGCCGATCAGGATCAGCGGAGCCGGCGTGGATGCGGATCCGGGCGTCCACAGGATGCCGGGGATCTCGCCGAGGGTGAATTCGCGTTCGAGGACGCCGTCGTCGAGGCGCTGTTCAGAAGTGAATCGCATGGTCGTGCCTTTCGGGAGCGCTCGTGAACGGCGCTCCCGGACGATCTATCGCCCGACCGTGACCCCGGAGGGGAGCACCCATGTCGATACGTTCACGGGTACCACCTCCTCGTTCTCTCGCACGGCTTTCGGAAAAGTAGCAGTGGTCGCCGTGGTCCGCCAACGGGTTTTTGCGGAGGCTCCGTGGCCGGATGCCACGGAGCCACTCGCCTAAAGGCCAAGGCCGCGAAAATCGGAACACTACGCATGGCGCAGCCGTTCGGCCGTGCCGGCGACCTGTTGTCGCCAGCGCCGGTACCTGGCAGGGTCGCGCTGGTAGTCGCGCTGGTTGGTGACCACGGCGGTGCCGGACAGCAGGTCGCGGGCCAGTGCCCCAGAATGCGTGGGTCGGTGCCGGGCGGAGCGTGGTCCACCGCGGTGCGCAGTACGGTCAGCAGGTTGTAGTCCTCCATGCCGTCGCGGAAGTTCTGTAGCCGGATCGACGGCATCGGGCCGTTCGGGCCCGGGTAGAACAGCGAACCGTCGCCGGCCACGTTGTTCCAGGTACGGGGATCCCAGGTGGACAGCGGCCCGTCGGCGAGCACCGGGTGGTTGTACCAGCGGTCTACCCGGTAGTAGAGGAAACCGTCCACTTTGGACTGGTACGACATCGGGCCGAGCAGCGTGCGCAACTGACCCGGGTCGTAGCCCATCAGCAGGTTCGGGTACGGGTTGTGCACTCCGGCGTGCAAGTACCACCAACCCTCCCGGCCGGCGGCGTGCCGCCGGTCGAGCACCTCCTTCGAGTACCACGGCACGTCGCGTACCCACCAGTCGACCAGTTCGTCGAGGCCGCTGCGGGTGCCCATCGTGTCGTCGATCGCGGTGGTCAGCACCGGTATGTCCGGGAACCGCGCCTTGAATCTCGTCAGTACCGCCCGGATCAGCGCGAAGTACTCGTCCCGCGACTCGTCGCAGCAGTGCAAATAGGCCTTGTCGATCAGGCCCGCCGCGCGGTACTGGTCCACGTACGGCTGGATGTGGTCGAACAGCGCGTCGGCCTGGGCGTTCCAGGTGTCCGGCTGGTCGAGCTTGAACAGCCGCGGGTCGAAGTACCAGATGTTGAACTGGCGCAGGCCGCCTTCGCGCTGCTCGGTGGCGCGCAGTTCGGCCACGGTCGGCGGGGTGTTCTCGTAGACGCTGCGGTAGATGTTGTCGGCCTGGATCTTGTACTGCGCCAGGAAGTCCCACTTCTGTTCGTTGAGCCTGGCCACCCCGGCCGGGTCGGTCACTCCGTACGGCTCGGCGTACGCCTTCGGATCGGTGCCGACCGCCGTACGCAGCACCGCCCGGTCTGGTACCGCGGGCGTCCACCATGCCGCCGAGCCGCTTTACCCGCCAACTGCCGGTGGTCAGCTCGGCCAGGATGCCACGGGCCGTGGCCACGTCACTTGCGGTGCGCCGCGGCCGACCGGCGGAGGGTCCATCGTCAACAATGCCTCGACCGCCGCCGACATCGGCATCCCGGGAATGTCGGCATACGTGGCGGCCAAACACGGCGTCATCGGGCTGACCCGGTCGGTCGCGTTGGAGTGCGCCCGCGACGGGGTCCGGATCAACGCCCTGGTCACCGGGAACGTGGACACCCCGCTGTATCGGGGACTGCTCGGAGCCAGGCCCAGCGACGACCTGGGCGACGCCCCGAACCCGACCAAACGCGCCGCCGACCCCGCCGAGAGCGCCTGAACCAAACTAGTGGCCCGCGGCGTCTGCAACAGCAGCGGGCCGCCCGCCTGGCTGATCATCCCGGCCCCGGACTCAGTGACCTTGGGCAGGTATGCGTGCAGTGGCGTTGGAGGGTGGCGAGGGTAGCGCGGATTGCCGGGCGGGCGGTCGTGCTGTCTCGCCAGAGGGCGAAGATGCGGCGGATCGGGGGCGGGTCGATGGCCACGAATCGGGCCGATGGCGGTGCCGGCTCACGCCCAAGGCGCGGTATTACCGCCGCACCCAGCCCCGCCGCGACCAATGCCAGTTGGGTGGAGTGCTCTGAGGCGGTGTGCGCGATGCGCGGCGGCGAACCGCCGGCGTTCACCGTGCGGATAAGCCAGTGGTGACAAATCTCGTCGGTGCTCCAGCTGATCCAATCGTCGGCGGCGAGTTCGTCAATGTTGAGGCTGGTCCGGTCGGCGAGCGGGTGCTCGGCGGGCAGGGCGACGTCGAAGGTGTCGTCCAGCAGGTGCTGCCGTGCCAGGCCGTCGGGCAGACTCAATGCGTCGTCGGCCCAGTCCTGTACGACGGCGATGTCCAGGTCGCCGCGGCTCAGGGCGGGGACCGCCTCGTGCGGCTCCCGCTCGGTCAGCGATACCGACAGATCCGGAAAGGCGGACCGCAGTTCGCGCAGTACGCCGGGCAGCAGCCCGCGCGCGGCGGTGGCGAAGGCGGCAATGGCGAGCGGGCCGGTGACGGCACCGCGATGCTCGGACAGGTGAGCCTCCACCCGCTCGGCGTGGGCAAGCAGGTCACCGGTGTCGCGGGCAAGCAGGACACCGGCCTCGGTCAGCCGGATGCCCCGGCCCTGTCGCTCGACCAACCGCTGACCGGTCTGTCGTTCCAGCCGCTCCGTCGCCGGTTACACGAGAAGCTGGCCGGCGGAGAACTACCTCTTCTACACAGAGACGGTCCGGGTCTTTCTGCTACGCGCCTCCGACGGCGTTCAGCTCGAGTACCGCGACGCCACCTGCACGTACGACCTTCGTACGGCGGTGACCCTCAACTGCGATCGAACGACGCACACCATCACCGAGACCACCACCGGGGTGAACTATCAGCCCAACCAGCTGCTGCGCGTCGAGTACCGGAAGATCAGCACGTATCAGGCCACCGCGGACAGCATAAGGTTCACCGGCCCCCTGGGTGGTTCCCAGCCGGACTTCACCCACTCGGCCACGGCGTCCGCATCCGGGACCTGGTCGGACACCGGATTGGCCAGCACCATCAGCCCTGATCCGTACTACCTCGATGAGCAAGTGACGGTTGTGGTGCGGGACCTGAGCACCAACCTTGTGGTCGGCGGCGGGTCCGCGTACTGCCTGTACATCGACCAGGGCCACCCAGGGTCGGCCTGACCATCTCATAGTCCCTGGCGTACCGGTCCCGAACGGATCCGGTACGCCAGTCGTCGCTGCAGGTCAGCTACCAAATACGTCGCACCGGGGGCTCGTCAGCAGACCATCTATTGAGCGCTGATCACGGTCTCGCAATCGGCAGGATCGTACAGGGAGTCGCGGCCCGGTCCGCCGTCGGCAGTGTCCACCCCGGTGAAGCATTCCATCGCATCGGAACCGTCTTCGCCGAATAGGTGGTCGTCATCCTCGTTGCCCTTCAGGGTGTCGTCGCCGCCACCGCCGTACAGAGCATCGTTGCCTTCGCCGCCCCACATAGTGACGTCATCGCCGGCTCCTCCGTAGACCTTGTCGTTGCCGTCATCACCCCAAAGATCGTCTTCTCCGCCTTCCCCGTTGATGATGTCATCGCCGTTCTCGCCTTCGATGTCGTCGGCGCCGGCTCCGCCGCAGACGGTGTCGTCGCCGTCGTCGGCGTCAATGTTGTCGGCGCCGCCGGTACCGATGATCTGGTCGGCGCCCGATGTCCCGAAGAACATGGCGCCACCCGCCGGGACGAACAGTGTCTGAGCGGTGATCGGGTTGCCGAAGCAGTCGACTTGCACCGCGGCGGCCATTGTCTGCGGCGCGAGCGCTGTGGTCGGCAGCGTGAGCGCTGCGCCGGTCAGCAGCACGGTACGCCGCAGCCGGCTCATGATGGTGGTCAAGATGATCCCCCCTGAGATCACCGGCCCGGAAGCTCCGAGCCAAGACCCTTGACCGTAGGTGGCCCGCGTCCACTAGGCGTCAACGGTCGCCCGCCCGTCCGTCAACCACACCCATTGGGCTCGCCTTGCCAGCCAGCCGATGCTCCTTGCCGCGGCCTTGCGCATGTAATGGCGCTGCGTGTCCGCCGGAATCATCGCCAAGCGACGACGCCGAAGAAATCAAAATAGGTAGCTTCGGCGTGGTGTGATACGACAACCGGGTGGGACCCAAAGGCCAGGTCGTCAAGGCGATGGTGGTGATCCGGCGGCCGCGCGATGGTGCGCTGCTGGTGTCCGAGGAGACGGATCCGTCGGGGGAGCTGTTTCACCGGCCGCTCGGTGGTCATGTGGAGTTCGGCGAGTACGCGCTGGATACGGTGCACCGGGAGTTGCGGGAGGAGATCGGGCAGGCGCTCACGGGAGTGCGGCGGGTGGGCGTGCTGGAGAACATCTTCGAGTGGGGCGGCGCCACGCAGCATGAGATCGTGTTCATTTTCACCGCCGCCTTCGCCGATGAGGCCGCCTACGAGATAGCAGAGCAGGCCATCGCAGATGATCATGGCAGGGCCCGCGTGATCTGGCGGATGCCCGGGGCCGCCGGCCCGCCCCTCTATCCGGTGGGTGTGGCTGACATGGCCGGGCAAGAACGCGCGTCGTAACCATGGCGTGAACGGTGCTGCGTACGTCGACGACCCAATAGGTGGCGAGGCCGGTAGGACGACGACACCGGAGCGGATGACTTGCGCGGTGAGCATCCGCGGGTATGCCCTCTTAAGACGTCGTGCGTCAGCCCGGATCGTGGGCGGATCAGGATCGGGTTATGGAGGGCAGCAGGTAGTCGCGAATAAACGCCGTTGAGTTGATTTCCTTGCTCTCGCTGTTGTTGCTGTTCTCGCTGGTCACGAGCACGATGTCCGCGCTGGGGATTATGTAGATGAACTGCCCGCCGTATCCCCAGGCAAAGTAGGTCGAGCGTCCGGAGATGGTGTGCACCCACCAACCCTCGGAATAGGCGAACGTGTCGTCGACCTGTGTGGTCCGGGCTTGCGCCGCCCGCACCGCGCCATAGGGCACGAGCGGCCGGCCACCCCACCTGCCGTCGTGTAGGTAGAGCAGGCCGAACTTGGCCATCTCCCGTGGCGTCAGGTAGAGGTTGTACCCGCCGGAAAAGATGCCCCGCGGGTCGCGGCCCCAATGTTCGGCCGTGATGCCCATCGGTGCGAACAGGTACTGGTGGGCGAATTGGCAGATGCTCATGCGAGTGGCCCTCTGCAGCACTGCCGAGACGACGTGGGTATTGCCGGTGCTGTAGTTGTACGTCGTGCCAGGGACGGACACGAGCGAACGGCCGAGGATCGCCTGGACCCAGTTCGACGCCTTCTCGATCTGGCTTTCGGTCGAGTCCTCCGTCCAGTCGAGACCCGACGTCATGGTCAACATATGCCGGATGGAGATCTTTTTCTTATCCGGCGACGCATTGCCGAAGTACTCCGGCAGATAGTCGGCCACCGGGTCGTCCAGGCTTCCGATGTAGCCCTTCGCGATGGCGATGTGGACCAATGCCTGCAGAATGCTCTTCGACACGGAGTGGACGTTATTGCTCCGCTGCGGGTTACTGCCGTGGTAATACCGCTCGGCCACGAGACTGTCGTGTCGGATGACCAGCGCGCTGTACAACGACGCGTTGTTCCCGAGCTTGGTCAGCCCCGTACGCAACAGGGCGGAATCCATCCCCTGTTTCTCCGGCGAGGTCGGCGACCAGTCCGTACCGTCGTCGCGGGAATCGGTGTAGGTCGGATTGCTCTCATAAAACGTCCGACCGTTACCTGCGATCCGGTCGCAATCGACGGTCGCCGTCCTGGCCGTCGCGGTTGCCGTCGACTTCGACGATGCCCCCTCGCCGCACCCGGCCACCGCCAAGACCGACAGCATCGGCACTACCCAAGTGATCCGCCGCACGGGCAAACGGCCCGCCCGAACGCACGCGCCGGCGGCGACGGTGCGGGGCTGAGTCCGCCGCAATCCTTGCTTTCGCAATCTCATGACGGACGTCATTTTCCTTGATGCGGAACGACGGCGCGTCGACAACGCGGCCAGCAGCACGTTCAACCCCGCGTACCAGCAGCGGAGAGTGGACGGGGCGCGGATGCCGTCGAACAACGTGCCCATGCCGCCGTGCCGCAACGGGTCCAGATCTTCGATCGGAGCCGGCTCCGGTGAGCTCCCGGCCACGATCGAGGCGCATTCACCGGCACGTTCACGCCGAGCCGGTCGGCGGCGAGCCTGAAACTTCAGGTGTGGAAAGATCGTTTGGAGTAGGACTTGGTTCTCATTTACCTGATTCGCCATGGATAGGCGACGGCGCGTTCGTTGAGCGCTTCGCGCCATCCGATTACGCGTTGTCCTTCGACGAGGCGTGCGGGCTGGTCGGAGCGTTTGCCGGGGCAGACTGGTGGGCGCCGCTGACGCCGCGACCGCGACGTAGCGTGTATGAGGGCTGCTGGCCAGCCTGGGCCGGGCCTGGCTGGTTGCAGGCGAGAGCGGGCTACCTTGAAGGTAGGCGCGTGCCCCGGCTCTCTCGGCAGGTGGTGGGCGGCATTGGGCCGAATGCGTTTGGCGCCTCCTGTAGGTCGCGGATACAAGTTGCTGGTCGGCTGGGTCGTTGCTGTCCTCGTCGCGGGCTCGGCCGCGATCGGCGGTTGGCCGCACGCGTGGCCATGGGTTGGGGCGCTCACCGCGGGGGTCGCGGCATTGGCCGTCCCGGTCGCCGCGCTGTGGAACGAATCCCGGCAGCAACGGGAGACGAGCGCACGGGTAGTCAGGGAACACGCCCACACGTCCGGCGGTCGCTTCGGAAGCGATCTGCCTCGGATCGCCGATACGGACCTGCGGACCTTGCGCGTGCACAGCGCGGCCGTGGAAGTGCCCTACATCCACCGCGACGAGGAACAGCAGCTGCGCGAGTGCCTCCAGGAATGCCGGCCTGTGCTGCTGATCGGGTCGTCGATGGTCGGCAAGACCAGAATGGCCGCCGAAGCGGTCAAGGACATGTTCCCCGACCGGCCGATCGTGATCCCCAGTAGCAGAAGGTCCCTGGCAGCAATGGAGGCGGCCGACCTCGACGTGCGCACCTGCGTCATCTGGCTCGACGACATTGACAGGCTAATCGGCGCGGATGGCATCACCGAAGGTGCCGTGCGGCGCCTCGCCGATGCGGATAACGCGATCGTAGGCACCATCCGCAGCAGCGAGTACGACACGTTCCTGCCCACAAGTCGAATTCGGCCGCCCGAATGGGACGTGCTCGCCCAATTCGAGCGGATCGTGCTGCGGCGAGAATTCAGCGAAGGAGAAGACCGGCAGCTCAGCAATGTCATCGGCGACAAAGGCGTTCGGGACCGGATACGCCGCATCGGGGTGGGTGAATACGTCGGTGCCGCCGAGCAGATCACCGAACGGCTTCGGCTCGGTCCTTCGGTCAACCCGATGGGGTACGCGCTCGTATGCGGAGCCGCCGACTGGTTCCGTACGGGAGCACGAGGGCCGGTCCCCGCTCAGCTGCTCCCGCCGCTCGCCGAGCTTCACCTCCGCAATGGAGGCGAAGCCGTGCTCGCCAACCCGACCGAATACCAAGAAGCGTTGTCGTGGGCCACGCAGGAAATCAATCCGACAGTCAGGTTGCTCACGAGGGGCGACGACGCCTACACCATCGCCGATTTTGCCCTCGACCAATTCGCCCGCACAGGAGATCCTATCCCTGAAGCCATTTGGCAGCTGATCGCCGATCACGTCCCGGTCGAGGATCTCGTCCGCGTCGGGATCCGAGCTCGTGACGTCACCGACGACCTTGATCTCGCTGAAAAGATATGGCGTCGCGCCGCCAACGCTGAGGTCACCGATGGAATGTTCATTCTGGGCTGCCTGCTCGCAGACCGTCGAGACACGGCCTCGGCCAGGCGGTGGTGGCGCAAGGCCGCCGACCAAGGAAGCGCACTCGCCATGTTCAACCTCGGGGTGCTTCTAGAGACGGACCGAAGCGACCTTGACCAGGCCGAGCACTGGTACCGCCGAGCACATGAGGCAGGTCACGCGGAGGCAGCGATGGCCCTGGGAGATTTGGCCTGGGACCACCGAGCCGATAGAGAACAGGCAGAACGGTGGTATCGCACAGCCGCCGAGGCCGGACACGGGTATGCGATGTTCCGGCTTTGTCTCTTGGTACAAGACCGCAATGAGGCCGACGAGTGGTGTCGTAAAGCGGCGGACGCCGGTGTGCCCGAGGCGATGAGCAGATTGTCGATGGACCTCAGGGAACGCGGCCAATATGCCGAGGCCGAGCAGTGGAACGTCAAGGCCAACGAGGGGTACTACCGACGGGGAGCCATTAACGGGATCCCCGAACAAATGCACCTACTCAGCATCACGCTGGAACAGCAGGGAGACGCCGCTCAGGCCGAGTACTGGTTGCGCAAAGCTGCCGACGCCGGATACCCCGTCGCCATGGCCTGGCTCGGACTCCGGCTGGCGCAACAGGACAACGCCGTCCAGGCGGAACAGTGGTATCGCAAAGCCGCAAACGCCGGTCACCCCAACGCGCTGAAGCTCCTCGACGACCTTCTGAGACAACGAGGCGGCACCAGCCAGGACCAGTGACGCTACCGGAGATCGGCATCGGATAACGTCGCCTTCATACCTGAGCACATCGCGACGTAGGTCGGTACCGAAAGAGCCACGAGCGTTTACTCACGCCGAGGCGTGGCGGATCCAGTTGGTCATAGGAGATTTGGGGAGCTCGTGTAGGTGTCCGCGGTCCGGCGTGTCGCTGGTGCCAGTGGTTCGAGGCACCGGCGGTTCAAGCCGCCGGCGGTTCGGCTCGACCCGTGCTAGGCGTTGAGGGGTGTGCCGGTGCGGGTCGCTGAAACGACGAATCGGTTACTCCGTGCATGGGACACGGTCTCATGGGCGAGATCGTTGGGGAGCCGGCCGAACTGGTGGAGCGGGAGACCGCCTGACGATGGAAAGGCGTCGCTCGTGGCGTGCGTGCGGATGCCGTACGAGGGCAAGCCGGGCTGACGAGGGCTGCAAAGTCGGGAGCAGATTGGGAACGGCCTGCTGCTCCCGACGCTCGTGGGACGACCTGAATCTTGGGCATGTAACAGCTCAGACGACCGCGCCGCACCTGAATCCACCAGAAGGAACCGACCTAAACAGCAGGGCCGAGACGGCCGTGGCGACACCCGGTGTGATCCAAGCATCCCTGGAATCGAAGAGCGGCATCGCGATCGGCATGGCGCGATGACGCTACCAAGTGGCATGGCCGATGTACTCTTCTGCCGCCTTTCGTGTGTCCCGACTTCTCGACCTGGTCAGGGGGTCGACGCCATCGGCGAGCCGGGTCAAGACGGTGTCGAGGGCTAGGAATGCCTCCCAGGGCTGTTGCCGGGCGGAGCCCTCATTTCCCGAAGCAGGCTGGCCGCCCGGTCCGGCAGCGGCCGCAACGCCGGCTCGGTCAGTGCCCGTTCCAACGCGCCCGAAGTCACCCCGGAACGGTACTCGACGAGCAACACACGCTCGTGCCGATGAGCGCGCGTCTGATCTTCATTCCGTGGCCGTGCCCTGGTGCTGGTGGCGCTCGGCGAGGTGCTTCAGATTCAGCAACTGTCGTCGCGCCATGACCAGGTCGCCGACGGACAGCCCGAGGGCGGCCCAGCGGGTCGTCTGCATGACGGCCTTGAGCAGCAAGCGCGTCGTGCTGTGGTCTTGGGGCACAAGGACGTAGGACATGAAGGCACCGATGATTGTGCCCGTCAGCTGATTCCCGGGGTCGACCGAGACGATCCTGCCCAGCTTCCGCCCGCCGGCAGTGGTGAATGCTTCTCCAACCTGCGGCTCCGGAAGGCCCACCAGCCGTCGAGGTGAGCGGCGACCGAGGTTGTCGATCCAGTCATAGGAGTACGGCGCAAGCCGAACTTGGGCGACCCATGGCCACACCGCTGCAGCGGGTGCTTCGATCCGCACCCCCCGCCACACCTGCACAGTGGGTGAGACGACGAAGTCGTCGCACGGGTAGGAGCGCAATATCTCGTTGTCCGTCACGCCCCACCGGTCACCGATCATGCATCCATCTTGCACCGCCGGCCGACATCGGTTCTGTCGCGTTCCGCGCGACTTTGCGATCAGGGGCTGGAGCGGCCCCGACACCATCCTGAGCTCCGCCGAACTGCGCGACACGATCGACCTGAACCAGCCCGTCGCGTTGACCTTGGTGGCCATCTTGCAGTTCATCACCGACGAGGCGGAGGCGCACCGGGTGGTGCGCCGGCTGCTGGAGCCACTGACCCTGGGCAGCGTGCTCGGCCTGTCGGTGGTGCCAGACGCGAACAGGGAAGCCCGCTGGCCAAGGGCGCAGCCGCCTACCGGTCCCAGGGCATCGCGGTGAAAATGCGCACCAAGGCCGAGACCGAGCGCTTCTTCGACGGCCTGGATCTGATCGACCCGGGCGTCACCCCCGTCACCCACTGGCACCCGGACCGGCCGGTCGACCCCGACGACCCCGTGCACCACATGTACGCCGGCTTGATGACTTCGCAGGGTTGTGCCAGGGTCCATCGACACATGTGAACGCTCACCCTGGGGAGGCTGGCGTGGGCATTCCACTGGTACTGGGACCCGGCCATCGTACGAAGGCGTGTTGTCGCGTGAGAGCGCTCGCGGCCGTGGCCGTTGTCGGTACCGCGGTGGTGGGCAGGACGAATGCCGGCCCGGCTGCGTGCTCCGGGTTGCCGGTCACCCTGGCGGAGGTCCAGGATCTGTCGGACCTGTTCCGGTTCTATGACCGGTATTCGCATGTCCAGCCTGGCGGACTGGGCGTGCCGCCGCGCGCAGCTGAGTGGGTGGGCCGGGTGCTCCAAGTACAGGCGGCTGCCGGGCGTACTGGTTCGCAACAAAGGCCATCCGGTCGCCGTTCGACCAAGCACGAGGCGGCCGCGCTCACGGCGCCGCCGTTGTTGCCGACCACGAGCGGTGTCGCGAGAACGGGGTCCGGACCGGCCCGCGGCGCATCGGCTTGATCTACCGGGCGGGCGGGCACCGGCTCGACATCGCCGACCCCAACGCGATCACGGACATCGCGGACAAATACCTGAAGCGCGCGAGGTCGCGCGGACGACCGCGTGCCGTACCCACCACTCACCGCCCACCACTGCGCAGATTCCGGACCGGAACGCCCACCGTCCCCTGGCTCCTCGCTCCGATAGCAATACCCGTCAGCGACCCGACCGAGCGCGATCTGTTTCTTGACCTTCAGCGGCAGGGCCAGGAGGTCACCTGGCTGTATCCGGGCGCGCAGCGCCCACAGCTGCCCGACGGCGTTGTTGAGCCAGGCGCCGGAGGCGGTCGGGAGGTCTCCGTGACGATCTTGGCCACGTCCTCGCGGCTGGCACACCCGGTCAGGTCAGGAACTTCACGCCAGCCACCGCCTGATCAGCCCTCCTGCAATCGACCGGCCCGGACGACCCACGCTGTAGTCACTAGTATCAGACGGCAGATCAGGGACTTCACCGCGCAGATCGGGGTTCGTGTGTGACCGAGGACCGCCGCCGCGTCCTGTACGTCATCGTCTGCGGAGCCGGGCCGGCCGCCGACGTCGGCCGCCTGATCGACCTCGCCCATGACCGCAGCCGGGACGTTCAGCTCATCGCCACCCCGGCCGCCCTCGACTTCCTCGACGTGCCCGCCCTCGAAGCCCGGACCGGGCAGCTCGTCCGCTGCGAATATCGCAAGCCCGGCCAGCCCCGCTCGCCGAAGGCCGACGCCATCATCATCGCCCCGGCCAGCTATAACACGATCAACAAATGGGCTCTAGGAATCAGCGACACCTACGCCCTCGGCATCCTCGCCGAGGCCATCGGCCTGCAAATCCCGCTCGTCGTCCTGCCGTTCGTCAACTCGGCCCTCGCCGACCGGCTCCCGTTCCGCCGCAGCGTCCGGCAACTCCGCGACGAAGGTGTACGCATCCTCCTCGGCCCAGAACAATTCGAGCCGCACCCACCCGGCACCGGCGGCACCCACCTCGACACCTTCCCCTGGCACCTCGCCCTCGACCAAGCCGAGCAGCTCCACGCCCAGACACCCGCGCTGTAGCCCCTGATCAGACGCCGGTCGGCCCCATCGGCACCGAGGCCATTGCCGTGCCGATGAGGACTTTCTCTACGGTTATTTTTTTCAAGGCACGTGCCGGCTGCGCGGCCCGCGCGGCGGCCGACCGGCCCTCAGGCCGGGCGTGCGGTCTCTGCGGGCCGACCCGGCCCGAACCGGACGGCCGCCCCACCAGCGCGGAACACTATCGAAGTCCGTACGAGCAGCCCACCAGCAGGGCGGCCCGTTCCTCCCAATGCGCGACCCGGACGCGCCCGAGCTGGACGAGCACGACGACGGCGGGCAGGAGTGAGGGTCAAGAGCCGATCAGATCACTCCGTTACGGGCAGGCACTCGGCGAGCAGGCCGACGACGTCGCGCCAGGCCCGCTGCGCGTGCAGTGGGTGATAGCCGACGCCGGGGACCACGGCATGGTCGACCGGTGGGTGGTGGAAGGCGTGCAGGGCTCCGCCGTAGACCACGAGGCGCCAGTCGACGCCTGCGGCCTGCATCTCGGCCGTGAACGCGTCCCGCTGCGCGGGCGGCATGATCGGGTCTTCGGACCCGACCCCAGCCCACACCGGGCAGCGAATGCCTGCCGCCTCGCCCGGTCGGCCCGTGGTCAGTGCGTTGACTGTCCCGATCGCGCGCAGGTTGACGCCGTCGCGCCCGAGTTCCAGCGCGATTGCGCCCCCGGTGCCGTAACCGATAGCGGCGATCCGGTCGGAGTCGGCCCGCGGTTCGGCGCGCAACACGTCGAGCGCCGCGTGGCCGATGCCCCGCATCCGGTCGGGGTCGGCGAGCAGCGGCATGCAACGGGCCAGCATCTCCTCGGGGTCACCCAAATAGCGCCCGCCGTGGATGTCGAAGGCCAGCGCCACGTATCCCAGCTCAGCCAGGGCATCGGCCCGGCGGCGCTCGACGTCGCTGAGCCCCAGCCCCTCGGGCCCGATCAGGACTGCGGGTCGGCGCTCGACACCGGCGGGGAGCGCGAGGTGTCCGATCATCGTAAGGCCGTCGGCCGAGTATTCGACCGTGCGTGTTGTGACCGTCGTCATGAGACTGGACTGTAGTGACCCGTCGAGCCCGGTCGGGCCGGTGTTCGCCGCTGGCAGACGGTGCTCTGTCCCGGCTGCATCGCCCACCATCGGCGATCAGGCGACGGTGCACGTCACGGCCGAACGACCGGCCATCGAACACCACACACCACCGCGACCGGTGGCGACGGGTTGCCGGCGGGGCTGCTGACCGGCGCCCGGATGTGGTGCCCGCCGTCGACGCCGACGGCGGATGTCGCGACGGCGCCCAGGCCGCCGATATCACCGACATCTTGACCGAGGTCTACCGCCTGGCCGCCGCCAGGCGTCGCCGCCGACGGGCGACCAAAGCCCACACCAGCAGCCACGAACCCCGGCCGGAGCGACCGGGACGCCCACGCCCGTCGTGGCCGGCGGGGATGCGAGTGCTCGTGCGCCGCGAACGACCCCACCCAGGCGCCCAATTGGACGCCTTCGAAGACCGTGACGGCTGGCGCTACCAGGCCATGTGTCGGCGTACGGCCACAAACACCCGCGTTGGGCAGCTGGCGTTCCTCGAGGCCCGGCATCGCGCCCACGCCCGCGTCGAGGACCGTATCCGCCAAGCCAAGGACGCCGGACTGGGCCGTCTGCCCTCCCGCGACTTCGCGATCAACGCCGTCTGGCTCGAGCTCGCCCTGACCGCCGCCGACCTGCTCGCCTGGACTCAGACCATCCTGTTGGCCAGCGACCCCGACCACCCGCAGCTGGCAAAAGCGGAGTGGAAGACGATCCGCTACCGGCTGCTCCACACCGCCGCCCGCATCACCCGCTCCGCCCGGCGCACCCACCTGCGCCTCCAAGCCGGCCGGCCCTGGGCCCTCGCCCTGGCCCGTGCATTCAACCTCCTCCGCCGCATCCCCGCCCCGGCCTGACTGCCGGCCCACAACCGCGCGCTCATCCACCCCGCGACCGCCCTCAGCACGCCCCCTCACCACATCGGAGACGTCGACCACCGCGTCGACCACCGCGGCCTGCCCACATCACCATCGCGCGCCACGACCCAGTCGATGGACCCACTCAGCACCCTTCGTGAATCACCCGGGCTAAGGCCAGGCAGAGCGGACTCAAAGGGAATGCATGATCATCCGTGCACCCACGCGTGCACCCAAGAATCGTGTCGACCGCGACGTGGCCGTACAACAATGCAGGTCAGGGGCGCCATCACAGGAGAGCGGGTGACGGGAATCGAACCCGCGCTATCAGCTTGGGAAGCTGATGTTCTGCCATTGAACTACACCCGCAGCGAGGCCGCCGGTGAGGGGCAGCCGCTCGGACACTCTACCGGAAGCGCATCCATCTCTGGTACGAGCGAAGGGCGGGAGCCGGTAGCGTTCCTGACGTGCTGCTCTCCGATCGCGACATCAAGGCCGAGCTCGACTCAGGGCGGGTGAAGATCGACCCGTACGACCCGGCCATGGTTCAGCCGTCCAGTGTGGATGTGCGGCTCGACCGGTACTTCAGGGTGTTCGAGAACCACAAGTATCCGCACATCGACCCGGCGCGGGAACAGGCGGACCTGACCCGGTTGGTCGAGGTGGATTCGGAGGATGCCTTCATTTTGCATCCGGGGGAGTTCGTACTGGCGTCGACGTACGAGGTGTTCGGGCTGCCCGACGATCTCGCGGCCAGGCTCGAGGGCAAGAGCTCGCTCGGGCGGCTCGGGCTGCTGACTCACTCGACCGCGGGCTGGATCGACCCAGGGTTCAACGGACACGTGACGTTGGAGTTGTCCAACGTCGCCACGCTGCCGATCAAGCTTTGGCCGGGCATGAAGATCGGCCAGATGTGCCTGTTCCGGTGCAGCTCGCCGGCCGAGCATCCGTACGGGTCAGCCGCGTACGGGTCGAGGTATCAAGGTCAGCGGGGCCCGACGCCGTCCCGGTCGTACCTCAACTTCCACCGGACGAAGGTTTGATCCCTCGTACGAAGGCGAAGCGGTCGACGTAGGTGATCTGCGGCTCGGAGTAGCGCTCGCTGATGTACTCGACGCCCGCCGCGATCTCCTCCTGGGAGAAGGTGGACAGCACTGACATCCACTGGTTGCGGACGAGGTCGAGCCACTGGTCGCGGTCGATCGTGACCGTGAACTCCTCGACGGCGTTGTCGACGATCAACCCGTCGGCACGCATGTCGGCGGCCATGTCGTCCGGCTCCGGCTGGTTCTCGGCGAACCGGTCGAGGGCGGCCTGGAACAGTGGGTAGTCGAGCCGGGGCGGCAGGCTGACGATGAGGATGCGCCCGCCCGGGTTCAGCCGGGCGGCGAGGCCGGACAGCGTACCGGGGATGTCCTTGACGTGGTGGATCGCCTCCTTGAAGACAAAGGCGTCCACCGTGTCGACGGGCAGCGGCACCTCGCCCGTCGCGATCTGCTCGGCGGTGGCGCAGATCGGCGTCAGGCGGGGGTCGTCGGGCAGCAGGTCGAGCATGGGCTGGGAGGGGTCGACGCACAGGATCGGCGTCTCCGGCGTGGCGACCTCCATCAGGCGACTCAGGAACAGGCCGGTACCCGAGCCGATGTCGGCGATCCGCCAGCCGACACCCGGCTCCAGCCAGGACATGATCTTGTCGGCCATCCAGGTCACGTACTGCGGGCGATTGGCCCAGTTGCGCTCGTAGGTTTCGGCTAGCCGCTCGTAGTGATCGTCGGAGTCGTACGCCATGAGTCCCTCCAAGGGTCAAGCGTTCAGGATTGCCTGCAGGAAGTCTCGGGTCCGTTGTTCCTCCGGCTCGGAGAAGATCTTTTCTGGCGGGCCGTCCTCCACGATCTGTCCCTTGTCGAACATCAGGACTCGGTCGGAGATGTCCTGGGCGAAGTGCATCTCGTGCGTGACGCACAGGATCGTCAGGTAGCCGGTCTGGGCGATTTCGCGCAGCAGGTCCTGGACCCCGGCAACGAGTTCGGGGTCGAGCGCCGACGTCACCTCGTCCAGCAGCAGGATCTCGGGCTCCATGGCCAGCGCCCGGGCGATGGCCACCCGCTGCTGCTGCCCGCCGGACAGCCGCGTCGGGTGCTCGTGCGCCTTGTCGGAGAGGCCGACCATCTCGAGCAGCTCCATGCCCTTGGCCTCGGCGTCGGAGCGCGACCGGCCCAGCGAACGGACCGGCGCCTCGGTGATGTTGCGCAGCACGTCCATGTTCGGGAACAGGTTGAACTGCTGGAACACCATGCCGATCCGCTTGCGTACACGACGCAGGTGCTTCTCGTCGGCCGGCGCGAGCTTGCCGCCGCGGCGCATGTGGCTGAGGTAGTCGCCGTGCACCTCGATCGTGCCGCTGGTCACCCGTTCCAGGGTCATGAGCAGGCGCAGGATCGTCGTCTTGCCGGACCCGCTCGGGCCGATCAACGTCACGCGCTCCTGGGGCCGGACGTGGAAGTCCAGCTTGTTCAGCACAGTGAGGTCGCCGAACTGTTTGACGACCTTGTCGAAACGGATCATCCACTGCGAGTCCGGGCCCGACAGGTCCTGGGGTGTCTTAGTACTCAAGGCGACGCTCCAAGCGGCGGATCGCGATCGAGGACGGGATCGCCAGCACGAGGAAGAAGAGCCCGGCGACGGTCAGCGGCTCCAGGTAACGGAACCGCTCCGAGCCGAGTTCCTGGGCCGTGCCGATCACGTCCAAGACCGTGATGATGGACAGTTGTGGCGACTCTTTGAAGATGGCCACGAGGCAGTTGCCGAGCGCCGGCAGCGACCGGCGGATGGCCTGGGGCAAGATCACGCTGGTCCAAGTACGCACCCGGGGTAGGTTCAGCGCGGTCGCGGCCTCCCATTGGCCCGTCGGCACCCCGTCGATGCCGGCCCGGTAGACCTCGGCGGTGTAGCAGGAGTAGTGCACGCCGAGACCGATGACACCTGCGGTCAACGCCGACAACTTGATGTGGAACGGCGGCCCGGGCAGCACGTAGAACAAGAAGAACAGCTGCACGAGCAACGGTGTGCTACGGACGAACTCGATGAACCAGCGCGTCGGGGTGCTCACCCAACGGGTCTCGGAGCGCCGCAGCAGCGCCAGCACCAAGCCAAGCGCGAAGGCCACGATCGCGCCGAAGAGGGTGATCTGGAGCGTGACCTTGAGTCCGGTGGTGAACAGATCGCCGGAGAAGTCCTTCGTCCACTCCCAGTCCCAGTTCATCAGAGCTCACCGCCGCCCGCCGCGGGATCGGTCCAGGCGAGCTGCGCCTTGCGCCGCTTCGGCGGCTCTCGGCCCACCGTCGCGGCCGCGCGCCGCTCGACAACACGCATGATCGCCGTGATCACCTGGGCCATCAGGAAGTAGATCACCATCACGATGCCGAAGATGGTGAACTGGTGGCCGATCGAGCTGACGGTCACGTTGGCCTGGTATGTCATGTCGGCCACCGAAATGGCCGACACCAGCGACGTCGCCTTGAGCAGTTCGATGAGCAGGCTGGTCCCCGGCGGGACCATGCCGACGAGCGCCTGCGGCAGGATGACGCGGCGCATTCGCTGGTACGTCGAGAGGTTCAGCGCGACCGCGGCCTCCCGCTGTGGCTTCGGTACGGCTTGGATCGCGCCGCGGACCACCTCCGATCCGTACGCCCCCAGGTTGAGGCCGAGCGTCAGGACGCCCGCGAACGTGGCGGACAGGCGGTAACCGGTGAGCGCGGGCATCGCGTAGAAGATCCAGAACAGCTGCACCAGCACCGACGCGCCACGGAAGAACTCCATGTACACGCGGGCGACCGCTCTGATGATGCGCAGGTGCGATGTCGCCGCCAGCCCCGCGACGAAGGCCAGCACGATGGCGAGCACCGCACCGCCCACCGTGACCTGCGCGGTGACCACGGCGCCCTTGCAGATGAAGGGCATCGCGTTGCCGAGAGTACCGGGCAGGTCGCTGCTACAAGGATTGATCGTTGCCATGAGGAATCCGAGCGATCAGGTCGCTTTGCAGAGTTGATCCGCGGTCTGGGTTTTCGCCTTGTCCACGTCGGTCTGGGTGAAACCGAACCGCTGGATCAGCGGCAGCACGCCATTGGAGTTCTGCAGCTTCTTCAGCTCCGCGTTGAAGGCGTTGAGCAGGTCGGTGTCGCCCTTGCGGATGCCGAACCCACCGAAGTTCGGCTGCTCCTTGCCGCCCACCACCGGGATGAACGGCTGGGTGACCTCGAGCGGCTTGCCGGCGTAGTTCTGCGCCAGGGTCCAGCGCAGCGAGGCCGACGTCAGCGCGACCGCTTCGACCCGTCCGGCCAGGATGCCCTGGAACGCGGCGTTCTGGTCGGGAAAGGTGACGATCTTGTTACTGGCGACGCCGCTGTCCTGGGCGTAGCCCTTCTCGACCGCCCCGCCGAGCACGCCGAGCTTGATGCCGGAGGTCTTGACCTCGGCGAAGGTCTTGAGGCCGGCCGGGTTTCCCTTCTTGACGAGGAAGGCGTTGGACCCGAAGTAGTCGGGGTTGGCGAAGGCGATCTGCTGACAGCGCTGCGGCGTGATGAACATGCCCGCGGCGATGATGTCGTACTGCTGTGCGGCGAGACCGGGGATCAACGCGTCGAACGACTTGGCGAGGACGGGTTCGAGGGTGGTGACACCCATGGACTTGAAGATCGCCCGGGCGAGCTCGGGAGCCTCGCCGGTGAGGTTGCCGCTCTTGTCGCGGAAGCCGAACGGCGCCTCGTTGGCGAAGCCGACCTTGATCTTCTTGTCCTTCTTGATGCGGTCCAGCGCCCCGCCGCCCCCGCCGCCGGACTCAGTCTTGCTACATGCTCCGAGCAGGGCGGGGCCGCCGATGATGGCGGCCGTCGCCAGGCCGGATCGCCTGAGCATGTCCCGGCGGGACCATTGTTGCGTCATCGTAAGTCTCTCCTCGTACGGATCGGTGCGGTCAGGGTGCCTGACCCCTACCCAAACCCCCCGGATTCTCTTTGATCGGCCACCGCCGTGAAGTCGCGCGCGGCAATGAAGGACGGCCGGCGTGACGTCGCGCCGAACGGCTCCACACACGTGTTCTCGACACTGTTGAAGACAATGAACACGTTGGACCGCGGGAACGGTGTGATGTTTCCGTTGGAGCCGTGCATGCAGTTGCAGTCGAACATTGTGGCCGACCCAGCCGGTCCGGTGAACAGCTCGATGCCGTGTTTGTCCGCCAGCATAGTGAGGCTGTCCGGATCAGGCGTGCCGACCGCCTGGTCTTTGAGCGCTTCCCGGTAGTGTTCGGGCGGGGTCGCGCCGAGGCAGCACACGAACGTCCTGTGTGAACCCGGCATGATCATTAGTCCGCCATTGTGCACGAAATTGTCGGTGAGCGCGATGGAAATGCTCACCGCACGCATGCGCGGCATGCCGTCCTCGGCGTGCCACGTCTCGAAGTCCGAATGCCAGAAGAATTCCTTGCCCCTGAACCCGGGCGTGTAGGTGACCTTGCTCTTGTGGATATAGACGTCGGAACCGAGAATCTGCCGGGCCCGGCCGACCACCCGCGGGTCGCTCACCAGCTCGGCGAAGATGTCGCTGATCTTGTGGATCTCGAAGATGGAGCGGACCTCGCCCGAGCTCTTCTCCACGGTCAGCCGGTCGTCGCCGCTCAGCGCCGAGTCGGTGCCGAGCCGGCGCATCTCGGCGCGATAGCGCTCCACCTCGTCCGGGTCCAGCAGCGGGTCGATGGTGAGGAAGCCGTTCTTGTCGAAGGAGCCGAGGGTCTCGTCATCGATCGGGCCGTCCGCCGCCGTGCCGTACACCACCGGGTCGCGGCGGAAGAGAAAGATCGGCTCGCACGTCCTGCGGGTGGGATAGGTGTCGATAGGTTTCCTGCGGACGGGATAGGTGTCGATGGGCATGGCAAGCCTCCTGCCAAGGGGTGTCAGGCGTTCGTTGGCGCGCCGTTCGCCGCGGCGTCCCCGGCCGCCTCGTCGGAGGGGTCGTCCTCGACGAGCAGGGGGTAGACGCCGTTCTCGTCGTGCACCTCTCGCCCGGTGCACGGTGGGTTGAACACGCAGACCATGCGCAGTTCGGTGTGGGCGCGCAGGGTGTGGTGCTCGTGCCCGTCGAGGAGGTACATCGTGCCGGGCTCGATGGTGTGCTTCTCGCCCGTCTCCTCGTTGACGAGTTCGCCGGTGCCGCCGATGCAGTAGACGGCCTCGACGTGGTTCGCGTACCACATGGCGGTGCTGGTGCCGGCGTACAGCACGGTGTCGTGCAGCGAGAAGCCGACCCTCTCCTTGGCCAGCACGAGGCGACGGCTGCGCCACGTGGGCGCCTCCACGTCGCGCTCGGTGCCGACGATGTCGTTGAGGTTTCTGACGATCAAGGTGGTCTCTCTTTCCATTCGGTCGGCCAGGGTCCCGGTGCACACGAATCCACGGGCTTGTCCCCCGCCCTCGAGGCGGGGGACCTCACCCCGGCCGGGCAACAGGTCAGGCGGGCTGCAGCTCGCGGGCGGCGATGACCGACTCGCTGAGGATCTCCAGTCCCTCGGCCAGCTCCTCCCGGGTGGCGGTGAGCGGCGGCAGCAGCTTGACGACCTCGCCCTCCGGCCCGGAGGTCTCCATCAGCAGGTTGCGCTCGTACGCGGCGGCGCACACCTGGCCGGCGAGCGCGAGATCATCGAACGCGATGCCCCGCACGAGCCCACGACCGCGGATGTCGGCGCCGGCGTCGCCGTGCTCGGCCGCGATCTGCTTGAGCGCCAGCTCGACCTGCTCGCCCTTGGCGATCGTCTGCTTCTCCAGGCCCTCCCCGGTCCAGAAGTCCAGGGCCGCGGTCGCCGTCACGAAGGCGGGGTTGAAACCACGGAACGTTCCATTGTGCTCACCCGGGTCCCAGACATCGATGTCGCGCCGCAACAGGGTGATGGCCATCGGCAGCCCGTACCCGCTCAGCGACTTCGACAGGCACACGATGTCGGGCATGATCCCGGCCTCCTCGAAGCTGAAGAACGGTCCGGTACGGCCGCAGCCCATCTGCACGTCGTCGACGATGAGCAGCAGGTCCTGTCGCTTGCACAGATCCGCGAGCCCGCGCAGCCATTCCGCGCTCGCGGTGTTGAGCCCGCCCTCGCCCTGCACCGTTTCGACGATGGCGGCGGCCGGTTTGTCGAGTCCGCTGCCGCTGTCCTCGAGCATGCGCTCCAGCAGGATGAAGTCAGGGGTTACGCCATCTAGATAGTTGTCGTAGGGCATCGTTACCGCGTGGTGCAGGGCGATACCCGCGCCACCGCGCTTGGAGGAGTTGCCCGTCACGGCGAGCGAGCCGAGCGTCATGCCGTGAAAGGCGTTCGTAAAGTTGACGATCGTCTCGCGGCCCGTGTATTTGCGGGCCAGCTTCAATGCGGCCTCGACCGCGTTGGTGCCCGCCGGCCCGGGGAACTGGACTTTGTAGTCGAGCCCGCGGGGATGCAACACGATCTCGTGGAAGGCCTCGAGGAAGGCGCGTTTCGCCGTGGTGTGGACGTCGAGGCTGTGCACGATCGAGTCCCCGGCCAGATAGTCCATCAGCGGCTGTTTGAGCCGCGGGTGGTTGTGCCCGTAGTTGAGCGATCCGGCGCCGGCGAAGAAGTCCAGGAAGGTCCGGCCGTCCTCGTCCTGCACATGGCTGCCGCGGGCCGTCTGGAACACCGCCGGCCAAGTCCTGCAGTAGCTGCGTACCTCTGATTCGAGTCGTTCGAATACGTCCACGATCTCTCCCTTGCGGTTCTAATCACGCTGCGTTGCCGTCGGGTTCTGACTGGTGGGTCCCCGCAGCGAATGGGTCACAGGGGACCGATGCGGAAGAGCACCTCGGGCTGATGGCTTTCGCCTCCGGGGAACTGCTCCGCGGTGAAGAGGGTGCGGCGGTCGAGCCCGCAGCCGCGACCGCGGCCGCGCGCGAACGACTCGAACAGCCGGCTGGATGGCACGTTCTCGGGGGTTACCGTCGCCTCCAGATAACGGCGCCCCTCGGCGGCCACCCGGTCGCCCAGGTGGTCGAGCATTCGCCTGCCCAGACCCTGCCCGCGATGTGACGGATCGACTGCGACCTGCCACACGAACAGCGTGTCGGCCGACCGCGGGCGGATGAAGCCGGTGATGAACCCGCAGACACGGCTGCCGTCCCGCGCGATCACCGAGGTATCGGCGAAGTCACGGCACCACAGCAGGTAGCTGTACGGCGAGTTGAGGTCGAGCGCCCCCGAGTCATGGGCGACACGCCACATCTCCCGGCCGTCGTCGCCCCTCGGCGGCTCCAGCCGAATCTCCGCCGCGTTGGCCGGACCGAGGTCGCCACCCTGGAGTGGCGTGCCTGTAGTGGGGTTTCGGTCTAGCTCTCCGGGTGATGCGGTCGGTTGCGGGGCGTGTTCACCTGGCATGTGCAATGAACCTAGCGAATATCGTTCGGTCACGGATCGGACCCTCTCGGCGCCGGTGTTTGCCTCTCGGTCGAGGGGGTACACAAGACCGGTTTCGCCGGTCCACGACCTGGGTGACTGTGGGCAAATAGCGGAGAAAGCCTGATATGCGGCGGCGACCTGGGCAGACATATACGTCTCGACAAGGCCGCGGGAGCGGGCGGAATCACGCGCGGAATGCACAGCCCGGACCGCCGAGGCAAACCTCGGCGGTAGCACCTCTGTGAGATAGACGACATTAGCTCGGCGTGAACCGACAACCCGTCGTTATCAAACACACAGCGAATCCGCTTCGCTACGCATGGTCAGTGTCCCACATCCTCCGTCCCGCCTTTTTCCTTTTACCGCTGGAAAGGCGGATAAACCCGGAGTGAGTAAGTGGGGCCCGGAAAGCGGTAGAGCAGCCGACCGAAACCTAGTCGGCGGTCTTCACCGACCTGATGAGGAGCTGGGCCACGTCGACGACCTCAAGCGACTCCTTGGCCGCGCCTGAGTTCTTCTTCTCGCTGATGGCGTCGCCCAGCATGACCAGGCAGAACGGGCAGGCCGTCGACACGGTGTCGGGGTCGGTCTGCAGCGCCTCGTCGACGCGCTCGGTGTTGACGCGCTTGCCGATGCGCTCCTCCATCCACATCCGCGCGCCGCCGGCGCCGCAGCAGAACCCCCGCTCCTTGCAGCGGTGCATCTCCTGCGTGGACACCCCGGGCACCTTGGCCATGATGTCGCGCGGCTGGCTGTAGACCTTGTTGTGCCGGCCGAGGAAGCACGGGTCGTGGTAGGTGATGTTCTCCTCGATCGGCGTCACCGGCGTCAGCCGGCCCTCCTCGACCAGCCGGGCCAGGAGCTGCGTGTGGTGGATGACGTCGTAGTTGCCGCCGATCTGCGGGTACTCGTTGGCCAGCGTGTTGAAGCAGTGCGGGCAGGAGGCCACGATCTTCTTCGCGCCCGCGTCGTTCAACGTCTCGATGTTCTGCTGGGCGAGCATCTGGTAGATGAACTCCATGCCCAGCCGCCGCGCGGGGTCGCCCGTACAGGCCTCCATCGGGCCCAGCACGGCGAACTTCACGCCCGCGATGTGCAGCAGCTCGGCGATGGCCTTGGTCGTCTTCTTGGCCCGGTCCTCCAGTGCCCCCGCGCAGCCGACCCAGAACAGGTACTCGACGTCGTCGGGCATCGTGCCGTCGAGAACCGAGACCTGGAAGTCGAGCTCCTCGATCCAGTCGGCCCGCTTCGTCTCGGACATCCCCCAGGGGTTGCCCTTGTTCTCGAGGTTCTTGAGCATCACCCCCGCCTCCGACGGGAACGACGACTCGATCATCACCTGGTAGCGGCGCATGTCGAGGATGTGGTCGATGTGCTCGATGTCGACCGGGCACTGCTCCACGCAGGCGCCGCAGTTGGTGCACGACCACAGGACGTCGGGGTGGATGACACCGCCGGCCTCTTCGTCGGCCACCAGCGGGCGCTGCGCCTCGGCCAGCACGTCGGCGGGCAGCTTCTCGCGCTCCTCGTCGGAACCGGCCAGGATGTACGGGGCCTTCGCCTGGGCGTGGTCGCGCAGGTCGGTGATGAGCAGCTTGGGCGACAGCGGCTTGCCGGTGTTCCACGCCGGGCACTGCGACTGGCAACGGCCGCACTCCGTACAGGTGGCGAAGTCGAGGAAGCCCTTCCACGTGAAGTCCTCGATCTTGCCGCGGCCGAAGACGTCCTCGTCGGGGTCGGCCTCCTCGAAGTCGAGCACCTTGCCGTTGCTCCTCATCGGCTGCGCCGGCCCGAGGCCGTCCGGACGGCGCTTGAACACGACGTTGAGCGGCGCCAGGAAGATGTGCAGGTGCTTGGAGTTCAGCACGATCACGAGGAACGCCAGCATGACGCCGATGTGCAGCAGCAGGGCGACCGACTCGATCCATTCGTTGGTGTCGTGGCCAAGGCCGTCGAGCAGGTTGCCCACCGCGTGCGAGGCGAACGCCGCGTTGCCGTACGGGAAGTTGCCGGTCGCGACCCCGGCCCCGCGGAACAGGAACATCGTCCAGATGACGTTGAAGATCATGAAGAGGATGAGCCAGGCGCCGCCGAGGTGCGACCCCTTGAACCGCGAGGCGCGGTCGAGCCGCTTCGGCGAGTCCTTGATCCGGATGATCGCGAACGTGATCAGGCCGAGTAGTGCGGCGACCGCGATGAAGTCCTGCAGGAAGCCCAGCACGCCCCATGTGCCGACGAGCGGAATGTGGAAGTCGAGGCCGAAGAACAGCGCGCCGTACGCCTCGATGTAGACCGTGAGCAGGATGATGAACGCCCACATGACGAAGAAGTGCGCGAGCCCGGGGACGGTCCATTTGAGCAGCTTGCGCTGTCCGAAGACCTCGACGACCTGGCCCTTGACGTCTTCGCCCACGTCCTTGGCCAGCGCGACACGCTCGGGAGCGGGCTGGCCGCTGGTCGCCAGGCGGTAGAGGAACCAGATGCGCCGACCGGCGATCGCGAAGGCGATCACCGTGGCGAGCAGGCCGATGATCAACCTGACAATCACTGTTCGTCCTCCCGAGGTTACGGACGTTGGGTGTCAGCGTAGGGCCCGCCGCCGACGACCTCGCGCCAGACCCCTGAACTCCCGAATCCTACTCGGTAGTAAGTTAGGCTCCGTAACCGCCGCCACCCGGCGTTTCGAGGACGAACACGTCACCGGCACCGACCGGCACGGAGTCGCAGCCCGCCATGTCGGCCACCGAGCCATCCGGCCGTTCCACCCAGTGCCGGCCCAGCGCCCCCGGTTCGCCGCCCGCCATGCCGTACGGCCGGACGCGCCGGTGGCCGCTCAACGTGGTGATCGTCATCGCCTCCAGGAACCGGATGCGGCGCCGGCCGCCGTCGCCGCCGCGCCACCGTCCCCCGCCGCCGGTGCCGGGCCGGATCTCGTAGCCGTCCAGCCGTACGGGGTAGCGCCACTCCAGCACTTCAGGGTCGGTGAGGCGGGAGTTGGTCATGTGCGTCTGCACTACGTCGGCGCCGGGGAAGCCGTCGCCCGCGCCCGAGCCGGACGCCACGGTCTCGTAGTACTGGTGCCGGTCGTTGCCGAACGTGACGTTGTTCATCGTGCCCGAGCCCTCGGCCTGCACGCCCAGCGCGGCGAACAACGCGCCGGTGACGGCCTGGGAGGTCTCGACGTTGCCCGCCACGACGGCCGCCGGGTACTCCGGCGACAGCATGCTGCCCGGCGGGATGATCACGTGCACCGGCTTCAGGCAGCCGGAGTTCAGCGGGATCTCGTCGTCGACCAGCGTGCGGAAGACGTACAGCACGGCCGCCATCGCCACCGACGACGGCGCGTTGAAGTTGCTCGGCAGCTGCGGCGACGTGCCGGTGAAATCGATCTGCGCGGTACGGTTCGCCCGGTCGACGCGGATGGCCACACTGATCCGGGCGCCGTTGTCGAGCTCATAGACGTACGACCCATCACGCAGGGCGGGAATGACCTTCCGTACGGCCTCTTCGGCGTTGGCCTGCACGTGGCCCATGTACGCGCGGACGACGTCGAGGCCGAAGTGCTCGACCATGGCGCGCAGCTCCCGTACGCCCTTCTCGTTCGCGGCGACCTGGGCGCGCAGGTCGGCGATGTTGTTATCCGGGTTGCGAGAGGGGTACGGCGCGGCCCGCAGCGCCTCGATGGTCTCCGCCTCGCGCAGCACGCCGTTCTCGACCAGCAGCCAGTTGCGGATCAGCACGCCCTCCTCCTCGACCCGCGTGCTGACCGACGGCATCGAGCCCGGGGTCAGCCCGCCGATCTCCGCGTGGTGCCCGCGGGAGGCCACATAGAAGAGGATCTCGCCCTCTCGCTCCACGTCGAAGACGGGCGTGACGACCGTGATGTCGGGCAGGTGCGTGCCCCCGTGGTACGGGTCGTTGAGCACGTAGACGTCGCCGGGCCGCATCGTGCCGCCGCGGTCCCTGATGACCTCTTTGATGCTCTCGCCCATCGAGCCGAGGTGCACCGGGATGTGCGGCGCGTTGGCGATCAGGTTGCCGTACGAGTCGAACAGCGCACAGGAGAAGTCGAGGCGCTCCTTGATGTTGACCGAGTGCGCGGTGCTCTCCAGCCGCAGGCCCATCTGCTCGGCGATCGACATGAACAAGTTGTTGAAGATCTCCAGCATGACCGGGTCGACGTCGGTGCCGACGGCCCGCGCGTCCGGACGGACCTCGACCCTGGTGAGCAGCAGGTGCGCCAAGTCGTTCAGGCCCGCGCGCCAGCCCGGCTCGACGACGGTCGTCGCGTTCGCCTCGACGATGACCGCCGGACCGTCGATCTCGTCGCCGGGCCGCAGGTCGGACCGGTCGTACAGGGGGGCCTCCGT
The DNA here is from genome assembly GCA_036555725.1 of Streptosporangiaceae bacterium. Classification (GTDB taxonomy): domain Bacteria; phylum Actinomycetota; class Actinomycetes; order Streptosporangiales; family Streptosporangiaceae; genus CALAED01. The sequence goes on along the minus strand of DATBKU010000088.1, from coordinate 20,378 downwards.
CCACGCTCCGGCGCCGAACAGCCTTATCCGGGCCCGCGCCACCGCGCCGGTCCCATTGGCGGTGATCTCCGCCGAGGTGTCCCCCGAGGCGCCGATCAGCTCGGTCGACACCGCCTCGACCACGATCTGCTTGTCGCGCATCAGGAACGAGAACCGCCGCTGGTACGCCTCCTCGAAGGCGGCGATCATCTCCGCCGCCGAGCCCAGCGGGACCAGCAGCGCCGTGTCGGTCCCGTCATAACGCAGATGCGCCCGCCGTACGGAGGTGATCCGTTCCGCCGGGACGCCGGCGGTCTTGAGCTCGGTCGACGCGTCGGCCTCCAGGTCGGTGAGGGCGTCATCGAGCCGGGGGAGCAGCTCGTCGGTCAGCGGGGCCTCAATGGCGGACTCGCGCATCGCGGTGATGTCGGCCAGGCCCATGCCGTACGCGGACAGCACCCCGGCGAGCGGGTGGATCAGCACGCGGGTCATGCCGAGGGCGTCGGCGACCGCGCAGGCGTGCTGCCCCCCGGCCCCGCCGAACGTCGCCAGCACATAGTCAGTGACGTCGTAGCCGCGCTGCACCGAGATCTTCTTGATGGCGTTGGCCATGTTGGCCACCGCGATGTCGAGGAACCCGGCCGCCACCTCCTCGGGCGAGCGTCCGTCCCCGATCTCCGTCGCGAGCGCCGCGAACTTCTCCTGTACGACGTCGGAGTCGAGGGGCTGGTCGCCGTCACGGCCGAACACGTGCGGGAAGTACGTCGGCTGGACCCGGCCCAGCATGACGTTGGCGTCGGTGACCGTGAGCGGGCCGCCGCGCCGGTACGCGGCCGGGCCCGGATTGGCGCCCGCCGAGTCCGGGCCGACCCGGTACCGCTCGCCGTCGAAGTGCAGGATCGACCCGCCGCCCGCGGCCACGGTGTGGATGCTCAGCATCGGCGCCCGCATTCGTACGCCCGCCACCTGGGTCTCGTACTGCCGCTCGAACTCCCCCGCGTAATGGGACACGTCCGTCGACGTCCCGCCCATGTCGAAGCCGATGACCTTGGTGAACCCGGCGGCCGCGGACGTACGGGCCATGCCGACGATGCCGCCCGCCGGCCCGGACAGGATCGAGTCCTTGCCGCGGAACGTCCGGGCGTCGGCGAGGCCGCCGCTGGACCGCATGAACATCAGCGGCACCCCGCCCAGCTCGCCGGCCACCTGGTCGACGTACCGATCGAGGATCGGTGACAGGTAGGCGTCCACGACGGTCGTGTCGCCGCGCGAGACGAGCTTCATCAGCGGGCTCGTGCGGTGCGACTCCGACACCTGCGGGAACCCGGCCGCACGGGCGATCTCGCCGATGCGCGCCTCGTGCTCCGGGTAGCGGTACCCGTGCATGCACACGATCGCGACCGACCGGAACCCGTCGGCGTAGGCCTGGCGCAGCTCGTGCGTCACGGCGTCCTCGTCGAGCGGGGTGACGACCTCGCCGTCCGCGCCGACCCGTTCGTCGGCCTCGATCACGCGTGAGTACAGCAGCTCCGGCAGCACGATCTCGCGGGCGAAGATGCGCGGCCGGTTCTGGTAGGCGATCCGCAGCGCGTCGCGGAACCCCCTCGTGATCACCAGCACGGTCGGCTCGCCCTTGCGTTCCAGCAGCGCGTTGGTGGCGACGGTCGTGCCCAGCCGGACGCCCTCGATCCGGTCGGCCGGGATGGGCTCGCCGGGCGCGATGCCGAGCACCTCGCGGATGCCGGCCACCGCCGCGTCCCGGTACCGCTCCGGGTTCTCCGACAGCAGCTTGCGCGTATCCAGCGAGCCGTCGGGCCGCCGCGCCACGACGTCGGTGAACGTGCCGCCGCGGTCGATCCAGAACTGCCAGCGCTCAGCCATGATCACTCTTTCGTACGGCTTTGACGATGAGGTCTTGTGCGTCGTCGAGGTAGCCGACGAACTCGTCGCGCGCCTTCGCCAGCCGGCCCGCGGCGATGTGGTCGTGCAGCGCGCGGTTCCGCGGTACGAACTGGCCGTGCAGCGAGGCCTGGTCGGTGAAGGCCAGGAAGCCCAGCCGCATCTCGGTCATCAAGCGCTGGAAGACCTCGCTGATCCGGGGGCTGCGGTGGGCCTTGACGATCTCGGCGTGGAACCGCAGGTTGGCGGTGCCGACCTCCTTCCAGAGGCCCTCCTCGACCGCCCGCTCGGCCTGGGTGACCGTCGTGTCGATCTCGTCGGCGTCCAGCTCCGCGCGCCCCTCGATGGCGAGGTCGAAGGCGCCGAGCTCGAACATCCGCCGCAGCCGGTAGATGTCGTGCACGTCGTCGACCGTGAGCCACCTGACCATGACCCCTTTGTGGGCCTCGTACGTGAGCAGGTGCTCGCTCGTCAGCGTGCGGAAGGCCTCGCGGACTGTGTTGCGGGACACCTGCAGGGCATTCGACAGGGCGGCCTCGGGCAATGCCGTGCCGGGTGCGAACCGCCCTTCGAAGATGTTCTCCCTGATCACGTCGGCGGCCCGCTCGGCAGCCGTGGGCAACGGCTGCAGGGCCGGCAGATCGGACAAGTCTCCGCGGGACCTCGGAGGGTTGACCATTTGCCTCGCCTGTTCAACAATCGACAGAAGTTCACCTCTCCGCCTCACAATAGACCGCCGACTGACGATTCGAGAACAGCGATGACGCAGTCAGTACGACAGCAGGCGCGCGAGGCCGGAGTTGGGTCCGCGGCCTGAGCTCGGCGCGGGGGCCGCGAGCCGCTACCCGGAGCCGGGCTGGACGAACGCGTTTTTCCGTCTTGTCGCCGCGCTGGTCCGCCGGCCCCGCTGGAGCGACACCCCGCTCCCGCTGATCTGGCTGACCGGAGGCAGCGACGGCACCGCCGTCCTCGACGCGCTAACGGCCCGGCTGGCGGCGAGCCCCGGGCGGTACCGGGTGCCGCACGGCCGGCTCACCTCCCGGCCCGACCCGGCAGCCCCACCCGCTGTGGAGACCGAGATCCGGCCGCTGCTGGACCGGCTGTGCCGCAAGCTGTCCACCCCGGCATTCGGCACCGACCGGCTCTGGTTCAAGCACTACGCCCTGGCCGCCTGGCTGATGGACCAGGATCTGTCCGCGCTGCGGCCCGACGACGTACCGGGTGAGCTGACCCGCCGGCTCCGCGACCGCGCGCGCCCGCGCCGCAACGGCGAACTTCCCGATCCGGCGGCCGATGGCCTGTTCGGCGTGCGGTTCCAGCTGCTGTCGTGGCTGCTTCGCCGGCTGGTGCCGCAGGCGTTGTTCCGCGTCGCGGTCTCCGGCCGGATCCCCCGCGTCGGCCGTACGTACCGCTGGTTCATGTGCCAGCAGTACCTCGCGCCCGCGCAGTCGGTCACCTTTCCGGGCTTCGCGGAGCGGCTGACCATCGGGATCCGGGACGATGAGCCGCCCGACCAGATCGACAAACTGCTGGTGCACGCCTTCCTCGAGGACCTCCGGCAGGCGTACCTCCGGCGGCCATGGCGGATCCGCAACTGGCGCCGCACCGCGTACCCGATCGCGCTGGTCGACGACGTCGCCCCGGGAAGCGCGCGGTACACCCTGCTCCGGCTGATCAACGATGTTCGCAACGAGACCGGACGGTACGACCCGCTGCTGCTCGTCTGCGCCGGCGAACGCGCCCTGACGTCGGGCGAGGCCCTCGACGCCGACGAGCTCGCGCCCGCGTACGAAAGCTGGGCGAGGGTGCTGCCCCGCACGCGCCGGGCGCGCGGTCAGGGGGCGTGGGTCTGGTCGATCGACGTGCCCGCTCTCGACGGCACCGGCGGTGGGTCGCGGCCGCCGAGCTTCGCGCCGCCCAAGCCGCCGTGGTTCGCCCGCCGGACCGTCGCGGTCAGCGCGGTGGTGACGCTTGGCGTCGCCCTCACCGGCGTCGTCGGCGTCCGATCGGGCTGGCCGGGCTGCGGGCATTCCCCGCTCGATCGGACGGTCTCCGTACGGGAGATCGGCGGCGAGTGCATCGGCTACAGCGACGGCGACGGCTTCGTCTTCAACAACCAGCCGGGCCAGCAGCGGCTGACCGAGGTGCAGCGCCGGATCCACGCCCAGAACCGGCAGGTGCGAAGCATTTGGGGCCGCGGCGGCCATCGCCGCCCGTACGTCACCGTCGTCTATCTGGGCACGCTGACCGGCCGTAGCTCGCTGCCGAACGAGGAGGCGTACGCCGCCGAGCGGGAGGAGCTGGAGGGCCTGGCGGTGGCCCAGTACGACGGGATGCGCACGACCGAGAAGGGCACTCCGCTGCTTCGCGTCGTCATCGCCAACGCCGGCTTCCAGATGCGGCACGCGGACGACGCGGTCCAGATGATCGTCGATCTCGCCCACCGCGATCCGACCGTCGTCGGTGTCGTCGGCCTGGTGGAGAGCCGGACGAACACCGGCCGGGCGCTGCGGCGGCTGAACGACGCGGGGCTGCCCGCGATCGCGCCGACCCTGTCGGCCGACGGGATGTACGAGTACTCGAACCTCTACCTGCAGATCGCCCCGCCGAACCGCGACCAGGCCCGGCTGATCGGGCAGTACGCGCGGACGGTTCTGCACGTGTCCGGCATCCACGTGTACTACACGACGGGCGAGCTCTCGACCCTCGCCGAGGACCGGTACGTGGACACCCTGCTCGGCGACCTGTGGAAGGTGTTCGGCAGCCGACTGCGGGGCCCGACCGAGTTCACCTCGGGGACGAGCCTGCGAGCCGAGTGCGGCTATCGCGGCATGCTCTTCTTCGCCGGCCGCTGGTCTGAGTTCGACAGCTTCGTCCACGGGCTGGCGACCACGTGCGGCGACGATCCGCCGCAGCACCTGGTGGCGGACGACTCGGTGAACCGTTACATGGCCAACCCGACCATCCGCACGAGCGCGCCGGGCACCATCCCGCTCACGTACGTGTCGAAGGCGGCGCCGGCGACCTGCGACCGGCTCAGCGGACGTACGAACGAGGAGGCGGCCGGCCGGTTCCTGCGCCGGATCCGGGCGCCCGACCTGCTCAGCCCGCCGCGCTGCGACCCGGCACACGGGAACGAGCCGGTCGGGGAGCGCGTCGGGCTGGCGTACGACGCCACGATGATCATGCTGCGAGCCGTACAGGAGCTCGCGGAGCGGCTGCGCCGCGAGCCGGAGCGGCAATGGAACCCGCGGTCGATCACACCGGTGGCGGTGTACACCGAGGTGCTCCTGCAGAACAAGGAGAAGCCGTTCCCCGGCGTCACCGGGAACATCACGTTCGACCCCAACGGCGAGCCCGAGGACAAGCCGATCTCGCTGCTCCAGGTGCGGAGCATCCCCGAGCTCGACGAGCCGCCGGACGAGGTCTTCCAGTGCGGTCCGCCGAGGAGCACCTGCCGGCAACCGTGACCGGCCCCAAGCCCCGGCCCCACGCCCTAGACTCCGGACGCCATGGGCCTGTTCCGGAGATCATTGGCGAGGCGGATGCGCCGCGGGCCGACGCTGCTGCTCCCGGAGGATCCCGGCGACCGGCTGCTGTCGGCCGTCCGGCGGTTCGACCCGAAGGCGGAGCCGGGTGACGGGTTCATCGAGCTGACGTTCTGCCTGCTGACCGGCCCGATCGAGGCCACACCCGAGGACGGGGCGGTCGCCTACCTCCCCGAACACGCGTCGGACAACGGGGTCAACGCGAACCTGCTGGTCGACGGCCTGGCGCACCTGCTGAGCGGCGAACGGCGCCCGCCACGGCCGCCCGCAGCCGACGACATGTGGCTCGACCCGGTCGTGTCCGTGTTCACCGCGGACCCGCTGCCGCCGGACGAACTGCTCGAGGTGGCGGCTCCGTACGTGGCGGACGCCGCGGTCACCGAGCTACCGCTCGCCGAGTACGGCATCGAGGGCGACGGCCCGATCTCCATCGAGTACGGCGGGATCACCTCGTACGACGTCGCGCTGCCGCCGCCGACATTGCGCGAGCCGCGGGCGAGGTACGAGTGCGGGATCTTCGTACAGCACGACGCGCTGCCCCTGGCCCCGGACCTGCTCCACCGGGCGGGCGAACTGGCGCTGGCGGTGGCCGCCCGCACGGACGGCGTCACACTGGACATCTACGGGTTCCGGATCGACCGGCCCGAGGACGTCCACGTCGATACCGCCGCCCAGCGGGAACAACCCGCTCGCGGCCTCCGTTTGACCAGATGGCAGTAAAGTTGAGCGCAGGGGGCTCAAGTCATTTGACACGGACCTCCTGAAGGGCTAATTTTCGCCAGCGAGAACACGTGACGGCCCACGCGGTGCCCGCCCGCACGGCAACCGCGCACCGCGGAGGGCCGAGCAACACATCGACGGAGGACGAGCAAATGGCACGTACGGTCGGCATCGACCTCGGGACGACCAACTCGGTCGTCGCGATTCTGGAGGGCGGCGAGCCCACCGTTATCGCCAACGCGGAGGGGTCGCGGACCACGCCGTCCGTTGTCGCCTTCGCCAAGAACGGTGAGGTGCTCGTCGGCGAGGTGGCCAAGCGGCAGGCGGTGACCAACGTGGACCGCACGGTTCGCTCGGTCAAGCGCGAGATGGGCACCGACTGGAAGACGAAGATCGACGGCAAGGAGTTCACGCCGCAGCAGATCAGCGCGTTCGTGCTGCAGAAGCTGAAGAGGGACGCGGAGGCGTACCTGGGCGAGACGGTCACCGACGCGGTGATCACCGTGCCGGCGTACTTCTCCGACCACCAGCGGCAGGCCACCAAGGAGGCCGGCCAGATCGCGGGCCTCAACGTACTGCGGATCATCAACGAGCCGACGTCCGCCGCGCTCGCGTACCACCTGGAGAAGGAGGACGAGGCCACGATCCTCGTCTTCGACCTCGGTGGCGGCACCTTCGACGTCTCCCTGCTCGAAGTGGGTGAGGGCGTCGTCGAGGTGAAGGCGACCAGCGGCGACAACCACCTCGGTGGCGACGACTGGGACCAGAAGATCGTTGAGTGGCTGGTCACCAAGTTCAAGAACGCGAACGGCGTCGACCTGTCCAAGGACAAGATGGCGCTGCAGCGGCTGCGTGAGGCCGCGGAGAAGGCCAAGATCGAGCTGTCCAGCTCGTCGGAGACCACGATCAACCTGCCGTACATCACGGCGTCGTCGGAGGGTCCGCTGCACCTGGACGAGAAGCTCACCCGGGCCGAGTTCCAGAAGATGACCTCCGACCTGCTCGACCGCTGCAAGGGTCCGTTCCAGCAGGTCATCAAGGACGCCAGCATCAAGCTGAGCGACATCAACCACGTCGTGCTGGTGGGCGGCTCCACCCGGATGCCCGCCGTCGCCGACCTGGTGAAGGAGCTGACCGGCGGCAAGGAGCCCAACAAGGGCGTCAACCCCGACGAGGTCGTCGCCGTGGGCGCGGCCCTGCAGGCCGGGGTGCTCAAGGGTGAGGTCAAGGACGTCCTGCTGCTCGACGTCACGCCGCTGAGCCTGGGCATCGAGACCAAGGGCGGCATCTTCACCAAGATCATCGAGCGGAACACCACGATCCCGACCAAGCGGTCCGAGGTGTTCACCACCGCCGACGACAACCAGCCGTCCGTGGAGATCCAGGTCTACCAGGGCGAACGTGAGATCGCGGCGTACAACAAGAAGCTGGGCACCTTCCAGCTCACCGGGCTGCCGCCCGCGCCGCGCGGCGTGCCGCAGATCGAGGTCACCTTCGACATCGACGCGAACGGCATCGTCAACGTCTCGGCGAAGGACCTCGGCACCGGCAAGGAGCAGTCGATGGTGATCTCCGGCGGCTCGGCGCTGCCGAAGGACGACATCGACCGCATGATGCGCGAAGCCGAGCAGTACGCCGAGGAGGACCGCAAGCGCCGCGAGGACGCCGAGGTCCGCAACAACGCCGACACCCTGACCTACTCGACGGAGAAGTTCCTCCGGGAGAACGACGAGAAGATCCCCGAGGACATCAAGAGCGAGGTCAAGGCGGCGCTCGACGAGGCCAAGAAGGCGCTCGAGGGCACCGACACCGACGAGATCCGCACCACCTCCGAGAAGCTGGCCCAGGTCAGCCAGAAGATGGGCGCGGCGATGTACGCCCAGCAGCAGAGCGAGGGCGGCGCGCAGCAGCCGGGCCCGGAGGGTGCGGCCGACGAGCAGCAGACCCAGAACGACGACGAGGTCGTTGACGCGGAGATCGTCGACGACGACCAGAAGCGGGAGGGTGGTGCTGCGTGACCGAGCCCTCCGAGGAGCACCAGGGACCGGTGATCCGCGACAAGCGGCGCATCGATCCCGAGACCGGTGAGGTCCGGGTGCCGCCCGCGGAGACGCCGGCCCCGGCACCGACCTCTAAGGACGACGGTCAAGCCGAAGGTGGCAAGGAGAAAGAGTTGGCGAAGCTACAGGCCAAGCTCGACGAGCGGACCGGCGACCTGCAGCGGCTCCAGGCGGAGTTCGCCAACTACCGCAAGCGGGTGGAGCGCGACCGGGTCGCGGTACGGGAGCAGGCGCTGGCCAACGTGCTGGTCGAGCTGCTCCCCGTACTCGACGACATCGGCCGGGCCCGGGAGCACGACGAGCTGGTCGGCGGGTTCAAGTCGGTCGGCGAGGCACTCGAGGCCAAGGTCGCCAAGCTCGGGCTGGAGCGGTACGGCGAGAAGGGCGAGCCCTTCGACCCGACCGTGCACGAGGCGCTGATGCACTCGTACTCCAGCGAGGTCACCGAGCCGACCTGTGTCGAGATCCTGCAGCCCGGTTACCGCGTGGGCGACCGGATCCTGCGCCCGGCGCGGGTCGCGGTCGCCGAGCCCGAGGAGGCACCGGCGTCGATCCAGGAACAGGCGATCGAGGACCTGACCGAGCCGGAGTCCGATGACGCGGACTCGGGCGAGCAGTCCGAAGACAACTGAAAGCCGCGGGCGGCCGGTTCAGGTCCGGCAGGCCGCCGGCCGCCCACGGTGAGTGACCTTTAGATGAAGTGGCGGGAGGCGCGTTGAGCACCAAGGACTACGTGGAGAAGGACTACTACAAGGTCCTCGGTGTCTCGAAGACGGCAACGCAGGACGAGATCAAGAAGTCGTATCGGAAGCTGGCCAGGAAGTACCACCCGGACGCCAACAAGGGCGACAGCGAGGCCGAGGAGCGGTTCAAGGAGATCTCCGAGGCCTATGACGTGCTGTCGGACGAGAAACGGCGCAAGGAGTACGACGAGGCCCGCAGCCTGTTCGGCAGCGGTGGCTTCCGCACCCAGCCGGGCGGCGGCTTCGGTTTCGACTTGGGCGACCTGTTCGGGGGCACTGGCACCGGTCAGCCCGGCCAGCACACCGGTGCGGGCGAGCGGATCGGTGACCTGTTCGGCGGCCTGTTCAACCGCGGCCGGACCCAGACCGGCCGGCGGCCACGGCGCGGCGCCGACGTCGAGTCCGAGGTGACGCTGTCGTTCAGCGAGTCGCTCGACGGCATCACCGTGCCGCTGCGGCTGACCAGCGAGGCCGCCTGCCCGACCTGCCGGGGTACCGGCGCGAAGGCGGGCACGGTCCCGCGCGTGTGCCCCAACTGTGAGGGCACCGGCCACGAGAGCCGCAACCTCGGCGGGTTCTCGCTGTCCGAACCGTGCCACGAATGCCGCGGCCGGGGCCTGGTCGTCGACGACCCGTGCCCCACGTGCCACGGCAGCGGCCGGGCGGCGAGCACTCGTACGATCCAGGCCCGCATCCCGGCCGGCGTGGGCGACGGCCAGCGCATCCGGCTCAAGGGCAAGGGCGCGCCCGGCGAGAGCGGCGGACCGTCCGGCGACCTGTACGTCGTCGTGCACGTGACCCCGCACAAGGTGTTCAGCCGGCAGGGCGACAACCTGGCCGTCACCGTGCCGGTGACGTTCGCCGAGGCCGCGCTGGGCGGCCAGATCATGGTTCCGACGCACCGCGGCCAGCCGGTGAAGCTGCGCATTCCGGAAGGCACCCCCAACGGGCGCAAGTTCCGGGTCCGCGGGCGCGGTGCCACACGGCGCGACGGCACCAAGGGCGACCTGCTGGTCACGGTCGACGTCCAGGTGCCGCAGAAGCTCGACAACCCCACCCGCGAGGCACTGGAGAAGCTTCGCGAGTCCGGTGGGGGCGACGACCTGCGCGCCGAGCTGCTTCAGGCGGCTCGTGAGTGAGCGAAGGGAAGTGAGTTAGATGAACTTCGCTGACGACACTCCGGTCTACGTCATCTCGGTCGCGGCGCAGCTGTCCGGCCTGCACCCGCAGACGCTGCGCACGTACGACCGGATGGGTTTGGTGTCGCCGGGCAGGGCAGCGGGGCGCGGACGGCGCTACTCGATGCGAGACATCGCGATGCTGCAGGAGATTCAGCGGCTCTCCCAGGAGGAGGGCATCAATCTCGCCGGTATCAAGCACATTTTGGAACTGGAGACCGAGGCCGCCCGGCTGCGGGACGAGGTCGTCCGGCTGCGCGCCGTCATCGAGGAGCTCGGCAGTGAGCTGGAGTCGACGCGCGCGGTCGCGGCCCGCCTCGCCCGGCTGCGCGGGCAGGAGCAGTCAGGCAGCGACCTGGTGCCGATCAGGCAGAGCGGTGTCGTGCTGTGGCAGGAACGGTCGGGGGACTGAGAACAAAAGATGGATTACAAACTCACACAGAAGAGCCAAGAAGCGATTTCGGCCGCGGTGCGGCGGGCGGCGGCCGAGGGCCATCCGCAGGTCGAGCCCGCCCACCTCCTGATCTCCCTGCTCAGCCAGGGCGACGGGACGGCGGCGCCGCTGCTGGAGGCGGTCGGGGCCGACTGGAAGCTGATCCGGCAGCGGGCCGAAGAACAGCTCGACTCGCTGCCCAAGGCGGCGGGCGCCACCGTCGGCGCGCCGCAGACCTCCCGGCAGCTGCTGACCGTGCTCAACACCGCGGCGCACCGTGCCGAGCAGCTCGAGGACGAGTACGTCTCCACCGAACACCTGCTGGTCGGCCTCGCCGCCGACGGCGGCCCGATGGCGGCGCTGCTGCGCGAGTACGGCGCGACCCCGCAGGCGCTGCTCGACGCGTTCGAGAAGGTACGCGGGCACGCCCGGGTCACCTCGGAGAACCCGGAGGAGACCTACCAGGCGCTGGAGAAGTACGGCGTCGACCTGACCGACAGCGCCCGCGAGGGCAAGCTCGACCCGGTGATCGGCCGCGACGCCGAGATCCGCCGGGTCATCCAGGTGCTGTCGCGGCGGACGAAGAACAACCCAGTGCTCATCGGCGAGCCCGGCGTCGGCAAGACCGCCGTCGTCGAAGGGCTGGCCAACCGCATCGTCGCCGGAGACGTACCGGAGACGCTGAAGAACAAACGCCTGGTCGCGCTCGACCTCGGGGCCATGGTCGCGGGCGCCAAGTACCGCGGCGAGTTCGAGGAGCGGCTCAAGGCCGTACTGAACGAGATCAAGCAGAGCGACGGCCAGATCGTCACGTTCATCGACGAGCTGCACACGGTCGTCGGCGCGGGCGCCGCGGAGGGCGCCATGGACGCCGGCAACATGCTCAAGCCGATGCTGGCCCGCGGCGAGCTACGCATGATCGGCGCCACCACGCTCGACGAGTACCGCGAGCGGATCGAGAAGGACCCGGCGCTGGAGCGGCGGTTCCAGCAGGTCTTCGTGGGCGAGCCGACGGTCGAGGACACGATCGCGATCCTGCGCGGCCTGAAGAGCCGGTACGAGGCGCACCACCAGGTGCAGATCTCCGACGCCGCGCTGGTGGCCGCCGCGACGCTGTCCGACCGGTACATCACCGCGCGGTTCCTGCCGGACAAGGCCATCGACCTCATCGACGAGGCCGCGTCCCGGCTGCGCATGGAGATCGACTCCCGGCCCGTCGAGATCGACGAGCTGCAGCGCGCCGTCGACCGGCTGAAGATGGAGGAGCTGGCGCTGTCCAAGGAGTCCGACGAGGCCTCGAAGCAGCGCCTGGAACGGCTCCGCAAGGACCTGGCCGACAAGCAGGAGCAGCTCAACGCCCTGGTCGGCCGGTGGGAGCACGAGAAGGCCGGGCTCAACCGGGTCGGCGAGCTGAAGAAGCGCATCGACGACCTGCGCGGTCAGGCCGAGCGCGCGCAGCGCGACGGCGACCTGGAGACCTCGGCCCGGCTGATGTACGGCGAGATCCCCGTGCTGGAGAAGGACCTGGCCCAAGCGTCCGAGGCGGCCGAGGACCGCGGCGCGATGGTCAAGGAGGAGGTCGGCGCCGACGACGTGGCCGAGGTCGTGTCGTCGTGGACCGGCGTTCCCGTCGGCAAGCTGCTCGAGGGCGAGACCGCCAAGCTGCTCCGGATGGAAGAGGAGCTCGGCCGCCGGCTCATCGGGCAGGAGGCCGCCGTGCGCACGGTGTCCGACGCCGTCCGGCGGGCCCGCGCGGGCGTGGCCGACCCGGACCGGCCGACCGGTTCGTTCCTGTTCCTCGGCCCGACCGGCGTCGGCAAGACCGAGCTGGCCAAGGCGCTGGCCGACTTCCTGTTCGACGACGAGCGGGCGATGGTCCGCATCGACATGAGCGAGTACGCCGAGAAGCACTCGGTGGCCCGCCTGGTCGGCGCCCCGCCCGGCTATATCGGGTACGAGGAGGGCGGCCAGCTCACCGAGGCCGTGCGACGCCGTCCGTACGGTGTCGTGCTGCTCGATGAGGTCGAGAAGGCCCATCCGGAGGTCTTCGACGTGCTGTTGCAGGTGCTCGATGACGGACGGCTCACCGACGGGCAGGGCCGTACGGTCGACTTCCGCAACACGATCCTGATCATGACGTCGAACCTCGGGTCGCAGTACCTCGTCGACCCGTCGCTCGAGAACGGCGCCAAGCGGGAGGCCGTGCTGACGGCGGTGCGCACGTCGTTCAAGCCGGAGTTCCTCAACCGGCTCGATGACGTGATCATCTTCGACGCGCTGACGACCGAGGAGCTCACCCGCATCGTCGACCTGCAGGTCGAGCAGCTGGCCAAGCGGCTCGCGGAGCGGCAGCTGCGGCTGACCGTCACCGACGCGGCGCGCGAGTGGCTGGCGGTCACCGGCTACGACCCGGTGTACGGAGCCCGGCCGCTGCGCCGGCTGGTGCAGACCGCGATCGGCGACCAGCTCGCCCGGGAGTTGCTGGCCGGAGATATCCGCGACGGCGATGAGGTGATCGTCGACCTCGACGAGGCCAACGACGCGCTGACCGTCCGCCCGGCCCGCGCGGTCACCCCCGCCGGCTGACGACCGCCTGATCACGCCGGGGGGCGCGGGCCCTTCGGCGTGATCATTCGGCGGTAGCCTCGCGTTTTATGGTCACTTACCGGCAGCCGGGCACCGTCGTCACCGAGCACACCTTCGCCGTCCCGCTGGATCACGACATTCCGGACGGCGAGCGGATCGAGGTGTTCGCCCGCGAGGTCGTCGCTGTGGACAAGACCGGCGAGACGCTGCCCTGGCTGCTCTTCCAGCAGGGCGGCCCCGGCTTCGGTGGGCCGCGGCCGCTCGGCCGCGATATGTGGCTCGACCGGGCGCTCCGCGACTACCGCGTCCTGCTGCTCGACCAGCGCGGCACCGGGCGGTCCACGCCGGCCAACCGCCAGTCGCTCGCCTGCTTCGACAGCCCGCAGGCACAGGCGGCCTACCTCGCGCACTTCCGGGCCGACAACATCGTCCGCGACTCCGAGCTGATCCGCCGCACCCTCATCGGCGACGAGCCGTGGAGCGTGCTGGGTCAGAGCTTCGGCGGGTTCTGCACCGTCACGTACCTCTCGTACGCCCCGGAGGGCATGCGCGAGGCGTTCATCACCGGCGGGCTGCCCGGCCTGCGGATCATCGCCGACGATTACTACCGGACCACCTATCCCGGGGTGGCGGCCCGCAACGTCGCGCACTACGCGCGTTATCCACAGGATGTGGACATCGTGCGGCGGATCGCCCGGCACCTGCTCGATCACGACGTACGGCTGCCGAGCGGCCGCCCCCTCACGGTCGAGTGGTTCCAGACGCTCGGCCGGCTGCTCGGCACCAGTACCGGCAGTCACACCCTGCACTACCTGCTGGAGGACGCGTTCAGCAGCGGCCCCGAGCTGTCGGACCACTTCTGCTATCAGGTCGACGGCCACCTCACCTTCGCTGAGGGGCCGCTGTACGCCCTGCTGCACGAGGCCTGCGTTGCGCAGCACGGCCCGGCGACCCGCTGGGCTGCCCAGCGGATCCGCGCCGAGTACCCCGAGTTCGACGCCGCCGCCGCGCTCGATGCCGGGGAGCCGGTGCTCTTCACCGGCGAGATGATCTATCCCTGGATGGTCGACACCGATCCGGTGCTGCGGCCGCTGCGCGAGGCGGCCGAACTGCTCGCCGAGTGGGACAGCTGGCCGGACCTGTACGACCCGGCCCGGCTGGCGGCCAACGAGGTGCCGGCCGCGGCCGCCGTCTATTACAACGACATGTACGTTCCGCGTGAGATGTCGATGGAGACGGCGGCCGCGATCCGGGGTCTGCGCCCTTGGGCGACCAGCGAGTACGAGCACGACGGCCTGCGCGTCAGCAACGGCCGGGTCCTCGACCGCCTCATCGCCCTCGTCCGCGGCCACCTCTGACGGAGTAGGGCTAGCGGTTGATCTGGGTCTGGTCGAAGCCGGCCAGTTGGTTGTAGCCCTTGACGATGGCCTCGAGCTCGTCACGCGTGGCGACGTCATCGAGGTTGGTGAAGCCGTCGGGCGCTCGCTCCTCGACGACGTCGATGACCCGCTCCGGACCGCCCGACCGATTGCTGCGGACGAGCTTGACCATGGTCGGCAGGCGGGCGGCCTCGTACGCCTCGAAGGCCGTGGTGGCGTCTTTCGTCTCGGCCAGCAGGGGCGCGATGGTGCGGGCGTCGACGATGGACTGACTCGCGCCGTTCGAGCCCATCGGGTACATCGGGTGGGCGGCGTCGCCGAGCATGGTCACCCGGCCGAACGACCAGCGCTCGAGCGGGTCGCGGTCGCACATCGGGTACTCGAAGAACACGTCCGTGGCGCGCATGACCTCGACCGGGTCGAGGACGGGAAGGTGGAACTGTCCCTCGACATGGGGCAGCATCTCGTCGAGCCGGCCGGGGCGGTTCCAGTCCTCACGGCGGGGGGGCGGCGTGGAGCCGTCGCCGAGCTTGACGCCGACCGCCCAATTCAGCAGGTTCGTGTCGGGCGCGCTCGTCTGGTGCGAGATGGGGTAGAGCACCAGCTTGGCCGCCCCACCGCCGGCGATGATCATCGAGCGGCCGGTCAGGAACGGCGGGTACTCCACGGCGCCACGCCAGATCATCAGCCCGTTCCAGGTGGGCGGCCCCTCGTCGGGGTAGAACGTGTGCCGCACCTTCGAATGGATGCCATCGGCCCCGATCAGGGCGTCGCCGCGTACCGTCACGGCCTTGTCCGAGCCGTCGCGTAGCGTGAAGGTCGCGGTGACGCCATCGTCGTCCTGCGTGAAGCTCCGCAACTGGTGGCCGGTACGAATCGCGTCCTTGCCGATCCGGGCCAGGGCCGCGTCGTACAGCACGCCCTGCAGCCGCCCGCGGTGAATGGAGAACTGCGGCACGTCGTAGCCCGCCGCCTCGCCCCGCGGTTCGCGCCAGATCTCCTGGCCGAACCGGTTCGTATAGATCAGCTCGTGCGTCCGGACCCCGACCTGATCGAGCGCCTCGAGCAGCCCGAGGTCCGCGAGCTCCTTGATCGCGTGCGGCAGGATGTTGATGCCGACGCCGAGCTCGTGGATGCCCCGCGACTGCTCGAATACCTCACACTCGATACCGACGGCGTCGAGGCTCAATGCGGTCGCCAGCCCGCCGATGCCCCCGCCGACCACCAAGACCTTCACAGCTCGCCGATCTCCCTGTGTCCTGACAGTCAAAATGTCGTCGGCATTGCAGCATAGGGTGGTTTCAGATCGGCTTCATCCCAGCGAGGTCAGCCGGATCGGCGCGTCGCCAGCAGCGCGCGGACGCCGCCAACCGCGATCAGCACGATGCCGATCACCGCCGGCGTCCACGACCCGCGTACGGCCCCGTAGACGATCAGACCGGCGCCGAAAACCAGCCCGATGGCCGCCCTGGTGTTGCCCATTACTTCTCCCATTCCTTGTCGACCGGGGGTCATTCCTGCCTTCAACCCTCCGGCCGGCGCCAAGAAACGGTCAGTGCGCGCGGTCACCGGTCCCCGATGACATTTGTCACGCCCCCACACAGCCTTCTCCCAGCCACCGACGGAGTGGATGACTCGCGATAACGAGATACAGAAGTACGAGGTATCGCGCTCCACGTGTAGGCGTCGCGTCGTGTCCGGTCCCGATGCCGAGCGACGAAGGTCAGCCGAGGGAGAGGGAGGCGATGGCGTACGGGATGGCGCGGTCGCCTTCGAGCTGTCCGCCGTACACCATCAGCGGGAGCGTCACCCGCGGGTTCAGGCCGCGCTCGCGCAACCACGCCGACAGGGTGGCGAAGCGGGGCGACACGTCGACGCGGACCGGGACGGTGGCGTGCCGGGCGTGCGCGTCGACGAGCGCACAGGCGGTCGGCTCGTCGTGGGCCGCGAGCGGGCCGACGACCAACCGCTCTCCTTCGTCTCTGGCCAGCGCGTGCCCGGACCCGTCGGCCGCCACCGTGGCAAACGAAGGTTGCCTGCGAAGCGCTACGGGCGTCAGGCGATGGCTTGGGCGAGGTCGCGGGCGACGGCGCGGCGGGCGGGGTTGATGCCACCCCAGAGCCGGCTCGGATGGACGCGGTTGGTCAGCAAGATCACGAACGCGTGCGACCGCGGGTTGATCACCAGTGCGGTTCCGGTGTAGCCGGTGTGCCCGGCGGTGACCGGGGAGGCAAGCTGGTCCATGTACCTGCGCTGGTTCAGCTCGAAGCCCAGTGCGTGCGAGTTCCCGGGGAACTTGCGGTTGAAGTCGGTGAACAACCACCGGGTCGAATCCTCGCTCAGCACACGGACCTGACCGTATCGCCCGCCGTTCAGCAGCATCTGCGCCAGGATCGCCAGGTCGTGCGCGGTGGAGAACACTCCTGCGTGGCCGGCGACGCCGCCCAGCGCCCATGCGTTCTCGTCGTGTACCTGGCCCCACACCAGGCCGCGGTTGGCCTTCGCGGGCGGAACGTGCTCATCTTCGGTGGCCGCGATGCGCGATCGGTGGGCGGCGGGCGGCCGATAGCCGGTGTCGGTCATGCCGAGTGGCCGGGTGATGCCGTCGCGGACGAGGGCATCCAGGGTCCGCCCGGTCACCTTCTCCAGCACGAACTGCAGCACGATCAGGTTGAGGTCGGAGTAGATGTACGCCGTCCCCGGGGTGGCCTGCGGCTTGTCCGAATACAGCAGCGCCTGCTGCTGCGCGCGCGTCTTGTCCCTGTAGAAGGGCAGGTCGGGCCGCAACCCGCTGGTGTGCGTGAGCAACTGCCTGACCGTGATGTGATCCTTGCAGCGCTGTCCGAACCCGGGCAGATACGACGCGACCGGAGCGTTCAGCGACAGCGTCCCGCGTTCCACCTGCTGGACCGCCACCAGCGAGGTGAACAACTTCGACAGCGACGCGATGTCAAAGATCGTGTCCTTACGCATCGGGATCCGGCGGTCGCGCGGCAGCTCGGTGGGTTTGTCGTCGGAGTAGCGCAGCGCGTAGCCCATTGCCTCGTGCGTGGCGATCACGCCATTGCGGGCGGCCAGTACGACCGCTCCCGGATAGCGTCGCTGCTTCATGAAGCGTGCCGCGTCACTCGCGATGGCCGCGACCGGCCCAGGCGTCAGCCCCGCATCGCGTGCCGAGCCGGAACGCAACGTCCGCCCAGGCGTGAACCGCACGTCGGCCGGGGTCACCTTGGGCGCGGCCACCGGTGCTGGGCACTTGGTCGACTGCGCCACCTGCGCCGGTGTGGACACGGGCGGGGCCGGCGCGGCAGGCGTCGACGTGCACCCGGACAGGACCGCGGCGAACAGCGCAGCGAGGGGCAGATGGGCACGCCTCATCTTCGCCCTCCGCCAGCGATACAGCAGCTACCGAGACCCCTGCGCGGAACCTCGTCACCTCATCCTGCCAGCCGTGATCGCACGTGTCAGGGGCCCGCCCAACCCGGGTGATGGAAGCGGCAACAGATCCCATCCTCCCAGGTCGGAGGGCACCATCCGATCCCGGCCGGTCAGCCGAACTGACCGGTTATCTCGATGTTCACCGAGTTGAGGAGCGCCCCAGTGGTACCGAGACACGCGACGAGGTTGAGCGGAACCTCCGGAGAAGGCGAGCTCAGGCCAGCCGGGCTCGTTCCTGAACGTCCGTCGACGGACCCTGTGCCTACCCCACGTTGCGCGGCCGACATGGGTCATCACCCCCGCAGGGTGACTGCGCAGACCAGCGGCTTCGCCCGCACGCAGCTCAGTAGCGCCGGCTTTCGCGGCGTTCCTTGCGACGTCTGTGACGCCGCACCACACCCAACCCGAGCCACACCACCGCCCCGAACAGCGCCACCAGGATCGTGTAGAGCCACATCGGCCAGATGAAGTACCAGACGAGGAAGTGGAACCTGACGTCCTGCCGGTTCTGGATGATGAAGATGAGCAGCACACCCAGCCCGGAGAGCGAGGCGATCGCTCCACCGCCGAGTCGCCGACCCGGATGTTTGACTTGATCCTCTTGTGCCATGGCACACCCTCCTCGCCACGCGTCACACTCAAGGGGCTCTCACCCGGTGTAGCGCTCGGGCGGGACGTAACCGCGCGGGCACATTCATGCTCATGCCGCCTGCCCTCGCAACGACAGGGCACAAAGTCCCGGTCGTAGCCGCGCCGGTGTCACTCGAACTCAGCGGCGGGGCCAGGCGGGGAGTTCGAACCAGATGACTTTGCCGCCCTGCGGGGTCAGGCGGACGCCTCGGTCGGCGGCGATCTTGTCGACGATCATCAGGCCGCGGCCCGATTCGCTGAAGTCGTCCGGCTCCGCGAGGAGGTATGGCACTCGGCGGCTCGGGTCGTGCACCTCGACGATCAGCCGCTGATCGTCGCGCATGAGGTACAGCTTCAGCGCCGAGCCGTACGCGCCCGCGTGCACGATCCCGTTGGTCACGAGCTCGGAGGTCAGTAGCTCGGCGTCGTCGATGGCGTCCGGGGCGGCGTCGAAGAGCTCCAGCGTCTCGCGTACGCGGCGGCGCGCCACCCTGGCCGACTCGGCGCGCATCGGCAGGCGCGAGCTTTCCAGCGGCACGCAGCACGTGTCGGCGCGGCCAGATGGGTGCGGCTGGGTGGGGCAGCTGTCGTACGGCACGGGTGGGCTCCTTGACTTCTTGCGACTTCGGCAGGTCAAGCCTCACGCGTACGAACTACTTTTAGTACGGACATCGCTACAACATCAACAATCTTGAAGATCACCGCGCGGTCTTGAAGTCGGTTGAACCTCGACGTGGAGGATGACATGGCTGATCCGTACGGTCCGCAGGCCATCTGGGGACGCGAGCTTCGCCACTACCGCCTCGCCGCCAGACTCACCCAGGCCCAGCTCGCAGCCCGCATCAACTTCAGCGAGTCGCTGATCAGCGGCACCGAGAACGGCAACATCCCGGCATCCCCAGAGTTCGCCAAAGCATGCGACGAAGCTCTCCAGACCGACGGCGCGCTGGCCCGCCTCCTCGATTACCGCAAGGCCGATCGCTTCCCGCCGTGGTTCAACGAGTGGCCGATCATCGAGTCCAAGTCCCGTCGGCTGCGCGCCCTGGAGCTTGCGGTTGTGCCGGGGCTGTTGCAGAAAGAGGCGTACGCATCCGTCCTGTTGAACGGCGACAAGAACAAGGTCGCGGCCCGGCTGGAGCGTCAGCAGATCCTCTTCCGCGATGATCCACCCCCGCCAAGGCTCTACGCCATCCTCGACGAAGCCGTATCGCTGCGTCCGGTCGGCGACAAGACGGTCATGCGCGAGCAGCTGGAGTATTTGATCGAGGTCGCCGCGTTGCCGCACGTTTCCGTTCAGCTGATCCCGCACGGCGTGCATCCCGGTCTCCCGGGCGCGCTCGCCATCGCATCCCTCGGCGCTGGGAATGGCGAGGTAGCGTACGTGGATACGATCCTGCGCGGCCAGATCGTGCGCGCCCCGCAGGACATCGAGGAACTGAACGACATGTGGAACACCTTGCAGACCCACGCTTTGCCGCAGCGCGAATCCTTGCAGCTGATCAAGAAGATGGTGGAAGAGAGATGGACCTGACCGGCGCCCGCTGGCGCAAGAGCAGCCGCAGCAGCACAAACGGCGGCAACTGCGTGGAGGTCGCTCCGCTGCCGGGCATCGTGGCCGTACGCGACTCGAAGAACCCCGACGGGCCTGCACTCACCTTCAGCCGCGCCGCCTGGCGTAGTTTCACCACGGTCCTCAAGCGCGGCTAAGCGGGGCCGCAGAGGTTGTGGCCCTTGCTGGTGCGCACGTAGATCACTTGGCGGCCTTCGCGTCGCCGGGCGACGAGC
>DATBKU010000087.1:0-16839 GCA_036555725.1 Streptosporangiaceae bacterium | reverse complement strand
TGTGCCGGCCCAGCGGCACCGACATCGCCGCCGCGGCCGGTCTGTCCACCGACCCCGCGGAGGAGTTCTACGACCTGATCGTCGTCGGCGGCGGGCCGGCCGGGCTCGGCGCCGCGGTCTACGGGGCCTCCGAGGGCCTGCGAACCGTGCTCGTGGAGAAGAAGGCGACCGGCGGCCAGGCGGGCCAGAGCTCACGCATCGAGAACTACCTCGGCTTTCCCGACGGGGTCTCCGGCGCGCAGCTCACCGATCGGGCGCGGCGGCAGGCGCACAAGTTCGGCGCCGAGGTGCTCACCGCCCGCGGCGTGGTGGGCCTGGAGACGCGCGGCTCGGCGCGGGTCGTCAAGTTCCACGACGGCAGCGAGATCGCCGCGCACTCCATCGTGCTGGCCACCGGCGTCATGTACCGGGCGCTCGACGCCGACGGCTGCTCCGAGCTGACCGGCCGCGGCGTCTACTACGGGTCCGCGTCCACCGAAGCGCAGGACTGCGAGGGCGAAGACGTCTACATCGTCGGCGGCGCCAACTCGGCCGGCCAGGCGGCGGTGTTCTTCTCCCGGCACGCCCACTCGGTCACCCTGCTCGTCCGCGGCAAAGACCTGGAGCAGTCAATGTCGCACTACCTCATCGAGCAGCTCCGCGGTATCGACAACATCAACGTGCGGGTGCGGACGACCGTGGCGGCGGCGCGTGGCGCCGACCACCTGGAGGAGCTGACCCTCTGCGCCGCCGACAGCGGCGTCGAGGAAATAGTGCCGGCCAGTCACGTGTTCGTCTTCATTGGAGCGGCGCCGTACACAGAGTGGCTGGATGACACCGTGGTCCGCGACCAGCACGGGTTCATCTGCACCGGCCCCGACCTGCTCCGCGAGGGGCGCCGGCCGCCCGGTTGGCCGCTCGATCGCGACCCGCTCTACCTGGAGTCATCGATTCCAGGTGTCTTCGTCGCGGGTGACGTCCGCGCCCAATCCGTCAAGCGGGTCGCCTCGGCGGTCGGCGAGGGCGCGATGGCCGTCACCCTGGTGCATCGTTACCTGGAGGAGCGATGACCACACTTACCCCCACCGAGCTGCGCACGCTGTTCCTGTTCGAGCGGCTCGACGACGAGCAGATCGGCTGGATCGCCGAGCACGGCAAGGTCGAGCGGTTCGCCGCCGGCGACACGGTGCTGCGCGAGGGCGACCCGGCGACCTGTTTCTACGTGCTGCTGTCGGGCACGCTGCGGATGGCCCGCATGGTCGCGGGCGACGAGGTCGAAATCACCCGCACCGACCAGCGCGGGGTGTACTGCGGCGCCACCCAGTTCCTCGTCGGGCAGACCGGCGAGCAGCGCTACGCCGTCTCGATGTACGGCGTCACCGACGTCGAGTTCCTGTCGCTGCCGGCCGCCGAGTTCGCCGAGCAGGTCCGCGATTGGTTCCCCATGGCCGCGCACCTGCTGGAGGGCATGTTCCTGGGCGGCCGCACCACCGATACCGTGGTCGGCAGCCGCGAGCGGCTGTTCGCCCTCGGCAAGCTGACCGCCGGGCTGACCCACGAGCTGAACAACCCCGCCGCGGCGGCCGTGCGGGCGACCGCGTCGCTGCGGGAACGGGTCGCCGGCATGCGGCACAAGCTGGCACTGCTCGCCCGCCACGACATCGAGCCCGACCTGCTGGAGAAGTTGCTCGACGTGCAAGAGACCCTGGTCAAGCAGGTCGCCGACGCGCCGAAGCTGAGCGCCATGGAGGAGGCCGACCGAGAGGACGAGCTCTCCGACTGGCTGGACGCACACGACATCGTCGACGGCTGGGACCTCGCCCCGATCTTCGTGCCGGCCGGGATCACACCGGCCCGGCTCGACGAGGTGAGCGAGGCGGTGGGGAGCGAGCGGCTCAACCCGGCGCTGCGCTGGCTCGGGTACGCCGTGGAGACCGAGACGCTGATGGGCGAGATCGAGGACGCCACCACCCGGATCTCCACCCTGCTGAGCGCGGCCAAGCAGTACTCCCAGATGGACCGCGCGCCGCACCAGTGGATCAACGTGCACGACGGCCTCAAATCCACGCTCGTCATGTTGGGCGGCAAGATCGGCAAGGGCATCACGCTCGTCAAGGACTTCGACCGCTCGCTGCCGACCGTGCCCGCCTACGCCGGTGAGCTCAACCAGGTGTGGACCAACATCATCCACAACGCGATCGACGCGATGGACGGCAAGGGCACGCTCACGATTCGTACCGCCCAGGCCGACGACGGACGGGTGCTGGTCGAGATCGGAGACACCGGCCCGGGCATCCCGGCCGAGATCAAACAGCGGATCTTCGAGCCGTTCTTCACCACCAAGCCGGTTGGCGAGGGCACCGGCTTGGGGCTCGACATCTGCTGGCGAATCGTAGTCAACCGGCACCACGGCGACATAACCGTGGAGTCGGAGCCGGGAAACACCCGCTTCCGGGTGCTGCTGCCGGTGACGGAGCAGGCCAACCCGTAACCCGCTACACCATGTACTGGTCGTGGCGCCGGTACAGCTCGGTCCACTCCTCGTCGGTCAGCGTGCGGCCCGTGTCGGCGAAGTCGGCGATCTCCCGTGTACAGCCGTACCGTGCCGGACGGGAAGCCCCTTCGCTAAGACGGAGTTTCGTTCGAACGGTCCTGCTCTGACGATGTGAGGACGTGCTCGGCGAGCTGAGCATGGGTGGCGAACCAGACGTCCGGGTGCCCGGCGATGTGGGCCAGCAGCTCGGTGAGAACGGCCAGCCGGGACCGGTGTCCGATGACGTGCGGGTGCAGGGTGAGCTGGAACAGGCCGCCGTCGGCGTACGCGAGATCGAACTCGTCTCGCCAGATGTCCAGGACGGCCCGGGGCGCCGTGTAGGGCCTGATCGACGTGTGCCGGTCCATCGTGAAGTACGGCGCGTCATCCCTGATCCACTCCACCGGGATCTCCACGACCCCCGTCGGCTCGCCGTCGGCCAGCAGTTCGTACGGCTCGTCGTCGGCCATCAGCGACGAGTCGTACCGCAGCCCGAGCTCCCGGGTGATGGCGAGCGTGTGGTCGGAGAAGTCCCAGGACGGCGTGCGGATGCCGACCGGCCGGACCCCGGTGAGTTTCTCCAGCGTGTCGACGGACCGGACGGCCAACTCCCGCTCGTCGGCCTGGGAAAGCAGCATATTGCGCTCGTGGATCCAGCCGTGCACACCCACCTCGTGTCCCGCCGCGACGTACCATCGCACCTCGTCCTGGTGCAGCAGCGCGGACACCGCGGGCATGAAGAACGTCGCGGGTATGCCGTACCGCTCCAGCAGCCGCAGGATCCGCGGCGCGCCCACGCGGGAGCCGTACTCGCCCTGGGAGAGCTTGCCGGGCCTGGTCTCGCCGTCGCGCAGCGGGATCGTCTCGTGGTCGGAGTCGAACGACAGGGCCACGGCCACCTTCGCGCCGCCCGGCCAGGCGGCGGGCCGCAGGCTACGACCGGCCCGCACCCGCTCGACGTGGCCGCGCCAGACCGGCTCCTCCCACTGCCAGGGCGCTCGCTCGCTCATCGTGCGGAGTGTATCCGTGCCCTCTGCCAGGATGGCGTCATGGATGTCGTCGCCGAGTTGCGGGAGTTCGTCGCGCGGCCGCCAGAGCCCGATCCGCCCGACCCGGAGGCCGTGCGCGCCGGCGTCCTGGAGCTGTTCCACCGGGTGGCCGGGACCGTTCCGGCCTATGCGGACTTCCTGGCCCGGCACGGCGTCGCAGCGGCACAAATACGGACACTTGCTGATTTCGTGCGGCTGCCGCTCACGACCAAGGACAACTACCAGCGGCGGTACCCGTTGCCCGAGCTGTGCCGCGACGGACGGCTCGACGGCTGCGACATGATCGCCGTATCGTCCGGGTCGACCGGGACGCCGTCGTACTGGCCCCGTTTCGTCACCGACGAGCTGCAGGTCGCCGCGCGCTTCGAGCAGATCTTCCACTCCTTCGGAGCCGATCGGCGCCGCACGCTCGCCGTCGTCGTCTTTCCGCTCGGCACGTGGGTCGGCGGCCTCTACACGACCGCCTGCTGCCGGCACCTCGCCGCGAAGGGCTACCCGATCACCGTGATCGCGCCCGGCAACGACAAGGACGAGATCTTGCGGGTCGTGCCCGACCTCGCGCCGTCCTTCGAGCAGACCGTGCTGCTCGGCTATCCGCCGTTCCTGAAGGACGTGATCGACACCGGGGTGGCCCGCGGCGTGGCCTGGCCCGCGTTCGAGATCAAGATGGTGCTGGCCGGCGAGGTGTTCAGCGAGGAGTGGCGCGACCTGGTGGGGGCGCGCGCCGGGATGCGGCGGCCCACCCACGACTCGGCCTCGCTGTACGGCACCGCCGACGCGGGCGTCCTCGGCAACGAGACGCCGCTGTCCGTCGCCGTCCGCCGGTTCCTGGCGGGCCACCCGGACGCGGCGCAGACGCTGTTCGGCGAGTCACGGCTGCCCACCCTGGTGCAGTACGACCCGCGCAGCCGTTTCTTCGAGGTCCACGACGGCACGCTGCTGTTCTCCGGCGACAACGGCATCCCGCTGATCCGCTACCACATCGCCGACGAGGGCGGCCTCATCGGCCACGACGAGATGATCGCCTTCTGCGGGAAGTACGGCTTCGAGCCGCCGCCCGGGCCGCGGCTGCCGTTCGCGTACGTGTTCGGCCGCTCGCACTTCACCGTGTCGTTCTTCGGCGCCAACGTCTTTCCGGAGAACGTGACCGTCGGCCTCGAACAGTCCGACATCAGCGGCTGGGTCACCGGCAAGTTCGTGCTCCAGGTCGTCGAGGACGCCGACCGCGACCGCTTCCTGTCCGTCGCCGTGGAACTGGCACCGGGCGAGGAGCCGTCCCCGGCCCGCGTACGGCTGGCCGCCGACTCGATCCGTACCCACCTGCGCCGGCTCAACAGCGAGTTCGCCCACTACGTGCCGGACGACCGCCAGACCCCGCGTATTACCCTGCACCCGGTGGGCGACCCGGAGTACTTCCCCCGGGGCGTCAAACACCGTTACACCCGTCCCACGTAAGCCCCATGAGAAACAGGTAGGGGAGGCCAGTGACCACGCAACGGCCCAGTCCGCCGCTGATCGCGGGTGAGCGCGAGATGTTGCGGACCTTCCTCGACTATCACCGGGCGACGCTGGCGATGAAGTGCGACGGCCTGTCCGACGACGACCTGCGCCGGCAGTCGATGCCGCCCTCGACGCTCTCGCTGCTCGGCCTGGTACGGCACATGGCCGAGGTGGAGCGCACGTGGTTCCGCCGGGTGATCAACGGGGAGGACATTCCGCTCGTGTGGTCGGACGAGGGCGACTACCAGGTGGCGTACGACGCGAGTGCCTCGTCGCGGGCGGAGGCGTTCGGCGCCTGGCAGCGCGAGGTCGAGCACTCACGCCGGATCGAGGACGCCGCGGAGTCCCTCGACGTGACCGGCTACCAGGCCAGATGGGGCGAGGACGTATCGCTGCGATTGGTCATGCTGCACCTGATCCACGAGTACGCCCGGCACAACGGGCATGCCGACTTCCTGCGCGAGGGAATCGACGGCACCGTCGGGGTGTGATCGCTTCTAGGTGGGTTCGCTTCCCCAGATGCGGCGGGCCACAGTGACGACGAGCCGGAGCTTGTCCTGCTGCTGTGCGGGTGTCAGCGGGTTGCCGTTCGCGACTGAGGCGAACCCGCACTGTGTGCTCAGCGCCAGCTCTGCCAGCGGCTTGATCGTGGCGGCCTCGGCGATCCGGGCCGCGACCTCGTCGGCGTCCTCGAGCTCACCGGACTTCGTCGTCAGCAGGCCGAGGACCACGACGGTGCCGGGCCGTGCGTCCGCGAGCGGCGCGAAGGTGCCGGCGCGATCCGTGTCGTACTCGAGCAGCAGCCGGTCGAAGTCGAGCCGCGGGAACAGCTCGCCGGAGACCGCGCCGTAGCCGCCGGTGGCGTTCCATTTTCCGCCCGGCGCGTTGCCGCGGCAGATGTGCAGCGCCCGGGTGACGTTCCCGATGCCGTCGAACAGCGAGTTGTCCAGGTCGGCGTCGAACGCGATCTCCGCGTGCACGTCGCGTCCGTCCCGCTCGAAGCGGGCCCGGTAGTCGGCGTCGCACAGCGTGCCGTAGTTGGGCGCGTCCAGCTGGACGTAGTCACAGCCGAGGGCCGCGACCTGTTCGACGATCTCGCGCTCGTAGTCGCGGATCTCGGTGAGGAACTCCTCACAGCTGCGGTACGCCTGGGTCGAATGCTCCGCCGACCAGTAACGCCGGTGGAAGCTCGGCGCGGCCAGCGCGTACTTCGTCCGGGTGCCGCCCGCGTGCCGAGCGAGGAAGGCGTACTCGGCGGCCATGTTCCCGGTGCGGTGAGCGTCGGCCACCCGCCGTACGACCACCGGATGGGTCGGCTGCTCGGACCCGATCACCAGCCCGGCGCCCGCCGGGGTCGTCGCGGGGCCGGTGCCGCCGCGCCAGTTGAGGTCGGCGCCGCCCGGCCTGCGCTCGAAGCAGTCGAGGAAGTACGGGGTCTGTGCGAAGGAGAGCCGCCGCATCTCGCCGTCGGTGATGATGTCGAGGCCGGCGTCACGCTGCAGCTTGACCGCGTCGAGGACGGCGCTGTCGAGAATCTCCGCTCTGGACCCCGAATCCCGCTGGACAGCGTCGAGAACCTCCTGCGGCCGGAGCAGGCTGCCGACCGTCTCGGCGCGCGTCCCAAGATCCTGCCTGAGCATCGTCACCTAAAGCCCATGTCGAGTCGTTGGTGGTCGAGAGGAGACCTGCGGTATAGACCACCTTTGTATCCGTATGTAACGGCATAGGCGTGATGCACGGCTAATACAAAGTTGTCCCTGACTAATGGTGTGCCGGAATCAAAGCAGCCACGTATTCGGGCCGTTCGGCATGGCGGCCCGGTGACCGGATCTCGCTATCGAGGCGGTGGCATGTCCTGGGGGCCGTCGGACGGTGGTGGCCCTGCGGGCGGTGCGGTCTGCCCGGGCGCGGTCTGTCCCGGGGCGGGACCGGACGGCGGCGGGTACGGCGGCTCCGGCTGATACCCGTAGCCGTACGAGGCGGCGGCCCCCTGGAAGTAGGCGCTCGACCGGCTGTTCCACAGCAGGATGACGGTGACCAGGCCGGCGATCCAGATGATGATGTTGATCACCCAGCTGACGGCCGAGCTCGTCGTGCCGGCGGTCATGCTGTTCTCGTTGCTGGCGCTGCCGGCCGCGCTGATCAGGCTGAACAGCGTGAGCAGGCTGAGGATCCCGAAGAACACGGTGCCGGTGATGCGGGCCCAGTTCTTGCCGGCCCGGTTGGCGAACGCCATCCAGACCCAAAGGCCGGCGAACAACAGCCCGATGATGACGATGATGGCGATCGTGAAGTTCACCGCCGCGTTGATCGTGTTCTCGGTCGTGTCGGGCTGATCGCGCAGCGCATCGCGGACCGCCCGGCGGATGTCGCTGATCTGGGCCAGTGACCCGATGATCCCGACGACCTGAAGAGCGGCCGCGCCCAGCATCAAGTAGAAGGCGTTGCGCACGGTGTCGGGGATCGGCGGCTTGGGCTGCACCGGCGGCATCCCGCCGCCGCCCCCTGGATATTGTGGGTACGGTCCCGGCTGCGGTGCGGTCATGTGGGCTCATCCTCCATTAGCCGGGGGTGTCGGCTCCTCGCCTAGCGGCGTACCCAGGGCTGGATCTCGCATACCCCGCTGCGGCGACCGGCTCAGGACGTCAACCCCCGACGGCCTGGTGCGAAGTGACCAATTCGATCTCCTCCGACATTGCCATAACCCCACCGCACGGGCTAGAGAGGAAACCATGGAAGATCACATCGGCCCGGATGCCGCGGCGGAGCTCGTCACCACGCTCGCCGACGAAGGCGTCGAGTACCTGTTCATCAATCCGGGCACCGACACCGCACCGGTCCAGGAGGCGCTGGCCGCCGCACGAGAGCACGGCACCCCGCACCCGCGCACCGTGCTGTGCACGCACGAGTTCGTCGCGCTGTCCGCGGCGATGGGGCACTACTTCGCCAGCGGCGCGCCACAGGCCGTCATGGTGCACGTCGACGCGGGCACCCTCAACCTCGGCGGCGCGATCCACAACGCGCAGCGCAACCGGGTGCCCGTAGTGATCTTCGCAGGCCGCACGCCGTACAGCATCTCGCCCGACGTGCCGGGCCACCGCGACACGTACATCCACTGGCAGCAGGAGCAGCCCGACCAGCAGGCGATCCTGCGCGCGTTCGGCAAGTGGACCATGGAGGTGCCGCGCGGCCGGGAGCTGGGCGGCATCGTCCGGCGGGCGTATCAGGTCGCCCGCAGCGACCCGACGGGCCCGGCGTACGTCATGCTGCCGCGCGAGGCGCTGATGGAGGACGGCGCCGACCACTACTCCCGGCGGCTGCTGCCGCCGCGCCCCGCCGCGCCCGACTCGGACGGGCTCGCCGAGATGGCCCGGATCCTCGGCGACGCCCGCCGCCCGGTGATCGTCACCGGCCGTACGGGCGCCCGCCCGGGCGCCTCGGCCTCGTTGGTCAAGGTGGCCGAGCTGATCGGCGCCGCGGTCATCGACCACCAGGACCGGCTCAACTTCCCGCCCCGCCATCCGCTCTTCGCCGGCAGCGAGCTCGACGGCGCCGACGAGCTGCGCGCCGCCGACGTGGTGCTGCTGCTCGACTGCGAGGTGCCGTGGATCCCCGTGCAGGCCGCGCCGCCCCCGGACGCCACGGTCCTGCAGATCGACATCGACTGCGTGAAGCACACGATGCCGACGTGGACCTATCCCATCGAGCTCGCGCTGACCGCCAACACCGCGGTGGCGCTCCCGCTGCTCGAGGCGGAACTGCGCGGGCTCGGCACGCCGGAGCGTACGGGACGCTGGCGCGACCAGCGCTCGGCGGCGACCGACCGGCTGGCCGAGAAGCGGGCGGCCTGGGCCGGGCTGGCGACCACCGAGCCGGTCGACGCGATGCTGGCGGCCCTCGACAAGGCGCTGCCGCCCGAGGCCGTGCTGCTGGAGGAGGCGGTGACCAACCGGCCGGCCATCATCCGGCAGATCGCCCGCGAGCCGGGTCAGCGGTTCGGCACCGGCTCCCCCGCCCTCGGCTGGGGCGTGGCCGGCGCCCTGGGGGTCAAGCTGGCGCGGCCGGACTCACCGGTGGTGACGATCGTGGGCGACGGCTCGTTCAACTTCGGCGTGCCGACGGCCGCCATCTGGACCGCCCAGAAGGCGGGCGCCCCGTTTATCGCGGTGATCTTGAACAACCAGGCCTACCGGGCGTCGAAACTGCCCGTACAGAAGCTGTTTCCGAAGGGCAGCGCGGACAGCGCCAATGACTTCCCGGAGACCGAGCTGTCCCCCGCCGCCGACTACGTGCAGCTGGTTCGTGCGTACGGCGGTGACGGCGAGGTCGTGGAGCGTCCGGAGGACCTGGCGAAGGCGCTGGCGCGCTGCCTGGAGATCCAGGACGGCGGCCGCTGCGCCGTGATCGATGTACGGCTGCCCGTCGCCTGACCTACGACGCTAAGGCTAGACGGCCGGGGTGAGGTGGCGTACCCGGCCGTCCAGCTGCGCGGACCGGTCCAGCGGGGCCGACCAGGGCCGGGTGCGCAGGAAGGATTTCAGCAGCGGGTCGGCGTCGCGGCGCCACACCGCGGCCATCCGGAAGCGCGGCGTCGGGTCGCGCAGCGGCCGGTAAACGACGCCGGTGCGGGCCATGACGCGGGTGGACGAGGGCACGAACGAGACCCCCACCCCGCTGGCGACCAGGCCGACGCCCACCACCGTGGTGTTGACCTCATGCACGATGTGCGGGCTGAACCCGGCCTCCTGGCACAGTGCGATGTAGTAGTCGTGCAGCTCGGGCTCCTGAACGCGCGGGATCATCACGAACGCCTCGTCGCACAGCGCACCCAGCGGTACCGCTTCGAGCGCGGTCAGCGGGTGGTCGCTGGGCAGCGCAAGGACGACCGGCTCCTCGTACACGGGCTCGCAGCACAGGCCGTGGTCGTCGAACGGGACCCGGACGAACGAGATGTGGATCCGGTCCGCCAGCACCCCGTCGACCGCCTGCCGGTTCGTCAGCTCGCGCAGGACGAGCCGTACATCGGGGTGCTCGCCGCGGTAGCGGTTCAGCGCGGGAGGCAGCACGCTGTTGAGCGCGGGCGGGATGAACCCCACGACCAGGACCCCGCGGTCGCCGCGCCCGGCGGAGCGGGCCCGGTCGGCGGCGAGGTCGGCCTGGGCGAGCACGTTTCGTGCGTCCTCGAGGAAGGCCCGGCCGGCGTCGGTCAGCTCGACCCGGCGCTTGGTGCGTTCGAGCAGCCGGACGCCGAGCTCCTTTTCGAGTGCCGCGATCTGCTTGCTCAGTGCGGGCTGGACGATGTGCAGGTGTTCGGCGGCACGCCCGAAGTGCAGTTCTTCGGCGACTGCGAGGAAATACCGCAGGTGGCGCAGCTCCACGCGTGGTCTCCTTTGCCGGTGAACGCATCGGATCCCCGAGTTCACTCTAGATTGCGAAGCCCCGAACTTCCACAGTGTGTAACATGATCGGCGTGAAATTCCGCTATAGCGAACTTTGCTAGGCGCGGCGCTTCGCTTCCGCCCGAGCCCGATCACCTGCGGTGATGAGTGCCGAACCAGTGTGTATTGGCCGCTCGGAGCGGGTCCTGGCTACGGTCGGCACCGTGAGTACGGAGCGAGCCCGCCGAGCGAGCGCCCGGTGAGTACGGCAGCGGCCCCGCAACCGGCCGACCACGAGGAATGGGACCTGACGGTACGCGGCACCCCCGTCCGCATGCGGGCGGGCGGCTCCGGAGACCCGCTGCTCTACCTCCACGGCTCCGGCGACCTCGGGTTGTGGACGCCGGCGCTGGCCGCGCTGGCGGAGTCGTACCGGGTCTACCGCCCCGACCACCCGGGCTTCGGCGGCAGTGCGGACCGCGACGGCATCGACAGCGTCCACGACCTGGCGTTCTTCTACCTCGATCTGCTGGACGAGATCGACGCGGCACAGGCCGTTGTGATCGGGGTGTCGCTCGGCGGCTGGCTGGCCGCGGACCTGGCGACCATCGAGCCGCGGCGGGTGAGCCGGCTGGTCCTGGCCGACGCCGCGGGCGTACGGGCCGAGGGCGTGCCCACGCCGGACGTCTTCACGCACAGCCCGGCGGAGCTCGAGGCGCTGGTCTACCACGACGACGACCTGCGGGCCGCGGCCGTACAGCGCGCGGCGGGGCTCGAGGAGGATCCGGACCGCTTCACGCTCTACTTGCGCAACCGGATCGCCACCGCCCACCTGGCCTGGAACCCCTATATGCACGACCCGAAGCTGCCGGAGCGGCTGCATCGCATCGCGGCGCCGACCCTCATCCTCTGGGGTGCGCAGGACCGCCTGCTGCCGGTCGGCTACGCGCACCGCTGGGCCGAGCTGCTGCCCAAGGCGGAGGTCTCGATCATCGAGGACGCCGGCCACCTGCCGCTCGTCGAGCAGACCGCCGCCGCGCTGGGTGTGCTGCGGACCTTCCTGGAGGGCGCATGAGGTTCTTCGGCTTCCACTTGATGCCGTACCCGTACCTGCCGGAGGCGCACCTGGCGAGCCGCGACTCCAGCTGGGTCACGTTGAGCAACAAGCACTTCGACCCGGAGCGCGGCCACGAGCTGTACCAGCGGTACCTGCGCGAGCTGATCTACTACGACGAGATGGGGTTCGACGGCATCTGTGTCAACGAGCACCACCAGACGGCGTACGGCCTGATGCCCTCCCCCAACGTGACCGCCGCGCTGCTCGTGCCGCAGACAATGGGGAAGATCGCCGTCCTCGGCAACGCGCTGCCGCTGCGCGACCACCCGATGCGGGTCGCCGAGGAGATCGCGATGCTCGACGTCATCTCGGGCGGCCGGATCATCTCGGGCTTCGTACGCGGCATCGGGGCCGAGTACCACACGTTCTCCCAGGACCCGACGCGGTCGCGCGACCGCTTCTACGAGGCGCACGACCTCATCATCAAGGCCTGGACGGAGCCGGGCCCGTTCGAGTGGTACGGCAAGCACTACAAGCTGCGCAACGTCAACCCGTGGCCGCGGCCGCTCCAGCAGCCGCACCCGCCGATCTGGAGCCCGTCGCAGGGCAGCGTCGAGACGGTCGACTGGGCGGCGCAGCGCCGCTACACGTACGTGCAGACCTACAGCGACATCGACATGGTCCGGCGGGCCTTCGACGGCTACCGGGCGGCGGCCGAGCGGCACGGGTCCACCGCGCAGCCGTCCCAGCTCGGCTGGTCGGTGCCGGTGTACGTGGCGGACACCGACGAGGAGGCGCGCCGTGAGGCGGCCATCCACCTCGGCTTCCTGTTCAACGCGCTGATGCGGATGCCGAAGGACGTGTTCTTCCCGGCGGGCTACCTGACCCTGCAGTCGGCGACGCGGGTGCTCGCGGCCAAGCGCGGGCTCGGCACCAGCGCCATGGACCCCGAGCACCTTATGGACCGCGGGTACGCCCTGGCCGGCTCCCCGGAGACCGTCCGGCAGCGGCTGACCGATTACCAACGGGAGCTCGGCTTCGGCACCTTCAGCGGCATCTTCCAGTTCGGCAGCCTCGGGCACGAGGAGTTCCTGCGCAGCGTCACCCTGTTCGCCGAACAGGTCATGCCCGCCCTTCGCCTCCTCGCCGCCGACACCCCCGTATAGCCCGCCGAACGGCGCCGAGCACCGAAGCCACCCAGCCCACCAGGCCCTTCGTGATTCGTCGAGCACTTTCTTCGCGATGCGTCCCACTCAGCCGCCACGATGCGGCAGGGGCTGTCGGCGGGCAGGCCCCGGTCAGTGGCGGCGTCTGGCCAGGCGGCGAGTGAGGTAGGTCAGCGCGACCGCCGTTCCCAGGATCGCCGCGACGGGGCGGACTGCCAGTCTGGCCATCTGCCCGCGCCGGAAGCGCTGGAATGCCGCCGTGTCGTTGACGTTCGGAAACG
This sequence comes from Streptosporangiaceae bacterium, assembly GCA_036555725.1. Lineage (GTDB taxonomy): Bacteria > Actinomycetota > Actinomycetes > Streptosporangiales > Streptosporangiaceae > CALAED01. Next base: position 3,896 of record DATBKU010000087.1, on the reverse strand, counting down.
CGGTGCCGGCCGGCACGGGAACGCCGAGAAAGTCGCAGAGCGGCTGCCAGCCCTCGGCCACGTCATAGACGAGCAGCCGGTCCGCGGGAATGGATTTCCGCACTTCATCTATGTGGCGCTCGAACACGTCGAGGGCGTACGCACGGTCGGGGAAACGACCGTCGAGCACGCCATTCCAGATGGTGACGTCGGCCATCCGGAGGAAGTTCGCGAAGTGGGGGTTGGCGAGTGCGAGCAGCTTGCCCACGGCTTTGCCGGGGTAGTGCTCGGTGAGCAGCCGGAACTGGAAGACCGTGGCGGCCGCGCTGTCGTACCAGCGCTGCGGATCCCGTACGGTCAAGATGATCTTCGCGTCGGGGTAGTGGTCGGCGAGCTCCCGCCAGTACGCCGCCACCGGCCAGTCGACCGCGGACTCGAACCCGGCGAAGATCTCGTCCCAGTCCGGGCGGCCCTCCGCCGCCGCGAGCCACTGCCGTACGCGTTCGGGCCGCTCCATGACCTCGAACATGTGATAGCAGGGGCCGAAGCCGAGAGTTTTCAGTGCCGCAGTGAGAGTGGCCGTTCCCGTACGCGCGAATCCCGCGCCGATGACCTTCAAGACAGGGCTCCTCGAGACTGATTCGGGGAGGGCCGCTTCAACAATGCCGCACACTCTGCGTCTTGTACACGCCCGCCGACGGCGACTAACAGCCAGTCGAATACTCCGAAAACCCGCCCCCGCTCGGCCCATGGCCTGGCAGCTATTTCAGCGAGGCGTGGCCCCAGAGCGCTGACAGCGGCATGGCGAGGATGCGGTCGCCATGCGGCAGAGTGTGCTCCCCGAGATAAAGCATGATGCCGGCGACGAAGCGGTCTCCGAGCTTGTCGCGGAGCCATCGGAGGTGACGAGTCGCGTCAGCGCTGGGTGAGGTGCTCGCCTTGACCTCGATGGCGATGATCCGGCCGTCGCGCGCTTCGAGGATGAAGTCCACCTCGCGGCCGTCGCGATCGCGAAAGTGGTACAGGGAAGCCGCTGTCTCCGCAAACGCGGCGGCCTTGGTGAGTTCGCAGAACACAAAGGTTTCCGCGAGACCGCCCAGGGCGGGATGCCCTGGGCGTCGGAGGCCCTCAGATGTGACGCGCATGAGATTGGCGGCCAGCCCCGAATCGGTCAGATAGGCCTTGGAGGTCTTGGCGATCTTCGAGGTGAGATTGTCGGACCAGGGCCGTGCGTATCCGATCAGAAACACCGTCTCGAGGAGCGAAAGGTAGTTGCGTACCGTGTCCGGACTGATGCCGCGGCGAAGTCCCGCAACCGCTGCGCTGCGGCGCGTGGGACTATCTCGGCCACTTCGCTCCTTCATCCACCAGGTACTTCGTGATTCGTCGGGATCTAGCCTAGCGATTCGTCGATGAGAATCTTCGCGATTTGTCGACCAGTCGTCGATGGCCACGCTATTGGCAGAGCGGTTGCTCACGGCCAGCCGGCACCCGGTACGTCGACCTCGGTGGTGAGCACCTGGCCGCTGCCGGGCGCCACCATCTCGGACATCCCCCGCCACTCGGCCGCCACGATGAACAGCGTCGTCTTATCGGGGCCGCCGAGCGCGCAGGCGAAGCCACCGCGGTCCAGGTCGACGGTCCGCAGCACCGTGCCGCCCTCGGCGACGCGCCGGCACCACCGATTGGGTACGTCGGCGTACCAGACCGCGCCCTGAGCGTCCACGCAGATGCCGTCCGGGGTGCCCTCGCCGAGGTCTGCCCAGACCCGCCGGTTGGCGAGGCCTCCGTCCGCGCCGATGTCGAAGGCCACCAGGCTGTGCCGGTACGAATCCGCGACGATCAAGGTCGAGTTGTCGGGGGTCACAGCCATCCCGTTGGGGAACGCGATGTCGTCGGCGACCTGACGCACCGAGCCGTCCCCTGTGACCAGGTGGACGAAACCCGGCTTGAACTCCTCCCCGGCCATCGGGTTGAAGCCGCCTCGGTTGACGTACGCGTTGCCGCGACCGTCCACGACGATGTCGTTCCAGCCCGCCTCACCGAGGTCCGCGTAGGTCACCAGGGACCCGTCGGGCTCCCGGCGCAGCAGCCGCCCGTCCGCCGACGAGACGATCAGCAGCCACCCGTCCGGATGCCATGCGGTGCACAGCGGCAGCGACCGCACGTGCGCCATTACCTCGCTCTTGCCGGCCATGTCCACGGCGATGACCTCACCGGCGGACCAGTCGGAAAACCACAGCCGATCACCGTGCCAGCGGGGCGACTCCACCAGCCCACGTCCGGACATCAGTACCTGTACCTCGTTCATCGTCAGGCTCCTCTCCGCGGCTTACCTCCTACACGAGCGCCCCTCGCCTAGATCGACACTCCTTCTCGCGTCATTTCAAGATCGACCAAACGACCTTGCCGCCGTCGACGGGGGTCCAGTCGAAGGCGGCGGACAGCTCCTTGACCACGTGCAGGCCGCGGCCACTCTCCGCCATGTGGCCGGGCTCGCGGAAGACCGGCAGTTCGGGCGAGCAGTCCTGCACCTCCATCAAGGCCCGGCCGCCGGCCAGCCGAAGCGACAGCCAGATCGGCCCGTCCGGAGCATGCCGGACCGCGTTGGTGACCAACTCGACCGCGATCAGCGTCGCGTCGTCGACCTTGTTCGGGAAACCCAGTGCCGGCAGGTGGTGTCGTACGAACCTGCGCGCCTCGCGCGACGCCTCCGGGACAGGGGCCAGCGTGATCTCCCGTTCCGTTCGTGGTCGCCTGCACCCTGCCGCCGTCTGCATCTTGAGCGCTCCTGACGCGAGCCCTGTCGCCTCGTAATCCGCTGTTTGTACGCACAAGACTGCCCGCTGCCGTTAGCGTTGTCGCTGTTCCTTGGAACATCTGGAAATCAATGGAAAGTGCGGAGCGCGATCATGCATATCAAGCCGTCTCCCGACCCGAAGTCCTCGATGTGGGCATGGATGGCTCATGACTTGCGGCTCTTCCGGGAGCAACGCGGGCAAACCGGGCACGATGTCGCCAAGATCATCAACTGCGCGCGTTCCTCGGTTTCCAGACTGGAGACGGGCCAGGCGAAACTCGAGGACAGGCAGGCCGCCGTGCTCGATGAGGAGTGGAACACCGGCGGCCACTTCACCTACCAGCTGTGGTACGCCCGCCTGGGCCACAACCCCAACTGGCTCCAGGAGCACCTCGACATCGAGGCCAGATCGTCCGTGATCAAGACGTACGAGGCATTGGTCGTGCCAGGGCTCCTCCAAACACCCGAGTACGCCCGTGCGCTGTTCGCGGCGGACGGCGTCGCCGACGTGGAAGGCGACGTAGAGCGACGGATGTCCCGGCAGGCCATCCTGACCAAGAATCCCCCACCACAATTGTGGGTCCTGCTGTCCGAGAACGCCCTCGACTGGCCGATCGGTAGCCCCAAGGTGATGCGCCTGCAGCTCGCTGGCCTACTGGAGGCGTCCGAGCAGCCCCACATCGGTATCCGCGTGCTGCCCCGCTCGGCGGGTGCGCACGCCGGGACGACCGGGAGCTTCAAGATCATGTCAACCGACTCGGGTGACATCGTCTACACCGACTCGCCGGGTGGTGGGCGATTGGTGCCATCCGTCGCGGAGGTAAGGTCGTACGCACTGAGATATGACCGAATCGGGCAGCATGCGCTACCCGAGGGAGCTTCGCGAGACAAGATCAAGCAAGCTATGGAGGCCACACAATGAGCACCCCCATGTGGCGCAAATCCAGCCACAGTGGCGGCGCCTCTGGCAGCGACTGCGTGGAGGTCGCCGACCTCTCCGGAGCCATCGGCATCCGGGACAGCAAGAACCCGGCCGGGCCTCGGCTCTTCCTCTCCGATCGGTCGTTCGCCATGCTGGTCAGCCAGGTGAAGGCACACCAGCTCGACCGCTGAGCTT